>CAJMEW010000012.1:0-60064 GCA_905212545.1 uncultured Collinsella sp.
AACCGTGTTCCAGGTTCCAGGACGCCGGGCCGACTCGGTTCGGATCGGGCGCTACACCAACTTTCTCGACACTACCGAGCCGACGGGAAGCTCGGGTTCCATAGATCCCGAGAGCACGGCAAAGGGCATGTAACCAAATGCGCGGGGAGCAAAAGAAACAACGGCAAGGGCTATGACAAGCGCAAGCGCCATGCCACTAAGAAGTGAAATAAATCGTCTGAATCCGCGCGTTGCCAACGTGATTATTTCATCCCCATCGAGGCTATATTCGATCCCATCAAGGATTAGCCACTTTTCTAAGACGTTTAATAGATGAGTTCGAAAAAGCCAATCTGAAATCTATTTCTAACAATCACCGTAGCTGCTTCCGCGTTTTTATCAACGTCTTTCCGCCAAATGCTACTATTTTTGCCGTAAGTGGTTATTTGTCCCCACACTTGTCTGCTTTATCCAACAACTGCGGCTAACCCCTACACAACTTTTCAATAGAGGGTCTGATATTTTGTACGGCTCAGATATCGTACCCCCCCCCACATTAAATATATACTGCATTTAGTATCGTTTATTTTCAACCCCCTTATTCATGCCTCTACGGCTACCCCGCGTAGCTCTTAGCCCATACCTTCTGGAAACCGTGTCCATCCGGAAAGCCCGTCCCACTCTGAATACATCCAGCGAACGCATGCGAGCGTGTTGTCCAGAACGGTCTCGTCATCGGGGTGATGGAAAATGTCACCACAAACGCTTGCCACGGTTGCGCCCACAAGTGGCAAGAAAAAAGCCTCGAGAGTTTCGAGGCTTTCACATTTGTATTGTTTTGCACGAAGGACCGCGAGCAGCGAGCTACTCGCCCAGAACGGCCTTTTTGGCGGCTGCAGCCATGTTGTCCAGATCTTCCTTGGTGGGGTGATCCTTTGCGGCGACCCAGTTATCGAGCAGCAACTTAGCGCGGGCGTTATCGGGATCTTGCTCGAGCATGGCCTCGTAGCGCTGCTTGACCGCGGGACCCATCTTGCCCTGGCACATCGCCCAGCCTACAAGCTCGGCATCATTGGCCAAATTGGAGGTCACGCGATCGATAATCTGCCTAAAATACTCCTCGCTGGCCCCAAAGCCGCAGGTGCCAAACAGGAAGACGCGCTTGCCGTGCAGAGCGGAGAGCAGCGCGGCAACCGAAGGCGTGCACGCGCCCTTGTCGCACCAAAAACCGACGAGCACCGTGTCGGCCGCGCAGGCGCCCTGCGCCTCGAGCGCAACCTGATCTGCATCCGCATCGTCGCTCAACGCCGCGGCATGGACAAACTCAACGCCCGCAGCCTGCAGCGCGCGCTTGATCGCACCCGAAACCATCCTGGTATTACCGCTCTTGCTGTTAACCACCAAAGAGCACGTCATAGTCACGTTGCCTCGTATCCCCCAAAACTAAAGCCACTAATGCAATTTATTAGATGAATATCTTAGTACTAACGTGACAGATGTAAACCACCGTCTGTCGATTGATTAATTTGCCCCACGACCATGCTTACTGGGCGAACTGGCTGCGGTAAAGCTCGGCGTAAAAGCCGCCTGCCGCGAGCAGTTCATCGTGCGTGCCGCGCTCGATAATCTGGCCGTCGCGCATGACCAGAATGCAATCGGCGTTGCGGATCGTCGACAGGCGGTGCGCCACCACAAAGCTTGTGCGGCCGGCCATAAGCTCGTCGAATGCAGCCTGCACCTGCAGCTCGGTGCGCGTATCGATACTCGAAGTCGCCTCGTCCAGCAGCAAGATAGCCGGATCGGTGAGCATAACGCGCGCGATGCACAGCAGCTGCTTTTGGCCCTGGCTAAACGTGCCGCCGTCCTCGCCGATCACCGTATCGTAGCCGCCTGGCAGCTGCACGATAAACTTATGCGCATGAGCGCGCTTGGCGGCCTCGACAATCTGCTCACGCGTAGCATCGGGACAACCGTAAGCGATGTTTTCGGCCACGGTGCCCTCGAACAGCCACGTATCCTGCAGCACCATGCCAAAGGCACGGCGCAGGCTTGCGCGCGTGTAGTCACGCGAAGACCGGCCATCGACCATGATGCGGCCGGCATCGATATCGTAAAAACGCAGCAGCAGATTGATGAGCGTTGTCTTACCGCAGCCCGTGGGGCCGACCAGGGCAAAACGCATGCCGGGCTTGGCCTCGATGCAGATATCCTGCAGCAACTTGCGGTCGGGCACATAGCTAAAGTCCACGTGTTCAAAGGTCACCTCGCCACGCGGGACGGCAAGCTCCACGGCATCTGACGCATCGGGCTCCTGCTCGCGGGCGTCGAGCAGTGCAAACATGCGGCGCGCCGAGGCATACGCCGTCTGGATCTGCGTAATGACGTTGGTGACCTCGTTGAACGGCTTGGTGTACTGGTTGGCGTAGGACAGGAAAACCTGCACGCCTCCCACCGTGAGCGCCGCGGGCACGCCCGTGATCACGCCCACGCAGCCGATCACAGCGACCACGGCATAGATGATGTTATTGATAAAGCGCGTGCCGGGGTTGGAGAGCGAACCCATAAACTGCGCGCGCTCGCCCGCGGTGTAGAGCTCGGCATTGAGGGCATCGAAGCGCTGCTGGGCGTTGGGGCCATAGGCAAAAGCGTCGACAAGCTTCTGCTCACCTACGTACTCCTCGATATGACCACCGAGCTGGCCCTGGATGCGCTGCTGGGCCGTAAAGCTTTTGTTGGAGAGCTTGGCGATGGCGCCGGCCGCAAAGATGGAGAGCGGTGTAACGAGCACCACCACGAGCGTCATGGCCAGGTTAATGGAGAGCATAAACGCGAGCGTGCCTACGATGGTGATGACGCCGGTAAAGAGCTGCGTAAAACCCTGCAGCAGGCCGTCGCCCACCTGATCGACGTCGTTGACCACGCGGCTCATAAGGTCGCCGTGGGCATGGCTGTCGATAAAGCTGAGCGGCATGCGGCTGAGCTTATCGCTCGCCTCCACGCGCATGTCGCGCACCGTCTCGTAGGACAGGCGGTTGACGCAATAGCCCTGTAGCCACTGGAAGGCCGCCGCGCCCACCACGACAATCGCGAGCTTGGTAACGAGCGGCAGCAGCGCATCGAAGTCCACCTGCCCGGTGGCGACGATGAGGTCGATGCCCTCGCCGATAAGGATGGGCGTATAGAGTTGCAAGATCACCGAGATGGCGGCGCTCACAAACGACGCCGTAAACGAGGCGCGGTGCGGGCGAACATAGCCCAGCAGGCGGCGGGTCACCGCACCCACGGGATAGCGCTCGGGGTCGCCGGGCTGGCGCGGACCGTCGCCCAGGTCGTTGAGGTTATCGTTACCGGACACGTTGGCCGTCATCGTGGCGACCGAACCGGAAGAAGTGTACGGATTCATTTAGCAGCCCTCCTTTGCGCAGACGGATGCGGAGGCGATCGGTGCGGACGCGGGCGCCGTGCTCCCCTGCTGGCCCTCGAGCTCCTCGCGGCGAAGCTGCGACTGGCAAATCTCGCGGTAGAGCTGGCAGGTCGCGTACAGCTCGTCATGCGTGCCCAGGCCCGCAACCGAGCCGTGGTCGAGTACGCAGATCATGTCGGCATCGCGAACAGTCGAGACACGTTGGCTCACGATGACGGTCGTGAGCGGCAGCCCGCCCTCGGCGGCACCGCGCACACTGCGCTCGCGGATGGCATGGCGAAGCGCCGCGTCGGTCTTAAAGTCGAGCGCCGAGGCAGAATCGTCCATGATCAATATCTGAGGCGAGCCCACCAGGGCGCGCGCGATGGTCAGGCGCTGACGCTGGCCACCGCTGAAGTTCTTGCCGCCCGCCTCGACCGGGGCATCGAGCCCCTGCGGCTTGTTGCGCACGAACTCGCTGGCCTGCGCCATATCGAGCGCCGCCCAGAGCTCCTCGTCGGTCGCAGCCTCATCGCGCCAGGTCAGGTTGCTGCGGATGGTGCCGCTCACCAGCGACGCGCGCTGCGGAACGGTCGCGACCACATGGCGCAGCTGGTCGAGCTGCCAGGCACGCACGTCGGAGCCCATCACGCTCACGCTGCCGGTGCTCGCATCGTACAGGCGCGGGATAAGCGAGACGAGCGTAGACTTGCCGCTGCCCGTGCCGCCGATAATGCCGAGCGTTTTGCCCACCGGCAGCTCCAGGGTCACATCGCTCACGGCATTTGCCGCGCCGGCGCCAAAAGAGAAGCTCGCATGGCTCAAGCTCAGCGCAGGAACTGGAGCGACATTGCCCGGCTTGGGCAGCGCAACCGACTGATTGCCCTCGTCGGTGATGCTCGGCTCGCAGTTGAGCACCTCGTTGATACGTGACGCACTGGCGCTCGCCTTGGTAAAGACCACGACCAGGTTGGCGACGTACACGATGGAGGTCAGGGTCTGCGTCATGTAGTTCACAAACGCCATGACCTGGCCCTGCGTAAGCTCACCCACGTTGACCTGGATGCCGCCCACCCACAGGATGGCGCACACGCCTAGGTTCATCACCAAAAACGTGACGGGGTTAAGGATTGACGAGAGCTTGCCCACCGCGATGGCAGTATTGGCCTGATTGTCGGCGGCTTGGGCAAAACGCTCGCGCTCGTGGTCCTCGCGTACAAAGGCGCGAACCACGCGGGCGCCCGAAAGCCCCTCGCGGCAGATAAGCGCGATGCGGTCGAGTTTTGCCTGCAGCTGCTTGTAGTACGGGATGCAGCGCGCCATGACAAACCAAAACACCAGGCCGATAGCGGGCGTGCAGATCAAGAAGATCATGCCGAGCTTAAGGTCGATGGCAAGGGCCGCGACCATGGAGCCCACCGCTAGGAAGGGCCAGCGGATGAGCATGCGCACGCCCAGCGCCACAGCGAGCTGCACCTGGTTGACATCGTTGGTAATGCGCGTGATGAGCGACGGCGTGCCAAAGCGGTCGAGCTCGGCATAGCTCAGCTTGTTGATGTGCTTGTAGAGCGCGCCGCGAATGTCGGTGCCCATGCCCTGCGATGTCAGCGCCGCCATCTTTTGGCAGACGAGCGTAAACGAGATGCCGATCACGGCCATAGCGCCAAGCACCATGCCGTAGTGGACGACAGCGTTCACATCGCGTGCGCCGATGCCCTTATCGATCATCTGGGCAATCACCAGCGGCGTCAGCAGGTCAAAGATCACTTCGATCAGCTTGCACGCTGGGCCGATCACCATATACCGGCGAAACTTACCACCAAAACGCCTGAGCAGCTCAATCATGTATAGGCGCTCCCTATCATCATTCACACTCAATTCGAATCATGATAGTACGGTGAACCCAAAAGAAGCGTAAACAACTCTTCATTTCTAACGGGATTCAGTTTTCAGAGGGGCATACGCGCACACCCAGCCAGTGTCGGGTCGACCACTTGGTATACTTGCATTAGTGCTACCAGGTTAGTCGCCGACCCTTGAAATGAGGTACCGAGATGAACGACATTCTCGCAAGAAGAGCAAGACGAGCAACTGTGGGCATCGCCCTTTCCGCGGCACTTGTCGCGGGAATCGCCCCCGCAACGGCGATCGCGGCAGAAACCAGCGCCCCCACCGGCGCAGTTGCCTTGCAGACGGAAGATGCGGCCGCCGCAAAAGAAAGAGCGTATGCAGCCATGCAGGAAGCGCTCAAAACCCTCGAGGCCGCAAAAGACGCCGCAGGTCCTGAGATATTAGAGACTATCGAGCATGTGATTACCGATTTGCAATCGCTCCGCGACAGGATGCTGAAGGAAGCCGACGACTCAAGGGGACCTCTTCTTTACCTACAAGCGCAGGTCAAAGAAGCCCAAGCCAGATACGACGCGGCCCACAACCAGGTAAGTAACCTTCAGACAGAATTAGACAAGGCGTGCAACGACGGGGCGCCTGCAGAAACTATTAATCAGTTACGCTACGAGATAGCAACAGCGGAACGTCAAGAATATTCTTGCCAAGCGGTACTTAACACATACCGAACCAGACTCGAGAGCCAGGAAAGTGTCGTCGCGAAGTTCGAAGCCAATGCGGAAAAATGTCAAACCGATATCGACGAAGAGACAGCCAAGCGAGATGCGCTCCTTAGCGATTTGGAAAAGGCACAAGCGGCCTATGACGACGCCTGTAAGGCATACGAAGAGGCAAAGGCCGCGGCAGACAAGGCCACCTCACCCGAGATAACGAAACCGACCGAGACGACGCCTCCCTCCGGCTCAACGCAACCCGCCGAGGCGACACCGCCCGTTGCCTCACCTGCAACCGGCAAAGACGCCCTACCAAGCTCCACCAAGCAGGCGAACTCGAGCAGCGGCAAGCAAGCAAATACGACCGCCGGCAAGCTCGCGAACACGGGCGACACAGCACCGAGCGCAATAGCACTCGCAGCAGTCGCCGCCATGGGACTCGGAATAACCGCCACAGCCACACGCCGCATCAGGAACTCAAAATAGCTGCCAGAGCATATCGCCTTCGCCAATCTACAAACCCAGAGACAAAAAGAGGTCCGTTTCCCCAACCCAGGGAAACGGACCTCTTTAACTGCAGAAATTCAAGCAACAGCACCGCCGCCTCTTGAACCACATAGCCATCAATGCCCAGACAACACCAACAAGCCGCATTCCACAAGGGATAGATTTAAATTAGATAAACGCGCCTTTACGGGTGATTTTTGGACGACGGGGCCCGGCCGGCGGCGAGGTGTTTGGTAGTCGAGCGATCCCGCAGGCGAAGCCGAGGACCAGCGAGACACCAAATACCTCGCCGCCGGCCGCGCCATGTCGCGGCACCAAAAAACGCCCGTGCGCTCGATGGATTCGGATGCCCGACAGAGGCTCCTTATGGCTGCTTCCTTCCGGACCTGACCAGATTCGAAACATGTCGTCATCCGAACCCATCGAACGCGCTAGGCGCTCGGTATATCTTACCTGCTCCCGCCCACCAGAGCAAGGTAGCTAATTTGGGACGGAGCTTTTTGACTACTTTTTGACTGGAGGGGCATCAGGGTGGCGAAAGTAGTCAAGTAAGCCCCGTCCTAAATAGACTGATCTGTTGCTGTACCACGAAAAGGGGCTATCTACTACGTTTTGGTCACAGAGGTCAACCATAGCCGGCTATTTCAAAAATCGGCAAGCTCTCTACCTGCGGTTTTAATTTCCCAAATTCCAGGATGGTCGAGGGCGTTCCGTTAAACGTAGTAGATTGCCGCATTTCATGGCTGACGGTCCGACCCAAGGCACAAGGCGGCCAGCCTCGATTGGCCAATCTCGAAGTTGCGGTGGAATACGGACTGAATTGGCACCTTAAAGGCAAAAACACTCCGTATTTCACCGCGACTTTTCGAGGGGATGGGTTTTAGATACGGCCAAGGTCGTAGGATCGAGCGGCTGCCTCGCCGGCACAGATGAGGTTGGTTATGGCTTCTTGCGGATCGAGTGCCTGTTCCAGGTCCATGGGCTTGCGGCAGATCGGAAGCACCAAGTCGATGCCCTGCTCGTACACCGCATCCAGGTTGTCGGCACGACCGCCCACGACGGCGACCACCGGCTTGCCATATCGCTTCGCGCGGCGGGCCACGCCCACCGGTGCCTTACCGGCGGCGGACTGCTCATCCATATCGCCCTCGCCCGTTATGACCAGGTCGACATCGCGTACACGCTCGTCAAACCCCACGAGATCGAGCACCGTCTCCACACCCGAGCGTAGCTCCGCGCCGAGCGCCAGCAACGCCGCGCCCAAGCCACCGGCAGCGCCCGCGCCGGGCACGCCGAGCACCGAGCCAAATGTCCGCGCGCCCTCAGGTGTGCGCAACAACCCCTGGGCTCGAGCTCCGGCAATCGCGGCGTCGAGCAAGCGACCGTAGCCGACCATCCAGCTGTCGCACCTGCGCAGCGTCTCGATGTCGCCCGCCGGCAGACCCTTCTGTCCGCCGAACACCGCCAGTGCGCCTCGACGCCCCACGAGCGGGTTCTCGACATCGGAAAGCACCACGACACGCGCGCCGTTCAGAGCCCGAAGCGCTGGCGCCAAATCGATACTCGCCACGTGTTCAAGGCCCGCAAGACCGGGGGCGACATCGCAGCCCCGATCATCGACCACGCGCGCGCCCAGCGCCTGCAGCATGCCGGCGCCACCGTCGTTGGTGGCACTGCCGCCCAGACCAATATAGAGTGTCTTTGCGCCCATGCGAACCGCGCGAAGTATGAGCTCGCCCACGCCATAGGTTGTAGCAGCCAGCGCCGACGACTCCGCGCAAGGCGAGTACCCAATGCCGGCCGCCTCGGCCATCTCGATGACCGCGGACTCGCGCTCGACATCAACCAGCATCCGGGCAGCCACGCGGTCGTCCAAGGGGCCTGCCACCTCGCAGGTCACAATCTCACCGCCGCACGCGGCAACGGCATCGAGCGTCCCCTCACCGCCATCCGCCAGCGGCAACGCGGCCACCTGGGCATCGGACCACACACGGCGCACGCCTTCGGCAACCGCCGCCTCCGCCTGCGCACTCGAAACGCTGCCCTTAAAGGAATCAATCGCCAACAGCACACGGCGGGGCCGGCGGCACGCGGGTCCAAAATCGACCGCCTCAACGGCAGTATCTTCGGCACACGCGAGCGCCTCGGCATGAGCGACATGCGCCTCAAGATCGGCCCCACAACCGCAGCCAGCACCATCGATGCCACGCAGCCCACTAAAATAGCCGCTCAACACCCCACGACACTCATCCGCCAGCACGCCGGCATGTACGTTAAACCGATGGTTCAGGCGCGAATCGGCATTCAGGTCATACAGCGAACCCAGCGCGCCCGCCTTGGCATCAGCCGCGCCATACACGCAGCGCCCCACGCGCGCGTTGACCATAAGCCCCGCACACATGCAGCATGGCTCGAGCGTCACGTAGACCGTGCAATCGGAAAGGCGCCAGCGACCGAGCGACCGAGCGGCAGCGCACAGGGCCGCGAACTCTGCATGAGCCGAAGGATCCTGGTCGAGCTCGCGCCGATTGTGCGCCCGCGCGACAATCTCACCCGCGCGCACTACCACGGCACCAATCGGTACCTCGCCCACCGCAGCGGCGGCGCGAGCCTCCGCCAGCGCCTCGCGCATGAACTTCTCGTCGATTTCGGTGATCGTCATCGTTCGCCTTCCCTGTTGCAAATTCAAAACGATGCTATCATTACGACTCACGGAGAGATGGCAGAGCGGTTGAATGCGGCGGTCTTGAAAACCGTTGAGCGCGAGAGCGTTCCGGGGGTTCGAATCCCCCTCTCTCCGCCACTTTTAGTGATGCACCGGTGTCATGGTCCGCTCGAACAGCGCATCGACCACGTCGGCCATCTCAGGTCGACGCTCAAGATCGTGGCCCGATTCCCACCATATCGTGAAAAGTCGAATAATACCGCCGGCGACAAACTCAGACGTCGTCTCGAGTGACACGGGGGCCAGGGCATCCTCGGCAAGCACGTTCATCACACGCTCGCGGATGGAGCGGGCAATGCGGTCGCAAATAACGTTGGTCAACATGCCCGACATGCTGCTTGCCAAAATGTTATCCATGAGCCGCTCGTGCGTCAGAATCAAATCCATGGCATCGTCCAAAATCGCGTGTCGAAGCGCGCGCACGTCCTCGGCAGATACCGCGCCGGCCTCATCGGGCTGTTTTTGCGGCAAGCCCGACATAAGCTCATCGATATAAAAGGCAAAGTAATCGTTCTTGTCGCGAAAGTGCTTGTAGAACGTCGTGCGGCGAATCATGGCGCGGTCGCACAGCATGGCAACCGTCAGGTCCTCAAAACGATGCTCCTCGAGAAGCTCGGTGAAGGCATCGAACAGGGCGCGGTAGGTTTTCTTAATGCGAAGGTCCACTGGTATCGCCATCCTCAGGGCAAAGACAACACTCGTCAATCTGTCGCATATCTTACACCTGTACCTCGCGCGCTTTGCCCCGGTGCCAACCCCGCCGAAAACATAACGCTTACCGGAAAGTTCGGCACGGCAAAACGTTGCGGGTATACTAGTAGCGTTATACCAACGGCAGCTGGCGCATGCCGCCGCGGCCATTCGAAACGGAGACATCATGCTTCCCGTCATCATCGGCATCGTTGTTGTCATTGTGATTGTCTGCGCCATCGCCGGCATCTACAACAACATGGTCACCAAGCGTAACCGCATCGATAACGCCTGGCAGAACATCGATACGCAGCTGCAGCGTCGCAACGACCTGATCCCCAACCTGGTCGAGACCGTCAAGGGCTACGCCAAGCACGAGCAGGAGACGCTCTCCGCCGTGATCAGCGCGCGTAACACCGCCGTCAAGGCCACCACGCCCGAAGCCAAGATGGAAGCCGACAACGTGCTGACCGGTGCGCTGCGCCAGCTCTTCGCCGTAGCCGAGGCCTATCCCGATCTTAAGGCAAACACCAACTTTACGCAGCTGCAGGCATCGCTCGAGGATACCGAGAACAAGATTAGCTATGCACGCCAGAGCTACAACGATTGCGTGCTCAGCTACAATAACGCTATCCAGACGTTCCCGGCTGTCATCTTTGCCGGCATCTTCCAGTTTAAGGAGCGCCAGGGCTTCGAGGCAGCTGAGGCCGCCCGCCAGGCCCCGACCGTCAAGTTCTAGTAGTTTGACAGCGCATCCTTAATCGGCCAAATGTATAAACCGCCCCGTCGAATGCATACTTCGACGGGGCGGTTTCCTTTTTCGCGAAGGTCCCCCTCTAAGCGCCGTGCATTTTCAGGAGTATTCAACATAACCAAGAGCTTCGGGCGCCACGATAAATGCCAAAGACCGCGAATATCCCTGCAAATCAAACGCTGCCAGCCCATAACCCCGCCCATCATTCGTAGAAAACATCGAGAAATCCCGATTTTTTGCCCGAGGTCGGTATGCAGGGGCCTTCGATTGCAGAATACTCGCAAAAATGCACGTCGCCACCACCCCCACATGGCGCGAACCAAAACAAAAGCGCGGCCTTCCTTTCCGGCGCACTCCGCGGGACGAAAAAACCTCCGCCGCACGAAGTGCGCAGCGGAGGTTCTTTCATGTCCGAGGACGCGCCGGAAAGGAAGGTCGCCCTCGGGCCGGACAGCTAAGACAGCTTACGCGACGGTGTAAACCCAGTTGTGCTTATCCTCAACAGCACCAGACTGGATACCAGTCAGGGTCTCGCGGAGCTTCTTCATCACAGGACCGATCTCGGTGTAGCCAGCCGGGAAGGTCACGGTCTCGTCGGCGCCGTAAACCTTGTTGTCGATCTCGCCAACCGGGGAGATGACGGCAGCGGTGCCGCACAGGCCGCACTCGACAAAGGTACCGGCCTTGACCTCGGCCCACTCGACGGGACGCTGGTCAACGGTCATGCCCAGGTCCTGAGCGACCTGAACGAGCGAGCGACGGGTGATAGAGGGCAGGATGGAGTCGGTGTGCGACTGAGGAACGACGAGGGTGCCGTCCTCCTTCACGAACAGGACGTTGGCGCCACCGGTCTCCTCGACATAGGTACGGGACTCGGAGTCAAGATACAGGTTCTCGGCATAGCCCTCGCGATGGGCCTCCATCGTGGGCTTAAGTGACATGGCGTAGTTCAGGCCGGCCTTGATGTTGCCGGTGCCGTGCGGTGCGGCACGGTCATACTCGGAAACGCGCAGTTTGACGGGCTTGAGGCCACCCTTAAAGTACGGACCGACCGGGGTCACGAGGATGCGGAACGTGTACTCAGGAGCGGGAGCCACGCCGATCACGTCACCGGAACCGATCATAAACGGACGCACGTACAGGGTCGCGCCGGAGCCGAAGGGCGGAACCCAAGCGGCGTTGGCAGAAACGACCTGCTTGACGGCCTCAACGAACTTGTCCTTGGGGAACGGGGGCATCTCGAGGCGCTGCGCAGAGTTATACATGCGCTCGGCGTTCATGTCGGGACGGAAGCAGACGATGCTGCCGTCCTCGGCGGTGTAGGCCTTCAGGCCCTCAAAGACCTCCTGGCAGTAATGGAAGATGCCGCCGCACTCGGAGACATGCAGGGTGTGGTCGGTGGTCAGGCCGCCCTCGTCCCACTCGCCATCCTTCCAATGAGCCTCGTAGCTGTAATCGGTCTTCATATAGCCAAAGCCGAGGCTACCCCAATCGATATCCTTCTTCTCGACAGTCATATGTCGCTCCTTACATACACAGTTGCAAACTCGCGAACCCGCACGCAAGGACCGAGGCCGGCCGCGTCGCAACGTCGCACGCCCGGAGCGTAGAGCCGGACGGGACACGCGGACGGCATCGAAGCCGATGGCACGTCGATTCGCATGCACGAGATTGTACTCCCCGTACGCGTCTGATAAAACGCTTTTCTTTAACTAAGTAAAGTATTTTCATCTGACCGAAACTAAAGAGGCCCGCCACCGTAAGCGGTGACGGGCCTCAACTGCACGGTTTGCACGCTGGCTCGAGCTACGCGTTCTTTTTGCCCAGCTTAGCCTTAACCAGACCGACCACAGTCGGGATGATCGACACGGCAACGATGCCGACAATCAGCAGCTCAAAGTGCTCTTGCACAAAGGGAATGCCGCCAAAGAAGTAGCCCAGCAGCGTAAAGACCGTCGACCAGGTAATGCCGCCCAGCACGTTAAAGACGACAAAGTTGCGCCAGTGCATGCCGCCCATGCCAGCGATAAAGGGCACAAAGGTGCGGATAAACGGGAAGAAGCGACCCAGGAAGATGGCCAGGTGACCCCACTTGTCCAAGAAGTCCTCGGACTTTTTGATGCGCTCGGGCGTCATGGCCTTTACCTTGCCCGAAGCGATGATCTTTTTGCCAAAGAAGTGACCGATCATAAAGTTGCACTGATCGCCCAGGATGGCTGCGGCCCATGCAGTGGCCAGAAGCGCCACGATGTTAAAGCCGCCGTTGTGGGCAAAGAAGCCCGAGGCGAACAGCAGCGAATCGCCGGGAAGGAATGGGAAGAACACCACGCCCGTCTCGATAAAGATGATCAGGAACACGCAGCCGTAGGCCATAAGCGGGCCGGCGGCGATCCAGCTGGCGATCGCGGTGCGCGGATCCTTAAGCAGCTCGGCGATAAAATTGATGAAACCCATGAAGTAAAACCTCTCAGTTGTGGGCGCGGATACGTCCAAGTTGACCAGTATACGGTTGCGGTGCCCCCTCGTGCGCAACCCCACAAAAGCATGACTCCATTACCAGCAAGTTTGCATAACTGACACCTGTAGCGCAAAGCCGACAAGATTGTCCTTCCTAATCCCTAGCGAATCGCTATACTTTATTGAATCGCATTGCCATGGCGCTAAGGGAGGGCGGCCGGTGAGCTTTATCAATACCATTCGCGAGGACATCAAGACCGTCCAAGCGCAGGATCCCGCCGCGCAAAACGGTCTAGTCATCTTCCTTTCCTATCCTGGCCTGCACGCCAAGTGGAACCACGTGCCCGAGCACTGGCTCTGGGAGCACGGTCATCGCTCGCTCGCCCGCGTGCTCTCGCAGATCACCCGTCATATCACCGGCGTCGAAATTCATCCCGCCGCACAGATCGGCAAGCACTTCTTTATCGACCACGCCATGGGCGTCGTCATCGGCGAGACCACCATTGTGGGCGACAACTGCGTGCTCTACCAGGGCGTCACGCTCGGCGGCACCGGCAACGAGACCGGCAAGCGCCACCCCACCCTGGGCAACAACGTCACCGTGGGCACGGGCGCCAAGGTGCTCGGCAACATCCGCATCGGCAACAACGTCAAAATCGGCGGCAACTCGGTCGTCGTTAAGGACGTGCCCGACAACTGCACCGTCGTGGGCGTGCCGGGACGCATCATCAAGCGCAACGGCTGCCGCGTGTTCGAGGAGAGTTTCGACGCCAAGCAACATCGCGAGTACATGCCCGATGACGCCGCCGAGCAGAGTGCCCTCAACCGCCAGGGCATCACCGAGAATGCCCGCCGCGTCAAGGAACTCGAGCGAGAGGTGGCCGAGCTCAAGGCCCTCGTCGCCAAGCTCGTGGACGAACGCTAGGAACGCAAGCGGTACAAAACAATATCGGCACCGACGCAAAAGGCGCGCCAGGGAATCAATCCCCGGCGCGCCATTCCTTTTGATGTGACATGCGGGACTGTCCCTTTGTCACATTATGCGAACTGACTCAGATAGAGGTCGGCATAAGCGCCCTCGGCAGCCAGCAGCTCCTCATGCGTGCCCTGCTCGATAATGTTGCCGTGATCCATGACCAGGATCAGGTCGGCGTCCACGATCGTCGACAGGCGATGCGCGATCACAAAGCTCGTGCGCCCGCGCATGAGCGCGTCCATGGCACGGCCGATGGCGAGCTCGGTGCGCGTGTCCACGCTCGACGTCGCCTCGTCCAGGATGAGGATCGCCGGGTTGTTGAGCAGCACGCGCGCGATGGTCAGCAGCTGACGTTGGCCCTGGCTGATGCTCTCGGCATCGTTAGCCACACGCGTGTCGTAGCCCTGCGGCATAGTGCGCACAAAGAAGTCGACCTGAGCGGCACGTGCGGCCGCGACAATCTCCTCGCGCGTTGCCTCGGGACAGCCATAGGCGATGTTCTCGGCAATGGTGCCATCGAACAGCCAGGCGTCCTGCAACACCATGCCAAACTGCTGGCGCAGCTCGCCGCGATCCATGCGGCTCGTGTCCACGCCGTCGAGGGTAATGCGACCACCGTCGATCTCGTAGAAGCGCATGAGCAGATTGATGAGCGTGGTCTTACCCGCACCCGTGGTTCCCACCACCGCGATCTTCTGACCCGGCTCGGCGGCAAACGACACGTCGCGCATAAGCGGCTTGTCGGGCGAATAGCCAAAGCGCACATGCTCAAAAGCGACACGGCCCTCCACCTTGCCTGGCAGCTTGGCGGCGGCCGCTGGCAACGGATCGGCTTCCATCTCGGGCTCGTCGAGCAGGTCGAACACGCGCTCGGCGCTCGCCAGCGCGCTCTGTAGCGAGTTAAAGGTAAACGACAGCTGCGTCATGGGCTCGGACGCCTCATAGATAAACTGGAAGAACGCCTGGAACACGCCGACGGTCATATGCCCGGCAACCAACATGCTGCAGCCCACAAGCGCAATCACGATCTGCGCCAAGCGGCCGATAAAGCGCACCGCGGGACCGACGGCGTTAATCATAAAGTCGGCCTTGGCGCTCACGCGCGCCAGCTCCTTCGAAGCCTCGTGCACCTCGGCAGAGCTCTGGCGCTCGCGGTTAAACGCACGGATTACCAGACGGCCCGAGTAGCCTTCCTCGACCGCGCTCGTAATCTTGGACACCCACTCCTGGCGCTCGCCCGTCACATCGTGCGTGCGGCGCGAAACGACCTTCGTCACCAGCAGCGAAAGCGCCGTAAAGAACAAAAAGACAAGCGTGAGCGGCACGCTAAACACGAACATCACGCTCACGGCGCCCACCACGGTACCGATCGACACCAGAAGCTGCAGCAAGCCGCGCTGCATGCTCTCGGACATCTTGTCCAAGTCGTTGGTCGCACGGCTGACGACCTCGCCGGGACGATGCGCATCAAAGTAGGCAAGCGGCAGACGGTTGAGCTTTTGCGCGATGCGGTTGCGTAGGCGCAGGTTGAGGCGCTCGGCAACGCTCGACATCAAAAAGCTCTGGAGTGCGTAGAACGAGGCGGCGGCAGTCCAGATCATAAAGTAGATGAAGATGGTCCTGCCGCAGTTCTCCCAGGTAATGCTGAAGGTAGTGTTGTTGGCAAACGCCAGCTTCATGTGCCCCCACAGCTCATCGATCACGCGGGCGCTGTAAGCCGGCGCCGCGGTGTTAAAGATGACATAGAACACGATGCTCGCGAACACGATATAGAAGCGCCAATGGTCGCCGGCGGCTTCGCTCCACAGGCGGCGCACCGTCGCCCAGGTGTCGCGGGGCGTCTCGTCCTCGTCCTCGTCGTCAACGTCGCGCATGCGTTCCGCCTCGGCGCGGGCGCGCTCGTCCTCGGCGCGCTCGTTTTCCTCGTAGAGTGCCTGGCGGCGAGCCTCGCGCTCCGCCGCCTTGGCGGCTTCGTCCAGGCCGGGTGTGGCGCCCGTCTCCTCAACTGTCTCTGCAACCGCGGCATCCTCGGCGATGGCCTGCTTCTTGAGCTCCTCGGTCATGCTACTCACCTCCCTTCATCTGCGATTCCGCGATAGCGCGGTACACCTCGCAGGTTTCCATGAGCTCGTCGTGCGTGCCTAGGCCCACGATCTCGCCGTCTTTGAGCACCACGATCTGATCGGCATGCAAAATAGTCGAGATACGTTGCGCGATGATGAGCACCGCGGCATCGCGCGTCTCGTCCTGCAGCGCATGGCGCAGGGCGGCATCGGTCTTAAAGTCCAGGGCCGAAAAACTGTCATCGAAGATATATAGATCGGCATGCTTCATGAGTGCGCGGGCGATCGCCAGGCGCTGGCGCTGACCGCCCGAGAAGTTCGTGCCGCCCTGGGATACCGGAGTATCGAGCCCCTGGGGCTGATCGAGCACAAAGGTGCTCTGGGCAACCTCCAGCGCATGGAGCATGTCGGCATCAGTCGCGCCCTCGTTGCCAAAGCGCAGGTTGCTCGCCACCGTGCCCGAGAACAGCCACGCCTTCTGCGGCACGTAAGCGATATGCCCGCGAATCTCACCTTGCGAAAGGTCGCGCAGGTCAACGCCGTTCAGGCGAATGGCGCCCTTCGTGGCATCGTGGAAGCGAAGCAAAAGCTTGGCCACCGTTGACTTGCCCGAGCCCGTTGAGCCCACGATCGCGGTCGTCTGTCCGCGGCGGCAGGCAAAACTCAGGTCGCACAGGGTGTCCTCGTCGGCATCGTCAAAACGGAACGACATATGGTCGAACACGGCAACCGCGTCGGCACCATCTGCGGACTCAGGCGCCCCGTCGCCCAGCGTTGCCTTGCCGTCCACGATGCTCGGCTCGATTTCGAGCACCTGTTGCGCGCGGTTGAGGCACGCCGCAGCGCGCGGAAGCGTCAGAATCACCATCTGCGCCATCATCACAAAGAACAGGATCAAGATCGCGTATTCCAACACGGCCGAGATGCTGCCGATTTGCATGGCGTGGACGCCCGCGCGGTTGCCGCCCACCCACAGCACCGCCACCTCGGCGATATTCATCAAAAAGAAGCTGGAACTGTCGAGACCCACAAACAGGTGGTTGACCTTGATGGCGTTGGCCGCGTAATCGCTAAACACCTCGTCCAGGCGCTGCTCCTCGTGGCGCTCCTTGTTAAATGCGCGGATGACGCGCACGCCCACGATGTTCTCGCGCAGCACCACGTTCATGCGGTCGATAAAGCTCTGCAGGCGCATAAAGATCGGCGCGGCGTTAGCCACCGTAAAGACCGCCGCCACCAGCACGATCGCAACGACCACACCCAGCAGCGTGCCCATGGCGGGATCGATGAACCAAGCAAAAATGATGCCTGCCACGGCCAAGAACGGCACCGGCAGCACCAACTGAATCGTCTGAAGGACAGCTTGCTGAATCACGTTGATGTCGTTGAGCGAGCGTGTGATCATCGAACCCGTGCCAAAGCGCTCAAAGTCGCTAGCCGCGAGTTCGAGCGACTTGTCGTACACGGCATTGCGGATATCGCAGGCCACGTTGGCGGCCAGGCGCGCCGAAAGATAGCAGCCCAGCACCGTGCCGCCGCTGGCCATGCCGGTCGCGATAAGCATGTACAGGCCGTTGCGTAAAATATAGTCGATATCGCCCGTGGTAATACCGGTGTTGACCATGTTCGCCAGCATCGTGGGAACCAACAGCGTACCGACGTTATCTATCAGCACCGCAAACAGCGTCACCGCAATCAGCCCGCGATACGGCTTCATAAACCTCATTAAGAGTCGCATGTCTCCCCTTCGCTCTTATCGTCAGCCTCGTTCTCAGCGGCCACTTGCCGTTTAAATGCCTCGCACTCTTCGTTAAGAACATGGGAGAACTTACCGACCAAGCGCATGATCTCGCGCTGTTCCCACGGCTCGAGCGCCTCGAATGCCTGTTGCTCGGCTTTTTGCGCTGGCAACGCGTAGCGCTTGGCAAACCGCACGCCTTCTTCGGTCAGTCGCACAACCTTGTTCTTACGACTACCTTCGGCAAACTCCAACGTCGCAAGCCCTCGCGCCCTAAGCGTCTTGATCGCCGAATTGATGGTCTGTTTGCTGTAGAACCATTCACTCGTCAGCCGACTCACGGCAACGCTTCCGCCCGCCGCACTCGTGTCGACGAGCATCCAGTAGGCGCAGTCCGAAAGACCGCAGGCGCGCGCGAACTCCGAATAGATACGGTCAAGCCCGTTGAGCATCCGGTCGAAATCGACCGGGCTAACTGCACTATTCATCTCTCCCACCATTCGATAGTCCGAGTTTTGACCAATTAATATCTCTACATTAGTCCGAGTTTTGACTATCGTCAACAAGCTCGTTGTTTATGGTCGGCTCTACATAAGCATATCGACAAAAAAGACCGCCGGCGCGGGGGCGGCGCCAGCGGTCACGTGAAAATCGAGTTTTATTGCCTGTTAAGCAGCGACGGCCTCATAGACCGTAGCGCCCGAGAAGCTGTCATGCAGGCTCTTGCCGGCAATCCACGGCAGCTCGACGACCTCGCAGACCGTGTTGACCAGCTCGGAGCAGTCAGTAAAGTGGCCCTTGTCGTTGAGGGCCTCGCAATCCTGAACACGCCAATAGCCATCGGTGTGCGTGATGTAGTACCCGTGATCGTTGATCGACACGAAAGCGCGCGTCTTGGAACGCAGCAGCTTCAGAAATCCTTCGAAATCGGTCTCGACGACATCTCCAGCCTGGAACATGATGTTACCTCCTGGCCCGGCGCCACCACGGCGCATTGATAAACGTTGGTACTCCTTTAGTAAAACCTTTATCAAAGGTTATGCGTTCGTCATTTAGGCAAGTGGTAAAAAACCGCAGGGTAGACGTGATAAAACGTTTAACCATCCCATTTGTTTGTCACATTCTGAAGGTACTTTTATGCAAACCTACTTTTCCAATTGGAATCTATCCTTTTGGCCGGGCAATTGACCGTCTATCGTTTAAGCCCGACGGGTATGAACGGGGCATCTGCAACGCCACCGCAAGGAGACACCATGGAGACTATCGAAGCACTCATTCACCGCCGCAGCTGCCGCAACTACAGCGATCGTCCCGTCGAGGCTGAAAAGCTTGCACGTATTATCGAAGCCGGCCAATATGCACCGAGCGGCATGGGCCGCCAGCCGGTGACGTTTGTCGCCGTCACCGACCCCGCGACCGTCGAGCGTCTCTCACAGCTCAACGCCCAGGTCATGGACAGCAACAGCGACCCCTTCTATGGCGCCAAGACCGTTGTGGTGGTGCTGGTTGACCGCAGCGTGCCCACACATCTGGAAGACGGCTCGCTCGCCATGGGCAACTTGCTCAACGCCGCCTATGCGCTGGGTGTCGATTCGTGCTGGATTCACCGCGCGCATGAGGTCTTTGACTCGCCCGAGGGCCTGGAGCTGCTGGCCAGCTGGGGCCTGCCCGCCGACGGCAGCCTGCGCGGCGTCGGCCACTGCATTCTGGGCTATGCCGAGGACACGCTACCCGAGGCAAAGCCGCGCCGCAACAACGTGGTGTACGTGAAATAGTACAGGAACGTCAGCAGGGGTAGCTAATTTGGGACGGGGCTATTTTAGCTACCCCACTCGCAACTTATATTGACGTCGCCGTTGTCGTCGTTTCGTTCGTCTGGGCCGTTTCGACGTCGTCGCCTTGCTTGTCTTCGTCCTTTTGCGCATCGGCGATGGTGGAGGCCGCCGCGACGATACCGCGCTGGGGCACAACGCCCGTCTGGGTCTGTGCGCCCTCGACAACTTCTGTGCCTGCATGCGCGAGCTCGGGCGATTTAAACATTGCGTCCAAGTTGGCGCCACCGCCGGCATATCCGAGCGCAGCGAGCGCGATGACGATCACTGCAACGGCGGCCACGATCGGCACGTAGCGATGCCAGCCGGCGGGATTGAGCCCGCTGCGGCGAGCCGCCCCGCGGCTGATGTAGCCGAGCGTTCCGTCGTGCTTGAGCTTTGAGCCCACCACGCGTTTGCGGCCCCACAGCGAGGACTCTGCCTGCATTGCCAAGCGGGCGCTTGCCGAAGGATAGCCGTATTTAGTGCGCTTGAACGAGCCATCAAACCCCGAGGCGTGTTTGCCCCACGTCACCGATGTTGTGCGTCGGTTGACCGGCGCGGCACTCCGCCTTCTGCGGCTCGGTTTTGAAGTCTCAGCCATATGCCCTCGCACGCCGTAACCAAATCGAAACAATAACGCTTTGGACTGTAGCACACGCGTCGCGTGCGGTCACGGGCGCCTCGCTCAACGGTCATCGTCCTTCAGCAAGCGCCACAGCGTTGTACGGCTTATGCCCAGCACCTCCGCCGCACGGGTTCGGTTGCCGTGGAGATGGTCTACAACCAGATGCGCGATATCTCGCTCGGTATCGGCCAGCGGTCGCAGGATATACAGGTCACTTTCAAGCGTCGGGGCGCCAAAGGTTGCGGTCTTAATCACGTCCTCTTGGGCGAGCACTTCCTCCGCCACAGCGCGGTCCACCGTGCCCGTCCCCACCAATATATACAGTCGTTCCGAGACCTCGCGGAGCTGCAGATAGTTGCGCGGCCAGCGGTAAGCATCGAGCGTCTTCGTCGCCGCGGCAGACAGCGTGGGCGCTGCCGTCCCAAATGCATCAGCGAGATATTCCAAATAGCGCGCGACCTTCGTCGACGCGGCTCCCTGCTCGGCGATTGCCGGCGCGACGCTCACCGCACAGGCGAAGCGCTCGGTCACAAAGGCGGCTTGATCACTTTCGCCGCCGCCCGGCATGTCATTCGCCGTCAGCACCACATGGCAGCGCGTCGCCAACGCGGTGTCGGTCATCGTGGAGACCAGCTCGCGGAGGCGCTGGGGGCCAACCGCGTTCCAGCCCTCAATGCAAAGGGTCAGCCCCATTTGGAACAACGGCGATTCGACGCTTTTGAGTACATGGCGCCAACCGCGCTCGGTGAGCTCATCGAGCGCAACGGAAACAAAGGGCTGATCGGCAAAAGGACCGTCCAGATAGAGGCGCTTGGCGATCTCGACCTGACCCGCTCCCAGCTCGCCCTCGAGCATAAGAGGCACACCGCGCGCGTAACTCTCTGCAACCGGCGCAGCCACCGAGGCCGCCCCCTCAACGATGCCGTACGCGCTCGATTCGTAGCGGGCCTCAACTTCGTCGGCGTTGAGCCACTCGATACCCGCATGCGCCGCGGCACCGCGCACCTCGCGGACCACGACGACCCAAAGCCCCCCGCCCTCTTTGTCGGTGGGGCGAACGGTCAGGCTCAGGCGCGCACCCGCACGCCCCATAACCAGACGCGCGCCGTCTCCTATACGGTCGAGGCGCTCAGCTACAAAAGCCGCCACATCCCGCTCAAGCGCCGCGTCATTCATGGTCGAGATCGCGACGTCCCCACGCGCATCGATTGCCAATGCCGAGGCCCCGGCAGCAGCCAGGGCCTCGGTCAAGATGTTCAGCTTGGCATCGCTATCCATGATTTGCCCCTGTCCGCGGCGACATGCAGCCGCCGACGGTCGCACGACCGAGTGTTTCAAAATTGAACGATATTGCTCACCAAACACTATAGGGCAGAAAGCGCCGTCCTGCGAGTATAGGTGTTGCCCCGCATCGCCATCCTGGCGGGGCGATAAGAGCTCTTCGGGACTTATAAACCTGCGGACAAGCCATACCCGCAAGAGCTCCTATCGCTCCACCGTGAGAATGCGCTCACCAGCAACCAGCACGCAAACAAGCTACTTCTCTACCAGATTCCCAGTACGTGTTGCATTCCCAAACTCATGCACGCAATGCCAATCCAGCAGCAAAAGCCCAATGCGATGGGCTTGCCGCCCTTTTTGACCAGCTCGACGATATCGGTATTAAAGCCAATAGCCGCCATGGCCATCACAATAAAGAATTTCGACAGCTCCTTGATGGGCGCCGTAAAGGACGCGGGAAGCTGAAGCACCGTGGTGATCACGCTCGCCAGCACAAAGAACAGCACGAACATGGGAAACGCGCGTTTAAGCGAGAACGTGCTTTTGGCGTCACCGCCGGCCTTGCGCGCCAGATGCATCTGCCAGCATGCGAGAACCAACGTGATGGGAATAATGGCCAGCGTCCTGGTGAGCTTGACCACTGTGGCGCTCTCGAGCACATTGGCGCCGGGGTGCATGCTGTCCCAGGCGCTCGCCGCAGCCGTTACGGACGAGGTGTCGTTGATGGCGGTACCGGCAAACAGGCCAAAGCCCTCGTTGGTCAGCCCGAGCATGCCGCCGAGCGTCGGAAACACGAGCGCCGCGATAACGTTAAACAGGAAGATGACCGAAATAGCCTGGGCAATCTCGCGATCGTCGGCATCGATGACGGGTGCGGTCGCAGCGATGGCAGAACCGCCGCAAATCGACGAACCCACACCCACAAGCGTCGCGATCTTGCCCGGCACGTTCATAACGCGGCAGAGCACAAAGGCGATGACAAGCGAGGTCGAGATTGTCGCCACGATAATCGGCAGCGACTGGGCGCCCTTGGACAGAATCTGGGAGAGGTTCATGCCAAAGCCAAGCAGGATAACCGCGTACTGCAAGACTTTTTTGGACGTATAGGTGACGCCGGCGGCGAGCTGTTCGCGACGATTCTTGGGAAAGACGAGCGCCAGGACCATGCCAAAGAGGATGGCGAATACCGGACCGCCGACCACCTCAACCTGTTTGCCGAGCAACGTCGCGGGAATGGCGATGATCAGGCAGAACAAGACGCCTTTCCAGCGCTCGCGTACGATATTTGCCAGTTGCATATGGGATTCCTTCTTTCTATTTCACGTTTGCGACGGCTTATGATACGGCAACATTGAGCACAGCCTTGCGCAAACACAGACTAAGATGCCGCGATAGTTCTCAGGCAACAGCCGAATTACCCACCGCGGAGAGCTGATTCGCGGCATAATTAACAACTGACATATGAGTTTGATAGAACAGTTGCGAGGCGCTATGGAAGAATCGATGCACGTCGGCGAGCAGGAAACGAGCCTACAGGACCAGTCCTACCACACCATTCGACGCAAAATCGTCTACCTGGACTACAAGCCGGGCGAAAAGCTGGGCGTCAAGCAGCTTTGCGATGACCTGGACATGGGTCGCACGCCCGTGCGCGAGGCTTTGGTTCGCTTGGCGCAGGAAGGCCTGGTGCGCACCGTGCCCCAGAGCGGCACCTACGTCTCGCCCATCAACCTCACCCTTGCCGAGAGTGCCTGTTACATCCGCGAGCATCTGGAAAAGCAGGTGATTGTGGAGTGCTGTGCGCGCGCCACGTCGGCCGGCATCGAGCAGCTCGACCGCGCCATCGTGCTGCAGGAAAAGGCCATGGCCGAAGAGGATCGCATCGGCTTCTTTTTGAGCGACAACCTCATGCATCACATGATTTTTAGCATCGCATGTCGTAGCACCGTGTGGTCGTGGCTCGAAGAGACCAATGCCGACCTGGAGCGCTTCCGCTGGCTGCGCGCCGCCACGCAGGTTCTCGACAATCAGGACATCGTGAACGAGCACAAGCAGATTCGCCGCGCTATCGCCGGTCGCGACCCCATCGAAGCGAGCTTTTTGGTCAGCAAGCACCTGCACATGATGTTCCGCAACCAAACCGAAGTTCTGGACCAGTTCCCCGAGTACTTCGAGACCAGCAAGCTCCGCTAACCTGCCAAAAAGGGACAGGTTCATTTTGGCAGGTTTTATCTGGGCAAATGCAACAAGGCCCGGCTCCGTCTTGATGCGGAGCCGGGCCTTAGTCGCTAGAACGGCGGAACCAACTACTCTACCGTGACGCTCTTGGCGAGGTTTCGGGGCTGGTCGACGTCGCAGCCGCGCAGGATGGCGACCTCGCGTGCGAGCAGCTGCAGAGGAACGCTCGCCGTGATGGGGCTGAACACGTCGCGGACTGCTGGCACGCGGATAATGCAGTCGGCGATCTTGTTGATCTCCTCGTCGCCCTCGGTGGCAACGACGATGACCTTGGCACCGCGCGCCTTGCACTCCATAAGGTTCGACACGGTCTTGTCGTAGGTGGCACTCTTGGTGGCCACAGCGATGACAGGGAAGCCCGGGTCGATCAGGGCAATGGGGCCGTGCTTCATCTCGCCGGCGGCGTAGGCCTCGGCGTGCAGGTAGCTGACCTCCTTGAGCTTGAGCGCACCCTCGTAGGAAATAGCGGCACCCATGCCGCGGCCCACGAACAGCGCCGACTGCGCATCCTTGCACAGCAGGGCAGCCTCATGAACGGCCTCGGTCTGGGTATCCAAAATCCACTGGATCTGCTCGGCCGTATCGGAAAGCTCGCGGAACAGCATGCGTGCCTGTTTGGTGGTCAGGCGGTACTTGACCTGCGCCAGCAGCAGGGCCAGCAGCGTCAGGCTCACAACCTGGCCGATGAAGCTCTTGGTCGAGGCGACCGCGATCTCCTTGTTGGCCTTGGTGTAGATGACGCCGTCGCTCTCACGCGCCACGGGGCTGCCCACCACGTTGGTGATGCCGAAGACCTTGGCGCCCTTGATGCGCGCGTCGCGGATGGCGGCGAGAGTGTCGGCCGTCTCGCCCGACTGGGACACGGCCACGACGAGCGTCGTCGGCGTGATGATGGGGTTGCGATAGCGGAACTCGCTGGCCGCCTCCACCTCGGTGGGGATGCGAGCCCAGCCCTCAATGAGATTCTTGGCAATGAGGCCAGCGTGATAGCTGGTGCCGCAAGCGATCACGTAGACGCGGTCGATGTCGTTGAGCTCCTCGAGCGAAAGGCCCAGCTCGTCGATGTCGAGCTCGCCGGCCGGCGTCATACGACCAACCAGCGTGTCGCGCACGACGCGCGGCTGCTCGTGAATCTCCTTGAGCATAAAGTCGGGATAACCGCCCTTTTCTGCCATGTCCAGGTCCCAATCGATGTGGGTGACCTTGGGCTCGATAACGTTGCCGGCCTCGTCGGTGTACTCGACGCCTGCGGGCGTGAGCTTGGCAAACTGACCGTCCTCGAGCACCACGACATCGCGGGTGGCGTCGATGAGCGCGATGACATCGGAAGCAACATAGGAGCCGGTTTCGCCCACACCGACTACGATCGGGGAATCCTTGCGGGCCACGGCGATCACGCCGGGCTCGTCAGCGCACACGGCGGCCAGACCATAGGCACCGACCACGTGGGTGCAAGCCTCGCGCACGGAGGCCATCAGGTCGTGCGTCTCGGCATAGGCCTCTTCGATCAGATGCGCGAAGACCTCGGTATCGGTCTCGCTCTTAAAGTGGTGGCCGCGACCCTCCAACTCTTCGCGCAGCTCGGCGAAGTTCTCGATGATGCCGTTGTGGACGATGGCGATACGACCGTCGCAGCTGGTGTGGGGGTGAGCGTTAACGACGGAGGGCTTGCCGTGGGTGGCCCAACGGGTGTGGCCGATACCGCAGGTAGCGTCGCTGTCGATATTGGAAAGCTCGCTCTCCAAGCCCGCGACCTTACCCACGCGGCGGATGACATCGAGGTGCGCCGCGGCGCCCTCGCCCACCTCGAGCGCGACGCCCGAGGAGTCATAGCCGCGATACTCCATACGCTTGAGGCCCGTGACCAGGATGTTCTTTGCAATATCAGAGCCGGTGTAGCCGACAATTCCGCACATAGGATAAATCCCTTCGTCCGCTTGACTGCAAAACGTCCACGCACAGGGGGCGCTGAGACGCATAACGTTCGAGTATTGTACTCACGCAAACGCAAGCTGATATACCAGAAGTGGTATCTCAACTTAGATACCACTCGATGCACACACGTCCAGCCGGTCCAAACCACCACAAAGGTACCTGCCCCCTTCGTGGTGGTCGCGCTGGCAACGGCGTTTCCCCAGATAAACCTGCCAAAATAAACCTGTCCCTTTTTGGTAGGTTTGGGATGCTACAATCTGGCTTGTACTTGAAACGCATCAAAGGGGCCGCTATGGCAAAGGTAAAAATCAGCGACGTCGCGCGCGAGGCCGGGGTTTCGTTGGGCACGGTTTCCAACGCGCTCAACCACCCCGAAAAGCTGCGCCCCGAGACCCTCAAGCTCATCAACGAGACCATCAATCGCCTTGGCTACCTGCCCAACCAAAGCGCCCGTCAGCTCGCGGGCGGCGCCACCAAGTCCTTAGGCCTGGTGCTCCCCCGTCTCGATCACGGCTTTTCGCTCCAAATCGCCAGCGGCGCCCACAACGAGGCCCGCAAGCACGGCTACGACTTGCTCATCGCCAACGCCGATAACGACGATATTCTCGAGGATCATTACCTGCGCTACTTTATGGGCACCCAGATGTCCGGCGTCATGGTTCAGCCCATGGCATCCCCCGACTGGCACCCCGCCATGACCAAGATGCCCGTGCCGATCGTCCATCTGGACATCCATTGCTCCGAGCCCGGCTACTACGTAGCGGCCGACAATGAGGCCCAGGGTCGCATCATTGCCGAACTTGCCATCGCCCGCGGCGCGCACCATATTGTCGTCGTCGGCCGAGCAGCATTTATGCAACTCACCCTGCGCGTCCTTGGCATTCATAAGGCGCTCGCCCTGCACCCCGATATCAAGATCGAAGTCATCGACGCCGGCGAATGGAATACCGCTGCCGACGGCTACGGCATCGGTGCCCAAATCGCCGAGCGCCCCGCGGACGAACGTCCCGATTTTGTCGTCGGCCTGACCGATGTGTTGGCCTCGGGCGTCGTTTCGGCACTGGTCGACAAGGGCATCTCTGTCCCCGGGCAAGTACGCGTGGCCGGATGCGACGGCAACCCGCTCGCTTGGAGCGGATCGGTCCCGCTCACTACGGTAGCGCCCCCGGGCTACGAGATTGGCCGCAAGGGTGTCCAACTGCTGATGGAGCAAATCGAGAACAAGGCCCCGGCAAAGATCAAGCATATCCGTGTCGGCTCCGCAGTGCGTACCGTCACCGCAGTCGCCGCCGAGGATATCAACCGCCAAGAACTGGTACGTCCGTTCCTACTGGAACGCGCCAGCACCCAGGCAAGCAGCCAGACCGACGCCACGGCCATCAACCTCGGTGCGTATCTATAGCACGCCCGCGAGTATGCTAAGTCGCCGCTTAAGCAAAAGGGGCCCGACCATTGCCGGACCCCTTTTGCTTAAGCGCAAACGTGAGCAATCGCTCGTTTCAACGCCGCAATTTTCTAGCGCACAGTCTTGATTGCCGCCGCCAGGTCGAACAACGTATCGAGCACGGCCTCGCAGCCATCCACCACGTCCTGCGGCAGCGGCACAATATCGGGGACGGCAAAGACGTGGCAGCCGGCCGTGATGCCCGAGACGCAACCATTGCGCGAATCCTCGACCACGGCGCACTCCTCGGGGGCAAAGCCCGCACGCTCGCAGGCGAGCAGATACATCTCGGGGTCGGGCTTGCCGTGCACGACGTCCTCGCCACACGTTACCGTTTCAAACTTGTCAAAAAGACCGACCATCTTAAGGTTGCGCTCGGCCGTAACGAGGCGCGACGACGTCGCTAGGCCCACGTGATAGCCCGCAGCTAGCAGCTCGTCTAGGCACTCGGCGGCGCCGGCCTTAAGTTCCAGTTCGGTCTTGACCATCTCGTCGCGAATCTCCTTGTGGCGACGATAGATCGCCTCGGTGGTTTCGTGGCTGCCATAATGCTTATCGAGGATGTCCATAACATCGGGCAGCGTGCGGCCGATAAACTGATGGATCAGCGCTTCATCAATCGCGAGCCCCAGCTCAGCGGCGCCTGCCTTCCAGGCCTTAATCCCCAAACGCTCGGTATCGACCAGCGTTCCATCCATGTCAAAAATAACAGCCTTGATCATATCGGTCCCCCATCGACTCTCGCTGTCGCGTTGCTGCAACTCTACCGCATTTGGCAACTTGTATATAACGTATATGCCATATTGCACTTTCGTTACACAGATAGAAGTCTTATGGCAAGTAACGCATTAGGATTATAGTTTTCGATCGAGTACTCAACGATAAGGATCGTTTCATGATTTTAGACACCACGGCACCCGCAGAGGAGCTTCAAGACAAGCTATCGGCGCTCGAACAGCTGCTTTTGGCATACGGGCGCGTGGCTATCGGGTTTTCCGGCGGCGTTGACAGCAGCTTTTTGGCCGCCGTATGCGCCCGCGTCATGCCTACCAATACCCTCCTCGTCCATCTCACCACGCCGCTCATCGGCACGCCCGAGCAGGCTTCGTTTGAGCAGTCCGTTGATGGGCAGGCCAATGAGGGGCCGCATTTTAAGCTCCCCGTGCTCAATCTTTCGGTTGATCAGCTGCAGCTCCCCCAAGTAGCCTGCAACGATGCCAATCGCTGCTACCACTGCAAGCACGCCGGCTTTACCGCCATCGTCAACCACGCCAAGTCGCTCGGCTTTCCCACCGTCATCGATGGCAGCAATGCAAGCGATCGCGGTGACTACCGCCCCGGCATGCGTGCGGCAGAAGAGCTCGGCGTACGCTCACCCCTTATGGAGGTCGGCTTTACCAAGGACGAAGAGCGCGAGCTGCTGCGCGCATGGGGTTATCCCGTTTGGAACCTGCCGGCGGGAGCATGTCTTGCCACGCGCGTCCCCACGGGCGAAGAGCTTACGCGCGAGAAGGTCGATTTAATCCGCGCCTGCGAGGATTACCTGCACGATCTTGATCTGGCACAGGTACGCGCGCGCTTGATCGGCGGCTGCATGCATATCGAGGCCGCACCCGCAGATGTCGCCAAGATTGCTGCCCTCGGCGGCAACGCCGTCGATGCCGAGGGCAAAACCCCGCTGCCCGCCGTTATCGAGTCCGCGCTGCGCGAACTGGGCTGCGACCATATCTCCCCCGAGGTCACCCCCTACATCCACGGCAACATGAATCTTTAGGTTACGCCGTTTTACAAACGGCGTACCTGCTCGGCGCTACGCGGGCTCAACCTGAACCACATAAATTGCTGCCTTCCAAAAGGGGACGGGTTTATTTTGGCAGGTTTTATCTGGGGAAACGCAAATAGGGCCGTGACACCCATACGGCGTCGCGGCCCTTTTCCTTGGAGAAGGATCAATTGATTGAACGGGATGACCGTTCTAGTCTTCGAGTCCGCTATTGATGAGCTCCGCAATCTCAACGGGATCGGTGCTCGCGCGCACCTTGTCACGGAAGCCGGCGTCCATCAGCATCACGGCAGCCTTGGAGAGCAGACGCAGGTGCGTAGTTCCGGCCTCGCCGGCGGGCACGTACAGCGCGAGCGCAACATCGACGGGCACCCCATCGAAGCTCGGCCATTCAACGGGCTCGGTCAGTTTAAGCACGGCAACGCCCGGCGTGTGGATCGCGTCGCTTTTGGCATGCGGAACGGCAAAACCGGCGACAAGGCCGGTCTCGGCCTCGTTCTCGCGAGCAATGAAGGCGGCCTCTACGGCAGATGCGTCATCGGCAAAGCCGAGCTCGATGGCCTGCTCGGACAAATAATGTAGGGCGTCCTCGCGCGAGGCGGCGGTATACCCGATTGTCACTTGGTTGGCAGATACAAATCCCATGGAAACCTTCCTTACAACACGGACCTGACCGCAGCTTCGATGCCGTCGGCGTCCAAACCGTACTTGTGCAGCAAATCGACCGCAGGGCCGGACTCGCCATACACATCGCGCACGCCGACGCGTCGCATCGGCACCGGATGCTGCTCTGCGAGCACCGAGGCCACGGCCTCGCCAAGACCACCGATAATCGAATGCTCCTCGGCGGTGACCACGCGACCAGTCTTCTTGGCGCTGGCAACTACCAGGCGCTCATCAAGCGGCTTAATCGTGTGCATGTTGATGACCTCGGCGTCAATACCATCGGCAGCGAGCGCCTCGGCAGCCTCAAGCGCCTCGGCGACCATAAGGCCACAAGCGATGATGGTCACATCGGACCCCTCGCGCACGACCACGCCGCGACCAATCTTGAAATCATAGTCCTCGTGATCGTTGATGACCGGTGTTGCCAGGCGGCCGAAGCGCATGTAAACCGGGCCCTCAAACTCATAGGCGGCGCGCACGCAAGCGCGAGCCTCGATGTCATCGGCGGGAACGATTACCGTCATACCCGGGATCGTGCGCATGAGCGCGATGTCCTCGCAGCACTGATGCGTGGCGCCGTCTTCACCGACCGAGATACCCGCATGCGTGGCACCGATTTTGACGTTGAGGTGCGGATAGCCAATGGAATTACGCACTTGTTCGTACGCGCGACCGGCGGCAAACATCGCAAAGGTGCTCGCAAAGGCGACGTGGCCCGTGGTCGCGATGCCGGCGGCGAGCCCCATCAGGTTGCTCTCGGCAATGCCGGCGTCGTAGAAGCGCTCAGGGTGCGCAGCCTTAAACTTACCGGTCTGCGTGGCGGCGGCCAGGTCGGCATCGAGAACCACAAAGTCATCGCGCTCATTGCCCAGCTCGACAAGTGCCTCGCCATAGCTAACGCGCGTGGCGACTTTCTTGACGTCTGCCATTAGAGCTCCTCCCCTGCCGCTGCGAGCTCGGCCATGGCCTGCTCAAACTGTTCATCGTTGGGTGCCTTGCCGTGCCAGCCCACCTGGTTTTCCATAAAGGAGACGCCCTTGCCCTTCACCGTCTCGGCGATAATGGCCACGGGCGAGTCGCTCACTTTGCGGGCCTCGGCAAAGGCGGCGGCAATCTGCGCCATGTCGTTACCGTCGGCGAGCTCGATCACATGCCACTTAAAGGCGCGGAACTTGTCAGCGAGCGGCATGGCCGAGTTAACTTCATCGATTGTGCCGTCAATCTGCAAGCCGTTGTGGTCGACGACGGCAACAAGATTGTCGAGCGCATGGTTGCCGGCAAACATGGCCGCCTCCCACACCTGGCCCTCCTCGCACTCGCCGTCGCCCAGCAACGTGTAGACGCGGTAGCTGTCACCCCAGTGCTTTGCGGCGAGTGCCATTCCAACCGCGGCGGAGATGCCCTGACCGAGCGATCCGGTGGACATATCGATGCCAGGGGCGTCGTTCATGTTGGGATGGCCCTGCAGTCGGCTGCCAATATGACGCAGCGTCTCGAGCTCTTCGACGGGAAAATAGCCGCGATTTGCCAACACCGAATACAGGCCCGGCGCCGCGTGACCCTTGGAGAGCACAAAGCGATCGCGATCGGCCTTGTGAGGGTCGGCAGGATCGATATTCATTTCCTCAAAGTACAGATACGCCATGATGTCGGCAGCACCGAGCGATCCACCCGGGTGTCCCGACTTGGCCGCGTGAACCGCAGTCACGACACCCTTCCTGACCTCATTGGCGACCTTCGCCAGCTCCTGGTTGGTCATACGAATTCCTCTCTTGAGAACAACCCCGGCACCGGATGACGCGATGCCGGGGCAATCCACTCGTTAAGCCTGAGCGACGACCTTCTGCCAGTCAGCCTCAAAAGAGGCGAGGCCCTGGTCGGTCAGCGGATGATGCAGGCACTTCTTGAGAGCGGCCATGGGCACGGTCGCAATATCGGCACCGAGTAGCGCGGCCTGGGTCACGTGGTTGGGCGTACGAACCGAGGCGGTGATGATCTCGACGGTGTCGTCGACGTTCTTGCCCGTCCAGTCGTAGTTCTTAATGCAGGTCACGACGTTGTCGAGCTGCGAGATACCGTCCTCGGCGATGTCATCGAAACGACCGACAAACGGGCTGATGTAGCGAGCACCGGCATTGGCGGCCATAAGGGCCTGCGTCGGCGAGAAGACGAGCGTCATGTTGACGCGCACGCCAGCATCGGCCAGCGCACGGCAGGCGGCAAGGCCGGCCTCGCACACGGGAAGCTTGACCACGATGTTGGGGGCGAGGGCGGCAAGGCGCTTGCCCTCCTCGATCATACCCTCGGCAGTGGTAGCGGTAGACTCGGCGGAAACGGGCAGGCCCTCGCAGAGCTCGGCAATCTTGAGCATATGCGGCTCAAAGTCGGCAAGCTTGCCGCCGGTCTTGGCGTACAGGGACGGGTTGGTGGTAACACCGGCCAGGCAGCCCCAGCTCTTGGCCTCGGCGATCTCGTCCAGATTGGCGGTATCGATAAAGAACTTCATGGTGCAAACTCCTTCGAAGGAATCCAAAACTCAAAAAATAGGACAAAGGGGATGTCCCTTTGTCCTATGTGCCGGGCCTGCGGCTGGGACATGCCCCAGGCCCGGCGTCGCGTAGGAAAAGCTACTTACTCGGCAAGAGCGGCCTCGATGCGGGTCGTGACGCCCTTGAGGTTAAGACCGACGACGTACTGCTTGATCGGGCGCTTGATGTGCTCGATGACAAAGCGCTTGCCGTCGATGTCCTGAGCGGCGAGGTTGCGGTAGAGCTTCTCGACCTGCTCCTTGACCTCGGGATCGTTGAACGCATAGTGACCGGAGACATCCAGGATCTTCAGGCTGAGCTCATCGTCGGCAAGAATGTCGTCGACCTGCAGGTTGACGTCGTCGCCAGTCATCCACTTGCGCCAGCGCTCGGTCTTGATAGCCTTGACCAGCAGGGTGTGATACAGGTCGGAGGGGTCATCGCACAGACCGTTGTCGACCAGGATCTGCTCGGTGGCGCAGAGCTTGAGGTAGGCGCGGGTCTCCTCGGTGCCATACTGCGGAGCAACGTTGGAGGCGGTCACGTGTGCCGGGATGTGCTCGAGCAGCGTCGCGTCGTCCAGATAGTCGGCGTTGTGCTCCTTCAGGCCCACGCCGTAGCGCTTAGCCATGTCGGCGAGCTCGCGGGCATTCTTGAAGTTGTAATGGCCGACCTGCTCGGTCCAACGGGTGAGCGTACCGGTCTGGCCGACGATAAAGGTGGGCATGGGGCAGCCGCGCTTCTCGAGCTCGGGCTGCAGCTGAGAAATGAACTCCTCGTACTTATCGGTAGAGGTCAAGCCGCCATTGGTCTCCTCGGTACCGACCTCATAGGCAACCTCGGGCAGGTTATGCTCGCGACGGTACTGCTCAAGGTAGTCGATAAGATCAATCGTGCGGCGAAGCACCACGTCGAGCGGAATAACCTTGCCGATCTGATAGGGGTCCTTGGTGGGGTCGACCATCAGCAGGTCAAAGCCCGCCTCCATGTCGGCGACGAAGGACTTGCGGGCGAGCTCCATGGCCTCGTCCTCGGGCAGGTGGGCGTTACGCTCCTCGTCGCGCTGCCACGGACCGCCGTGATCGCGGCACAGGTAGTACGGACCGGTGTAACCCACCTCGTCGGCAACCTTCTTGATGTCGGCGGCAAAGCGCGTCTGGTCCCAACCGTTGACGTAGCCGGCGCCCATCTCGTCCATATCGACCTGGTTGCGGCTGGCGATAAACATGGGCGGGAAATCCTCGTCCTTGGCAAGCTCGAACACGGCCTGAATCAGGTTGGGGCTCATGGGGCCAATGCCGACCATGGTTGCGTGATCGCCGCTATCCTGCAGCTTGAGCATGCCCTGAACGGCCTGACGGATGGTGAGGTTGGACATTTTGTTCTCCTTCTCCAGAGGATTTTTGACAAAAGTTCCCTGGGACCCAGATGTGGGCCCTATCAGTACGGATGGATTTTGTTGTGTAGGGGCGGTTGTGCGGAGTCAAATCCATCCCTCCGCACAACCGGAGTCCTTAAAGGTTTACTTGGCCTGCTTGTCGAGCGTGGGCTTCATGGCAATCAGGATTGCAGCGGCGACCACGGCGCCAATCACGATGTCCAGGCAGAACAGCGCGACGTTGTTGGTGGCAAGGGCGACGATAAAGCCACCGTGCGGGACGTAGCAGTCGATGCCCTGGAAGGCGGCAAGTGCCGCACCCACGGCAGAGCCGATGCAAATGCCGGGCAGGGTGTGACCGAGGTCCTTGACCGCGAAGGGGATAGCGCCCTCGGTAATACCGATGCAGCCCATGAACAGCGCGGAGATGCCCATCTGGCGGTCAGCGTCATCGAACTTGTTCTTGGCGATGAGCGCAGCGAGGCCACAGGCGATCGGGGGAACGGCGACGGCGACGCGGAACATACCGTTAGGACCGTAGATACCGGAGGCCATGATGGCCATGGTGAAGGTCGAGGCGGTCTTGTTGATGGGGCCACCCATATCGAAGGCGGTCATAACGCCAATGACCAGACCCAGGACAACTGCGGAACCGCCCTGCAGGCTGCCGAGCACGCCGGTGAGCCAGTCCATCACAAAGCCAAGCGGCGTGGCCAGGATGTAGATATAGGCCATGCCCAGGACAAGCGAGGTCAGAATCGGGATGATCAGGATGGGCATGATGGTCTGGATGGTGTTGTTGACCTTCCAGGTCTTCATCCAGCGGACAAAGTAGCCGCAGATGACCGCCATGATCATGGCGCCCAAGAAGCCGGTCGAAACGCTGTTGCCGTTAGGGGTAACGACTGCGTTGTTGACCAGGTAGCCCAGGACAAAACCGGGGGCGAGCGCGGGCTTGCCGGCCATCGAGTAGGAGATGTATGCCGCAAGCACCGGGATCATCATGGAGATGCCGGCCATGCCGATGGTGTTAAGGCTCACCATCAGCGGGTTCGTAACCTCCATGCCGTTGGCGCCGGCGGTACCGGATGCCAGCGAGAAGGCGAGGAACACGCCGCCGATAACGACGATGGGGATAAAATAGGAAACGCCGGTATTGAATGCATTGAGCAGCGTCTTGCCAGGATCGGCAAAGATAGACTGCTTGGACGCCGGTGTCGGGGCCTGCGGGGCAGCGGAGACGGCCTTCTTCTCTGCCTTGGCCTCGGCCTTGGGCGCGTCAACGGCGCCACCCGTCGCCTTGATGATCTCAATGGCCTGGTCGATGATCTTTACCGGATCGGCGATTACATCCGAGGTGCCGACCTTCAGGAACTTGCCCTCGGCCATCTTCTGCTCAAAACGGTCCTCGTTCTCGACACCCACGTCGACGGACTCCAGGACCAGGTCGGCGGAGTCCACGTCTTCCTGCGTGAGCTCATTCTCGATACCCAGGCCACCCTGAGCCTCGACCTTGCACTCGATGCCACGGGCGGCGCATTCATCCTGAATCGCCTTCTGGGCCATATACGTGTGGGCGATACCCACAGTACAGGCGGCAACGCCTACGATCTTCATTGCTTCCCTCTTTTCATAGAGTTGCGTGCGCAAGACACCGTTTGCGGAGGCCTCCGGAGCATCCCCTGCCGTTTGGACTTGCTGTCTTTTCGACAAGAACAATATAGGTGCTCGTTTTTCTTAATGCCAGCTTATTTCGGTAAACGCGCAGGTCAGAGCGTTGGTTATGCGATTTAGTTATGCGTTTAACCAAAAATGAATCCTGCGATTTTGCCCTCGTTTTCAAAAGTCAAGAAGTATTTGATTTTCTCGGTAGACGGCAGATGCGCATGCCGGTCACAAATTTCGACCCCACCCGTATGCCGCATTTGTTGCATACTCATATGAAAGGAAAAGCCGCTCACCGAAGCGTATCCTTCACCAAGACTCAAAGTCATCATGTTGGAAAATGCTCATCTGTCGGAAGGAGTCGCTGTGGCAAAACAGCGCGTTACGATCGCAGACGTCGCTCGAGAGGCGGGAACCTCGACGGCAAGCGTCTCGTATTACCTCAACGACAAACGAGAAAAGCTTAGCGAGAAGACGCAGAACAAAATCGCGCGCGTCATTAAGGAACTCGGATACGTTCCCAACGCCCAAGCGCAGACGCTCACCGGCAAGCAAACCCACGTCATTGCCATCATCATTTTGGATAACACCAACAAATGGGCGGGGCTCGTTCTCAATGGCATGGAGCAGGTCATGCTCCCCGCGGGCTACCAGACGGTCGTTTGCACGAGCAACTTTAACCCCGAGACCGAGCTCATGTACGTCGACAAGATGCTCTCGCTGGGCGTCGATGGCTTTATCATCCAGCCCACGGCAAACTTCAAAGCCGTGCATGACCGCATTAGACGCGCCGGCAAGCCGGTCGTCTTTTTCGATGCGGCCATCTATAGCCCAGGTACCAGCTGGATCAAAACCAACCTTTACGACGGCGTGTACAACGCCACACAGGCACTCCTCGACGCCGGCTACGAAGATTTCTTTTCCATTGCCGCCAACATGACCGAAATGCGCACCCGCATGGAGCGTTTTCAGGGGTATGCCGAGGCGCTGGCAGCGAACGGGCAGCTCTACAAAGCGATTCCCATCGATCACAACAAGCCGTCAATCAACGAGCTCACCGAATACTTTAAATTCAAGTTCAATCCCGCCAAGCGAACCCTTATCTTCGTGCAAAATCAGTGGGCACTTCCCCGTGTCTACAAGGCCCTCCAGCCAATGGCCCATCTGCTTCCGCAGCAAATCGGCCTTTTGGGACTCAACTGCGAAGACTGGACTAATCTCACCACACCGACCGTCTCCACCATCATCGAGCCCGTCGACCAAGAAGGTCGCGAAGCAGCCGAGATGCTGCTCGCCCTACTTGACGGAAGCAGCGAACCCGGCGAGCAGCGCATTCTCGAGTGCAAGCTCAACTGGCTCGACTCCACCTCGATCTAGACCGCGGGACAAATGAATCAGTAGCGTTTGTCTCAAATCTTAAGTATTTGTTCGACAGAACGGCCCTTGCCGGCTCCTGCTAGACTGGTAGATTCCCAACCGTCCATCCAGGAGCCTCAATGTCGCGCAAGCCCGCCTACAAGCAAATACTTTCCATCGGCACCACCGTGGTGCTAGGGTTTGCGCTGTTTACGGGATCGCTTGACGGGGCGCCCAAGCTGCTGTCGCCGCAAAGCGATGAGCAAGCGGCGGCTCTGGCCGAAAAACAAAACGAGAGCCCCAGCCGCACCGACGACGAGGCAGACCTGGTTGCCCGGCTCGAATCGGGAACGGCGAGCTCCCCGGACCCTCAAAACGGCCAGGACTCTGGCGATGGCTCCGATTCCGCCGCAACCGACACCGATGACGACGTTTCCGCGGACAGTGCCGCCACCCCCATCGACGAGGTCGAAAACCCCGACCTCAACCGCGCCCGCGGTGTTTATCTCAGCAGCATTCCCGACTACGCCGGCAACCCCTACGTTGCCCTTCGCGCCGACAGCACGCACCCGCTCGGCACACCATCATTCACGCTCGATGAATACGAGCGCGCTACAGAAGAGGGCTGCTTTAAGAAGTTCTCCAAGCTCGACAGCCTGGGCCGCACCCGCAAAGCACTCGCCTGCGTGGGCCCCGAATCACTCGGTCAAGGCGAGCGCGGCGATATCTCGCGTATCCATCCTGCCGGTTGGCACCAGCAGCGCTACGACTTTATTCCGGGCCAGAGCCTCTACAACCGCTGCCACCTTATCGCCTGGTCGCTCTGCGGCGAAAACGCCAACCGCAAAAATCTCCTCACCGGCACGCGCTATCTCAACGAAACGGGCATGCTGCCGTTTGAGGAGCAGATTCTCGGCTACATCCGCGACACGGGCAACCATGTGCTCTACCGCGTCACGCCCATGTATAACGAAGAGGAACTTGTCTGCCGTGGCGTGCGCCTTGAGGCGCAATCGATCGAGGACCACGGCAAGACCCTCTGCTTCCACGTGTACTGCTACAACCTGCAGCCGCATGTGCAGATCGACTACGCCACCGGCCGCAACCAGACCAACGGCGACTAATCCCAAAATGGAGACTACCGCCAAATTGGGACTATGCTACCCATGCGACACCATTACCCCAATTATGGGTCTATCCTCACTTTAGGGTTGAGGAGGGATTCGAGGCTACGGATGTAGATGGCGAGGGCGCGCTTGAGCTGGCGCTCCCAGATACCCTCGTCGGGGCCGTGCTCGGGGCCGACCCAATCGGGCAGCGGCTCAGCGCGGTCGAGCGGACCGAACCCCACGGCACGCGGAAAGTGATGTGCATACGTGCCCCCGCCGATAGCAAACGGCACCGCGGGCCGGCCCGCGAACTCCTCGTAGGCACGACGGAGCGCCATGACCTCGGACGATTGGGGGTCCATGGTGAACGGCTCCCGCACATGGGTGATGCGCGCCTCACAGCCGCACTCGCGCGCAACGTCCTCGATGCGACGGCCCACCTGCCCGACATCGGCCGCACCCGGAAGGCGCGCATCGAGCGTGAGCACAAAGCTCCCCGCCTGGGTGCGTATAGTTCCGCCGATACACGTGAGGCCGCCGAACAGCTCGTCTGCGACATCGATTCCCAAGCCGGAGCCGTCCCATACACCAAGGGCCCGCTTGCAAAAGCCGAGGAACTCGCGCTCGGCCGCGCTGCAGACACCGCATGCGGCCAGATAGGCCGCCAACACGCCGATGGCGTTCACCGTACCCGCCGGTTCGGCGGCATGCCCGGAGACGCCGTGGGCCACAATGTGGGCAGTGCCGTCGCCGGCGGGCTCCACATCGATCCCCTCGGCGCGGGGTAACCCATCCACGCAGGCGTCCATGCACACGAGCGCTTCGGCACGCGCGGGCACCGCGTTTCTCGCCACGCCGCCCGTAAGCTCGATGATCGCCCCGGCGCTGTCGACCGCGCGAGAGACCTCGGCGTTGACGCAGCCCTTCTCCCCGCAGCAGACGGCAAACTCGGCATCGGGTGTGAACAAAAATGCCGGCGGTTCGTGATCCGTTAGGTAGCGACGTACGTCCATCATGCCCGCCTCCTCCGAGGCGCCCAAGATGCAGCGGAGCGTCCGCCGCGGCTTCCAGCCGTTGCGCACGCGGCGCGCCAAAAAACCAGCAGCATAGATCGAGGCCAGCGCCGCGCCCTTGTCATCGAGCACGCCGCGGCCCATAAGCACGCCCTCGCGACGCGTTAAAGCATAGGGTTCGACCGTCCAGCCCTCACCCGCTGGAACCACGTCCACATGGGCAATCGTTGCCACCTGTTCGGGCGTCTCACCGGCAAGCTCGCCATACGCGACGTACCCGTCGCAGTCAACGATCGAAAGCCCCTGGCGGCGCGCCACATCCATCGCAACGCAAAGCGCCCGATGACATTCCAGACCCCACGGGGCGCCCGCCACGGCGCGCGACTCGTCGACCACGCTCGGCACGACCACGAGCGCCTCAAGATCATCAAGAAAGCTCGGCCAGACCTTGTCCACATAGGCGCGAATCTCGGCAGCCGGCGTCAGCTCGGTCCCCGTTGTCGATCCAGCAGTGCCCGCCACGCCACATGCGGCCGCAAACACCCCGCGCGCCCCCATCGCCTCATCACTCATCGCTCTTCTCCTCGGCATAGCCAAAGTCGCGCCCTAAGAACGCGACGGTCTCCTCATAGGTGCGCGGCAGGCGCACGTGGGCGCGCTCGGCATCGTGCAGCACGGAGAACAGATAGTTGAACATGCTGCTCTTGTCGGCCAGACGCTGACTCGCAAGCGTCACCACCACCAGGTCGATCCGCTCGTCGCCGTCGCACAGGGGCGCGTCGGGCATGATGGCGAGCAGACGAAACGTCGAGGCCGCGACCGGCGTGATGGTATGCGGGAACGCGACATGTCCCAGCTGCAGACGGTCGCCCTGACGCTCGCGATCCATGATGAGGGCCGCCTCATCTGCCGAGATCGCATGCGCTGCCACCAGCCCGCCGAGGGCGCGCGACAGCTCATCGAGGTAGTCGCCGGCCCCAACATGCAGCTCAAGATAGCTCGCGCGCGGTAGCAGGCTCGCGATATCGCGCTCGTAGAGCACACGCAGCGCCATCTGGCGGATGCGGTCGACCTCGTAGGCCGAGAGCACGCCCGAAAACGAGAGGTCCCATTCACGTGCGGCCTTAAAGTTTCGCACTGCCGCGGCGTCGCCCACCACCAGGTCGAACGACCCATCTTTGAGCGCGCGCCGGGCGAGCGGCTCGCTGTCCACGAGCTCGACCTCAACGCCGTCGGTGCCGCGCTCGATCAGGGATTTGTTGATAGTCGCCACGGAGGGTCGCCCGCAAACCAAAAGCAGACTCACGGGGCTGCGCGTGAAGTGCTCCAGCGAGGCCAGCACGTAGAGCGAGAGGAAGTCGGGCTCTACAAACAGGCGCTCGTCGAACGCGCGCAGGCACTCGGAGAGGTCGGCGCCAAAATCGAACTCGAACGGATGCTCCATACGGATCCCGCGCATCTGCTTTTGGATCTCCACCGACATGAGCGTGGGAAAGAGAGCGCAGCGCAGTACATGGTCGAAGATAAGACTACCGAGGTCCTCGCGCGTCGACTTGATGCCGTGCGAGGCGAGCACCTCGCCGATGCGTGCCAGGATGGCCGCACGGCACGTGACCAGGCGGTAGAGCAGGTCCTTCTTGCGCTGCTGGAACTCGGTGACGGCACGCGCGCCGGCATCTGCCCCACCCGGGGCATCGGGCACGAGCCACGCGCTGCACCAGACGGCAGCAAGCGCCTGCATCCTCAGCTGGCGCTGTGACAGATACGGCTCCATGAGTAGGCGATATTCCTCGCCCCGCTCGCCGATCAGGCGCATCAGGGTGTCCCAGCCGCACGAGCGCTCGAGCTCGGCGGCAATACCAGTATTGTCGATGGCGAGCGCCGCCAAGAGATCCGCCGGCCCCATGCCGCTAAAGTCTGCATCGATCCCGTAGCCCACACGTGCCTCGAGCGCAACGACTCCGCGCAGCCGAACGTTGATCTCATCCATCGCTGCACGCACGGAGCGGACCGAGAGATAAGTCTCCCCCGAAACCTGCACCGTCGAGATCCCCGGTCGGGAGAGCACGCACATGAGGACACGCGCCTCATCGGTGAGGTCCTGCGACAGGACGGAGGCGATTGCGTCCTCGGACGTGACCACCAGATGGTAGTTGGGATCGCTCGAGATGGTGCCGGCACCCACGGACTCGAGCCACGCGCTCACGCTCGCCACTTCGCGCACCACGGTACGGCGGGAGACGCCGAGTGCCTCGGCGAGCTCGGCGCCGGAGCGTGGACCGTCGTCGAGCGCCCGCAGGAGCTGTCTCTGTCTCTTGCTGATCATGCCGCTACGAGCGGATGCCGGCGAGCATCCGCTCCATCCCCCTTTCGACCTTCGAGCGCGAACAGGCGAGATTCATGCGCAGGTACCCAGCACCGCCGTACGTCTCGCCCGACATGATGCCCACATGGCCCACCTCAACGAGCCGGCGCTGGAGCTCGGCCGCATCCAACCCCAGGCCCGAGGCATCCATCCAGGCAAGATAGGTCCCCTGCGGCACCGCAAAGCGGATCTCGGGCAGATTGGCGGCAAGGAAATCCTTGAGCGCCTGCATGTTGCCGCGAATATAGGCCACAAGCTCGTCAACATACTCGGAGCACGAGCGATACGCCGCCATCTGGGCAGTCATCCCCAAGATACTCACGCTCGACAGGGCGTTTTTTTGCTTGAGCTCAAACAGGAAGCGTTCGCGCAGGCCATCGTCGGGGATGAGCGCATAGGACCCGATGAGCCCGGGCGTGTTGAACGTCTTGGAGGCCGAACACAGCAGCGCCACGCCCTCGCGCGTGATGTTCGTCACGGGTGTGTAGGGAGTTTCGCCCAGAATCATATCGCGATGGATGTCATCCGAAATGAGAAAGACCCCGTTGGCATGGCAGAGCTCCACAATACGAGCAAGCTCGCCTGCCGTGAAGACCTTGCCTGTGGGGTTATGCGGGTTGGTGAGCAGCATAACCTTTGCCTCGGGGCGGGCAAGCGCCACCTCAAGGGCATCCCAATCGAGGCCGTAGCCGTCCATGGCGCTCGCCTGAGCAACGGCCACAAGCTCGCGCCCGTTGCCCTCAATCAGGCCGTAGAAGGCGTCGTACATGGGAGTGAGCGTCACCACGGCGTCATTCGGCTCGCTCACCAGACGAATGACCGTCGCGGCCGAGAAGATGACGCTCGGGCTGTACACTACCCAGTCCATGTCCACGTGGGACGCCCCGTCCCTGGCAAACCAGCCGGCAACACTACCCTTGTAGTCACTATGGTTCCAGCGGGTATAGCCAAAGATGGGGTGTTCCATGCGGGCGCGGAGGGCATCCATGACCTCGCCGGGCACGGCGAAGTCGGTGTCCGAGATGGAAAAGGGAAGCACGTCTGCGCTGCCAAACCGGTCGGCCGCATAGTCCCATTGGGTGCTGTAGGTACCCATTCTGTCGATGACGCGATCGAAGTCGTAGCGCATTTCCCCATTCCTTTCATTGAAACCTGCGGAGCCGCCGAACAGACCGGCGACCCCGCAGGACTAATTATTCTATCGAGACTTAGGCGTTCTGAGCCTCGCGCTTCTTCATCCAAGCGGACTTGAAGACGATGATGAGGGCGATGTTCAGGACCAGACCCACAGCGACGGCGATGTAGTAGCTGGTCGCCGGGTAGATGAGGCCCAGGAATGGATCGAAGATGCCGATGCCCGGAGCGATGCGCTGGACGCCAAGGGCCATGGAGATGGCACCGGCGACGCCGCCGGCGATGACGTTCGCGGAGATCATAGGCAGGGGTGCGGCCAGGGCATAGGGGATAGCCGGCTCGGTGGCGACGGTTGCGCCGACAATGAGCGCAGGGATTGCGGAGTCGCGCTCGGCCTGCGTGAAGAGCTTCGGACGGATCCAGGTAGCGATGGCAGCGGCCATCGGCGGAAGGATCGTCACGACGCCTACGATGCCGTACCAGTCGTACACGCCGGAGCCCAGCAAGGAGAAGGAGAAGAACCAAGCGGCCTTGTTGACCGGGCCGCCCATGTCGAAGGCGAGCATGGCGCCTACCAGGAAGGCGGCGACGAGCTTCATCGAGCTCGGGATAGAGCTCAACAGGCCGACGAAGGCGTTCATAAGCCAGGACATGGCCGGGCCGATGATATAGTACGTGCCCAGGCCAAAGATAAAGAGCGTCACGACCGGGATGATCAGGAAGCCGAGCAGGGACTGGAAGTTCTTGCCCAGGTTGATCTTTTTCATCGCCTTGACGAAGTAGCCGATTGCAAGGCCAATTACGCAGGCGCCAAGGAAGCCAGCGCCGACCTCGGTGCCGAGCAAGTCGGTGCTGTTGGCGAGGTAGCTGCAGATGAAGGCGGGCATGATAGCGGGCTTATCGCCGATGGCGTTGGCGATAAAGGCGCCCATCATCGGAATCATGAACGTGAATCCCAGGCCGCCGATGGTGTTGAGCACCCAGGCGAGCGAAGCCATCTGGCCGTCGCCGGGGGCCACGTTGGGCGCGCCGAACTGGGCCATGATGGAGCCGATGGCCATGAGCACGCCGCCGCCGATGACAAACGGCAGGGCCGCGGAGACGCCGGCCATGAGGTAGCTCATGATGCCGGTGGTGACGCTCTCCTGCTTGGCGCCAAGCTTGACCGCGGAGGCCTGGAAGACCTTGGCCTCACTCTCAAGGTTACCCATAAGGCTGTCGATGCGCTTGAGGGCCTCGGAAACGGGCACTTCAACGACCTTCTTGCCGTCGAAGCGAACACGATCGTCATCGTTCATGCCGCGACCGAGCGCGAGGACGACGTAGTCGGCCTCCTTGATCTGCTCGGGCGTAAGCTTGTTCTCGACGCCGCTGGCACCCTGGGTCTCGACGTGAACCTCATAACCCAGCTCGATGCCCTTCGTCTTGATCGCCTCGGCCACCATGTAGGTGTGTGCAATGCCGGCCGGGCAGTTGGTGACGGCCACGATTGACTTTGCCATATGCTTCTCCCCTCTTTCCTTTCACACGGGGTTGAACATTACCTGCTATCCGACGACGCCCTGGATGAGGGCGCACACGTCTTCGATGGAGTCGCCCTTGAGATGGTCGACGAAATCCTTGTGCACGAGGCGACGCGCCAGTTTGGCGAGCAGCTGCAGATGGGTGTCGCTGCCACTCTCGGGGACAAGGATGTTGATGACCGTGTCGACGGGAGCGTCGTCGAGCGCGCGCCACTCGACGGGCGCGGTCAGGCGCGCGAAGAGAATGGCGGGGGTACCGACGTTGGCGCTCTTGGTATGCGGGACAGCCACGCCGTTGCCAAAGCCCGTAGAAGCCTCGGCCTCGCGCTCATGAAGGTCGGAGACGATAGCGGACGCATCGGCGGCGACGCCCAGTTCCACGGCCTTCGCGGCGAGGGCCTCGAAGACGGCGTTCTGGTCGGCGGCGTCGACGGCATCGAGCGTGTGTGTCGAATCGAACAGTGCCATGTCTGCCTCCTCTCGTTTGTTGTCGTTTCTCTACGCCTTTTAGTTTAGGAGGTATGGGCAAACCGCTTAACGGGCGCTTTGTCACCCGCGGTGTGCACGTCCGGGCCCCTCATACGCCAAAGAGTCACCCGCGTGCCCCGATTACGTCGCTTTTGTCACCGGGGAGGTGGGCAGGCTCCGAGCGCCCGGCTCGCATCGCGCGCCGAATGATACAGCGTTAGACAAACGGCTCGTCGCAGAAGAAAAGCCCGCTCCGGAACCTTGTCCGGAGCGGGCCACAACCGTCCCCAACCCAAATTGGAGTTATGTCACGCGACGTTACGCGCGGGCTTGCTACCTTCCCGCGTTGTACAGCTCCACGAGCTTGGCCTGAACGTCATAGGGAACCTGCTCGTAGCCAGCGGGCTTCATGGTAAAGTCGCCCGTGCCGCGCGTGATGGAGCGCAGGCGCGTCGAATAATCCGTCAGCTCGGCCAGCGGTGCCTGGGCAATGACCACGGTATCGCCGCGCTCATCGGTCTCCATGCCTGTCACGCGACCGCGCGAGGCCGAGATGTCGCCCATCACGGCGCCGGCGTAGCTCTCGGGAATAGTCACCGTGATTTCCTCGATGGGCTCCAGCACCACCGGGTCGGCATCGGCACATGCCTTGCGCAGGCCGATGCGAGCCGCCGCGCGGAACGCCATCTCGTTGGAGTCGACGCTGTGATACGAGCCGTCGTACACAGCCACGCGAATGCCCGTGAGCGGATAGCCGGCAATAATACCGTCCTTCATGGTCTCCTGGACGCCCTTGTCCACGGCGGGGATGAGCGAGCGCGGGATGCGGCCACCCACGACCTCGTCAACAAACTCATAGCCGTCGCTCGTACCGTCGGGCCCAATGAGCGGCTCAACGCGCAGCCAGCAGTCGCCATACTGACCGGCACCGCCAGTCTGCTTCTTGTGGCGGCCCTGGGCACTCGCCGTGCGGCGAATGGTCTCGCGATACGGGATGCGAATCGGCACGCTTTTGGCCACGACCTTGGTGCGATCCTCAAGGCGATTGAGCAACACCGAAACCTGCGCCTCACCCACGGCGGAGATGATGGTCTGGCCGGTCTCCTCGTCGCGGTCGATGCTCATAGTCGGATCGGCCTTACAGGCCTTCTCGATAAACGTGTAGAGCTTCTCTTCGTCCCCGCGATTCTCGGACTCGATGGCGATGCGGTACTGAGAGTTGGGGAACTTAAACGCCGCAGCCTCGACCTTACCGGTAATGGAGAGCGTATCGCCCGTCTCGGCCGCCAGCTTGGGCGCCACGATGATGTCGCCGGCATAGGCGTGACCGACCTCGGTCATGTCGCGGCCGCACATCACATACAGGTGAGCCAGACGATCGCTCTTGCGGGTACGCGCGTTGATCAGCTCAAGACCCGGCTCAAGCGTACCCGTCAGCACCTTGATAAAGCTGATGCGACCCTGCTGCTGATCGGCCAGCGTCTTAAACACAAACGCCACCGGACGGTCATCGTCGCTCGAAATCTTGAGCGAATCACCGTCGATGAGCGGCATCTCGCCGTAGTCCGTCGGCGCCGGGAAGTATGTGGCGATGTCGTCCATCAGCGAGTTGACGCCCTGCTCCTTAATGCAATCGCCCGCAAAGACCGGCACAAAGATGCGCTCGGCGATCGCCTTCGACAGCAGGCCTTCAAGCTCCTCCTGCGTCAGCGTCTCCTCGCCTTCCAGGTACTTCATCATCAGCTCATCGTCAGCCTCGGCCACCAGCTCGCACAGATGGTCATGGGCTTCCTCGGCCTGGGCACGATACTCCTCGGGAATCTCCGACTCAACGGCTTCGGTGCCGTTGCAATGGCGCGCCTTCATGCGCACCAGGTCGATGATGCCGTCAAAGTCCTCGCCCTCGCCCCAGGGAAGGGTCACGGCGCCCAGGCGCGTGCCAAAGCGCTCCTGCAGCAGGCCCATCGTGGTCGCAAAGCTGGCCTCGGAGCGCGACAGGCGGTTTACGAACACCGCACGCGCCAGGCGCAGGTCCTCGGCGGCATACCAGAGCTTAACCGTCGTAGGCTGCGGGCCGGCCTCGGCGTCGACCACAAACAGAGCCGTCTCGCAAACACTCATCGCGGCAAAGGCGTCGCCGATAAAATCGGGGTAGCACGGGGCATCGAGCACATTGATGCGCGCGCCCTTCCAGTCGATCGGCGCAATGGTCGTCGAGATGGAAAACGCACGCTTAACCTCTTCGGGGTCATAGTCGAGCGTGGGCTTGGTGCCGTCGTGGCCGCCCAGGCGGGCGGTCTTGCCGGAAAGGTGGAGCATGGCCTCGGCGAGTGAAGTCTTGCCCACCCCGCCTTGGCCTACGAGCACCACGTTCCTTACGTTACCGGTCTTGGGAGCACCCATGATGACCTCCTTGCAGGGCCGCGCGCAATGCGCGACGCCAACGGGGAGAGTTCGCGGTCGGTGCCATCCCGGGAGCAGCATGGTCGGCAGCCGAGCCGACTCACCCTCCAAATGTCCTATGCCACCACCCTACCCTCACGGGCGGCTGTCCATGCACACCTTTCGGCGCACGTATGAATACAGGCGGCGAGAGGAAGAGACAAGCTTGTGAGGCGATTATTGAACCCCGTCGATGCAAACAAAAAGCCGCCACAGACCGTAAGACCTGCGGCGGCTTCGCCTCAATTAATAGTTGAGTAAATACCTGAGCCTATCCCTCGATACGGCTCAAGAACTCACGGGTGCGCTGCTCACGCGGATGGTCGATAACCTGCTCGGCAGGACCCTCCTCGACAATGCGACCGCCGTCCATAAAGATCACGCGGTCGGCAACATCGCGCGCAAACTGCATCGCATGGGTCACGATCACCATCGTCATATTCTGCGCGGCAAGGTCTTTAATGACACGCAGCACCTCGGCCGTCAGCTCGGGATCGAGCGCCGAAGTCGGCTCATCAAAGAACAGGATCTCCGGATCGAGCGCCAAGGCGCGGGCGATACTCACACGCTGTTGTTGACCGCCCGAAAGCTCACATGGCACCTTGTTCTCGTTGCCCGTAAGCCCCATCTGCGCGATCAACTCACGCGCACGTGCTTCAGCCTGCTCGCGCGGGCGCTTGAGCACGCGAATCGGAGCATCGATGATGTTTTTCATCACGGTATAGTGCGGGAACAGGTTGTAATTTTGGAACACCAGGCCGAATCGCGAGCGTGCCCGCTTGGGCACATCGCCCTTCGCATAGACCGCGCCCGAACCCGCATCCGTCGCAACGGCAAGGTCACCAAACGAGAGTGAGCCTCCGTCGAGTGTCTCGAGCAGCGTGGCACACCGCAGCAGCGTGGACTTGCCGCCACCCGAAGGCCCGATAATCGCCACGACCTCGCCACGCTTGACCTCGAGCGAGATATCCTTGAGCACCTCATTGCCGCCAAACGCCTTGCGCGCGCTTTCGATTTTCATCACTGAGTTAGTCATGGTAATAGTCCAGCTTCTTTTCGGCAGCGCCCAGCAGCATCTCGACGACGAAGTTAAAGACCCAGTAGATTAGCGCCGCGATCGCAAACGGCACCATGCTCACCTGCGAGGCGACCAGCGCCTTGGCCGTCGAGAACATCTCACCCACGCCAATGGCAAACGCCAGCGACGTGTCCTTGACCAGCGTGATGATCTCGTTGCCCATCGCAGGCAGAATACGCTTGGCGACCTGCGGCATCACGATATACAGAAACGTCTGCATGCGCGAATAGCCCAGCACCTCGGCTGCCTCGTATTGACCGCGCGGAATGGACTGCAGGCCCGAGCGATAGATCTCGGCAAAGTAACCGGCGTAGTTGATGATGAACGCCACGACGCACGCCGTCCACTTGGAATCGGGAGTGAGCGAGATGCCAAACACGTAGTACGGGGCAAAGTAGATGGCAAACATCTGCAGCATGAGCGGCGTGCCGCGCATGACCGAGATATAGATGCGCGCAATCCAGCGAAGCGGCGCGATTTTGCTCATGCGCATAAACGCCACGGGGATTCCCAGCGGAATCGACCCCAGCAGCGTCAGCACAAACAACTGCAAACTGACCAAGAAACCCTGGCCAAGCATCTGTATCATGACCTGAATAGACATTACTTGAGCACCCAATTATCGAAAGATAGACCATAGCTTGAATACTTGTCGCACAGGTCCTTAACCGTGCCGTCCTCGTAGAGCGCCTTGAGCGACTCGGTCACGGCGTCGGCCGACTTGGTGTCGCCCTTCTTAAAGCCGACGGCGTAATGCTCGCTGGACAGCGGCTCATCAAGCTGCGTATAGGCATCGGGCTTGGCGGCAAGCTGATACTGGGCAATCGAAAGGTCACAAGCCACGGCATCGACCGCGCCGCTCTCGAGCTGCATAAAGGCCGTGTTGTACTCGCCGATCGTGTCGAGCGTGGCAAACGTCGCCGCCAGATCCTTCTGGTCACCCTCAAGCACGTCCTGCGCAGCGGAATCAGTCTGGGTAATCACAGTCTTGCCGGCAAGATCGTCCCAGCCCTTGATGCCCGCATCCTTCTTGACCACCAGCACCTGCTCGTTGAGCATGTACGGCTCGGAGAACGTGTAGTCGTCCTCACGGCCCTCCATGGTAAAGCCGTTCCAGATGCAGTTGATGGCGCCCGAGTTAAGCAGCGTGTCCTTGGCATCCCAATCGATGGCCTCGTATTTGACCTCCCAGCCCTGCTTATCGGCAACAGCCTTGGCAAGATCGAGATCAAATCCGGTGTACTCGCCATCGTCGCCCACAAAGCCGTACGGAGGATAGGACTTATCAAAGCCCACCACGAGCTTCTTGGACTCCGCAGCGCCCTTCACATCCTTGGCCGCGGCAGAGCCAGCAGCGGAGCCCTTGCCGGCACCACCGCCGCAACCGACAAGACCAAGGCCAAGCACCGTGGCGAGCGAGCCGGCTAGACCAACAAACTGACGACGAGACATATCGGTATTCATGGTATTCCCCCTTGATGGCACTTTAGTTAGATAAAGTGAGTCATGTAACGTTCAGAATCATACACTCTACCTTGATAAAGTACAAGGGAGGGTTTGCCCGGCGTGGGCGGGGAGCGGCGCGTAATTAAGTTTCCTGCTCTACAGTCCTGCGCAAGACGGAAAGCACATTAAGTGCTTTCCTTTGCGTGCGGAACTCGCGATAAACTTAATTACGCGCCGCTCCCCGCCCACGCCGGGCAAACATCGTTGGACTTATCACTGACACGAAATGGACGCTTGCATATCGTCCGCTAGCTTGGCACGGTACAATGCTTTCAGATTTCAATTTGTAAATTAGTGGGGTTAATTCATGGCAGAATCTCGTGCGGAGCGTAAGGCTCGTCGTGCTTTGATCGAGGCGGCTGATGGGTCAGAGGAGAAAAAATCTTCTAAGAAATCCAAGTCGTCTCAGGACGCGAAGGGTAAGTCGGCCAAGGGCAAGGCTAAGGCCAAGCGTCCCGGCTCTCGTCGGAACGAGGATAAGGCATCTCAGACTCGTTCCAAGCGCTCGCATAAAGATCGGGTTTCGTCTGCGCGTAAGGCCGTGGACCCCAAGTCTCCTTGTTCCATCATGAAAGCTTGCGGTGGGTGCACGGCGCTCAATCGTCCTTATAGGAAGCAGTTGGCGACCAAGCAGGCTGCTATGGAGGAGCTGTTTGCTGGGCTCTGTGAGCGCGAGGGTATTAGCGTCGACCCCATTCGTGGCATGGGTGTCACCCTGGGCGACCCGGGCAAATATCCTGCGCCGCGCGGTTTTCGCCATAAGGCCGCCACTCCCTTTGCCCCCGGCAAAGAGGGCGCTGTCCGTTGCGGTTTCTTTGAGCGCGGCACGCACAAGATCGTTGCCGTACCCGAATGCCCCGTCGAGGCACCGGGCGCCCGACAAATTCTTAACGGCATCGCGCGTGAAGCTGAGCGCCTGCACATTCCCGCCTTTAACGAGGACAAGCATCTGGGCTTGCTCCGCTATGCCGTCGTCCGCTGCGGTTGGCGTACCGACCAGGTCATGGTTACGCTCGTGACCGCCCAGCGTGACTTACCGCATGCGCAGGAGTTCTTTGAGGCTGTCGCCGCACTCAATCCGCACATCGTCACCGTCGCCCAAAACATCAACGGACGTCCCGGCAACGCCATCCTCGGCAAGGAAACCCGCATTGTATATGGCGCCGAGTGCATGCGCGACCAGCTGCTCGGCTGCGAGTTCGATATCTCCCCCACCGCGTTCTACCAGACCAACCCGCAGCAGACCGAGCTGCTCTATCAGCTCGCGATTGACGACATGGACCTGCAGCAGGGCGACGTACTCATGGATGCCTATTGCGGTAGTGGAACTATCAGCCTGTGCGCAGCCAAAGCCGCCCAGGACAAGGGCGTCGGTATTATGCTGCTTGGCGTGGAGCGCAACCACGCCGGCATTGCCGACGCACGTCGTAATGCCGAGCTCAACGGCCTCACCCGCAGCGCTTGGTTTATGGCCGACGATGCGACCGATTACATCCTGGATGCCGCCGACAACAACGAACGCGTCGACGTTCTTTCCATCGACCCGCCGCGCGCCGGCTCCACGCCCGAGTTCCTCGAAGCTGCCTGCGCACTTAAGCCGCGCCGCATCACCTATATCAGCTGCAACCCCGTGACCCAAGAGCGCGACCTGCACCAGCTCCTCGACGGAGGCTATCGCCTGCTCAAGATCACGCCAGTCGACATGTTCCCCCATACCGACCACACCGAAACCGTAGCGGTCCTCGAACGCCGCTAACCAACCTCAGTAGATTTTTGGGACAAGAAAGGGGGCGACCCGTCTGGGCCGCCCCCTTCGCTTGGTTTAAAAATTCCGCTATATCCCCTTGCGCAGGTCGCACACGCCGGCTGCCGCCATCTCGCGCAGCAGCGTCTCGCGATCGCGCGTCACGATCAGATCCAACGGGAAGTGAATCTCGTCGAGCATCTTGCGAGCGTAATCGAGCTTACCAATTGCCATGCCAATGTGCGCATCGGTCGAAACGCCAATGCCCACGCCCAGCTCGGCGCAGCGCTCGGCGATCTTGCGGCATACGACCCAATGCTCAGTGTCGACACCGTGTTCAAGACTATGGTTGTTGATCTCGATAATCTTGTGCTTGGCCTTAGCCGCCAACAGCACCTCGTCGATATCGAACGGCACGCCCGAACGCCCCGTGTGACCCAGCATGAACACCTTGGGGTGCTCCAGGGCATTGATATACATCTCGGTCGTCTGGGCCAGCGTCGCGCCTTCAGCAATCTGCGGATTATGCACGCTCGCAACCAAATAATCCAAATTACGCGTAACCAAATCGAACAGCGAATGCTGACGGCTGTACGAATCGCCGGCAATATCGAGCGTGACAGGAGTGTCCTCGCCAAACAGGCTTCCGTCCAGCGAAACGATATCGGCCTCGGCACCACGCAGCACCAGCACGCCGCTCCAAATGCGCGGCCAGATATCCTGGTTGATAAAGAACTGGTAACTGCGCAGGTCATTGGGGCAAGCCGTAACCATAGAGCTCAAATGGTCGGCAGATCCGAGCACCTGCAGACCACGCTCTGCCGCCCAGTACACATTCTCCTCAATGGTCGAATATGCATGCGCAGAGAACATCGTATGGGTATGAATGTCACAAGAAAGCAGGTAGGGCATCAGGTCTCCTTATCTGGCACGGCCGTCGCTTATATTCATTGTACGCATAGCCTTCGATAGTCGTAAAACCACTCCATCCCAAAGACACAACGTCCATGACAACGGGGTCCGGCTTAACACCAAACCCCGTTTCACGTAAAACATTGTAGGCAGAGCGCTTTACTTTTAACGATACTCGTCCGCCAACTGTTTCCAAGCGGGTAGCGAATTGACAATCGTTTCGTAGCTCACGCAATAGCCCAGGCGGAACCAACCCGGCATACCAAAGCTGTCCGAGGGAACCGCAAGCAACTCATACTTCTTTGCGCGCTCACAGAACGCATTCGCATCGGGCTCCAACGCTTTCACCCATAGGTAGAACGCGCCATCCGGCTCAACATAGGTGTAGCCATACTCCGCTAGTGCGTCGGTAAGCGCGGTGCGGTTGCGCGCATAGGCCTCGACATCGCTCGGCTCATCGATGCAATCGATGATTACGCGCTGGAAGAGTGCCGGTGCGCATACAAAACCCAGCGTACGGGCAGCGCCCGCAACAGCCGGCATCAGACGGGCAGCCTGCGGATTGGTGTTGGGAACCAAGATCCACCCCACGCGCTCACCCGGCAGCGACAGCGACTTGGAATACGAGTAGCACACGATGGTGTGCTCGTAGATCGAGGGCACCCAAGGCACCTCGGCACCGTACACGATCTCGCGGTACGGCTCATCCGAGATGAGCATAATCGGATTCTCGGGATCGCGCTGAGCGTTGGCCTCGCGCAGAACATTGGCCAGTCGCGTCAGCGTGTCGCGCGTATACACGGCGCCGGTCGGGTTATTCGGCGAGTCGATGATGACGGCAGTCGTCTTATCGGTAATCGCCTTGAGCACGTTGTCCACACTCAGCTGGAACGTATCTTCATTGGCGAGCGCCTCAACACACGTACAGCCGGCTTTCTCAATCCACACGCGATACTCCGGGAAGTACGGTGCAATGACGATAACCTCATCGCCCGGGTTCGTAACGGCGTTGAGCGTGCAGGTGAGCGAAGCCGCGGCGCCCACGGTCATAAAGACATCCTTGCCCTCATAACTCGTACCAAAGCGGCGGTTGAGCGACTCAGCCACGGCGGTACGGCACTGCGGCAGGCCCGGTGCGGGCGTGTATCCGTGCAGCTGGTCACTCGGCAGCTCCAAGGCCTTCTTAATGGACTCCGCCACGGCAGCGGGCGCCGGAACACTCGGGTTACCCAGCGAAAAATCGAATACATTTTCCGCACCAATCTGCGCCTTGCGCTCAAGGCCATAGCTAAAAATCTCGCGGATGATGGAGCTTTCCGCACCGCGAGCATACATAGTTTCGTTGATCATCTGTTCCCCTTTCACATAGGCGCTATTGTACGCTTTAGCCGAGCAAAGCGCCGCAGCAATGTTGATTGGGGACAGACTTAAATGCGTGAAAACGCTCATTTAAGTCTGTCCCCAATCAACAGACGGCCCCATATCGCTCAAAAGAAAAAGCCTCCGCAGGTTTCCCCGCGGAGGCTTTCGCCACAAAGATTATTTGTCGGTGTCGGCATCGGCATCGACGGCGGCATGGTCATCGTCAGCATCATCGGATGCGGCTTCGGCATCCTCCTGCATGGCCGCCTGCGCAAAGGCCGCGGCATCAGCCGCCAGCTCCTCCTCGCTCATACGAGGCGCGCGCTTCTTGGTCGGCATGCCGGCCGCCTTGGCATTGCGCTCCTCCTTGGCCGCCAGGATATCGCCCTCGCGCTCAAGGTAGGCATTCCACTCGTTGTCGAGCAGGGCGTTCACGGCGTCGCCTTCGACGGTCTCGCGCTCAAGCAGCACCTTCGCCATCAGATCGAGCTGATCGCGACGGGCATCCAAAATCTCGACCGCACGACGATGGGCTTCGCGCATGATGCGCTGAACCTCGATATCGATGCGGCGTGCCGTCTCCTCGGAGTAATCCTGGTGATCGGCGTAATCGCGACCAAGGAACACCTGATGTTGCGCCTCGCCAAACACTTGCGTGCCCAGTTCCTCGCTCATGCCCAGGCGCGTGACCATCTCGCGCGCCATCTTGGTTGCGCGCTCCAGATCGTTGCTCGCGCCTGACGTGATGTCATCGCACATGAGCTCCTCGGCAACGCGACCGCCCAAGAACACGGCGAGCTCGTCGAGCATCTCGTTCTTGGTCTTGAGGAAGTGGTCCTCCTGCGGAAGCTGCAGCGTGTAGCCCAGAGCCTGACCGCGGCTGACGATCGAGATCTTGTGGACCGGATCGGAGTGCTCCAGGATGTGGCCCACCAGGGCGTGACCGCTCTCGTGGTAGGCAATCGTGGTGCGCTCGGCCTCGGTCATCACGCGACCCTTGCGCTGCGGACCGGCAATCACGCGCTCCATCGATTCCTCGACCTCGTCCATCGAGATCACGGAACGATGACGGCGAGCGGCCAGCAGCGCAGACTCGTTGAGCAGGTTCGCCAAATCGGCACCGGTGAAGCCAACGGTCATCTGGGCGAGCTTCTCAAACTTAACGTCCTCGTCCATCGGCTTATTCTCGGCATGCACGCGCAAGATCTGCTCGCGGCCCTTTACGTCCGGACGATCGACCGTGACCTGGCGGTCAAAGCGACCGGGGCGCAGCAATGCCGGGTCCAGAATATCGGGGCGATTGGTCGCGGCGATCAGGATGACCGACTCGCTTTCCTCAAAGCCGTCCATCTCGACCAGCAGCTGGTTGAGCGTCTGCTCGCGCTCGTCGTGACCGCCGCCCAAGCCAGCTCCGCGCTGACGTCCCACGGCATCGATCTCATCGATGAAGATGATCGACGGGGCCTGGGACTTGGCCTCCTTAAAGAGGTCACGCACACGGCTGGCGCCGACACCTACGAACATCTCGACAAAGTCGGAACCCGAGATGCTAAAGAACGGCACGCCCGCCTCGCCGGCAACAGCCTTGGCCAGCAGCGTTTTACCGGTGCCCGGAGGGCCAACCAGCAACACGCCACGCGGGATCTTGGCGCCCAGCTTGCGATAGCGATCCGGATCGCTCAAAAAGTCACGGATCTCCTCGAGCTCCTCGACTGCCTCGTCCACGCCGGCAACGTCTTCAAACTTGACCTTGGGGCGTGTGGCCTCGTTGGTCTTGGCGTTGGTCTTGCCAAACTGCATGTTCCTGTTGTTGGCGCCCATCATCTGGCGCATAAAGTAGAACATGATGGCGATAAGGGCGATCGTCGGAAGCACACTCATCGCCAAGTCGCCCCAAAAATCGGGATCGTTGGTGTTGACGATGTACTTGGTATCGGGGTGCTCCGCCATGAGCTCGGCAAGCGAATCGGAGCCGACATAGGTCGAAGAGAAGCTCTTGAGCTCGCTCGTATCGCCCTTGTCCTTCTTCGTCTTCCAGTAATGACCCGTCACGCTTCCGTCTTGAACCGTATAGGTCAGATCTTCGACGCGATCCTGCTTGATGGCGCTCACCATCTCGCTCGTCGCGAGCTTAACGGTATTGCTGGAATTGGCAAAGCCGGAGCCCATGTTAAAGAAGGCGTAGCCCAGAAGCGCGCAAGCCAAAAGAAAATACAGCCAGCCCGTACGCGTGGGCTTCTTGCCTCCGGGCATCCCCGGGATCTTAGGCTCCCGGGGAGTCTGGGAATTGTTATCGTTACGGTCGTCGGGCATCTTACGAATAAACCTCCGGTTTCAAAATGCCCAGATACGGAAGGTTGCGATAGCGCTCGGCATAGTCGAGGCCGTAGCCCACCACAAAGGCATCGGGGCAATGGGTTCCAACATACTTGGGCGTGATGGCCGAGACGCGGTCCTCAACGTCCTTCCACAGGAAGGCGGCGACCTCCAGAGAAGCGGGCTTGCGGCTCTCGAGGTTCTTCATCAGATACTTGAGCGTCAGGCCCGAGTCCAGAATGTCCTCGACGATCAGCACGTCGCGACCACGGATGTCGATATCCAGATCCTTAATGATACGCACGATGCCCGAAGACTTCACACCGTCGCCATAGCTCGAAACAGCCATGAAATCGATGTTGGTCGGCAGCTCAATCTTGCGCATCAGGTCGCCCATAAAGACAACGGCACCGCGCAGAACCGCGATCAGCACCAGATCCTTACCCGCGTAGTCGCGAGTGATCTCCTCGCCCAGGCGAGAAACGATGCCGTCGATATCCTCCTGCGTAAACAGAACCTTCTCGATATCCGGATGTTGAGAAGCCATGACAACCCTTTCTTGTGCTTAATCGCCCACACACCGCCGTATGGACGCGAACTACACATTCTAGCAGCGCACGGGGTATATTTTCCAGCCCGCGCACCATCAGCGCGGGAATACCGTCAACGCCGCACAGAACAGCTGGTGCGAGGGGCTAATCCGCGTCAACCACGCGAAGCAGATAAGCCACACGCGTCGCCGCCGTGCATTTAAAACGTTCGTCCGCGCGAACTCCGGCGACCCACACCACGGCACCTCCCGGCGCCGTCCTCACCACGGGCACGCCGGCGCGCTCGGAAACGGGAATGCGAGCCTCGCCTAGCAAGTCGGATACCTTCTTGCTTCGGCCACTCATTCCTAACGGGCACATCACGTCTCCCGGTGCGGGACCGTCCACCCACAGGCGCGCCAATCGCGCCTCTGCAGGGATCTCGCCACGTGAGCCCGCCAGGATCCGCTCACTATCGCTGTCGGCAAAACCCAGGGCAGCCGCGTCTACCAAAGCTGTCACTTCCCCGGCAGCCGCAAGCTCACGGGCGCGGCGCACGATATCGCATCCCGGCTCAACGGCCATCGGCTCTGCGACCAGCATGCGCCCCCCGCCCAACGGCAAACGACCGGGTATGGTAATCCAGTCCGCAACCAGCCCCTCACGAGCCGCCGGCGCCTTAAACGCTAGCATGCCAAACTCGACGCGCGCGTCAATTCCCGCCGGAAGCGTGACCGAGCCTGTGCCTTCGGCAACGCAGGAAAGGACTCGCTCCACATGTCGCATCTCTGGACGAGCGCCCGGATCGATGCGTTTGATCGCCAGTCGCACGATGCGCCGCGCGATTACCACCTCGGCCGCAGCAAGGCGTCTGGCATCGAGCACTAGCGCGCCCGCCGCCTCCTTGCGCAGGCAGCTTCGAAACGCCTGTGCCGACAGCTGGGATAGAAACGCATCTTCGTCACCCAAGATCTCACAGGCGGCGCCAATCGTCTTGCACACGCTCGCATTACGCTGTGCCACCACTGGCATTACCCGATGGCGCACGTAGTTTCGCAGATACGAGATATCCTCATTGCTCTCGTCTTCACGCCACGGCTGACCATGTACCTGTAGATAGCCCACGAGCTCGCCATGAGTTAGGTCGAGCAAGGGACGCACCACGATATTCCTCCGGCGAGGAATGCTCGATAGACCAGCGGGCCCCGAACCCTTAATCGCGTTCATCAAAAACGTTTCCGCGCGATCCGAAGACGTGTGCGCGGTGCAGATACGAGCCGCCGTTCGCGGTGCCCCCGTCTGGGCGCAGAGTTCGCGAACATACCTCCGCGCCGCGGCATAGCGCACCTCGCGGGCCGCGGCCTCAATATTGCCCGACTCCCCATCAAAATAAGCGTGCTCCACACACAGCGGTAAACCATATTGCGCGCAGAGCTCACGCACAAAGGCCTCGTCGCCATCGGACGCCTTGCCGCGCAGATGATGGTTTACATGCAGCACATGCAGGCGCTCGCGAGCAATGGGGGCAACACCGCGTCCGTCTTGGATATCCAGCTTTGATGTGCACGCCATAAGAAGCAGTGCCGTCGAGTCCGCGCCGCCTGATACCATGAGCACGACAGGAGCTGCCTGCTGCCTCGTCCGGGTCTCATCGACTGCCCCAGGCACGGCATGGTGTCCGTAATGCTGTGATACCGTTGGCATTCGCTTCCTCCTTTATTCGTCCGCACCCATTGTATCCTTTGGAATCTTATGTCTTGCCTGCACCTTCATATCCTCGGCAGTGGCTCTAAAGGCAACTGCGCACTCATCGAGGGCCCGCAGGGGCTCATTATGGTCGATGACGGACTGTCTCGCCGCGAGACATTAAAGCGCATGGCAGAACTGGGGCTCTCGGCAGACAACGTCTCGGCTCTTCTCATTACTCATGAGCATAGCGATCACATCAAGGGCCTCGATGTCTGGTGCAAGCACTGGCACGGCCCCCTCTTTGCCAGCAGGGGCACTCTTTCGAGCAAAGAAAATCTTTCGCATCTGCCTGTCGAGGAATTCGATCCCGGTGACACCCTATCCATTGCCGGCATCCACGTGCAAACCTACTCAACGTCACACGATGTCATCAATCCAGTCGGCTATCGATTCGACACCCTCGATGATTCCATCGGTTTTGCCACCGACACCGGAGAGCTATCGAGCCAAGCCATGAACACCCTCGAAGATTGTCGAGTCCTCGCACTCGAAAGCAACCACGATGTGACCATGCTGCGCGAGGGAGAATATCCCCGCTTTCTTCAGGAGCGCATCCTGTCTGCAAGGGGACACCTCTCCAATGGCCAAGCCGCCGAAGCCGCGCGCGAACTTGTTACCGAACGCACCGAACAGCTCATTGCCATGCATATCAGCCAAGATAACAATCGTCCGAGCCTTACCGTCAAAAGCTATGCCAAAGCTCTGACCGCAACCCTGGATGACGAGGTCGGCAGCTCCGCAACCCTTCTCCAAGGATCGCGAAAACTCTCGATACGCCCCGCAAGCCAGCATCGGCCAGTAACCATTCAATAGACTGTCCTAGACAGCAAAAGGGGCCGAGAATCGCTTCCCAGCCCCTTTTGCTGTCTTTTAATGGCGCAGAACACCAACGAAGTTAGTCGATGGAGATCTTCGTAACGTTCTTCTTCTCGACGATCTTGGGGACCGTAACGGTCAGGATGCCGTCAGCGTACTTAGCCGAGAGGCCCTCGCTCGAAGCGTCCTTTAGATACACGCCACGCGTCGCGCTGTACGAGCCGAACTCCTTCTGCAGGAAGTTCTTGCCCTCGTTCTCCTCGTCTTCCTCGACATTCACGCTAATGGACAGACGGCCCTCATTGAGCTCGACATCGATATCGTCCTTGGCGACACCGGTCAGATAGGCCTTGACCTCATAGCCGTCGCCCTTATCCTCAACGTCAACGGGAAACGCCTTGGAAGCAATCGAGTTGTTTGCAAGGTCAGTCATATCATCAAACAGATCGAACAGCGAGCTAGCAGAAGGACGAACGCCAAAAACCGAACGATAAGGAACCATGCTTGCCATGTTTACCACTCCTTTTAGGACTGCCGAGTCATCTTCTAGGTGACTGGGACTTCTTTTGACGCTCTTATATATGCCCACCCGATGCTCATATATACATCGACTATAAAGTTTTTTGAGTCCAATACTATAAGCATATCTAAGTGTGTATGACTCAGGTTTTAGGAAGGTTAAGGTTCTTTGAACCAGAGCTTAAATAACGAGTATGTTCACAGCTACAAATAGCAAGGGGCTTACAATGAGCGCGTACACGTTGTTGGTAACGAGCAAAAGGGCATCATGGACGACCAAAACCAGAACAAAATGTTTATGCCGACGCAGGGGGAAGATACTTCCACGCAGCCGCCACGGTTCCATCGCCCCCACATCTCGCAAGAGCCCATTAATGATCCGGAGCCCGAGTATGTGACGAGAAATCGATATCAAACACTCGAGGATGCCCAAACGGGACGTAAACATATGGGCGTCGCCTCGGGAGACCCTGTATATCTGAAAGATGCACCGTTATCAAAAAACAGCGCAGCTAGTGATGAGCCACTGAAAGCATCCGCCGCTCATCAACAAAGAGGTCCTCGACCAAAGCAAACCTTAACGCATTCGGCTCGTTATCTCGAGACGCCAAAACAAGGAAAATCGATCTTCGTTTCGTCAAGTAAACGACGCAAGCAGCATCGACTGACAATCCTGCTTTTGATCATTGTGGCCATAGCGGTTGCCCTTGTTATTCGATTTATTTTCTTTAAATAAAAGCTCAATACCAAAAACGATAAGATCGTCTGGTGTAAATGAGTCATTTACGCCCGGTAAACGCAAAAAAGGGGGAGGCCGCGAGGCCTCCCCCTTCTCAGTTCAAGCGTACGGCTCGGTGCCGTCCACCGGTCAGCGGCGCCCTGGCCTCCCACGGGCTGACCCCGCAGTACTCT
>CAJMEW010000013.1:0-58689 GCA_905212545.1 uncultured Collinsella sp.
GGGTGGCTGAGCCCGATGGAGTACCGCAGGAAGCTTGGATACGCCTAGGCGCGGTCCAAGAAATCGTCCGCACCCCCGTCTCCCGCTTGCTAAAAGCCCGGGTGCAGGCGGGGTCGGTCCCAGGGGGAGAGAGGGGAGCGGCTGGGTTTGTATCGCATAGGGCCGCTCCCTTCTCGGGGGAAAGCGAGGCGATGCGCTACTGCGCGTCCGCCATAGTGTCGGCGAGCTCCTTGTACCAGAGTGCCGACTGCTTGATGTAGCGTTTTTGCGTGTCGAAGTCGATGTAGAACAGGCCGTAGCGCTTGTTATAGCCATTGGCCCACGAGAACTGGTCCTGCAGGCTCCAGATAAAGTAGCCCTGGACGTCGACGCCCTCGGCGCGCGCCTGGAGCACCTTCTCCATGTGCTGGTCGACAAAGTCGATGCGCTCGGGATCGGCGACGATGCCGTTTGCGTCGGGCTCGGGGTCCTTGTGGCCCAGGCCGTTTTCGGTGATATAGATGACGGGGAGGTTGGGATAGGTGGCGCTGATGTGCTTGAGCGTGTCGTAGAGGCCTTGCGGGTAGATGAGCCAATCCCAGTCGGTGGTGGGGATACCCGGCATATCGACCTGCTGCCCGACGCCCTTAAACTTAAAGCACGAGGTGCCCTTGTCTCCGGTGCCGTTAAAGCTGTTGGTGGACTCGCCATCGTAGGCGGCGATAAACGCCGACTGATAGTAGTTGAGGCCGAACATATCGTTGCGGGGCGCCGCCTTGGCGAGCTCCTCCATGTCGCTGTCCTCAACCGTAAGCGTGGCGTTGTTGGCACGCAGAATCTCGTTGATGAGTGAGAGGGTGCGCGCGGAGTAGTGGCCCAGGAAGGCGCCGTCCATGATGAAGTCGGTGTAGAAGGCGTTGTACAGGTCGGCGGCGTGCTGGTCGGCGGGCGAGTCGGTGGCAGGATATGCCGGCGTCAGGACGTTGACCATGCCAATGCGGCCGCCCAGGTGCTCGGTCTCGTCAAGATCCTTATACAGGTTGACGGCGCGGGCGTGGGCAACGAGCTCGTTGTGCTGGCTCTGGATGCCGCTCGTCACATCAAAGTGATGGTTGGGCGGGAAGTTGCCTTGGATGTATTGGGAGTGCGAGAGGCTGATGAGCTCGTTGATGGTGAACCAATTCTTGACCTCGCGGAACTCGCGGAAGCAGAACTCGGCATAGCGCACATAGGCGTCGACGGTCTTGCGGTTGAGCCAGTCGCCCTGGTTGAACAGGGCGGCGGGGGAGTCAAAGTGATGCAGGGACACATAGGGCTCGACGCCATACTTTTTGCAGCAGGCGAACAGCTCGTGGTAGTGCTTAACGCCCTCGGCGAGGGGTTCGGCATCGTCGCCGTTGGGGAAGATGCGGGTCCAGGCGATGGACACACGAATGGCGTTGAGTCCATGCTCGGCAGAAAGGCGGATATCCTCCTCGTAGCGGTTGTAGAAATCACTGGCCGGGTCGGGCAAAAAGCGACCCTGGGCGACAAGGTAATCGTCCCACATGGTCTTACCCTTGCCTGCCACCTTCGTGGAACCTTCCGTTTGGTACGCGGCGGTTGCAGCGCCCCAAACAAAGCCCTTCGGCAGCTGCTGTACGCGGTTTAGCAAAGACATATGCATACACCCTCTCGTCTCGCTGTTCGATATTGTGCGTTTGCGCTCATGAGGCTCCCTGGTTAGCGTTCAGCGGTGAAAAAGCCCGATAAACACTATCTTAAAATGATTAGAACCAAAATGAGCACGTGAACATTTGACAATGAGCACGTTAACATCCGGCTGGGATGTATAGAAACAAAACAACTTCAAACAGCCGCGAACGGTTGTATTTGTTCGGTAAGCGGTTTTGATTGACAGAAGTTTTCATGTTGTGGTATATGGCTCGGGTATCATGAGCACGTTATCAATGTATGTACGATGCGCCATGGGCGCGGGGAATAGTTGGGAAGCAGGTTAGCGTGGAAGGCATGGCTCAGCAGACAAGGAATGGCCATTCGGCGAGCGCGGCAGAGGTTGCGGCGCTCGCTGGCGTGAGCCGCCAGACTGTGTCTCGCGTGGTCAACGGTATGCCCAACGTGACGGAAAAGACGCGCAAGCGTGTGCTGGCCGCCATGGAAGAGCTGGGCTTTCGTCCCAATTTTGCTGGAGCGGCGTTGCGCGGCGGGTCGTATCGTTCTATTGGCCTGTGCATGTACAACATCACACGTGTCGGTAACCTGGCGACGCTCGAGGGTATCATGCAAGCGGCGCGCGAGCACGATTTTGCCGTCACTATGATCGAGATGGGCGGCGACAAGCCCTATACACTTGCCGATGCCTCGCGCCGCATGGTCGAGCGACCCGTCGACGGCATGATTCTCAACATGAACCGCATGGCTCCCGATTTTGAGGAGTTTGTTCCCCAGCCGGGAGTGCGAACGGTCATCCTGTCCATGTATGCGCATCCGCGCTGCACGACGATCGACTCCGACCAGTATGGTTCGTGCGAGCTGTTGACCAATTATCTGCTGGAACATGGTCACTCGAATATGCGGTTTGTGGCGGGTCCGGAAAACTCGATTTCCTCGCGTTTTCGTGAGGCCGGTTGGCGCGATACGCTGGGTCGTGCTCATGTCGATGCCGCTCCGATGCTGCGTGGCGATTGGAGTGCGGACAGTGGGTACGCCATGGGCGAGCGGATTGCGGCCGAGGTGCTTGCCGGCGGGTCGCAGGCGCCGACTGCCGTGCTTGCGGCAAATGACCAGATGGCGCTGGGCGTTATCGCCGCGCTCGAGAACGCGGGCCTGTCCGTGCCCGACGACGTGAGCGTGGTTGGTATCGACGACGCACTCGAGGGACTTGTTCCTCACAATCGGCTGACGACGCTGCGATTTGATTTGCGCGGTGTCGGTAAGCTTGCGTTTGAGGCGGCGATTGGAGAGAGCTCGTCTATCGAGGCGATTCATGTGCCGAGTACGCTGGTCGAACGCTCGACTGTTAGGGACATACGGGGTTAGGTCCTACTCCGTTTGTCTCGATTTGTAACAGGTAGACGGTCAAAAGCGGGCTACGTGTTACAGATTTAGATTCTTCGGAAAGAGCAATCCTGTTCGTCTCAATCTGTAACAGCTAGGACCAAAAAACTCGGCTAGATGTTACAGATCGAGACAAACGGCTCCCGACCAGCCCAAAAACAAAAAGACCGGGGGCGGCGCGCCGTGTGACGTGCCGCCCCCGGCTGAGAAATGGGGACAGGTTGTGTGAGCGGGCAACCCCGCCAGCCACTAGTCCAGACGACGGGTCTGCGCCACGTGCTTGTACCAGTAGGCGCTTGCCTTGGGCGTGCGCTTCTGGGTTTCAAAGTCAACGTAGAAGAAGCCGTAACGCTTGTTGTATCCGTTGGTCCAGGAGAACTGATCCTGCAGGCTCCACAGGAAGTAGCCGCCCACGTTGACGCCCACCTCCATGGCCTTGAGCAGCCAACGCAGGTGCTGCTCGATGTAGTCGATGCGCGGCTGGTCGTCCACAAAACCGTCCTTGTAGGGGTCCTTGTAGCCCATGCCGTTCTCGGTGATGAAAATCTGCTTGTAGTTGGGGTAGCGCTGCTTAATGTAGACGAGCAGATCGAATAGACCCTCGGGATAGATGATCCAGTCCCAGTCGGTGGTGGGGATGCCGGGCTTGTTCACATGCTCGCCAATGCCCTTGACGCGCCAGCGGCCGGTGCCCTTCTCGCCCGTACCGTTGTGGTGCAGGTCGTTCTCGCCATCGTAAGCCTTCAAGAAACGGCACTGGTAGTTGTTAACGCCCAGGTAGTCGTTGTAGAGCGCTGCCTCGCGCATAATCTCGAGGTCCTCGTCCAAGATCTCGATGGTGCCGCCCGAGACGGCAGCCAGGCGGTTGGCGCACTCGAGGGTGTCGGGGGCATACTCGCCGCGGAACGTCGCGTCGAGCAAAAACTGGTTTTGCAGCACGTGCTCGTTGTTGGCGGCTTTGATGTCGGCGGGGTCGTTCTCGTTGAGCGGGTACTTAAACTCCAGCGACTGGATGACGCCGATTTTGCCCTTAAAGCCGCCGTTGTGGAAGGCCAGCACGGCCTTGGCGTGGGCGAGCATCATGTTGTGCTCGCACTGGAAGGCCTCGGCCAGATGCGCCTTGACGCCACCGGGGAAGGTGCCCTCGATGTAGGTGTTGGAGGCGTCGGCCCAGATCTCGTTAAAGGTGAACCAGTAGGTCACCTGGTCGGCGTACTCCTTAAAGCAGAAGGTGGCAAAGTCCACAAAGGCGTCGATGGTCTCGCGGTTGAGGAAGTCGCCCTTCTCAAAGAGGGGAAGCGGCGTGTCAAAGTGATGCAGCGTGACGAACGGCTCAACGTGGTGCTTGTGGCACTCGGCGAAGAGATCGTGGTAGAACTGGACGCCCTCGGGGTTGATTTCGCCGGTGCCGTTGGGGAAGATGCGGCTCCAGGCGATGGAGAGGCGAATGCCGTTGATGCCGAACTCCTCGCACAGCTCCAGGTCGACGGGGTACTGGTTGTAGAAGTCCGAAGCGGGATCGGGGGAGAAGCGCCCCTGGGCCTCCAGAAAGTCGTCCCAGGCAACCTTGCCCTTACCGTGAGTGCGGGTCTCGCCCTCTACCTGGTAGGCAGCGGTGGCGCCGCCAAAGACAAAGTCCTCGGGAAACTGCGCGGGCGGGTTGGTGACGCTAGCAGGATTAACGGACATGATGATCCAATCGTCTAAATCGAAGGGCCAGCCGGTCTTGGATGGTCGGCTGGCCCTGGGCGTTACTTACTTCGAAAGTTGCTCACTCACGAAGGCGAGAGACTTGTCGCCGTTCTGGGAGAGCTCGATGTACTGCTTGCCACGGCAGGCGACGCACTTGTTGCCCACGCGCTCACAGTCCTTCTGCAGGTCGGCCAGGTAGCTTGCGGCCTGCGGGGCCAGGACGACCAGGTCAAAGTCGGGGAGCATGTCCACGTGGTTGCCATAGGCCTCGGCAGCGGTCTCGAGGTTAATGCCGCGCTCCTTGGCGGCCTTGGCCAGCGCGTTGGCGAGCAGGCCCGAGGTTCCGCCGCCCTGGCAGAGCACGAGCACGCGCTTGCCGTTGAGGTCGCTGGCGGTCGTTGTCTCGGCAGCGGGTGCTGCGGAAGCGGCGGGGGAGTCGGCCTTCACGGCCTCGGCAGCAGCGCCGGCGGCAACGCTCTTGGCGTCAGCCTTGCCCTGGAAGGCATCGTTGAGCTTGGCGGCCTTCTCGGCGTTCTTGGCGGCGAGCTCCTCCTGGGAGATCTCGGCCTCCTCGGCGCACTTCTGGGCGTCATAGGCACGGAAGAACGGGTAGTACAGAACGAAGTCGACGACCAGGATAAGGGCGAGCATCACAAAAGCGAGCGGCTGGAAGCCCAGGCCCATGATGGTGCCGATGGGGCCGGGGACGGTCCAAGGCAGGGTGTACATAAAGCCGTTCATGCCCAAGAAGTCGATAAAGATCTTGAGGATCCAGATGTTGGCGATCGGGGCAAAGACAAACGGGACAAAGAAGACGGGGTTGAGCACGATGGGCGCGGCGAACAGCAGCGGCTCGTTGACGGCAAAGCAGACGGGGACGATAGCGGCCTTACCGACGGCGCGCATCTCCTGAGACTTGGCCAGGAAGCAGAACATAAAGACCAGGACGAGCGTGGCACCGGTGCCGCCCATGCAGACGACGAAGTACTGGGCACCCTGGGTCAGGACAGCGGAAGCGTGCTGGCCAGCCTGGAACGCGGCCAGGTTGTCGGTCATGTTGGCAACAAGGGCGGCGGCGATGGCGGGCTCGACGATCGAGGGGCCGTGGACGCCGACGAACCAGAACAGGCTCATGGCGCCGTAGATCACAGCGAGGCCGATGTAGCCATCGGCAGCGGTGAACAGAGGCTGGAACACCTGGATGACGCCCTGGGCAAAGCAGAAGCCAAAAGCAGCGCGGAAGACGATGTCAAAGACCAAAAAACGGTGATGCAGACGGAGAAGGGGATGATGTCCTTAAAGGTCTGCGAGATGTTGGGCGGGACCTGCTCGGGCATCTTGACGGTGATGTTGCGCTTAATGAAGAACTTGTAGATGATGCCGGTCACAAACGCAGCGATGAAAGCGGTCAGCAGGCCCTTGGAACCAAGGTAGGTGGTGTTGAAACCGCTGGCGGCGTCCGTGGCGATCGTGTCGCTCGAAAGGAGCAAGAAGCCGATGATGGCCGCGCACATGCACGAGATGAAGTTGATCTGGTTGTTCTTGGGCAGATCGCGGTTTTGAGCGTCGGCGAAGTGCTTGGCCGTGGTGGCGGCGCAGGCGATGGCCAGGATGCCCATGGAGTAGTTGTAGCACTTCCACAGGGCGTTGTTGATGTCATCGGGCCAGTAGAAACCCCAGATGTTGGGGACCGAGGCTACCAGGCAGAAGATGGACGAGAAGATGATGATGGGGATGACGGAGATAAAGCCGTCGCGGATCGCCTTGAGGTACTTGTTGCGGGCGATCGCGTTGAAAAAGGGCTGGCCCTTTTCGATGATGGCGATGAGTTGCTCCATGCAATGCTCCTAAGAGTCGGTGGGTTAGCAACGATGGTAGCTTTTGACTTTCGGTTGCCAAAATGTTGACGTTGCCATTTTGCGACACAAAAAAAGACGCGAACCGGTGGTTCCTGTGCCTGCGAACCGTCGATTCCTTACGCGTAAACGTTTGAGCCGCCCGGTGGCTCTGTGTTTGCACAATGGCAACGTTAACATTTGGGCGCCGAAAGCCGTTCAGGGAAGCAAAAATGTCGGTGAACGGTAGGTTTTGGGTGGTGAGCGTATGGTGGGGGAGGCGTTGGATATACTTGAAGGCGTTTCATTTGAATGCGCAAAGTGCCACCAATGGCATCGTTGACATAGAAAGATCGACCTATGGCCGCTGTTAAAAAATCGGTATCCGTCAAAGACGTAGCGTGCCTCGCGGGCGTCTCGGAGCAGACAGTCTCGCGTACGGTGCACGATTCGCCCAGCGTGCGCCCCGAGACCAAGGAACGCGTGCGTGCCGCCATGCGCGAGCTGGGGTATCGCCCTAATTTTGCCGGTCGATCGCTGCGCCGTGGCAAGTTTAAGACCGTCGGTGTCGCCATGTTCAACATTGCCGGTACCGGTAACCTCGATCGTATGGAGGGCTTTGCCGCCGCCGCCGACAAACACGGCTACGCCATCACCCTCACTAAAGTAGATGGGCATCCGTATACCCTCGAGAGCGCATCGTCGCGTATGAGTGCACTGCCGGTGGACGGTATGGTTGTGATCATGAACCGCATGCCGGCGGACTTTGGAACCTTTGAACCGCTGCCCGGCATGCAGACAGTGCTCGTTACCATGCTGGAGCACCCGCTGTGCTCGACGGTCGATAACGACCAGTTCGATTGCTCGCGCCAGGTGGTCGAGTACTTGCTGGAGCAGGGGCACAAGACCGTGCACTTTATCTCGTGCCCCGAGCGCTCGCTTTCGGGCATGCGGCGCGAGGAAGGCTGGCGCGAGACATTGCGTGCGCATGGCATTGAGCCACCGCAGCTCGTCCGTGGCGACTGGACGGCGCAGAGTGGATATGCTGCCGGCCAGGTGCTTGCGGATGATCCGACCTGTACGGCCATTTATGCTTCCAACGACGCCATGGCCTACGGCTGCATCCGTGGGCTCGAGTCGCGCGGGAAGTGCGTGCCCCAGGACGTGAGCGTGGTGGGTGTTGATGACAGTCTGGGCGACATCGTGCCCGATTGTCGCCTGACTACGGTGCGCTTTGACAACAAGCGCGTCGGCATGTGGGCGGTCGACAAGATTGCCGGCGCCGAGGGCGTTGAACCCGGTGTGGAGCACATGCTGTTTCCGGGCGTGCTCGTAGAGGGCGATACGGTGCGCGATTTGCGTTAGGGTGCGGCCCTGTTTGGGTTGCCGCTAATTGTGTTCGATATTGTTCAGATTGGTTTAAAAACCGTTCACGGGCGAAAAGTGACCGTTCATAGTTCGAAATTACGTTTTGAGCTGTTCTTTTTTGTTTGAATGTTATTGTTTCTGTCATACACAACGCAGCGCGTATGCCCGGACGCGATGCTCTCCATTGGTTCATATGTGAAAGGAACGCAATATGGCAACCAAAGAAGAAATCTCGATGGTTGGATTCGAGATCGTCGCATACGCAGGTGACGCCCAGACCGATCTGCTTGCAGCGCTCGATGCTGCTCGCGAGGGTGACTTTGAGAAGGCCGAACAGCTGCACAAGGATGCCAGCGATGCGCTCATCGGTGCCCACGACACGCAGACCAAACTGCTTTCGCAGGAGGCCGGCGGTGGCGAGATGGAGATGACCTTCATCATGGCTCACGCTCAGGACACTCTCATGACCACTATGATCCTGGAGAAGCAGACCCGCTTTACCATCGATGCCTATAAGCGCATCGCCGAGCTCGAGGCCAAGCTCGCCTAACGAGCCCTCACAACCAAGTCCCCTTCCAAAAGCTCTGCCGCTACCCGCGGCAGGGCTTTTTTCTGTTCTCCTTCAAGTTGCGGTGAAATAGGGACTGAATAGGGGCCGGCGGGCACAAAACAATCCCTATTCCACCGCAACTCATCCGGAGACAGTCATTGGGGACAGTCTTGGTGCGCACCGTTGTCCTCCCGTTCGATTTTTGCTCGGTGGGTATACTTCCATCCGCAATACAGGCCGGAATGAGGAGGTATCCAAATGCCGGACAACGGATTGATTCAAAAGAAAGATGCGCACGAGATGGCTCATGGGCGTCCTGTCCAGATAACCGAGCACACGGCGGTAACCGAGCTGCAGCCCAGTCTGTCCGATGTCGTGTGCGCAAACAAAAAGCTGCAGATTGGCTTTATCGTTGCGCTCGTGGTCCTGGCGCTGCTGTCGGGCTTTGTAGCTCGTCCGCATTTCGCCGATACCAAAACTTGGGACTCCACCATCGAGGTCATCGATCAAAAGAAGGGCAACGTTTTGGCGCTCACGGCTTCATGCGTTGCTCTATCTGCGGGCATTACCGCGCTGCCGGGTGATACGGGAACGCCGGTTGCCGAGCAGCTCGCGCAGCTTTCAGGCAACCTTGGTATCGTGCTTGCCGTGCTATACCTAGAGAAATATTTGCTCACGATTTTGTGGTCGGTTGGCTTGGGCGTCCTAATCCCGTTTGCGTTGGTGCTCTTTGCGGTGTCGCTCGGCATTCACGGGCGCTGGAGTACGAGCGCCGTCCTGCGCCGTGTGGCGACACGCGTGCTGGTGGTTGCCGTGATCGGCATGGCGCTTGTGCCCGCGAGCGTATGGGTGTCGCAAAAGGTCGACGAAACGTATCGAGTGAGCATCGAGGCGGCCGAGCAAAAGGCGGCCGACGCTGCGGGTGCGGCAGATAGCGACAGCTCCAAAGTAAGCAAGAAAAAGACCGAGTCCACAGAGTCCAAGAATGTGCTTGAGCAGCTTGCCGACGGCGCCTCGGGTCTCGTCACGTCGGTAACCAGTGGTGCCAAACAGATGACCGACGAGATCGTGCAGCAGGTGACCGATCTGATCGAAGGTGTCATCGTGATGATTGTGACCTCGTGCGTGATTCCACTGTTGGTGCTCGCGGCGTTTTTGTGGCTGGGGCACATGCTACTGGGGATTGATATTTCCGGCCCGGCGAACTATTTGACGGGTCGCTTTCTGAGCGCTCCGTCCAAACATGCCAAGAAGAGCGGACGGTCTGAGTAGCTAAAACAGCTGTATATACCGGGGAATACCGCCGAAGGGCGGCCGAGACACGTTCTCGGCCGCCCTTTTTGTTTACTGAACGCATGGTCGCTACGTCCGCGCCCGGTCCAAACGGTCAGCAATCATCTGTGAACGGTATTTGTTCAAAAAAGAACAAAGATAAACAAATAGTTGTTGCAGTTACTGTTCGAATGTGTTCAAATAAACATGAACAGTGAAGAACCGCACATTCAGATGCCCGGACCTGAACGCGATTCAACACTTCCAAACAGAAACTACGCACCTGCGTATCTCTCAAGGAGGATGTCATGAGGGTTGTAATCGCTTCCGATGCCGACGGTATGTCGATGAAGGAGTCCATCAAGGAGATGCTCATCGCCGACGGTCACGAGGTCGTCGACTATTCCGAGACCCCTGCCGCGGACTTTGTCGATTCCGCGACCGCCGTTGCCAAGGACCTGCTGGAGCACAAGGATTCCCAGGGCTTCGCATTCGATAAGTACGGCGTCGGCTCCTATATGGCCGCCGTCAAGATCAAGGGCATGGTCGTCGCCAACATTTCCGACGAGCGTTCCGCCTACATGACCCGCGAGCACAACGGTTCGCGCATGGTCACCATGGGCCCGGGCGTTGTGGGCGCCGAGGTCGCCAAGAAGATCGCCCGCGAGTTCCTGCGCGCCCAGTACGCCGGCGGCCGTCACCAGATCCGTGTCGACATGCTCAACAAGATGGCCTAACGAGAGCCACCGAGAACTCGAACTTCTACCTCAACTTGTGAATTCAGACGAAAGGACGTTCTGATGAAGAAGACCATCGCAATCGGTTGCGACCATATCGTTACGGACGAGAAGATCTATCTGGCCGACCGCCTGGAGCAGGCTGGCTACAAGGTGCTCGACTGCGGCACCTACAGCCACACCCGTACTCACTACCCCATCTACGGCAAGGCCGTGGGCGAGGCTGTTGCCAGCGGCAAGGCCGACTTTGGCGTGGCCCTGTGCGGCACCGGCATTGGCATCACCAACGCCGTCAACAAGGTTCCCGGCGCCCGCTGCGCTCTGGTCCGCGACATGACCTCTGCCCTGTATGCCCGTCGCGAGCTCAACGCCAACATCGTGGGCTTTGGCGGCAAGATCACCGGCGAGTTCCTGATGGCCGACATCATGCTTGCCTTCCTGGAGGAGCCCTACGAGAAGACCCCCGAGCACGATGCCCTGATCGCCAAGATCGATGCCTGCAACAAGGCCGACGCCGAGGCTCAGGCCGACCCGCACTTCTTTGACGAGTTCCTCGAGAAGTGGGACCGCGGCGAGTATCACGACTAAGGAGGTTACGCGGTTTTACCAAACCGCGTAACGGGTCGACGCTGCGAAGCCATCTGGCGGGCAATCTGCCGTTCAGCTTCGGCGGCATGACCAGAAGGTCAATGCCGCCTCGCTTCACGGCACCTTGCCTCACCAGCTGGCTTCTCGCTGACGTTGAAGTGAACTGCGAGGTCTTCTGGCAAGCGAACTGCTCCGATAACACGTTTGCTTGCTTGGCTTGTGTGCTTCGTTTTGGCGGTACCTGGTATTCTGCAGCTTTTTAATTGACGGCTCGCGTTTCTGTAATGGGGCGCGGGCCGGTTTTCTAAACAGGAGTTCAATATGATTCTGACCGTTACCATGAACCCGTCGATTGATACGCGCTATCAGCTCGACAAGCTGGTCATCGACGATGTTAACCGCGTGACGCCCGAAAAGACCGCTGGCGGTAAGGGTCTCAACGTGAGCCGCGTGTTGCTGCAGCTAGGCGACGACGTACTTGCAACCGGTCTGCTTGGCGGCCACATGGGTGCCTATATGGCCGAGCTCATGGATGCCGATGGCGTCAAGAACGACTTTGTGCCTATCGCCGGTGAGACGCGCATCTGCCTGAATATCCTGCACGAGGGCAATCAGACCGAGCTGCTGGAGAGCGGCCCGCAGATCGCCCTGGCCGAGCTCGAGGCCTTTACGGCCAAGTTCGCCAAGCTTGCAGCGAAGGCGGACGTTGTGACGCTTTCGGGCTCGCTGCCGCGTGGCGTCGATGCCGGCTACTATGCCGAGCTCGTCAAGATCGCCGAGGAGGCGGGCGCCAAGGTGCTGCTCGACACCTCGGGTGCATCGCTGGAGGCCGCGCTGGAGTCCGACGCTAAGCCTGAGCTCGTAAAGCCCAATCTGACCGAGATTAACGGCCTGCTGGGTACGTCCTTTACGACCGATGATGTCGATGCCCTGCGCGAGGCGCTTGCCGCCGATGGCCGCTTTGCCGGTATTCCCTGGGTTGTCGTTTCGATGGGCGCTGCCGGTTCGGTGGGCTTCCATGAGGGTCGCGCGTTCCGCGCCAAGACGCCCGCGATTGCGGCCGTGAACGCGACGGGTTCCGGTGACTCGACCATCGCCGGCTTTGCGCATGCCATTGCTGCCGGCGCCGACGACGTCACGGTGCTCAAGTCCGCCAATACCTGCGGCAAGCTCAACGCCATGGATCCCAAGACCGGCCACCTGGTCATGGATTGCTGGGACGAGATCTACAACAGTGTTGAAGTAACGGAGCTTTAGAGTTACGCGGTTTTACCAAACGCCGTAACCTGCCGACGCTGCGCGGGCCGTATTTGGACAATCTGACGTTCAACTTCAAGGGCGCGACCAGAAGGTCAGCGCCCTTTCGTTTCACGTCACCTTGTCTCAAATGCGGCCCGCTCGCTGCCGTTGCCAAAACATCGGCGTTGCCTTGCTTCGGGAATGCGGCAGATAGAGACGTTCCTTTTTTGCCGGCAGTTTGGGACACTCCTTACGGGGCACCCCCTCCACAGCGCCTATGCCAGCTTGTCGATTTGCCCAATCTCCCAGAGCGGAATATTGACGAGCGTGCCTTCGTCTCTATATGCCGCTAACGATGTTCTCACGCAGCGCTCGAGCTTGAACTTCTCGCAGGCAATCCTCAGGCTCTTTGCTTTGAGATTCTCTGCCGCCTTGACCTCGAGCGGAAGCACGGTCCCCGCATGGTCGACGGCAAAGTCAGTCTCTGCATTGCCGGAGGAGGATGACCAATACGCGGGAGTATTGCCTTGGAGCAAAAGCTCCTGTGCGACGTATTGCTCGGTCAGCGAGCCTTTGAACTCCGTAAAAACAGCAGGCCCGTTCAGAACAATGGCTGGCGTGAGGCCGGAGAGTGCTCCGAGGATGCCGGTGTCGATGCAGAACAGCTTGAAGCCCGAGAGATCCTCGTAGCTTGTGAGCGGTGCTCTTAGGGCGGAAACACGTGGTACCTTATGAACGATTCCATAGTCCATGAGCCACTGGAGGCTTTCCTCAAAATCGCGTGCGCGCGCCCCGGGACGAAGCGCGCCGTAGACGAACTTCTTGTTTTCCTTTGCGAGCTGGCCGGGAAGGGATTTCCAAACCAGCCTCATGCGCTCGACGATGCGGGCTGGCGCATGCTTGCCAAAATCGGATTCATAAGCTTCGATGATTTGCTGCTGAAGCCTGCGGGCCTCGATGAAATCGTGGGAGGCGGCGAAAGCGGAGACAACTTCTGGCATGCCACCGACAACGAGGTATTCCTTGAGCAGGCGCTCGAGCTTTTCGGAAACATTCGCCAGCAGGTCCATGTCTGCGGCAAGGATGGCATCTGCGAGCGGATCGCCATCGACGGCACGAACGAACTCGACAAACCCCATGGGGCGCATGGTAAGCTGGTCGATCTTGCCGACGGGGAACGACTCGTTTTCGCGTCGGAGCGCGAGCCCCATATAGGAGCCGGCTGCCATGATATGGTATTCCGGCGCCAGCTCGTTGAAGTATTTGAGCGAGGTGATGCCACGCGGTGCCTCTTGGATTTCGTCGAAGATGATGAGCGTGTCTGTCGGCGTTATGGTCTGGCCGCGCAGGAGCTCTATCTGGGAGATGATGCGTTTGGGGTCAAGGCTTCCGTCGAACAGCGAACGTGCGCCCGGTTCGAGCATAAAGTCAAAACGGATGACGTTTTGATACTGCTGGCCTGCGAATTCGTTGAGAAGCCAGGTTTTTCCCGTCTGGCGGGCCCCCTTAAGCAGGAGGGGCTTGCGGTTTGCCCTAGATTTCCAAGCGATGAGTTCGTCCATTAGCTGTCGCTGCATACTGCCTCCTAACGATCATGGTTAGTATAAGACCGTTTCGGTCTTTCCATCGAAAAATGTGGGAGTAAACCACGTTTTTCGATCGAATAATGTGTGAGGCAACCACGTTTTTCCATCGAATAATGTGTGAGGCAACCACGTTTTTCCATCGAATAATGTGGGGGTTTAGGTCGGCACCTGGGGACGTTCCTTCTCTGCCGGCAGTTTGGAACACTCCTTGTTTTGGTGCAAATTAGCTACCCTTGCATCAGAAAACGGCGCCCGTCGGCGATGTTGCCGGCGGGCGCCGTTGTCGTGTAGGTGGCTATTTGTTAAGTGCGTGCGTTCGAGCTCGCGTGCTACAGCGAGTCGATAAAGCGCTGCTGGGCGGCGCGTCCTGCCTCGTCCCATTTAAAGACGCCGGCGTTGTCGAGTACGTGGCCAAACACCACGCCGACCTCCTCGTGCAGGATATCGATGGCGTTATCCGCCGTAAGTTCATCGGCGCGGCGTGCAAAGACATCCTCGGCCCATGCGGCGTGGCTGCGGCAAAGGTCGTCGCCCTCGAGTGCGGCGCCAAGGTCGTAGCTTGCGTCGACCTTGGCGGCCAGCAGGTGCTCGCGGACGGCGCCGAGCTCGGGAACCAGGCGTGGCGGCAAAATGGCCAGGCCCATGACCTCGATCAGGCCGATGTTCTCCTTCTTAATGTGGTGGTACTCGGCATGCGGGTGGAATACGCCCAGCGGATGCTCGTCAGTCGTGATGTTGCAGCGAAGCGCCAGGTAGGCCTCGTAGATTTCGCCGCCGGCATTGCCGCGGGAGTCGACGCGGCGGATGACGGGCGTCACGGTGTTGTGCGCCACGCCATCGGCTGTGTGCGCGACGACGCCAACCGACTCATCGGTCCACTCGCGCCAGGCAAGGATAATCTTCTCGGCGGCGTCGAGCAGCTGGGCGCGGTCGTGCGAACGCAGTCGCAGCACCGAGAGCGGCCACTGCAACACGGTACCGCTGACCTGGTCAAAGCCGGGCACGCTAAACTGCGAGATCTCAGCGGCGTGCATCATGGGGAACTCGTGTGCGCCGCCCTGGAAGTGGTCGTGCGACAAGATCGAGCCGCCCACGATGGGCAGGTCGGCGTTGGAGCCAATAAAGTAGTGCGGGAACAGGTCCACAAAATCGAGCAGGCAGGTCAGACCCTTGCGGTTCACGTGCATCGGGCGATGCTCGGAGCTCATGGCAATGCAGTGCTCGTTAAAATACGCATACGGGCTGTACTGGAAGCCCCAGCGCTCGCCGTCGAGCTGGATAGGGATAACTCGCAGGTTCTGACGGGCGGGATGGGCACCGCCGTCGGCTGCGGCGGAGCGTCCAGGGTAGCCCTCGTTCTCGATGCACAGCTGACAGGCGGGATACTTCTCGCTCGTGTTTTTGGCGGCACCGGCCGCGGCAATATCGCGCGGGTCCTTTTCGGGCTTTGACAGGTTGATAGTGATCTCCAGGTCACCCCAGTTGGTGGGGGTGTTCCATTTGATATTGCGCGCGATGGCGGCGCGGCGCACGTAGCCGGCGTCGCAGCACAGACCGTAGAACCAGTCGGTCGCGGCGCGGGGCTCGTTGACGCCCATGCGGCCGTCGAACTCCTCGTTTACAACCGAAGGCCTCGGCATCAGCGCGCCCATGATGCGCATGGCGATGCGGTCGCGGCCCGACGCCGTGTCCTCGGCGGCGCCGTTGGCAACGGCGGCCTCGGCAAGCGCGGCGAGCGTGCCCTCCAGGTCAAAGTCAGGCAGGGTATCGGGGTGCAAGAGCGAGAGTTTCTCAACTTGGAGTGCCCAAGTCATGTCGAGTGCGGGGCCCGTGGCGCCGATGCACTCCAAAATGGTGTTGTATGCCCAGATGCGATCGTCCTGGCCGATCATCGATCGGTGGATAGCGTACTCGATCAGGTTCTGCGCGGCCTCGCGCACGTCAGTCATTACAGCCATGCCGCGTAAGCCCCCTTGTCAGAGATGGCGTAGTGACGGGCAGAGCCTTCGCCCAGCCAGCCGTTCATCTTAGCGATGAAGGTGTCGACCAGGTCGAGCGGCACGAAGGCCTGGATGGTGCCACCAAAGCCGCCACCGTGGATACGAACGGCGCCGCGGCCGTCGAGCACGTGCTCGGCCAGCGCCAGGGCATACATGGAAGGCTGCTCGGAGCCCAGCTTGGCAACGACATTCTGCAGGTACATGGCAGAGCTGGCGCCGGACTCGCGCGTCAGGACCAGGAACTGGTCGATGTCGCCGGCGTTGAGCGCTGCCCAGCGCTTGTCGACCAGGCCGTTTTCGTACCAGTAGTGAACGGCACGCAGGCAGGCGCGGTCGCCCAGCTTGGCGCGCAGCTCGGGGAGCTTGGCGTCAAAGTCAGCAACGTTTACCTCGCACAGGCGTGCCTTGCCAAACTCGGCGGCGACGTCCTGCATCTCGCGCGGAACGGCGGCGTAGTCGTCGGTGGCTGCCACATGGTCGGCGCCAACCTTAACGAGCACGAGCGCATAGCCGTGATCCTCAAAGTTGAGCTCGAGCTTCTGAGTTTTAGGCTGAGCCTGGTCCTCAAAGTCCATGTAGGCGAGGCCGCCCAGACATACGGCTGCCTGGTCCATCAGACCGCAGGGCTTGCCGTAGTAGTTGTTCTCGGTGCGCTGGCTCATCTGCGCAAGCGCGACGGGCTCAATGGCGGGCGCGCCCCAGAGCGTCTCCATGGCGCGGCCGTATGCGGCCTCGACGGCAGCGGAGCTGGATAGGCCGCCGCCCGAGGGGACGGAGCAGGTGAAGGCGAAATCGAAGCCGTGGGGCTCAACGCCAAGGGCTGCAATCTCGTGGGCCATGCCGCGGACGAGGCTCGCGGACGTGCCCTTCTCGGACTCCTGAACGTCTAGCGTGTTGAGCGCGATATCAAAGGTGGGATAGCCCTCGTCGGCAACGCGAACCTTGTTGGAATCGGTTGCCACGGCGATGCCGTCGACAGCGACATCGAGCGAGCCGGCGATGACGTGGCCGCCCTCGTGGTCGGTGTGGTTGCCGCTGATCTCGGAGCGGCCGGGCGCGTGTACATAGAGCACCTGGCGATCGCCGATGGGGCCAAACTCCTCCTCAAACAGCTTGGTGAGTGTGGCGAACGTCTTTTCGTCGGGGGTGGTCATGGGAGTCCTTTCCTTGGCGCGCCCGGGTGGGTTTTGCGTCGTTATGAGTACGTTAACAACTTGAAGCGGCATGAACCAAGTGTTCACGATACCGCACGTTACGGGCTATGTTAACGTACTCATAACACATCGCTTGTCACTTTTTGAGAATCTGGTAATCGGTAGAAATACAGCCGTGAACGGTACTGCCGTATGGACTTATAAAGCAGAAGAGATGCAGATAGAAAAAGTAGAGTACGTTAACATGCGTCCGACGATAGCGGGCCTCGGCGCGGGATGTATTACTGCCCGGGCCGGCATTCACGCTATTCAGATCTCGCAAGGGTGAAGGTGATCCTGTGGCAAGGCGCCCGTCCAACGATACCAGTTCGCGTCCGGTCTCCATGGCTGACGTCGCCCGCGCTGCCGGCGTTTCGCAGCAGACGGTTTCGCGCGTCGCCAACGGCTTGCCCAACGTTAACGAGCAGACGCGCCAGCGCGTGCAGGCTGCTATGCAAGAGCTCGGCTTTCGTCCGAGTTATGCCGGTCGCTCGCTGCGCGACGGCCGTTACCATTCGGTCGGCCTATGCATCAACGATGTCACCAAGTTTGGCAACCTCTCAATGATCGACGGCATCGCCAGCGCTGCTCGCGAGCATAATTGCGCCATCACGCTGGTCGAGATGTCCAAGACTGAGGAGTTTTCGCTTGCCGAGGCCACGCGTCGTATGGCCGCATTGCCGGTGGACGGCATCATCATCGGCATGAGCCGCATGGCGCCCGATTTTGAGACGTTTGATCCACTGCCGGGCATTGGAACGGTCATCGTTACCATGTACGCGCATCCGCGCGTGACTACGGTCGATTCCGACCATTACGGCTGCTCGCTCTTGCTTATGGATCACCTGTTTGAGCTGGGGCACGGGCAGATTCGCTATATTGGCGGCCCGTCGTTCTCGGTCGACGAGCAATTTCGTCGAGCCGGTTGGCAGGATGCGCTCGAGCGTAAACACATCGAGCCGTCAGAGCCGCTCGAGGGCGACTGGTCTGCCAACAGCGGCTACGAGGCCGGCAGGTACCTGGCCGAGCACGATCGCACCATGACGGCGATTTACGCGGCAAACGACCAGATGGCAAATGGCGCGATTGCAGCGCTGCGCGATAGCGGCCTGCGTGTGCCCGAGGACGTGAGTGTGGTGGGCGTCGACGATTCGCTCGATGATTTTGTCGCGCATAACGAGCTTACGACCGTTCGATTCGACTTGCATCAACGTGGGCGCGAGGTGTTTGAGCATGCGGTTCCCGAGGCGGGTACGGCGGGCAAAACCGTTGCCATTCGTATTCCCGGCCAGCTCATTATTCGACATAGCACGGCGATACCACGCTCATAGTTTGCGCAGGTAAACGGCGATTTATCGTATTTCAATAACAATCGGTAAGGATGCCGGCGGATAACAGTTGGAATGCTGCCGAGTGCTATGATAGACAGGTTATTTTGTCTATCTAGGAGGCTTTGCCTGATGGAGATCACCAAGGATATCCGCTACGTTGGCGTCGACGATCACGACATTGACCTGTTCGAGGGCCAGTACGATGTGTCCGAGAACGGTATGGCATACAACAGCTACGTTATCTTGGGCGAAAAGATCGCTGTCGCCGATTCGGTCGACGGTGGTTTTGTCGACGAGTGGCTTGGCAACCTCGAGGCCGCGCTCGATGGACGTACGCCCGACTACCTGGTTATCCATCACATGGAGCCCGATCACTCTGCTGGCATCGCCGCCTTTATGGAGCGCTACCCCCAGGCACAGATTGTAGCCAGCATGGGCGCCTTCCGCATGATGGTCAACTACTTTGGCACCGACTACCCCGAGCGCAAGATGGTCGTCAAAGAGGGCGACGTGCTCGACCTGGGTGGCCACAGCCTAACGTTTGTCGGCGCCCCCAACGTGCACTGGCCCGAGGTGCTTTTCTCCTACGAGTCTACCGACAAGGTGCTCTTTAGTGCCGACGGCTTTGGCAAGTTCGGCGCCAACGACATCGAGGACCCGGAAGGCTGGGCTTGCGAAGCGCGCCGCTACTACTTTGGCATCGTCGGTAAGTTCGGCAAATTCGTGCAGACCGTGCTCAAGAAGGCCGCCGATCTGGATATCCAGATCATCTGTCCGCTCCACGGCCCCGTACTGACCGAGAACCTGGGCTATTACTTCGACACCTATAACACCTGGTCGAGCTATCAGCCCGAGGACGAGGGCATCACGATTGCCTATGCGAGCGTGTACGGCCATCTGAAGGCCGCCGTTGAGGAGCTTGCATCTGCGCTCGAGGCCCGCGGCCAGAAGGTTTCCGTCTTTGACTTGGCTCGCGACGACATGGCCGAGGCCGTTGAGGATGCGTTCCGCTATGACCGTCTGGTGCTCGCCTCCATCACCTATCAGGGCGAGATCTTCCCGTTCATGAGCACCTTTATCCACACGCTTGCCGAGCACGCCTATCAGAACCGTACGGTGGCGCTCGTTGAGGCCGGCTCCTGGGCGCCCACCGCTGCCAAGGTTATGACCAAGGAGCTCGAGGGCATGAAGGACATCACCCTGGCGCAGAACAAGGTGACCGTGCTGGGCTCGCTCAACGACGCTTCGCGTGCTCAGATCGAGGTTCTCGCCGACGAGCTGTCCAAGTAGCGATATTTTTCACTTTTGACGCTCAACCATCACAGCCACCACAAAGGGGACAGGCACCTTTGTGGTGGTTTTTGTTTAAGCGCCGGCGATGGTGAGATTTGGGTGGGCGTTGTCGGTGGCCTCGGCAATTGAGGCGGCGACGGCATGGTCGGGGTCGCCGTCCATCACGATGGTGTCGACGTCGGCAAGCTCGGCAAAGCGGTACATGCCGCGTCCGTTAACCTTGCTGGCGTCCATGAGGGCGACGCTTTGATGGGCCGCGGCGATCATGGCCGTTTTGGTTTCGGCCATCTGGGGAAAGTCGGTCGTAAAGCCGCAGCCGGGAACAAAAGCGCCGGGGCACACGACGGCCAGATCGGCATGGACCATTTGGAGCGCCTGCATAGTGAGCGGTCCGTACAAATAACGATGGCCTTTGCGCAGCGCCCCGCCCAGCATGACGACATCGACTGAGGGCATGCTCTCGTCGATGTAATCGGCAATGGTTATGTCTGCCGTGATGACGGTGATACCGTCGCGCTGATCGAGGAGCCGGACGAACTCGAGCGCCGTGGTGCCCGAGTCGACGAGCAGCGTGTCGCCGTCGTTGACGAGCTCGATGGCGCTTTGCGCGATGGCCTGCTTGGCGGCGACGTTGACATTGATGCGGCGATCCTGCGTGGAGACAGTCAGACGCTTGTGGAGTGATACGGCACCACCATGTGTGCGGCGCAACTTGCCTGCTTCGGCGAGCGCGTCAAGGTCGGCGCGGGCGGTGACGGAGGACACGCCAAAGGTCTGGGCGATTTCTGCTACCTGCACCGAGGCATTATGATCGAGCATTTCCAAAATGGCGGTACGGCGTTCGTCGGCAAAAGCACGGTTGGTGGCTTGGGCCATGTTTGCTCCATTCTCGGCTAAATTTGCAGGAATTGTGTTGACTCTATTTTCGTTCATTTTCTTTTTGAGTAAGAAAACACCTTTCGATTACTTATCTTTTCTATAAAAGAAAGACGCTAAACGCCTAAAATTCAATATCGAATATGTCCACTTGGCTCAAATTCCTTCCGTTTACTTTTCAAAAACGACGGTATTGACCTGCATGGGCTCAATATCTCGCACGTGCAAAAACGCTGAATTTCATACAATGAGCGCAGTAAAACGCAAGGTAAAACGCCTTGTGAACAACTACGCCCGATGTCCAGATGCGGGCGAGGGAGAGGAGCAAACGCTCATGGCACTTGTTACCACCGAAAAGATGCTCAAGGACGCTCAGGCCGGCCACTACGCCGTCGGCGCGTTCAACGTCGAGAACCTCGAGTTTGTTATGGCCGTTCTGGCCGCTGCCGAGGAGACCAAGTCCCCCGTCATCATGCAGACCACCCCGGGCACCATCAAGACCGCTGGTCTGGACTACTTCTACGGCATGGTCAAGGCTGCCGCCGAGCGCGCTTCCGTGCCCGTCGCCCTGCACCTCGATCACGGCGATGGCTATGACCGCTGCATGCAGGCCTTCCGCACTGGCTACACCTCTGTCATGATCGACGGTTCGCACGAGTCCTTCGAGGACAACATCGCCCTGACCAAGTCCGTCGCCGATGCTGGCCGCGCTATGGGCGTGCCCGTCGAGGCTGAGCTCGGTAAGGTTGGCGGCAAGGAGGACGACGGTCCCGCGGTTGAGGGCGAGAGCCCCTACACCGATCCGGCCGAGGCCAAGGAGTTCGTCGAGCGCACCGGCTGCACCTCCCTCGCCATTGGCGTTGGCACCAGCCACGGCGTGTACACGAGCGATCCGCACATCGAGCAGTCCGTGGTCAAGGCCATCCGCGACGCCGTTGACGTGCCGCTGGTTCTGCATGGCACCTCCGGTGTGCCCGATGAGCAGGTTGCCGAGGCTGTGAAGAACGGCATCTGCAAGGTTAACTACGCCACCGAGCTGCGTCAGGCCTACACCAAGGGCTTCATGGCCTACATGGCCGAGAACCCCGCCTGCTTCGATCCCAAGAAGCCGGCCAAGGAGGGTATGCGTGAGATCACCGAGCTGGTTAAGATCCGCATGACCAACCTCAACTCTGTGGGCAAAGCAGAGTAACAGCAAGGGTACTCTGATCCCACCGGACGGTTTGGGCGGGTCCCGTACTTAGTTTCCAAAACGTCCTCGCGCATGAAGGCCCCCGTTGTCTCGCTTCTTCGAAGCGTTGACAACGGGGGCCTTCGCGCTGCGGAATGATTTTGGAAACTAAGTACGGGACCCGCCCAAACCGTCCTGTTCAATCGCCCTTGTGGCGTTAGTGTCGGAAAAATAAGACGTTGCTTTTTGCCCCCTGCGGAAAGATTGGGGAACTAAGCCCTCGTCCCTCCCAGGTTGACCTACTCGAGGTCGTCGCCCTTGTGGCGTTAGGGCTGAAAGGGTGGGGCGCGGGGGTTACTTGGTTGTTAGGGTTAACAGGTCGTTGGGGGTTTTGAGGTTGTAGGTGGCGTTTGGGATGTCTTGGTGTGATCCCCATGCCGCTCTGGCAAAACTGACCCCTGCCGAAGTTGCGCATTGTTCGTCGTAGACGGTGTCGCCAACGTAGACGACGTTGCCAGGATTCGCGCCCGTACGCCGGAGATATTCGAGCATGGGAGCGGGTGCGGGTTTATGTTCGGTTGTGTCTTCGACAAGGATGATGTGCTCAAAATACTTATCGAAGCCAAGGGGTGCAATTTCTTCTGCGTATTCGTCGCGCGCACGTGAGGAGACGATGCCAAGTTTGCAGCCGTTATCGGCGAGTGTTGCGATGACTTCAAGCAAACCTGGAAACACGCTGATGGTGCTTTTAAAGCTGGCGGCAACTTGGCACCAGCGATCCAGCGTTGCCTGTGAGTAGATCCCAAGTTTCTCAAGGGCGTTCTTGCCGGGTATGCCGAGGGCAAATTCAAGCTCGTGTCGGGGGAGCGTTTTGCCGGTTTCTTCTTGGACAATCTGGCCAAGCGATGATAGAACGCTTTCTTCTGTATCTGCCAATGTCCCATCAACGTCAAATACGATATGTTCAAAGTGCTTCATATGATTGCTCCTCTCTGTTGTTTGCCTGCAAGTTTGATGCGGTGACAGAAGAAAGGCTAGCGGGATTTCTGCCTGGTGCTATCGAGATTCTGCCTCGCTGCTCGATAGCTCGAAGGAGTGCACCCCATTTGTTCTTTAAATACCTGGCCAAGATGGCTTGCTGTTATAAATCCGCATTGGCGCGCGACTGTCTGTACCGTTCGCGTGGTGTGTGCCAAAAGTTCGCAAGCACGGTTTACGCGGTATGCGCGTAGATATGCCGCCGGGGTCGTTCCTGCACAAGTTTCGATAATGCGGTAACACTCTCTTTCGCTTACGCCGGCTGCAGATGCCATCTGGGGCACATCTATAGCGGCTGCATAGTTTTCGCGGATAAAGTCCAGGATTCCCTTGAACTGTACGTCGCGGCCGGTCATCCAAGAGGCGCCGTCGGAGGAAAAGAGCGGTTCGGCCTTGGCGTAAATCTGAATCCAGAGCTCTGACAAGTTATTTCGAAGCGCCATCTCGTTCTGCGGCCGTTGAAGGTCGTGGCTAAAGGAGCTCTTCAGCAAATCGATAAAGGGCATATCGTCGGGGTTGGTGGGCGACCATTTGAGCACATCGACGCCTCGACATTGAAGTAATGGATTGATGTAGCGCTTTTGGAGACGTCCCGCGGGATCGCCGAGCATCGACGGCTGAAAGATATGCAACATTTGAATGGCTGGTGCCGAATTGGCTGATTGCAGCGTGCTGTGCAAAACGCCGCCGTTGATAAAGCCGGCTGACCCTTCCTCAAAGCGTACGTGCTCATGAGCCGCGCGCGTTCGATAGTCAATCGCTCCCTGCTCCATGTAGAAAAGCTCAACTTCGGAATGCCAGTGCTAGGGGACGGAATTGCCCGGATAGCGAGCGAATTCTGCGCGTTCGGCAATATAGGGCCAGTCTTCGGCGGTCTCGGGAAACGCTTCCTCGCGTCCTCCGCGGTGCAATTCTATGTGATCCATGTTTCGCATGGCATCAGTATAAAGCGCGATGGGCTTAGATTGCTCTTGCCTGTTCGGGGAACGCCTTGTCTAGGGATGCTTGGAGCTTTTCGAACGATGCTCGCAAGTTGTGGCTCTGGTTTGTTGAGCGTTTGGCTTTTGTGGCGGGGGAGTCGAGGAGGCCGTCTCTCTGTGTCGGGGGGAAGGAGAAAAGGTTTGCATGTTTTAGGGATGGCTGCTGTGCTGCGTCATTGGAAGAATGCATGCTTATGCGGCCTCCTCGATGTCCACCAAAAGGTTGCGCACAGGGTGTGCTGCTAGGCCCCGTGCGTTGGCAGTATTATGCCGCGGCTGTTGCAAAGAAGCGCTAAAGAAAGGCTTAATCAGGTTTGATGCAACAGTGAAACCGCAGGTCAAAGCTATTGCATAACACTCTTGAAAGGTTTTGAGCTTAAGGGCTTTCTAAGGTTTGTGTCGCGGATGTGGCTCGCCTGTGTGGGGCGTGTGGGCGGATCGCTCCTAGCGCTGTGGCTCTGCAGCCCGCACCTGCTCGATGACCTTTTCCATCGTGGCGTCGATGCGGTCTTTCTTGAGCTCGCATTCCCAGATGGTTATGGGTGTCCAGCCCATTTGAGTGAGTGCTGCCACGGCAGCGCGGTCGCGCTCGACGTTGCGACGGAACTTTGCCTCCCAAAACTCAACGTTACGCTTGGGCTGGCTAGGGTTGCACTTGGGGCAGCGGTGCCAAAAACAGCCGTTGACGAAGATGGCGATCTTGCGTCCGGGGAAGGCGATATCGGGCTTGCCGGGAACCTTCCATTCCAAGCGATAACCCGTAAGGCCCACTGCACGCAGACGCTGGCGTACGAGCAGCTCGGGCTTGGTGTTGGCGCGCTTGTTGCCCTTCATGGACTTTTTGATGGCGGCGCGACGGCGGACCAGTTCGCGCTCGTCAGCGGAGAGGTCCGAGGTATCGATGCCGTCGAGCAGACCGGGCTTGGGACGCTTCTTGCTGCGGCGCTTAGGTGCGCGCTTGGGTTTGGTGGCGGGTTTGTCGGCTGTGTTGGGCGCGGCCTCATCGGCGGAGCTTGCCTCAAGCCGATCTTCCTTCAACTCAATCAGAGCATCGATAAGCCCTTTGTCGGCGGGCATCCACTCAACCGTGGCAAGCGAGGTGCGCGGAATCCAGCGGATATCGAGCTGGCGGTCGTGCTTCTGAGGCTCATCGGATTCATCGGCGAGCGAGCAGTAGTAACACTCCATGGAGAGATGAAAGTCGGGGTAGTCGTACTCAACGGTATAGAAATCGCGCAGGTTGGTGACTTTTACCTGCAGTTCTTCCATGAGCTCGCGGCGTACGGCGTCCTCGGGCGACTCGCCGCGCATGAGCTTGCCGCCGGGGAATTCCCAAAGTCCCTGCATGTCGCCATAGCCGCGCTGCACGGCAAGCAGCTCATCAGATCCTTCCTTGCGAATGATCCCAGCGGCAACATGAACAGTCTTCAACAGGAGTCCTCTCTCAATATCAACACGTGGCAGGCTGGCTACCCGTACCTTACACAACGGTAAGGCAAGCGTAAGCCATATCGATGGTAGCCGACTCGTCTTCTTGCGACTATAGATGCCGTAGACTAATCGCAAGAAAGGACTCGGTATGCAAACCACGCACATGGCGACCCCGGTACTGGAGGTCGCGCATCTCGAAAAAGTATATGGAGCGCTGGGCAACGTGACCCGCGCGCTCAACGACGTCAGCTTTACCGTCAACCGCGGCGAATTTGTTGGCATCATGGGCGCTTCGGGCTCGGGCAAGTCGACGTTGCTCAACTGCGTGTCGACCATCGATAGCGCCACAAGTGGCACGATCCGCATCAACGGGCAGGACGTGACGCGCATGAAGCAGGCCAAGCTCTCGCAGTTCCGCCGCGAGGAGCTGGGCTTTATCTTCCAGGACTCCAACCTGCTCGATACGCTCACGGCACGCGAGAACATCGCTCTGCCGCTCACCATCGCCCGCACAAACTCGGCAGAGATCTCGACCCGCGTGCAGGATGTGGCAGCGCGCCTGTCTATCAGTCAGGTGCTCGACAAGTATCCCTACCAGATGTCCGGCGGTCAGCAGCAGCGCGTTGCCGCGGCTCGCGCGCTCGTTACCGACCCCACCATGATCATGGCCGACGAGCCCACCGGCGCCCTCGATTCCAAGAGCGCTCGCCTGCTGCTCGAGAGCCTGGAGGCCCTTAACCGCCGCCTACGCGCTACCGTGCTCATGGTCACGCACGATAGCTTTGCTGCCAGCTACACGAGCCGTGTGCTGTTTATCCGCGACGGCAAGATCTTCACCGAGCTGCGCCGCGGCGACACCGACCGCCGAGAGTTCTTCGACCGCATTATGGAGGTCGTTGCCATGATGGGCGGTGAGGGCTCCGATGCTCTGTAAACTCGCTTGGGGCAACGTCCGCCGCGCCGGCCGCGACTACCTCGTCTACCTTTTGACGCTCACCCTGGGCGTCACGGTCTTCTATGCCTTTAACACCATCTCGATGCAGGTCGACATCGCCGGAATCGATGAAGAGGGCTTGGCGCAGGTTATGGGCAGCATGCTCGGCGACCTGACGTACTTTTTAGCCGGTGTCATGGCCTTTTTGATGGTGTATGCCAATAACTTCATCATGAAACGCCGCAAAAAGGAGTTTGGCCTGTACCAGGTGCTCGGCATGGGGCGCGGGCGCGTCGCCACGATCATGGCGCTCGAGACCGTGATAGTGTCGGTCGTGGCCTTTGTCGCCGGCATTGTGCTGGGTGTGGGACTCTCCCAACTCATGACGTTCTTTACGGCCTCGCTCTTTAAGACACAAATCGCCAATTTCCACTTCTTTTTCTCGGTGCATGCGTTCAATCTGACCCTTGCCTGCATGCTCGTAATGTTTGTGCTCACGCTACTGCTGAACCTTCGCGCCGTGCGTCGTACCAAACTTATCGAGCTTATGGGTGCCGAGCGTCGCAACGAGAGCATCAAGACACGCAACCCCTGGATCGCGATTGCCATCTTTGCCGTGGGCGTGGTACTTGTGGGCGTGGCCTATTACCGTCTGCTACGTGATGGGTTCCCGCTAACCGCGACGGACTGCAAGCTGCAAGAGGCCATGAACCAGTTTGGTATTACGACTGCTATGGTTACCGTAGGCACCTTTGCCCTGTTCTGGGGACTCTCGGGCATGCTCATCAAGCTGCTGCAGAGCCTGCGCGGCGTGTATTGGCGCGGCCTCAACATGTTTACCGTGCGCCAGCTTGCGGCCAAGGTCAACACGGTGTGCTTTTCGATGGGCGTCATCGCGATGCTCCTGTTTTTGGCCATCACCTCGGTGACGTGCGGTATGTCGATTGCCAACGTGATGAACGAAAACCTGGAGCGCTATAACCCTGTTGATGTGTCTCAGACGTATGTCTATTACACGCCCGATACGCTCGACTACTACAAAGGGTACAAAGGGTATGTCAATCCGTCTGAGGCCGATCGCATGGTGCTGGCCGATACAACGGTCGATTTGTACCCTGCATGGCACGGCAAGGGCAAGTCGGCGGGCAACAACGACGAGACCGGCAAGAAGGTCAATATCGCCGATGTTGCCGGTGAGCATGTGCAGATCGATTCGTATCTGAGTTACCCATTTGGCGGCTCGAATCCTTCGGTGACCCCAAGTGAGATGTGCAAGATCATGGGCGAAAAGCTTCCCAAGGCGTTCGGGGGTAGCAATGCCGATACGATGGGTCTGTTTGTGACGCCGGCGAGCCAGTACAACAAACTGCGTCAGATGATGGGCGAGGAGCCGGTGCACATCGGTCGCGACCAGTACCTGCTCACGTGTGATATGGGCGGCGAGCTGGTCGACCTGTACACCAAGTATATGGCTGACGGCCATGCCCTTACCTTGGGCGGGCATACGCTCAAGCCCGCAACCGATAAGTCGGACGAAGATACGGCGGCCATCGCCAACTCGGCGATGGGCAGTAATCCGGGTACCGTCGTCGTTGCCGACGAGCTGTTGTCCCAACTTAATCTGCAGCCGTATTCCAGTAGCCTGCTCGTTAACTACAAACAGGGGATGGATACGACTGAGGCAGACGAGAGCATTAAAAACACTGTGCTCGACAATCTGCTCGTTGACGGCAAGGAGCCGGGGTCGTGGGGAATCTTCATCACACGCTCCGAGATGTACACACAAGCAGCGCAAATGAACGGTCTTATTAGCTACCTAGCCATCTACATCGGCTTTGTATTGGTCGTTGCATGCGCGGCGATTCTGTCGATCCAGCAGCTCTCCAACGTGGCCGACGGCAGCCGCAGCTATCGTGTGCTGGCACAGATCGGCTGCGACGACCGCCAGATCCGCCATTCGGTGATGGCGCAGCAAGCGGTATTCTTCCTGTTCCCGCTGGCAGTGGGCCTGGCGCACTCCTTTGTGGCACTTAAGGTGATCATCGAGCTGGTGAGCATATTCGGAAATATGAGCATCGGTGGCACCGTGGGCCTCACCTGTGCAATCTTCCTGGCAGCCTACGGCGGCTACTTCCTGGTGACCTACCTCATGAGCACCGGCATGGTGCGAGCCGCCATCGCCACCCGCTACAGCGAGTAACTCACCCAGTTTGGAATTATCGTAGGTTGAGCATAAGTCAGTGAAAACGCCCCTAAGCGAGCAAGGTGACGTGAAAGAGGAGGGAAGCGTACTTTGGGTACGCGACCGACGACTGAACGTCAGATTGCCGCCTAGGGGCGCTTGCAGCGTCGGACGGTTACGGCGTTTGGTAAAACGCCGTAACTCTAAATACGTTCCGCGATCTCGTGGATGAGGTAGTCGGTCTTTTCCCAGCCCAGGCACGGGTCGGTGATCGACTTGCCAAAGACACCGCCGTCGACCGGCTGGTTGCCGTCCTCCAGGTAGGACTCGATCATAAAGCCCTTGACCAGCTTGGAGATGGACTCGTTGCGGCGGCAACTGTCGAGCACCTCCTTGCAAATGCGATACTGCTCCAGCGGACGCTTGCCCGAGTTGTCGTGGTTGCAGTCGATGACCGCTGCCGGATTGGCATAGCCGGCATGCTCGGTATAGCGTTCGGCCAAGCGTTCCAGGTGTTCGTAGTGGTAGTTGGGGTAGGTGCGCCCATCGAGACCGATGTAGCCACGCATAACGGCGTGTGCGAGCGGGTTGCCGTCGCACTCGACCTCCCAGTTGCGGAAGATGAAGCTCTGGTGCGCCTGCGCGGCGTAAATGGAGTTGAGCATAACGGTGGTAGAGCCGGCAGTGGGATTCTTCATGCCGACGGGTACCGAAATGCCGCTCGACACAAGGCGATGCTCCTGGTTTTCGACCGAGCGTGCGCCCACGGCAACATAGCTCAGCAGGTCGACGAGGTATTGGTAGTTGGACGGATAGAGCATCTCGTCGGCGGTAAAGAAGCCGGTCTCCTCGATGACGCGCAGGTGCATATGGCGGATGGCCTTGACGCCCTCGAGCAGGTCGTCGGGAGCCTCGGGGTTGGGGTTGTGCAGAAGACCCTTGTAACCGGTGCCCTTGGTACGCGGCTTATTGGTGTAGACGCGCGGAATGACGATGAGCTTGTCCTTGACCTCCTCGGCGGTCTTGGCCAGACGATTCATATACTCGAGCACCGAATCCTCGCGGTCGGCAGAGCACGGGCCGATGATGAGCACCTTACGTGCGTCCTCGCCGGTAAAGACTTTGGCGACCTCGGCGTCAAATGCCTGCTTTTTGGCGGTAAGCTCGGCAGAAAGTGGCATTTCCTCGCGGATCTCCATGGGTATCGGCAGCCTGCGTTTGAATTCCATGGCCATAGGGGCCTCCTCAATCTATAGAAAGAGCAATAAGCGTATTGTCGAATGCTCGGCATTATCCGCTGTCGCACGCTAAAGTGCAAGCCCTTGTCACCCCGAAACCTACCAAAATGGGACAGGTTTATTTTGGCAGGTTTTATCTGGGGAAACGTCGGCGGATGCCGGGAGGGAGCGGCGCCGCGCGGGACCCTAAGGCTGTTGTCGGTTCCCCAGGAAATACCCTGTGGGCAAAAAATGCCAAATATGAGTACGGTTGCTATCTTAGTATCATATTGCCTTCGCAAAATAATAGACATAACAGCAAAATATGTTCATTAACGCAAACACATATAAGTTCGCTATAGGGCTGTTTGATCAATTTAGGGACGCGTGTAAGCCGTGAAAACGGCATTTGGGACTGTTTTGGCTGTTACTAAAAAAGTAACAGTACTCATATTTGCCATTTTTTGTCCACAGGGCTTGAAGGGAGCTGTCAATCAGGTTCCAGGGGAGGCACTTCGAGGGCCGCAGAGCAAAAAAGCGGGGGCGCAGGTTGTCCTGCGCCCCCGTTCTCGGGCATTATCCGTTCTCTGCGGCGGAGTCTACGCCGCCTCGTCGAACTGCGAGTTGTACAGGTCGGCGTAGAAGCCGCCCTGGGCGAGCAACTCGTCGTGCGTGCCCTTCTCGACGATGTCGCCGTCGCGAATTACCAAGATCACGTCGGCGTTGCGGATTGTAGACAGGCGGTGCGCGATGACAAAGCTCGTGCGGCCTTGCATTAGCGCATCCATGGCACGTTGAATAAGCTCCTCGGTACGGGTATCGACGTTGGAGGTCGCCTCGTCCAGAATCAGCGCCGGGCGGTCGGCCAAAATGGCACGGGCGATGGTCACGAGCTGGCGCTGACCCTGCGACAGGTTAGTGCCCTCCTCGTTGATCATAAAGTCGTAGCCGCCGGCGAGCGTATGGATAAAGTGGTCGCAACGCGCGGCACGCGCAGCGGCCTCGACCTCGGCATCGCTCGCATCGGGACGTCCATAGCGGATGTTCTCGCGGATCGTGCCGTTGAACAGCCAGGTATCCTGCAGCACCATGGCAAACTCGCCGCGAAGCGCCGCGCGATCCCAGTCGCGTACGTCGATGCCCTCGACGCGCAGCGAACCGCCGTCTACGTCGTAAAAGCGCTGCAGCAGCTTGATGAGTGTGGTCTTGCCGGCGCCGGTGGGGCCGACGATGGCGATGGTCTGGCCGGGCTGCGCCTCGCAGCTAAAGTCGTGGATGATGGTCTTGTCGGGCGTGTAGCCAAACTTGACGTGGTCGAACTCCACATGGCCGGGGCGCTTTTCGGGAATTTGCGCGTCGGCCTTCTGCTCCTCTTCGGGCGCGGCTAGGAACTCAAAAACGCGCTCGGTGGCAGCGGCCATCGACTGCATCGTGTTGCTCACGTTGCCCAGTTGCTGCACGGGCTGCGTAAAGTTGCGCACGTACTGGATAAAGCTTTGAATATCGCCAGGCGTGGCATTGCCGGTCAGCGCGAGCTGCGCACCCACTACGACAACGCCCACGTAACCCATGTTGCCCACCAAGCTCATGAGCGGCATCATCAGGCCCGACAGGAACTGCGAACGCCAGCCACTAATAAACAGGCGGTCGTTTTGACGGTCGAACTCCTCGATCGAGGCTTCGGCGCGGTCGAACACCTGAATGACGTTCTGTCCGGCAAAGTCCTCCTCGATAATGCCGTTGACGGTGCCCAAAACCTGCTGCTGCTCTCGGAAGTACGGCTGCGAGAAGTGAATCATCACCATCAAGATAATCGCGGCGGCCGGTAGCGTGAGCACGGTGACGCCGGTGAGCGGCAGGCTGATCGACAGCATCATGACGAGCACGCCGATAATCTGCGTCACCGACGTGATGAGCTGCGTCACGCTCTGGTTGAGCGACTGACCGAGCGTATCGACGTCGTTGGTGATGCGGCTGAGCACATCGCCTTTGCTGTGGCCGTTGAAGTAGCTCATCGGCACGACGGCAACCTTGGCGGCGATCTCCTTGCGCATGCGGTAGCAGATCTTTTGCGTGACGCCGGTCATGAGCCAGCCTTGGATCAGACTGCAGGCAGAGCTCGCCAGATACAGGCAGAGCAAAAAGCCGAGCGTCTTGGCGATCCAGGCAAAGTCGACATCGCCGGTGCCGTTGACCTTGGCAACCAAGCCCTCGAACAGTTTGGTGGTAACCTGGCCGAGCACCTTGGGCCCCACAATGTTAAAGATGACCGAGCACACGGCAAAGGCGACGGCGGCAAACACAGCAATCTTGTGCTGGCCGATATAGCCGAGCAGCTGCCTCATGGTGCCCCTAAAGTCCTTGGCCTTTTCGCCGCGACGCATGCCGCCCATGCGGCCCATGGGACCACGCTGGCGGGTGGGCTTGGGAATCTGAGTCTTGGTCTCGTCTGCCATTAGCGCTCGCCTCCTTCCATGACGGCTGCAATTTCTTCTTGGGTAAGCCCCAGCTCCTCGGCGGAAAGCTGCGACTGTGCGATCTCCAGATACGCCGGGCAGCTGCGCAGCAGCTCCTCGTGCGTGCCGGTGCCCACTACGTGGCCGTCGTCGAGCACGATGATCTGGTCGGCGTGCATGATGGTCGCGATGCGCTGGGCCACGACCACGAGCGCGGCGTCGGTGACGTTTTTGGCCAACTCCTCGCGCAGGCGAGCGTCGGTCTTGTAGTCGAGGGCGCTAAACGAGTCATCGAACACCACGATCTCGGGCTTTTTGGCCAACGCGCGGGCGATGGCCAGACGCTGGCGCTGACCACCCGAAACATTGGAGCCGCCCTGGCTGATAGGGGAGTCGTACCCGTCCTCGCGCTCGGCGATAAAGTCCTCCGCCTGGGCGACGCGTGCTGCCTGGCGCATATCCTCGTCACTCACCATGTCGCCGGCAAACTTGAGGTTGCTCTCGACGGTACCCGAGAACAGACGACCCTGCTGCGGAATATAACCGATGCGGCGGCGCAGCTCGGAAAGGGTCATGTCGCGCACATCGATGCCGTCGAGCGAAATGCTGCCGCCCGTGACGTCGTACAGGCGCGGAATCAGCTGCACGAGCGTGGACTTGCCCGAGCCCGTGGAGCCAATAATGCCGAGCATCTGACCGGCATGCGTGGTGAAGTTCACGCCGCTGATGACGTCGGCGCGGGCATCGGGATACTGGAAGCTCACGTCGCGGAAGGTGAGCTCGCCGCGCGGCGAGCTGGCAGCAGGCAGTTTGGGCGAGACAGGGTCGTTGATACTCGTAGGGCAGGTGACGACCTCTTCCACGCGCTCGGCTGCGACCTCGGCGCGGGGCAGGATGACCGAAACCATGGTGAGGATCATAAACGCCATGACGATCTGCATGGTGTAGGAGATAAACGCCATCATGTTGCCGACCTGCATCACGCCGTCGGACACGCCCTGCGCGCCAAACCAGACGATAAGCACGGTGATGCAGTTCATGACGAGCATCATGAGCGGCATCATGAAGCTCATGGCGCGGTTGGTGTAGAGCTGCGTGGTCATCAGGTCGAGCGAAGCCTTGTCAAAACGCTCGAGTTCATGCTCCTCACGGTTGAACGAGCGGATGGGCATAAGGCCGTCGAGCAGCTCGCGGGCGGTAAGGTTCACGCGGTCCACAAAGCTCTGCATCTTTTTGAACTTGGGCATGGTGAGGCCCATGAGCACGCCGACAACGGCCGAAACCGCGATGATGGCCACGGCGATGGTCCACTCCAGGCCGGTGTGGTTGGCCAGGACGCGCATGACGGCGACGATGCCCATGACGGGGGCCATCAGGCACATGCGGATAAACAGGGTTGCGGCCATCTGGATCTGCTGAATGTCGTTGGTGCAGCGGGTGATGAGCGAGGCCTGGCTAAACTTGCCCACCTCGGCCGGCGAGAAGTGCATAACCTTGTTGAAGGTCTCGCGGCGCAGGTCGCGGGCGATGGAGCAGGCGGTGCGCGAAGCCACGGCACCGGTCAGGATGGTGGCGACGAGCGACACGAGGCACAGTCCAAACATCGTGGTCGCCATGCGGCTCAGGTAGGCGTTCTGCACGTCGGCGGGGTCGATGCCCTGCGCCTTGTACTCGTCCTGTACATAGCTCACGGCGCGCTGGGTGACGATGGAGCCCGACATGGAGCCCATTTTGTCCGCCATTTGGTTGGCGCCCTCGACGAGCTTGCCCTGGTCGATTAGGCCGCCTTCAACGCCTAGACGCAGGCTCTTCATGGTGATCTTGCCACCGTCGGCATCAATCTGTTTTTGCATGTTCTGCGCCGCAGCGGCCTTCTGCTGCATCTCGGCGAGTTGCTCGGGCGTCATCGCCGCCATCTGCTCGGGCGTGGGCATGGCCTGGGCGCCGCTGTTGTCTTTCTCACCGGACGTGCCCATCATGTCACCCATGGAGTTGGCGTCAATACCCTGGTTGAACGAAAGGACGACAGTCTCGGGCAGGCTCATGATGTCGGCAATCTTGCCGCCGTCGGCACGCTCCTCCTCGGTGCCCTTGTACGTTCGAATGCCGTTATTGTCCGCCTTGCTAAACACGGCCTCCACAGCCTTGGCGTCCTTGGAGCTCATGAAGAGTTCGAGGTCGTCGAGCGATTCGGCGCGAATGGTGTCGGGCACGGGCGAGGCGATGCCGCCTTGCTGCACGCCCACGTCGACGATGTCGCTCATATAGGTAGGCAGCGCCAGATCGGCGTTGCAGCTGATTACGATAAGTACGATAGCTGCGAACAGTGCCAGGACATGCTTTTTAAAGAGCTTGAGAATCCTCACTCGGCATCTCTCCTTTCTTGGTTGCGGTCGATAATTTCGTTGGCACGTCTTAGAAGACGCACCATCTCTTGGGTATCTGTTTCGCCGAACTGCTCGAGGAAGGCCGCGGTGCGGTCCTCGAATTCCCGGCGTTTGATTTCGATGACCTGGAATCCCTTGTCGGTCACCGTGACGTGTACGCGACGACGGTCGGTCTTTGAGTGCTCGCGCTCGACCCAGCCCTTGGCTTCGAGAGCGCGTAGGATATTGGCGATGCGGGCACTCGAGACCCAGGCGCGATCTGCGAGTTCGCTCGGCGTGAGCGAACCGCCAGCGAGCATGAGGGCGCGCATGACGGCCATCTCGCCGCCGAGAGCTTTGTCCGCAAAGCGCGAAACGCGCTGATGCATGCTGCCAAACTCGGTAAGGAGTTGGCGTCCAAGCTCATGGAAATCGGTATCTTCCACCGAAAACCCCTAACACTAGAAACTATTTTCGGTGGAAGATGATACCCCTGCACGCGCGCCCTATACGGAAGATTTTTGGGACATGCCTAGAAAACTGCCTTTAGGCGATCTCCGTACACCGTCGGTGCCCGCAAAGTTAAGGGCAGATCTCTAGGCATGTCCCAAAAACTACCTGGTTGCTAGGCAATATAAAGAACGCATAAAGAATTAAAATCATTCAAGAATTGCAGCGTTTCAAAGAACTATCATGCACGCGGTTAGGCGAGGGGTTGTCACCACCATGACGACTGGGACTCATATAATCGCCACGTGCGATGCTCCAACTTCCCGCGAGGAGACACCTTATATAAAGGGGGATGGAGTCATGGCATTTGACTTCACGGGCAAGACCGCGATTGTCACGGGCGGCACTCAGGGCATTGGCCTCGAGATCGCCAAGGGCATCGTCGCGGGCGGCGGACATGTCGCGCTCATCGCAAGGAACGCTGCTAAGGGCGAGGCCGCTGTGGCCGAGCTTGGCGAGGGCAACAAGTTTTATCAGCTCGATGTCGCTGATGCGCCCAAGGCGCGCGAGACCGTCGAACAGATTTTCGCAGACCTGCCGCAAACCAATATCCTGATCAACTGCGCTGGCGTCATCAGCACCAAGAAGTTCGACGAGATCGACGACACCGAGTGGCGCCGTACCATCGACATCAACCTCAACGGCACCTTTACCATGATGAACGCCGTGTACCCGCACTTTAAGGCTGCCCATGCCGGCACTATCGTCAACGTGAGCTCTGTTGCTGGCAAGATCGGCGGCGGCCTGCTCGGCACCGCGGCTTACGCGAGCTCCAAGGCCGGTGTTAACGGTCTAACCAAGGCAGTCGCCAAGGAGGGCGGTAGGTTCGGCGTTCGCTGCAACGCTGTGTGCCCGTCGCTCACGTTGACCGATATGACCTCGATTCTCTCTGACGAGAACTCTCAGCGCATCATCAACGGTATTCCTCTGGGCCGTGCCGCCCAGGCCAGCGAGCCTGCGCAGATGGTGCTCTTCTTTGCCTCCGACCTCGCCAGCTTCGTGAACGGCGAGATCGGTGACTGCGACGGTGGCATCGTTCTGGACGGGTAATACCCCGCGACGTTAATTCGGCGACGGCTCCTGCGACTCGGGACCGTCGCCTTCTTTCTGGCACAGGAGCGTGCGACCGCGTGCCACACGCATCAAAAGGAGATATAAATGAGTGAATCGACTGTGGTGGAGGCGCCGGCGGCAAAGGAGCCGTTCTTTAAGATGTCCTCCATCCCGGGTGCCAATATTTTGGTGCCGCTTCTGCTGGGCTGCCTGCTCAACACGCTATTCCCCGATCTGTTCAAAACGCTCGGCAGCTTTACGCTTGGCATGACCCAGCAGGGTGCAGGCCCGCTCGTGGGCGCTTTTTTGCTTATCGTCGGTACGACGATTTCGTTTAAGAGTGCTCCTGCCGCCGCTGCCCGCGGTGCCATCATCATCGCCGTCAAGCAAATCGTGGTCGTTGCCGTGTCGCTGCTCATCCTTTATGTGTTCAACGACAACCTGTTTGGCATCTCTGCCATGGTGATGCTGGCGGCTTGCACCGGCGCCAACAACGCTATGTACGCTGGTCTGATGGGCACCATGGGCAATGAGGCCGAGCGTGGCGCTGTCGCAATCACCACGCTCGTTGTCGGCCCTCCGGTCACGATGATCGTGCTCGGCGCTGCCGGCCAGGCTCCGATCGGCTGGTCGCTCGTGGGTGCCATCCTGCCGATCGTCGTCGGCATTATTCTGGGCAACGTCTTCCCCAGCTTTAAGAAGATGATGGCACCGGCACTTTCCGCCGTCATCGTGCTCGTCTTCTTTGCCATGGGCTCGACCATGACCTTTGGCCAGCTCATTAATGGCGGTCTTCCCGGTATTCTGCTCGGCGTGATCTGCTCGGTGATCTTTGCAATTCCCGTCATCGCGGTCGACAAGCTCACGGGCGGCACGGGTGTCGCAGGTGCGGCCATTTCGAGCTGCGCCGGAGCCAATGTGGCTACGCCTGCTGCCATGGCAAGCGTCAACGGGGCCATGTACGGTGGCGCCGTGCTCGCGACGGCTACGGCACAGGTTGCCGCCTGCGCAATCGTGACGGCTATTTTGACCCCGCTGGTCACCAGCTGGTGCTACAAGCATTTTGAGGGCCAGCAGAGCAACGGCAAGGCAACGACCGACAAGGCCTCCGCAGCCGCCTAATGCCAAACGGCAATCAAAGCTAAAAACTAGCTACGCCACAGGGCGGCCACGGGGGATCCCGTGGCCGCCCTGCAGTTTCTGTAGGGTCTCTGGGACACTTTACCCTGCTAAAGCTGGCATAACAGCTAGAGCGAACGTCGTACAAAGGCAAGGAAAAATAACATACAAATCGGTGAACGGTAGTTGTTCGCGCTCGCATTTCCTGCGGGTTTGTAAAAAACGCCCTTATGATATAAAAAAAGAAACATATAACAGCCCAGATGGAGAGGGTCGCTATGTTATCCTTCTCAAACGGGTGAAATCTTGGGTTTTGGGTTGTAGTTCCAAGGTGGATAAACGTTTTCCCTACACCAACGTGTGGTGAAGAACGGAAGAAGCCGGTAGTGCAAGCCGAACATTCAAGAATTCAATAAGCAGCGGTGTGAGAGAGCGCCGCATTACACGTAACTAGGAGCGTGGTTACACAATGCAGGAGGCATGGGAAGGCTTCAAGGAAGGCATCTGGACGGGAGAGGTTGACGTCCGAGACTTCATCCAGAAGAACTACACCCCCTACGAGGGCGACGAGTCGTTCCTCGCCGGCCCGACCGAGCGTACCAAGGAGCTGTGGGGCGAGGTTCTCGACCTGCTGCTTAAGGAGCGCGAGCAGGGCGGTGTCCTCGATATGGACACCAAGACCGTCACGGGTATCGTGAGCCACCCCGCTGGCTACATCGATAACGCCCACCGCGAGAAGGAGACCATCGTCGGCCTCCAGACCGACAAGCCGCTCAAGCGCGCGCTGCACGTCAACGGCGGTATCCGCATCGCTTGCCAGGCTGCCAGCCAGCACGGCTATAAGGTCGACGAGAACGTTGTCGAGCGCTACACCTTCGAGCGCAAGACCCACAACGCTGGCGTCTTCGATGTCTACACCCCCGAGATGCGTGCTTGCCGCTCGGCTCACATCATCACTGGTCTGCCCGATGGCTATGGCCGCGGCCGCATCATCGGCGACTACCGTCGTGTTGCCCTGTACGGCGTCGACTACCTGATCAAGGACAAGGAGGCCCAGAAGGCTTCCACCCCGACGGTCATGACCGCCGACAACATCCGCGATCGCGAGGAGCTGCAGGAGCAGATCCGCGCCCTCGGCGAGCTCAAGATGATGGCCGAGACCTATGGTTTCGACATTTCCAACCCTGCTACCAACACGCAGGAGGCCATCCAGTGGATGTACTTCGCCTACCTCGCTGCCGTCAAGGAGCAGAACGGCGCCGCTATGTCCATCGGCCGTACCTCTACGTTCATCGACATCTACGCTGAGCGCGACCTTGCCAACGGTACCTTCACCGAGGAGCAGATCCAGGAGTTCGTGGATCACTTCATCATGAAGCTCCGCATGGTCAAGTTTGCCCGTACCCCCGAGTACCAGGCCCTGTTTACCGGCGATCCGCAGTGGGTCACCGAGTCCATCGGCGGCATGGGTGTTGACGGCCGTACGCTCGTTACCAAGATGAGCTACCGCTACCTGCACACGCTCGAGAACATGGGCACCAGCCCCGAGCCCAACATGACCGTTCTGTGGTCGACCCGTCTGCCCGAGAACTTCAAGAAGTTCTGCGCCAAGACTTCTGTCGCCAGCTCCTCGATCCAGTACGAGAACGACGACCTCATGCGCGTCTATCACGGCGACGACTACGGTATCGCCTGCTGCGTGTCCTCCATGCGCATTGGCAAGGAGATGCAGTTTTTCGGCGCTCGCGCCAACCTGGCTAAGTGCCTGCTGTATGCACTCAACGGCGGTGTTGACGAGGTCTCCAAGAAGCAGGTCGGCCCCAAGTACCGCGCCGTCGAGGGCGATACGCTCGATTACGACGACGTTGTGGCCAAGTACAACGACATGATGAAGTGGCTCGCTGGCGTGTACGTCAACTCGCTGAACATCATTCACTACATGCACGACAAGTATTGCTACGAGCGCATCCAGATGGCTCTGCACGACAAGCACGTGCACCGCTGGTTCGCTACGGGCATCGCTGGCCTTTCCGTCGTGGCTGACTCCCTGTCCGCCATCAAGTACGCCAAGGTCCACCCCGTCCGTGACGAGAACGGCATCATCGTCGACTTCGAGACCGAGGGCGATTTCCCCAAGTACGGTAACGACGACGACCGCGTCGACCAGATCGCTCACGACGTTGTGCACCAGTTCATGGAGTACATCCGCATGAACGACACCTACCGCAACTCCGTGCCCACGACCTCGGTTCTGACCATTACTTCCAACGTCGTCTACGGTAAGAAGACCGGCTCCACGCCCGACGGCCGCAAGGCTGGCCAGCCGTTCGCCCCGGGTGCAAACCCCATGCACAAGCGCGATAGCCACGGCGCCATCGCTTCGCTGTCTTCGGTTTCCAAGCTCCCGTTCCGCGATGCTCAGGACGGCATCTCCAACACCTTCTCCATCATCCCGAGTGCGCTCGGCAAGGAGGACCAGGTGTTCTTTGGCGATATCGACCTTGATCAGCTGGGCGAGTAACTATTGTTAGTGCTATACTAACAATAACGATTACTGATTAGTGCGCCGGTTTCGGCCGGCGCCTATTAATCGAAGGAGACACATTATGAAGGTTTCTGAAGTTTCCGAGACTCAGGCCGATAACCTGGTCCACATGCTCGACGCTTACGCCGAGAAGGGTGGCCACCACCTGAACATCAACGTCTTCAACCGTGAGACGCTGCTCGACGCTCAGGCTCACCCCGAGAAGTACCCGCAGCTGACCATCCGCGTTTCCGGCTATGCCGTGAACTTCCACACGCTCACCAAGGAGCAGCAGGACGAGGTCATTTCGCGTACCTTCCACGACAAGTTCTAAAGGGATTTAACTCCCGCAGGATCGCCGGGCCGCTTTGGGTTACTTTCCAAAACGTCCTCGGACATGCAAAGGGCTCCGATGCGCGCTTCGCGCGGCGGAGCCCTTTGTGTCCTGCGGAATATTTTGGAAAGTAACCCAAAGCGGCCCGGCGGGGGTCCTGTGTAGTCACCCTTTAGGCGGAACTCTCCAAATTATTTGGATGAGTCGTCTACTTACTTGTGCTGTTACCGTCATCCCGCTGTTGTTGGGGTATGCTTTGTTCGTATGTAAACGTATGACATGTTGATGGGGGAGGGTGCTATGGCTCGCGAGAGTGCTCGTTCTAAGGATACGGCTAAGCCTGGCATCAAGGAAGTTGCGGCGGTGGCGGGGGTTTCGCCTACTACGGTATCTCGTGTGCTTAATAATCGTGGCTATATTAGCCAAGAGACCCGCGATAAGGTCCATGCCGCGATGAAGCGCATCAACTATACGCCCAACGATATCGCTCGTGCCATGCTCAACGGTCGCCTGAATCTTATCGGTATGATCGTCCCCTATGTCAGCAGTCCGTTTCATGCCCAAGTGGTCCAAGTCATTGAGCATACCCTGGCCGAAAACGGTTTTAAGATGCTGCTGTGCAATAGCGCCAATCGACCCGAGCTTGAGCGCTCTTATATCGACATGCTTCGACGCAATATGGTTGATGGCGTCATCGTCAACTCGCTTAATATCGGTGCCGAGGCGTATGCCGAGATGGGCTTGAGTCTGGTTGGTATCGACTGCGACCTTGGCGAAGCCTCTGTTCAGATTGCGAGCGACAGCTATAGCATCGGCGAACTTGCCACGCGTCGCCTGATCGATGACGGATGTTCACGCATCCTGTGCCTGCGCAGCAATAGCCGCATGCGCATGCCTGCCAATAAGCGTACCGATGCCTACCTCGATGTTGTTGAGCAGGCCGGTTTGCCCGCGCTTGTCCGTGAGGTCGAGTTCGTTAAGCCCGACGACGAAAAGAGTGCGGTCGTTGCGAAGATCCTCGATGAGAACCCCGATATTGACGGCATCTTTGCGGGAGACGACACGATGGCGGCTATCTGTCTTAACGTGATGAAGCAGCGCGGCTTGAGCGCTCCGGGCGATATTAAGGTCGTGGGCGCGGATGGTGCCCGCCGCACTATGACGTTTATGCCTGACTTAACAACCGTTCGCCAAGATATCGATCGCATCGGAGAGCTCGCGGCGCAATCCATCATTGCTCTTATTAACGGCGAAAAGCCCGAATCGAATATCAAGCTCCCCGTTGAACTCATTGAGGGTAAAACCGCGTAGTTCATCCCGTGCCAAAAGAATTTCTCAAACACCTCTGATGACCGTTCGCCGGCATATGTCAACCGTTTGCCGACGACTGGAACTGCGAAAAGACGTATTGGTGGGAAAACGTTTGACATATGAAAACGATTGACATATCTTGCAGTTGTACCGAGTTAGTATCTCGTGAGAAAGGAAGTCTCGGATGCACAAGGTGTATTACCAGCCTGAGGGAATTTGGGTAGGCGACATCATGCCGTACGGCGAGGACGGCACGTTCTATCTCTATCATCAGCGTGACACGCGAAACCCCGGACCTTTCGGAGAGCCGTTTGGCTGGGCACTCGCGACAACCAAGGACTTCGTCAATTACAAAGACTTTGGCGAGAGCCTTGAGCGTGGCGGCGACGAGGAAGTCGACCAGTATGTTTATGCCGGCACGGTGTTTAAGGTGGGCGACAAGTACCATGCGCTCTACACTGGTTGCAATCGCGATAAGGTCAAGGCACGCTTGATGAAGCAGGTTCTTCTTCACGCAACGAGTGACGACGCCGTCAAGTGGGAGAAGAACATCGCCGAGACGCTGCTTCCGCCCCAGGAGGGTTACGATGACCGCAACTGGCGCGATCCCTTTGTGCTTTGGGATGAGGAGAACGAAGAGTACATGCTCATCCTCGGCACGCGTGTGGGCGAGGACAAGCGTCTGATGACCGGTCGTCTGGTCAAGTTCACCTCCAAGGACCTGGATACCTGGGAGTTCCAGGGCGACTGGTGGAATCCGGGCCTGTACACCATGTTCGAGATGCCTGATCTCTTTAAGATGGGCGACTGGTGGTATCTGGTGTTCTCCGAGTACAGTGATGGCAACAAGACCCGTTACCGCATGTCTCGCTCTATCAACGGTCCTTGGATCACTCCTGCGGACGATTCCTTCGATGGCCGCGCGTACTATGCCGCGCGTACCGCATTTGACGGCGAGCGCCGCGTTCTCTTTGGTTGGGTTCCTACGCGTGACGAGGGCGGTGACCCCAGCTCTTACCTGTGGGGTGGCACCTTTATGCCTCTCGAGATCGTTCAGCGTGTTGACGGAACGCTCGGCACCAAGCTTCCTGACAGCATGCTTGGCGCCTTTGGCGAGGCTAAGGCAGTCGAGGCCTTTGAGCTCTCCTTCGAGTCGGGCAAGGTCGAGCAGGTGCTCGCCGCGGATGCCGGTTCCACCTATATGCTCGATGCCGACATCGAGCTCGCCGGTGACGCTGCCGGCTTCTCGGTGAAGCTTGCCGAGGACGCCGAGTCCGGTCTTGCCTATGAGTTCCGCGCCAACCTGCGTGAGGGCAAGCTCGAGTTTACGGCGGCCCCCCAGTATCCGTGGTTCCAGGTCAACAACATGGGCCTCGAGCGTCCGTTGTTCTTTAAGGGCGAGGGCACTCATCATGTGCGCCTGGTCGTTGACGACGATATCGCGACCATCTTTGTCGATGATGTTGCGCTTAACGCGCGCTTCTGCAATAAGCAGGGCCAGGGTGTGGCGCTGACGGTCACCGACGGTACGCTCAAGTGCGCAAATGCAACGATCGCGTCTCTGTAATGGCATCAAAACGTTTTATGATTTCGTAAGGGAATGGAGAGGAACATGGACTACAAAGTAGTGTCTCAGCAAGTCGTCGATAACGTCGGCGGTCTGGAGAACATCGAGGGCGCCACGCATTGCGTTACGCGTCTGCGTCTGGTGCTCAAGGATACGAGCAAGTACAACAAGGCCGAACTCGAGAACATCGATGGCGTCAAGGGCGTGCTGTACAACAGCGGCCAGCTCATGATCATTTTCGGTACCGGTACCGTCAACAAGGTCTTCGATGAGTTTATGGCTCTGACGGGCGTTAAGGAGATCAGCGCTTCCGAGGTCAAGGGCGCCGAGGCGGACAAGAAAGGCAAGTTCTTCTCGGTCCTCAAGGTATTCTCGGACATCTTTATCCCCATCATTCCCGCTTTCGTCGGCGCTGCTATCATCGTCGGCCTTAAGTCGCTGATCGTTGCCAACGGACTCTTCGGCATGGAGGGCAGCCTTGCCGACCACAGCGAGTTCCTCAAGAACCTCGCAAGCTTCTTTGCCATTATCGCCACCACGTTTGACTACCTGCCTGTCCTGGTTATGTACAGCGCGGTGAAGCGTTTTGGCGGTAATCCGATTCTGGGCATCCTCGTCGGTATCGTCATGGTTCACCCGAGCCTTATGAACCGCAACACGTTCGTTATGGACCCGACGGGTGCTGAGTACTGGAACTTTGGTCCGCTCTCCATTCCCATGGTTGCTTTCCAGGGCGGCGTGTTCCCTGCAATCCTGACTGCCTGGTTTATGGCCAAGGTCGAAAAGATTGCCCAGAAGTACATCCCCGAGGTCGTTTCGTTCGTCTTTGTCCCGACCGTTACCCTGATTCTTGCTAACGTCGCCCTGTTCACCGTGTTCGGCCCGCTCGGCAACCTGATCGGCGACGTCCTCGGCGGCGTAATCGATATCCTGTACAACAGGATGGGCGTCTTTGGTGCCTTTGTCTTCGCCGCGTTCCTGCAGCCGCTTGTCGTTACCGGTACGCATCAGTTCATCCAGGGTATCGAGGCAAACCTCGTCGCCACGACTGGCTTCAACTACATCCAGGCCATCTGGTCGGTTTCCATTATCGCCCAGGGCGGCGGCGCCATCGGCATGTACCTCATTCACAAGAAGCATTCCAAAGAGCGCAACATCTGCATGTCGTCCTTTATCCCGACGCTGGTCGGAATCTCCGAGCCCGCTATCTTCGCTGCAAACATGCGCTACTCGATCATCCCGTTCATCTGCGCTTGCATCGGTGCAGGCTGCGGTGGTGCCTTCGTGAAGCTCTTTGAGGTGCGCGCCATCGGTCAGGGTCTGACCGGCGTGCTTGGCCTGCTCATCGTCACGCCCGAGACGCTCGTGTGGTATGTGGCTGGCAATCTCATCGCCTTCATCGTGCCGATCGTCTTGATTTTTGCCTACAACAAGGCAAAGGGCGTTCCGACCACCGATGAAGAGGGCGCTGGCGCAGGCTTCAATGTCAGCTTCTAGTTGAGCCGTTCAAAGTGATGTGCGGATAAGTCCATTTGAGGAAGGGCGCTCGGCTCGTGTGAGTCGAGCGTCCTTTCCTATAGACGAGAAGGTCAATGGCGATGTTTAATCAAAAAAACAAGGTGATGCGTGCGGACTATGAGCAGTGGCGTGCCGGACAGGATGAGACGGCGGCTCGCATCGCGTCCGACCCCGATAGGCTCCTGTTCCATGTGGAGCCTGAGCTTGGCTGGCTCAACGACCCCAACGGATTGGTGCAGATCGGTGATACGTATCACATCTATCATCAATACGATCCGTTCGATGCTGCGCATGGCGGTCCAGTGCTTTGGAATCATCTGACGACAAAGGATTTTGTGACGTACGAGAATCACGGCCCCGTGCTGTTCCCCGATTCCGATCTGGATTCGAGTGGAGCGTATTCTGGTTCTGCCTTTGTACGTGATGGCAAGATTCACTACTTCTATACCGGCAACGTTAAGCATTTTGACCGCGATGATTACGACTACGTGTTGACGGGCCGTGAGCAAAACCAGATTCATATGGTTGCCGAGAATCCCGACGAATTGGGCGAGAAGCGCATGGCTGTTGGGCCGGTCGATTACCCCGACGATATCGGTACGCACGTGCGCGACCCCAAGATCCTTGAACACGACGGTATCTACTACATGGTTCTTGGCGCTCGTACGAAAGACGATCGCGGGTGCGTGCTTGTCTATACCTCGCGTGATCTAGAGGACTGGGGCTATGCGACGCGCATTGAGCTGGGCGAGAAGTTTGGCTTTATGTGGGAGTGTCCTGATCTGTTTGAGCTCGATGGCGAGCTTATTCTCGTTTGCTGTCCGCAGGGCGTGCCCGCCGATGGCTGGCGTTACCGCAATCCGCATCAGTGCGTGTGGTTCTCCATCGAGGCCGATTGGGGGGCTCCGAGCTTTAAGATCGTCGGCCAGGGCATGCCTCCGATGGTCGATGCCGGTTTTGATTTCTATGCTCCGCAGTCCTTTGAGGATGCTGCAGGCCGGCGTTTGATGATCGGATGGTCGGGTTGCCCCGATGCGACGGCAGAAAACCCGACGGTGGCGCGCGGGTGGCAGTGCGCGTTGACGGTGCCGCGAGAGCTGAGCATGCGCGGCGGCAAGCTCTGCCAGCAGCCGGCGCACGAGATTGAGAGGATGCGCGGCGCCTGCGTTCGTGCTGTAGGCGGAGAGACCGTCGAGGAGCCGGGACGCCTGTTTGATGTCGTGGTTTCCTGTGAGGGAGCCAAGATGATCGAGCTCGAAATCCGCAAGGGTGTCTTTGTGCGTTATGCGGACGGGATGCTTACCCTCGATATGGGTGACGAAGGCTATGGGCGCGACCAAAGGTCGATCGAGCTCAGCGAGCTTCGCGACCTGCGCGTGCTTTCGGACACTACGATGGTCGAGATTTTTGCCAACGGCGGCGAGGCGGCACTTACGAGCCGTACCTATTCGTCGGCGGTTCCGGCGATGGCGCTGCACGCCGAGGGTGCGGCGTCGATGGATTTCTACCGCCTCGCTCATTAACCGTGCATGGAGCACGATTGGACTTGTTGGGCGGAATGTGTCGCAGTTGCCGCGGCCAGCTACCGCTTATCGCGTATAGCTACCGTTTGCGGAATAAGTAACACTCCTTAATAAACCGTGTAGAATCTCAGATAAGCACGGAGTTTTCCAGGGAGACGCTGTCCTTTGTTGTGTGCAAGGGGCGGCGTCTCTTTGGCGCTTGGACGCCGTTGTGCAACAGTGCGGCGGTGCGTGCCATGTATTGAAAAGCCAATGTCGAGATGGGTCGTGATATTAATGGGCAAGTACGTAATCGTGGTCGAGTCTGGGTCGGATGTGACGCCGGAGCTCTGCGAGCGCTACGGCATCGTGCGCGTGCCCATGCATGTCACGATTGGTGACGAGACCGTCGAGGACGGCTCGATCGATCCGCTCGAGATTTATTCGCGCTGCAATGAGTTTGGCGTGATGCCCAAGACCAGCGGCTGCGCGCCTGCGGATTTTGCTCACGTGTACGACCGCATTCACGCTGAGCAGCCCGACGCGACCATTTTGCATCTCGCGTATTCCGAAGTCACGACCTGCTCACATCAGTCCTCCAAGATTGCAGCTAAGGGGCGCGACTACGTGTTCTCCATGGACACGCGCTTTGTCTCGGTGGGCCAGTCGCTCGTTGTCGTCGAGACCGCCAAATACATCGAGGCTCACCCCGATGCCACCGTCGACGAGATCTTTGCATTTACGAACTCCGTCATGGACCGCGTGCTGCTGGGCTTTGTTCCTACGGACCTTGCCTTCCTTAAGGCGGGCGGTCGCTTGTCCAACGTCGCGTTCCTGGGCGCCCATCTGCTCAAGATTAAGCCCTGCATTGAGGTAACGGGCGGCAAGTTCGTGGCAACCAAGAAGTTCCGCGGCTCTATGCTCAAGTGCGCCCGCGCCTTTATTGATCACATGGTTGCCAAGGGCGAGATTGACTACTCGCACATTGGCCTGGCGTATTCGGTAGGTCTTTCCGAGGAGCTGCGCGACGACATGGAAGTCTATGCACACGATCTTGGCTTTAAGGACATTACCTGGACTCAGGTCGGCGGCGTCATCTCGAGCCATTGCGGCCCGACCGCCTTCGGCGCGGTGCTTACGCTTAAGGCGTAAGGCCTGGCGTCTATCGATATCTATTGCCTCGGCGGCGAGTGGGTTGTGACAACCTTCCCGCCGCTTTTGTGTGGGGCCAAATAGAACAACCCAATTGACCACTAAACCGTTTCACCATCATGCGTATGGGCTAGAATGGCTCTGGCATTTATGTAACTAAAACCAATGAGAGGCAAGGTAGCGGGAATGGCTGAGATGACGCTCGAGGGTGTGGACGCTCGTCCCGAGGACTCCGCGTTTGCCCTGGGCCGCGTACATTCGATTGAAACGATGGGTACGGTCGACGGACCCGGCATCCGCTTTGTGGTGTTTGTCCAGGGCTGTCCCATGCGCTGCGCGTATTGCCACAATCCCGATACCTGGTCGGTCAACGGCGGCACGATGGTGACCGTCGAGCACCTCATGGATGAGTTCCAGAGTAACCACGAGTTCTATCGCAGCGGCGGAATTACGGTTTCGGGCGGCGAGCCGCTTCTGCAGCCCGAGTTTTTGGCCGACCTGTTCCGTGCAATGCACAACAACCCCGATGGTCGTGTGCATACCTGCCTGGATAGCTGTGGCTACGCCTTCGACCCTCAGCATCCCGAGAAGTTCGATGCCGTGCTCAACGAGACCGACATGGTACTGCTCGATATTAAGCATGCCGACCCGGTCGAGCATAAAAAGCTGACCGGTTGCAATCCCGCACGTATCCTAGCGTTTGGCGATGAGCTTGCGCGTCGCGGAATCAAGGTCGTTATCCGTCACGTGGTGGTACCGGGCATTACCGACACGGTGGAGGAGTGCGAGGCACTCGGTCGTCTAATCGCCCCGTGGCATAACGTGGTCGGTCTGGAGATGCTGCCGTATCACACGATGGGTGTCGTCAAGTACGAGCAACTGGGCATTCCCTATAAGCTCGAGGGCGTGCCCCAGATGGATACCGCGCGCATGCCCGAGCTGCGCAACGCCGTCATGACGGGCATGAAAAAGCGCCGCGACGAACTCAAAAACGCCATCGGCTAGCGAGCCATTTTCGCTCCCCAAAGGCACTCATTGGGGACAGGCTTAAATGAGTGCCCCTGGGCACCAAGTTGATTGCCAAAGAGCCCCGTCCTGAAAAGACTGTTCTCTGGGTTGCGGTGAGATGCGCAACAGAATCGTGCCATTTGGATAAATACGCTTGTGGTTTCTTTAAAGACACCTTAAACGCTGCTGAATATCTTTGGAAAGAAATGCCTGCTCGGTATCATGCTGCTCGTATATAAACGGTGGCAGTCAGGAGACCACGTGCGAAACATCGCATCGCGGGACGAGTATGTGCCGCAGCATGGCAGCAGATATAAGACGAAGGGCACGTCTTCGCGTGGCCTTGCCGGCGCTCGCATCCGCGTGAGGAAGATTGCCGCTATTGGGATGCTAACGTCGGCGGTTATTATCCTCGGAATTACCGTTAAAACCTACGCCTCGGAGCGAACGGGGCGCCCAGATGCGTCAACGGTACAGCTGCAAAACGAGAAGGTTTCAAAGTCCAAAGCGTCGGCAGATCAAGCTCTGTCGACGGCAGATCTCAAGACGAGACTTTCGAAGGCGGACTTCAACGATATCCCTTCGGGTGATACCGTTCGGACCTTCTCGTTGGTGGATAACAAGACTCCTGCCTTGGAGGATGAGAGCCTTGCCTCGCTCCAGGATGCCCTGTGTCGGGCGCAGGAGCTGGGCGATGTGGGTGTAGTGTTCTACGACCTATCGAGCGGTAGGGGCGTGACGTATAACGCCGATGTCGAGGTGTATGGAGCGAGCAGCTACAAAGCGCTGTATGCGCTCTATATTTGCGAGACGTTGGTCGAATCGGGGCAGGTGTCGCTCGATGGGCCTTTAGCCACGTATGGTGGTTACAGCATGGGCTGGCAGACGGTGCGCAACCTTATCGAGAATGCCGTCGTCAACTCAGACAACGATTCGTTTATCGCGTTACGCGCGGCGTTTGACCATGATGGCTATGAGGATTGGATTGCCAATCTGGGTGTTGATGACGAAACGGCACTGAATCCGATGAGTGATTTTCCGACCTACTGCCCGCGCACTTCTGCGAGGTTATGGCGTGAGATGAGCGAGTATCTGAGCATGGATACCGAGACTTCACAGTGGTTGTCGGGCCTTCTGGCATCAACATCGCGCTCGTTTATTCGCGATGGCATTGCGGACGAGCAGGTTTTGGTGCGCAACAAGGCAGGCTGGATTAGCGAGGATGGTTACTATTCGACATGCGATGCGGGCCTCATCGACATCGATGGCCGTACCTATGTCATGAGCGTCATGACATCGATGCCGTGGAGCGACCGCTCGAGTGAGGTTACGGCCGCGATTGCAAAGGCTCTGTTTGATACGCGAGCTGCACTGGCTTAGCGTGTTCGTTTGACGAGGTCAAACAAAATGCTGGTACCATACCGTGGTTGAGAATTTCGAATAGGTTTGGGGAATGGCATGGCTACCATTGCGATTATCGGTGCGCTCGAAAAAGAGATCATGCAGATTAAGGAAGAGCTGAGCGACGTTTGCGAGGCACGGGAGGCAGGCTTGACCGTTGTGAGCGGTGAGCTCGACGGCCTGACAGTTGTCGCCACAACGGCGGGCATGGGCACGGTGAACGCCGCCGCTGCAACACAGCACCTCATTAGCAAGTATGCTCCGCAGGCTGTTGTGTTTTCGGGCATTGCGGGCGGTTTGAACCCCAAGCTCCATATCGACGACGTGGTCATTGGCAAACGCCTACGCTATCTGGATACCGATACCGCGCTTATCGCCGAGTCCGCACCGGGGCTCGAGGAGTTTGGCTCGACGCCCGCGCTGGTCGATATTGCCGCCGACGTGCTTGCTGAGCGTGGGTTTGTTGACGCTTCGACAAATGCAGTCGCTTCGAATGAGGGCACCAAGCAGTTCCTGGTCGGCACGATTGCCACGGGCAACCGCTTTGTGACGGGCGCCACCATGCGCAACGACGCTATCGAGGCGACGCATGCCGATTGTGTCGGCATGGAGGGCGCGGCAATTGCCCATGTCGCAACCAAAAATGGTGTCGATTGCCTGGTGTTGCGCGCTATCAGCGATAATTGTGACGAGGCGTACGATGCAATTTGCGAGCGAGAGTTCGATCTGTTCGAGTACGCGCGTGTCGCAAGTGACATCACGCTCGATATCGTCCGCCGCATTGCCGCTGCGCAATAGCGCGTCTATTTGTAAGAACCTACGACCAAGGAGTGTCCATGGCCGATTCCATTAACTATCAGCTTGCCAAGTTCGTTGCCAGCTACGGCAAGGTTTCGCAGATTCCCGAGTCCACCTGCCCTGAGGTGAGCTTCGTCGGCCGCTCCAACGTGGGCAAGTCCTCCATCATGAACAAGCTATTTGGCCGCAAGAACCTGGTCAAGGTTTCCAGTACGCCGGGCAAGACGAGCAACATCAACTTCTTTGAGGCCGACGACGTGCATTTCGTTGACCTGCCGGGTTACGGTTTCGCCCGTCGCTCCAAGGCCGAGCGCGACCGCTGGGCCGAGCTTATCGGCGACTTTTTCGACTCCGAGCGCAGCTTTAACTTGGTCGTCTCGCTGGTGGACATTCGTCACGACCCCAGCAAGCTCGACCACGACATGATCGACTACCTACAGGGCAACGAGTTCAACTTTATCGTCTGCCTCACCAAGGCCGACAAGCTCAGCCGCACCCAGCAGGCCCGCCAGGCAGCAGCCATCAAAAAGCAGCTCAACGTCCCGGCCGAAAACGTGATCATCACAAGCTCCCAGACCGGCACCGGCATCGACGAACTCAAAAAGCGCATCGCCGAGGCTTGCCTCTAATCAGGCCTAACCTTTCAAAAGCCCCTATCTGTATCACCTCAGTGATAGTTTTTTAGGAGACCTAGGTATTCAATACGCGCTTATGAGTGAGCGTGCGTTTTCAGCGATTACATTCTGCGATTGGAGGCAGGCTTTGGGATTTGAGTATTATCCCAAACGCTTTGGGCGAGAGCAGAACGCGCGGCGCAAGTACTTGGATACGGTAAACGGATTTGACTCTGATGGTGTCGACATTAGGGATTTGATGGCAGGGAGGGTTGATTTAAATGATCCAAGAGTTAACGGATTGTGGGCCGAGTAGGACATACCCCGTCTACTACCTCGAGGATGCAATGAACAACCTCGGCGACTGCTTTGACTATGCCGTTAACGATTATGGGGCAGAAGGATCGGAAGTTGCTGAACTCTTTTGCCTGAGCGGCGTGGCCCGCGAGTTCGAACGCGGCAACGCATGGGTAGTGTCGGGAAAATCGGGTGTTGAGCTGTTCGCGCTCATTGCCGAAAGGTCCGGCTATCAATCAAGGCCGATGCCAAATCGAACCTACCGATTCGAAAAGACACCGGAATATTGGACAGGCTGGATATTGGCATACCTTCAGTGGCGCCTAGGAGAGTCTTTCGAAGATTTGCTGCATGTCGTTCCATTCGATGTGCTACGCAGTCTGTACTACCCCTGGCACGAAGCCTCGGAGGAACGCGTGGCTCGCCTCGTCTGCGATATGGCGAAAAAAGCGTCCAGGCAAACCAAGCTTGCGTTAGCAAGAAAGAGGCTCAAGAAAACCCAACAAGATCTGGCATACGAATCGGATGTGTCACTCCGCTCAATCCAAATGTACGAGCAGCGCCAGAGAAACATCAATGAAGCTTCGGTAACAAGCGTAAGAGCCATAGCAAAAGCCCTCCACTGCAACATCGAAGACCTCCTAGAACCAGTCTTCGAATACAAAGAAACCAGCGCAGCGTAAACCAAGCGCACAGGCGAAGCCTGTCACTAGTAAGTGCCCCTACCTAGCAAGAGCCCCTACCAATAAAAAGCAACTATCAGCCCGGCGCTTTTACAGAGTGTAGGTCCCTGTAGCCGCCGCCAGCGAAGTGAACGTAGGGGAGGCCAGGGGCTTTGCCCCCAAATCTTTCCGCAGGACGGCAGGACCCCCGCCGCACGAAGTGCGCAGCGGGGGTCCTGCCATGTCCGAGGACGATTTGGGGGCAAAGCCCCTGGCCTCCCCGGCGAGTATACGGGACGGCGACTACAGGTATTCGATCTGGGCGCCTTCCGTGTCGCACGTGAGGATATGCGTATCACACTTAGGGAACTGCTCGCGCAGCTTGACCTGCAGGAACTTTGCCACGATGGTATCGTCGGTCACAGCCATAAGGGTCGAGCCCGAACCGCTGATCCAGATGGTCTTGGCACCGCCGTTAAGGCAGGTGTCGCGCACAGCGTTGTAGTCGGGAATCAGACGGCGACGATAGGGCTCCTGGATGCGGTCGTCGTTGGCGGCGGCAATCAGGTCAAGGTCGCCAGTCTCCAGGCCGCGCGTCATGCCGGCGATGCGGCCCATTTGCCATACGGCGGTGGAGAGTGGAATCTCCTGCGGCACGACCTTGCGTGCCTCGCTCGTGTGTACCTCGTAGGGCGGAATCACGGTAATAAAACGCAGGCGATCGCTCACCTCGTAGCGCAGGCACTGGGGGAGCGAATCAGTCGGCGTAAAGGAGCAGACGGCGCCGCCCAGGATGGCGGGGGCGACGTTATCGGGATGGCCCTCGACCTCGGTGGCAATGCGGACGAGCTCGGCACGGTCGACGGTGTGGCCTGTCAGTGCGGCGGCGGCCATAATGCCGGCGACGACGCAGGTGGAGCTGGAGCCCAGGCCGCGGGCGACGGGAACGTCAGTCTGAATGTCGATGGCGACGGGGAAGGCCGGCTCGCCCCATGCGGCCAGTGCGTCCACAAAGCTCACGTAGACTAGGTTGTTCTCGTTTTGGAACTCTTCGGGGCATCCGGTGATGGTGAGTTTGTCGGCGCGCTCGAAGGTGAAGTGCGAGTAGAGGCTGACGGCCATGCCGAGGGTGTCGTAGCCGATGCCCAAGTTGGCGCTTGTTGCTGGGACGGTGATCTTAATCATGTGAGTCCTCCTGGCGTGCCTGGCTGTTTAGTTCGCTGCTCGGGCAGTCCTGCGCAAGACGGAAAGCACATTAAGTGCTTTCCTTTGCGTGCGGAACTCGCGACGAACTAAACAGCCAGGCACGCTGTGCACGTTCGTCATCATCCCGGTAGGTATCTGATAAAAGAAGGTGCGCCGGCTTTCGCCGGCGACTTATAAGGGGTTTAGTTGGTAGCCATCTTTTTTGCAGCCTGCTCTACGTAGTTGGCCATGTCGGCAACGTCGCAGACGTCTTCAAAGCGGACGGGTTTGGATTCGAGTTCGGCGAGCTGGGTCGGGGCGACCGTGTTGGTGGCCTGCTCGAGTACACGCATAGCCTCAAAATCATCCTCGGGAACGTCGAGGCCCAGGGCGTCGCAGCAGGCGCGCGGGAACTTGTAGGGGCTGGCGGTCGAAAGCAGCACGCGGGCCTTGGCGTCCTCGGCGGGGGCGACCTGCTCAAAGACGTGATAGCCGCAAGCGGTGTGCGGGTCGATCACGTAGCCATTTGCGTCCCAACAGCTCTTGATGGCAGCGCGGACCTCGTCCTCGCTGGCCCAACCGCAGCCAAACACACTCTGGATCATGGCCAGTAGCTCAGCGGGCACCTCGTAGCGACCCGTCTGGGCAAGCTGCTCCATAAGGCCGGCAACGAGTTCGCAGTCGCCGTCGGACAGGAAGTAGAGCATGCGCTCCAGGTTGGAGCTGATGAGGATGTCCATCGACGGCGAGATGGTCGTGAAGAACGGACGGTTGCGGTCGTAAACGCCGGTGGTCAGGAAGTCGGCAAGCACGTTGTTCTTGTCGCTCGCGACGATGAGCTTGGCGACGGGCAGGCCCATGCGCTTGGCATAGTAGCCGGCCAAGATATCGCCAAAGTTGCCGGTCGGTACGCAGAACTCCACGGCGTCGCCGGCCTCGATGGCGCCGGCGCGCAACAGCTGCGCATAGGCGGCAAAGTAGTAGACGACCTGCGGCACCAGACGGCCGACGTTGATGGAGTTGGCACTTGAAAGCACCGTGCCGGCGGCCTCCAGACGCTCGGCAAGCTCCTTATCGGCAAAGATGCGCTTGACGGCGCTCTGGGCGTCGTCAAAGTTGCCGCGGATGCCGCAGACGGCGACGTTGTCGCCTTCCTGCGTGGACATCTGCAGATTCTGCACGCGGCTGACTTTGCCCTCGGGATAAAAGACGGTGATGCCCGTGCCCGGGGCGTCGGCAAAGCCGGCGAGTGCTGCCTTGCCCGTGTCGCCCGACGTGGCGGTGACGATCATGATGCGCTCGGCGCCGCCGTTCTTGGCAGAAGTGCGGGCCATGAGGCGGGGGAGCATCTGCAGGGCGACGTCCTTGAAGGCGCTCGTGGGGCCGCCAAAGAGCTCCATCACATAGGTCTGAGGGGCGTCGGCGCCCGGCGCGGCGTCGAGTTTGACGAGCGGCGTGACCTCTTCACTCGCAAACGTGCCGCGGTATGCCTCGTCGACACACGCCGAAATTTCTTCGGCCGTGTAATCATTCAGTAACATTCCCAACACATCTTGAGCGATTTCAAAGTACGATTTATCTGCAAGCGAGCTGATATCGACCTGCTGGGTGCCGAGCTCGTCCGAGACAAACAAACCCCCGTCGGGAGCGATGCCGGTACGGATTGCCACCTTACTTGAGCACGATAAAGTGCGTCCTCGTGTACTATGATAAGTTCCCATATAACACTGCTCCTCGGATGCCTTGGTCCCAATCGGTGAAACCATGGTATCAGAGCGCACAAAGTAGGTTCGCAGAGGCTTTTTAGAAAGGTAACCTCAAGCCCATGATTAAGATTGCCAAGTTTGGCGGCTCGTCGGTCGCCGACGCCGAACACTTCAAGAAGATCAAGGCCATTGTCGACGCCGACCCTGCCCGCCGTTTTGTGGTGGTTTCTGCCTGTGGACGCCGCTTTAAGGGCGATACCAAGGTGACCGACCTGCTCTACTTGGTTAACGCGCACGTTAAGTATCACGTGTCGTGCGAGGAACTGCTCGAGGACATTGGCCAGCGCTATTTTGATATCGCTGACGAGCTGGAGCTCACCTATCCCATCCGTGAGGAGTTCGCGGCCTTTGCCGAGCGCGCCCGCTCGGGCGGCTACTCCACCGAGGAGCTCGTGAGCCGCGGCGAGTACTTCACCGCTCGCCTGATGGCCGAGTACCTGGGTCTGCCGTTCCTGGACGCCGCGACGGTTGTGGCGTTCCATCACGACGGTACGCTCAGCATGAACCGCACCTCCGAGCTGGTGCAGGAGTACGGCCAGCAGGGCGGCTTTGTTATGCCCGGTTTCTACGGCGCGACGCGTGAGGGCCAGATCAAGCTGCTCGACCGTGGTGGCGGCGATATTTCCGGCTCAATCCTGGCCAAGTGCCTGGGCGCCGACCTGTACGAGAACTGGACCGACGTTTCGGGCTTCTATTCTGCCGATCCTCGCATTGTTCCCGAGGCTCAGCCCATTGCGCGCGTTACCTACGAGGAGCTGCGCGAGCTTTCGTACATGGGTGCGAGCGTTCTGCACGAGGAGGCCGTGTTCCCTGTGCGTGAGGCGGGTATTCCGCTGGTCATCAAGAACACCAATGCGCCGCAGGACCCCGGCACCATCATTAGCGAGACGGCTGATGAGGGCGAGGCGGAGCCCATCATTACCGGCGTGACCGGCAAGCGCGGCTTTGTCGCCATCAACGTCGCCCGCGACCGCACCAAGCCCCGTGTTGGCTTTATGCGCCGTGCGCTTTCGGTGTTCGAACGCTATGACGTCTCCGTCGAGCACATGCCCACCGGTGTCGACCGCTTTGGCGCCGTGGTGCAGGAGCAGGATGTGCACGACTCGCTGTACTCGCTCGTGGGCGACATTCAGCAGGAGGTCGAGCCGCTCGAGATCGAGGTTGTCGAGGGCCTGGCGCTTATCGCGACCGTCGGCCGTAACCTGCGCGGGCGCGCAGGTATCTCGGGTCACCTGTTTGGCATGCTTGGCCAGGCCGGCGTGAGCGTGCGTATGATTTCGCAGAGCTGTGACGAGATCAATATCATTATCGGTGTCGAGGAGAAGGACTTCGACCTTGCGATTCGGACCATTTACCGTGCCTTCTCCGATGAGAACGGCATTGTGAAGGTCTCCGATCTGGAGGCTCCCGCGCCGGCCGATCCCACCCTGGCCGCGCTCAAAAAGTAGCGACTGCTCGGTAGATTTTTGGGTCATGTCTCAAAAATCTACGGCGGGGCGTTTCGTTTCGGTTTCGTTTCGACGGGGCGGGTTTCATGCCCGCCCTGTTCTTGTATAAACTGGCAACAATAATCGGCCTGCTCGGCGTGCGGGCAAAAGCCACAACCTTTAAAGGGGGAAGCATGAAACAGTACACGGTTGCTATTTTGGGCGCGACGGGAGCCGTGGGCACCCAGATGCTCGAGTGCCTCAACGAGCAGGAGTTCCCGGTCGGCAAGCTCAAGCTGTTGGCAAGCGCACGCTCCGCGGGCAAGACCGTCGAGTTCCGCGGCGAGCAAATCGTGATCGAAGAGGCTTGCCCCGAGGCCTTTGAGGGCTGTGACATTGTGCTTGGCGCTGCCGGCGACGATATCGCCAAGGAATTGCTGCCCGAGGCCGTAAAGCGCGGCGCCGTCGTGGTCGACAACAGCCATGCCTTCCGCATGGATCCCGAGGTGCCGCTGGTCGTGCCCGAGATCAATGCCGACGACATCAAGTGGCATCACGGCCTTATCGCCAACCCCAACTGCGCGACCATCATCGGCCTGGTTCCCACGTGGCCGCTGCATCAGCTTGCCGGCGTGAAGCGCATGATCGTCTCGACGTATCAGGCGGCTTCTGGTGCCGGTGCTCCCGGTATGGCCGAGCTCGAAGCGCAGCTTGCTGCCCTGGGCCGTGGCGAGGAGATTCCCGAGCCGCGCGCATTTGCCGCCCAGCTGGCGAGCAACCTGATTCCGCAGATTGGCGGCGTCAAGGAGGAGGGCTTTACCTCTGAGGAGATGAAGCTACAAAACGAGGGCCGTAAGATCATGCACCTGCCCGAGCTGCGCGTGAACTGCACCTGCGTGCGCGTGCCTGTGCTGCGCTCGCACTCCGAGAGCATTACGCTCGAGTTCGAGCGTGACATTACGGTTGACGAGGCCCGTGTTGCGCTGGCTGCCGCTCCGGGCGTGAAGCTGGTTGACGACATGAGCGCCGAGGATGCGCACGACCGCTTCCCCATGCCGATGGATACGTCCGATCAGGACCTGATTTGGGTCGGTCGCGTGCGCCGCGACATCTCGAACCCGGAGGCCGCGCGTGGCATTACCTTCTGGTGCTGCGGTGACCAAATCCGTAAGGGCGCGGCAACTAACGCCGTCCAGATTGCTAAGCTGCTCTGCGAGTAGTGTGACCTGTCCGGCGGGGGGACGGGCGGAGTATATAAGAGGAAAGAGAGAAAACATATGAAACCGTTCCGACACTTCGCCATCGCGTTCTGCGTGTGTTCCTTGCTTTGTATGCTGACGGCCTGCATGTCTTCAGTTACCGTTTGGCCTTCATTCGTTGAAATTTCTAAAAAGGATGTCATCCTGCGGGTAGATGGAACGGAAACTGCCATGCTGTATTGGTACGATGCACCAAACGGCAATTACGAATGGAATGTTTTTCAGATCCTCGACAATGGACAGGTCGCCCCTATTTCTTTGCGTTACACCGATAAAGTGGCACAAATAGAGGACAACTTGTGCCACATAACAGAGTGCTTCGTTCCGGACTATGGAGACCACTATATTCACCTTACTTACATGTCGACAGATCAGGATCCGCTCCCATCCGTGTCAGACTCCGCATTTTCTACATTTTTCTCCTACGAAATTGAAAATGGGGTGGCTCGAATGTATTGCTTTTTTGCCTACATTCCCGAATTCTCTGAAGGTTACACCGTGTATATCAACCAGGATGCTGTTGTGATAAACTGAACCAAGAAGGGAAAAAGTCGGCCAGGTTTCCATTCCGAGCTTTGATGGCTATCCTTTTTGCGTGATCGGGCTATGGCCGAACCATCACGGCAATCCAGGCTCGGGAATTTATATCAAAAGCGGGAATCCGGCAAGTCGGATTCCCGCTTCAACACATTTATCTTCCGCCCAGGTCCACCGCATGGCGGATAAAGCTCATAGGCGGCACCGGATGGGGCAGCTGCATGGTAAACACCATCTGCGGCGTTTTCGGCTCCGTCAACGGCAGCCCCTGGCTGTCGATCATCATGGGGGCCGTCATGGTAAAGGGCTTGGTGTCCGGCCCCACCACCTCCACCTGATCCCTGCAGGCAAACTTGTTGCGCAGGCTCAGGGTGGCCAGGCCCTCCGGCGTACAGTCCGTCACCACGGCGCAGATCTGCCAATCACGGATGTACCGGGCGTCCTCATAGAACTGCCCCGGCTGGCCATAAAAAAATCCGGTGGAATAGTGCCGGTGGCTGACATGCTCCACCTCGTCCCGCCACACCGGGTCCACCGGCCGCCCGGCGGCCACGTCGTCCAGCACATGGCGATAGGCCCCGGTGACAATGGCGGCGTAATAGGCGGACTTGGCCCGCCCCTCGATCTTTAGGCAGTCCACCCCGGCGTCCATCAGGTCGTCCAGGTGGTCGATCATGCACATATCCCGGGAGTTCATGATGTAGGTGCCCTTCTCGTCCTCGAACACCGGGAAATACTCCCCGGGCAGTATCTCCTCCATCAGTGCGTACAGAT
>CAJMEW010000014.1:0-58560 GCA_905212545.1 uncultured Collinsella sp.
GTGGCTGAGCCCGATGGAGTACCGCAGGAAGCTTGGATACGCCTAGGCGCGGTCCAAGAAATCGTCCGCACCCCCATTCGACCCCAGCCGTCCGCATCACGCCGCGATTTTGAGCCGCATGGACCAGAAGGGACGCGCGCGATCTCTAGCTCGGCCAGGAGTGTCTCCAACTACCACTCATTTAAGTACGTCCCCAATGAGTGGCCGAAGAGTGTCCCCCGCGACTAGTCGTTTAAGAACGTCCCCGATGACTAGTCAAAAATGGGCCATGTGTCCCAGTTGTGGAGACTCCTTGAGCCGTCTGGGTATCGCGAAGAATCGCACACTCCCCCATCATCAAAAGTGACACACGCTACCTGTTGATGGGAGGCAGCCATGGGCTTCTTTGACAAGATGTTCGAGAAGAAAGAGTGCGCGATTTGCGGTACCGAGCTGGGACTTCTAGGTAAGACAAAAATCAATGAAGGCTACCTGTGCAAAGAGTGCGCCGGCAAGCTCTCCCCCTACTTTCACGGCTATCGCTCCAGCACCGCGGACGATATCCGTGAGCAACTCGCCTACCGCGAGGCCAACGCCGAACGCCTGTCTTCGTTCAACCCCACGCGCACGCTTTCTGCCGGGCGCACCAATATTATGCTCGATGAGGACGCGGGCCTGCTGATCATCACTTCGCAGAGCCGCTGGCGCGACGCCAATCCCGACATCATCGAGTTCTCGCAGGTACTCGGCTGCGATATGGATATCGACGAGCAACGCACCGAGATCTATCGCGAGACCAAGGACGGCGAGCGTGAGAGCTACAACCCGCCGCGCTACGACCTGGATTACGACTTTAATCTGACCATCCATGTCAACACGCCGTACTTTACCGAGATCAACCTGCGCGTGAACGACTCCACCATCGATCAGCGCGGCTCCATCGAATATCGCGAGGCTAAGCGCCAGGCAACCGAAGTCCGCGATGCGCTGGTGCAGCTGCGCCAGGAGACGCGCGACAGCGTCGTGGCCGCCAAGGCCCCCAAGACCGCGGTGACCTGCCCCTTCTGCGGAGCCACCACCATTCCCGATGCCAGCGGGCGCTGCGAATACTGCGGCGGCGCCATCGGCGCATAGCCTCCGGCAGCGAAAGGACCGATCATGGCCTTCGAGAGCGTTAACTATCAGTGCCCTGCCTGCGGTGGCCCCTTGCATTTTGCAAGTGCCGAGCAAAAGCTCGTCTGCGACTACTGCGATTCTCGTTTTGAAGTCGAAGAAGTCGAGGCCCTCTATCGCGAGCGCCAGGACAAGGCAGATGCCAAAGCCGATGCCGCAGCCGCGGCTCCCAAACCTGCTGCCGACGATGCCGTGCAGGAGCTCGCCCAAAACGCCGGCTACATCTGCTCGTCGTGCGGCGCCGAGCTCGTGTCCGACGGCACCGTCGCCGTCACCACCTGCCCGTACTGCGGCAACTCCGCCGTGGCGCCCGGCCAGCTCTCTGGAGACTTCTCGCCCGACCTGGTGATTCCGTTTAAGCTCGGGCGCGATGACGTCACGGCCGCACTCAAGGAACACTACAAGGGCAAGATCTTGCTGCTCAAGAGCTTTGTCACCGGCAACCACATCGACGAGGTCCAAGGTGTCTACGTGCCGTTTTGGCTCTACGGCGCCCGCGTTGACGGCGAAGTGTGCTTTGACGCGACCAACGAGACCGTGACCGAGGAATCCGATCGCACCGTCACGACCACCGACCACTACGATGCCTATCGCAAGGGCAATATCTCGTTTAAGCGCGTGCCCGTCGACGGATCGTCCAAGATGCCCGACGGCCACATGGACGCCATCGAGCCGTTTGACTACGACGCACTGCGTCCGTTCTCGGTCGCATATATGCCCGGCTACATCGCCAACCGTTACGACGAGGACTGCGAGACCTGCAAGGCGCGCGCCGAGCGCCGTATGGAAGAAAGCACGATCTCGGCCCTGCGCGAGACCGTCGTCGACGAATACGACGATGCCACGGTCGAAAGCAAGCAGCTCGAATACACCTGGGAAGACAGCGACTACGCCCTGTTCCCCGTCTGGATGCTCTCCACCTCGTGGAACGGCAAGAGCTACCTGTTTGCCATGAATGGCCAGACCGGCCGCTTGGTCGGCGAGCTCCCCTGCTCCAAGCCCAAGCTCGCCATCGCCTCGGTGTTGTTCTTTATGATCGGATTTATCCTCTCCCAGATTCTCTTTATGGGGGAATACGCCTTCGATCCGGATTACCTCACCTTTGATATCGAGGGCATCCTCATCAACATCATCGCGCCGCTGATCATCGTGATTATCGGAGACGTGCTACTGGTAGGCCAGCTCAAGACGGCCAACGAAGCAACCTGTGCCGATGAGTATTGTGGCGAGCTCGACCTGACCGAGAAACACGACACCTTCAGCCACACCGAGACCACCGTTGTCATGAAAGACGACAAGGACGACTAAGCAATCCAACCAATACCACCCGGCCTTTGACGAGAAAGGAAGATCACCATGGGACTCTTGAAAGCTGGATTGGGAGCTGCCGGCGGCGTCATGGCCGACCAGTGGAAGGAATTTATCTACTGCGAATCGATGCCTGCTGACGTCTTGGCCTGCAAGGGCAGCAAACGTACCGGTGGCCGCAGCTCCAACACGCGCGGCGAGGACAACGTCATCTCCAACGGCTCGGTCATCGCCGTCAACGACGGACAAGGCATGCTCGTGGTGCAAAACGGCAAGATCATCGAAGTCGCGCTGGAGCCCGGTGAGTTCGTCTTCGATACCGGCAGCGAGCCGAGCGTCTTTAGCGGCAACCTGGGCGATTCCATCAAGGAGACCTTCGCCAATATCGGCAGCCGCTTTACCTTTGGCGGCGACGCGGGCAAGGACCAACGCGTCTACTTCATCAACACCAAGGAGATCATCGGCAACAAGTACGGCACCGCCTCGCCCGTGCCCTTCCGCGTGGTCGATAACAACATTGGCCTGGACGTCGACATTTCCGTGCGCTGCAACGGCGAGTATTCGTACCGCATCACCAACCCGCTGCTGTTCTACACCAACGTATGCGGCAACGTGACCGATAGCTACACGCGCGACAAGATCGACAGCCAGCTTAAGTCCGAGCTGCTCACCGCCCTGCAGCCCGCCTTTGCCAAGATCTCGGAGATGGGCATCCGCTACAGCGCCATCCCCGGCCACACCACCGAGCTCGCCCGCGCGCTCAACGAGGTCCTCTCTGCCGACTGGCGCGACCTGCGTGGTGTCGAGATTGTGAGCTTTGGCGTCAACTCCATCGCCGCCTCGCAAGAGGACGAGCAGATGATCAAGGACCTGCAGAAAGCCGCGGTCATGCGCGATCCCACTATGGCGGCAGCCAACATTGCCAGCGCCCAGAGCGACGCAATGCGCGCGGCAGCCGCCAACCCCAACGGCGCGATGGCGGGCTTTATGGGCATGGGCATGGCAGGCGGCATGGGCGGTATGAACGCCAGCCAGCTGTTCGCCGCCGGCCAGGCACAGCAGCAGGCCGCCCCGCAGCCGGCTCCGGCTCCCGCCCCCGCACCGGCTCCCGCCGCCGCACCTGCGGCCGGCACGTGGACTTGCAGCTGCGGCGCCACCAACACCGGCAAGTTCTGCTCCGAGTGCGGCAGTCCCGCACCCGCCCCGGCACCGGCCAAGTGGTTCTGCCCCAACTGCGGTAGCGAAAACGGCGGCAAGTTCTGCAGCAACTGCGGAACGCCCAGGCCCTAGCGCCCCTAACTGGTAATGAGCGGGGGATCCGCCACCCCCGCTGCCTTCTATGGGTTTCGTTCGATGAAGGAGGACACCATGAAGACAACGTTCAAAAAGTCCGTACTCGCATTTCTGACATGCGTCCTGGCGCTCGCCTTTGCCCTGACGGGCTGCAGCGGCGGCGGCAAGGACCCCAAGGCCAACTTCGTCGGCAGCTGGGAACTCTCGGGTGGAACCGTGGATGGCGAAGAGCTGACCGATGAGTACATGAAGATGCTCGAGGATTGGGGTGTCCACTGTGTTCTGATTCTCGATGAGGACGGTACAGGTGCCCTCGACCTGTTCCTTGAAGTCATGGACCTTAAATGGGAGGCAAAGGACGCCACCACCGTAACCATCACCGCCGAAGACGAGTCGCATGACATGAAGCTCAAGGACGGCAAACTCATCCTCGAAGAAGATGACGGCAATCTTGTCTTTACCAAGTCCGACAAGGACCTGTCCGGTACGGTGAAGAAGGATCGCGAGGCGGCCGAGAAGGAAGAGGAGATCGATGAGGCCGTTGAAGACGACGACGTCCAGAAGATTGAAATCTCCCCCGCCGTCACCGTCGCCGATGACGACCTGTGCACCATCACCATCACCGAGAAGTTCAAGGACGACTGGGGCGACATCGGCTTTGTCGTCAACATCACCAACAAGAGCGACAAGGACCTGACCTTCTACGCCCCCACCGGCAAGACCAACGTCAACGGCACCATGAAGGAAGCCTGGTTCTCGGCTCACCTGATGCCCGGCACCAACGCCACCGAGGAATTCACGTTCTCGAACGGCACGCTCGACAGCCTTGACGACCTCGTCAATACGACCATCGGCATCGACGCCTACCTGACCGATTCCTACGAGGACGTCGCCTCCTACAGCGCAACCATCGCGTAACGGCAGACACCGATAGCCGCGGATTGGCGGACACATCCGCGCACATGTCAGGCGGGGCCGCAGGAAATGATCCTGCGGCCCCGCCGCTTTGCGTCGATAGCACCATTTCGCACAAGTAGGCCGCCCACCGTTTCCCTGCGCGAAAAACGGCGGGCGGCTCATCCGCGCAGTGCCAAAGCGCAGTCAAACACCCCGATTACGGGCGCTCCATGTTGGGAACGATGCTGCCCTCGGTGACGGCATGTACGGCCAGGCGCATAATGTTGTCGTAGCCGGTCTTGCTGAGGATCTCCGAGATACGGCGCTTGATGGTGCCCTCGCTCATAAACAGCTCTCCCGCGATCTCGCGGCGGCTCTTGCCCTCGCAGGCAAGGCGCAAGATCGATAGTTCCACGTCGTCGAGCGCCGCCGTGCCCGAGAAGATGCTTTCGGGCGGCTTGGGAAACGTGCAGTAGCCCGCCAGCGTGGAGCGCATCACGGCAAACAACTCGTCGATGCCGACATTCTTGTATACAAAGCTGTCAACGCCCGCCTCGCGCGCCTGGTCCACAAAGGTGATCTCGGGCATGCCGGTCATGATGATGACGCGACACTCGGGAAGCTGCTCTTTAATGCGCGCCGCCGCCACGATGCCATTGGAATCGTGCTCGGTGCACACGTCCATCAAAATCATGTCGGGACGCTCCTTGAGCACAACGTCCAAGGCTTCAGAGGCATCGGCAATGGCGGCGGCAACGGTCATATCGGGCTGGTCGCCAACGGAGCGCGCCAGGCTCTCGCGCAGGATGGCCTGGTCTTCGACGATCAAAACGCGGATCATGAACTTCTCCTTTGAACCGTGGCGTTGGAACTCAGCGGAATGGATACCGCAAGCGTGAAGGGCGGGGCGGCGCGAACCTCCAGGCTGCCGCCCAAATCTTGTGCGACATGCCTCATGCCTGGGATACCCGTTCCCTCTCGATACGATACGGGAGCAGGCGCCCCGTCGTTGGATATCGTCATATGCGCAATGGCACCGGCGACCGGCCCCTCCTGCCATAGGCGAACATGGACTTGGTGTGCTTGGGCGTGCTTGGTGGCATTGGTCGAGGCCTCGCGGATAATCTGCAAAAAGGCCGTCGCGACGCGCGCGTCCCGAGGGAGCACGCCCTCTACATCGATCTGCACGCTCACCAGACCAAAGGCGTGAACGATATCGTCCAGCTGCTCTTTGGGCTCGCTGGCACCATCGCTACGCAGATCGACGGCGATTGAGCGCAGCAGCGGGTCGATCTGTTCGAGGGATTCGTCGTCCAGACGGCCTTCCTCCAAATAGCGATGGAGGATGGACAGGCGTTGACCGATTACGTCGTGCACACGGGCGCGCATGCGCAGGTAGGCCGCATTGTCGGCAACCTTCTTCACTTCTTCGATCTGCGTCTGGAGCTCCTGGCCCGCAAGCTCGAGCAGGTGGTTAGCCTGCGCCAGGCGATCATAGGCGTGCGCGTATTCCGTCACGTCTAAGCCGATAACGCGCTCAAACGAACGACCCGAAACCATAACGGCATCGCGCGCAAACAGGCGGATTTCGGACGGGGATACCTCGACCACAGCGCGATCTTCGCCAAAGCGACCCAAGTCAATCAGGGCGCGGTCTTTGCTACTCTCGGGCGGCTGCATGCCCAGCTGGCGCAGGCTGCTCCATGTAGCGCTCATATCGCGCAGATCGGTGGGCATATGAAGCTCCAGCAGGTTTTTGCGCATGCAGCGATTCATGAGCATCGGGCGACCCTTTGGGTCCAGATACAGAATGCCCACGGGAATCACGTTGATGGTCTCGATGGTCGAAAACGCGGTGATGTCCTCTTGGCGGTTGCGAACGTCCATCAAAAGCGCCGCGATGGAGCGGAATAGGAAGAACGCGGCCTCTGCGACAAGAACCGCCGTCCATGCCGGGCCCATGGCATGGACGGCAGGCGGCGTCACGGCGGCAACGAGCAGCAGCTCGACCAACATGACGGGGCGACGATAGTGCACCATAAGCACCACGCCATAGATAACAATTGCAGCGTTGATCCACAGCAGCGCACCCGCCGCCTTGGCGACGACGTAGAGCGGCGCCACCAGATATGAGCCGCTCGATGCGAACAAGATAAGCGCCGAGATAATCAGGTGAAGCACCAGGCTCGCCTCGTAAGCACAGATCACCTTGCGGTTATAGGGTGAGCGGCGCGACGCGATGAGCGGAACGTGAATCATCTGCAAGCACGCAGTCAGGGCAAAGACGACGTCGAGCGCGACAATCTGGGGAAGAATGAGCGGTATCTGCATAGTCACTCACCTGCCCGCGGCATCAAGACGATCATGCGCAGCTGGCCAGGCTCGCCCTCGAGACGATACGCCACGTTGCGACCCTGCAACTCGCGCTCGAGTTCATGCGCGGCAGGCGTCTGTGACAGGTCTTCCTCGTCGTCGGAGAAGAGCGTGGCACGCAGCTCAACACTGCACGGATCGTGATCGCTCAAGTGGTACATGAGCGCCGGATGATCGGTGGTGTAGGCGAAAAACGCAAAGTCGTACACGCAGTCATACAGCGCGCTTACCGTGCTGGCATGCATCGGACGTCGTATGGCGATAATCGAGGCGCAATCAACATCGATGGTGCGCAGGTCACTTGCCAGCTCGTTAGCGATTAGCTGGATGCGGTCGCGATCAAAGCCACTCTCCCCGTGCTGTGCCAAAGTAAGCGACCCCTTGCGCTTGCAATAGGCGACAAGCATTTTGGCGCATTGCAGCATGCGAAAGCGCTCGCGCGAAGACGCCTCGTCGGCCAGCGGCGGCAACGAGCTCAGCACGCCATACATCTCATCAAGTGCACGGGCAAGCGCTTTGTCCACGTCTTGCACCAGCAGGGTTTCGGCCTCCTGGTCCGCCAAGTGCGTCTTTAAGTCGTAGTCGGCCACAAGCAGCTCGTTTTGACGCTGCAGGTCCATGCGTCGATGGGCCAGCTCGCGGTTGAGCCCGTTGAGCTCCGACACATCCTGGGCAAGCAGGGCAGATCCGCCCAGCAGCGAAAAGGCTCGGTACATAACGTCGGGGGCAGACGGCACAGTAAAGGCATGGGCATGCCCGTGTTCTTGGGCCCGCAGCTCCTCGCGCACGCCCACTGGCATCGGCTGCGACGCCGGCGTGGCGTAGACTTCCTGCAAGTCACGCGTCAACACTTTGAGGTCGAGCGGCAGGGTATCGAAGATGCCGGCAATACCGTGATACGACGGGATGACACCACAATCGAGGCAGATTTCCATCGCCACCACGCACAAGACGCAGTAGACGAGTGAGTAATTGAGCCTCCATGCCCATGGCACACGCAAGGCGTACGAGATGGCAAAGAACACACCGCCCAGCAGCACGAGCGCCGCCGTAAATGTAAAGCGCTGGATTCGAAAGGACGAGGAGCGCCCCACCAGAACAAAATATGCCACGAAGTTAAATGCCGTCCAAACCAGCACCGCGGCGTAGCCCCAGCCATACGTATAATCGTTGCTCCAGGTTCCACTCGAACGATCAAAGTGAAAGACCTGCCGATGGAAGTCATTGGTAAGCACAAAGCCAATAAGCAGGATAGCCGCGATCCATAGCGCGGTACGGTACCGGTGTCCCACGCGATGCTGTTCCAAGCCCGCAAGACGAAGGCCGCACAGCTGGTAGAGCAGCGGAATGAGCGTCATGGGCACGTAGTACAGGTACCACAGGATTGTGGCGTAGATGGGCGTGAACGACTTGTACTTAAGAATGACCTCGATCATCCACAGGGCACAAATGGCGGCGATGGCAACAACGCGCCGGCGCAAGACGAAATCTAGGCAGCGCAGGTACGCCAGCACGCCCCAAATTGAGAATGCAATTGCGGCAATGAGCAGCGGGAGGGAGCTCGAATGAATGAGCCCATCCACGACCTCCTCGCACACCTTGCTGTTGACGGGCACGGTGTTGGAAAGACCGGGGTCCGAGGCAAACAGTGCCGGCAAGGCTGCAAAGAGTACGAGAAAGAGCGCCGCAATGGCGCCGGCAACGGCAAGCACGCGGTGACGATACGCATGGTGCGTTATGCCGACGAGGAATCGCGGCATGGCGAACAGCCTGCCGCCCCTGGGATCCACGACCGGCGCGGACCGGGCGGCCGCATGGTCGATATGTCGCTCACGGGCACCCATAGTGCTTTCAGTGTACCGACAGATGGGCTCAAAAAACGGGCCACATGTCCCAAAATCCGCAGACGGCAAGGCGCCCGGCAGCCTCCCCCGTCTGGCACTTCCCGATATCCGCCCGCCCCAAACCACCGCAAAGGAGACAGGCACCTTTGTGGTGGTTTGGGGCGATGCGCTAGTCCACGGTGATGTCGAGATTTTTGCCGGTGAGACCTACGTAGCCGCCCTCGGCAGCCTTGGGGCTGTCGGCGTGGCAGAGAACCCACTTGTCAGCCTTCCAGTAGCAGTAGCTGTCGCCGGCCGCGGGCATGTCAGCTGCAGCCTCGGGACGCGGACCGTTGGTACCTGCCGGCAGTGCGACCATCACCTGGAAGCCACCGTCGTCGACCATGCACGGCGTGTAGTGGAGCGTGGTGTTGAAAACCTCGACGACCTTGCCGGCCGGCACGCGGAACGCCTTGACGCACGCGGTGTCGAGCTTGCCGTCCTCGATCTCCCAGCGATGCGCCACGAGCAGGATAAAGTCGCGCGCGCCCAGGTTGAACTCACTTGCGCGGTGATACTCCAGGCAGTTGAGTCGTGTATTGTGGCCGTTGCACCAGCCCAGTTGGAAGGGACGACCGCCAAACATGAGAAAGCCCAGCTTATCGGCATCCTTGACGCCCTCGAGCTCCGGCGCACTTGCTACGTACTTGCTGCCCTCGGGAATGGGCGTGGCAGAAAGCGCCTCGAGCACAGGCGACGTGAGCTCGGACGGAACGTTATCCCAAACGTTGCCATAGGACTTGAACTCGGAATCCTCGACAGAATAGATATGCATGTTCACTCCTGTTCGTTTATGTGACAGTATGAACATTCTAGAACAAACATGAGTGATTTTGAACGCTCGTCCCGACTACTCAACAAAAGGGCGCCCCCGCATAAGCGAAGGCGCCCAATGCGCACGTTTTAGGCGATAAAGCCCTTACGCCTGCTGATAATGCAGGTGCTTCTCGTCGATATCGGCCAGATCGCGGTCGAGGTAGCGGCGCGCGAGCCAGTTAGCCATGGGAAGGTTCTGGTCCAGGTAGTTGCCGCACTCCTCGGGAGCGGCACCGGGGACATCGCCCTCGAAGTCGGCGACAAACTCAAACAGCTCGCGCACGAGCGGCAAGATCTCCTCGCTCGTCAGCTCGCCAAACACGACGAGGTAAAAGCCCGTGCGGCAGCCCATGGGGCCAAAGTAGACAATGCGGCTCGACCACTCGGCATGGTTGCGAAGGAACGTCGCGCCCAGGTGCTCGATGGTGTGGCACTCGGCCGTGTTCATGACCGGCTCCTTGTTGGGCGTGGTCAGGCGCAGGTCAAACGTGGTGACGGCAGCACCGGTCGCCGGATCGCGGTCGATGCGGCTCACATACACGCCGGGCTCAAGCAGCAGATGGTCAACGGAAAAACTCGCGATGCGCTCCATGGCAGATCCTCTCGGTAGTCAATTTGGGACGGGCTCTTTTAGCTGGTTCGAATGGTCGCACCAATCATACCAGTCAAAAAAGCCCCGTCCCAAAAAGACAACTTAGCCAAGGACACGGGCCATACGCGTCTTGAACTCGGACAGGAAGCGCGGAGCATCCACGGTCAGTGCCACAAGCGCGCTCTTGTCCGGATCGGACAGGCGGCGCTCATCGCAGATGGTGCGACCGCGGTACTCGCCCAGCAGATCAACACGCAGGTTGCAGCCGAGCGCACCTACGAGCGTGGGGTCGATCGCCACGGCAACGGCCAGCGGATCGTGCAGCGCACAACCACCCAGGTAGGGTGCGTTCATCTCGTACGAGCCAATGTAGTGCTCGACCATGCTCGCAAATGCGCAGCCCGCCATGGTGCCCGAGCCCGTCCAGCCGGCAATGTCGCGGCGCGTGAGCACCACGCGATGCGTCACGTCCAGACCCACCATGGTGAGCTTACGGCCCGAGCGCAGCACCGCGTCGGCTGCCTCGGGGTCGCTCGCCATGTTGGCCTCGGCGCCCGCGCTCACGTTACCGGGCACGGTAAGGGCGCCGCCCATCACGACCACGCGGCCGATGGACATCATCGCCGCCGCATCGCGTTCCATGGCAAGCGCCAGATTGGTGAGCGGGCCGGTCGCGACGTAGACCAAATCTGGACCATAGGTGCGCGCGGCATCGATCAGATAATCGACCGCAGCGTTGCCGTCGGCCGAGGTCGCCCCCACCGGCTCGTAGGGCGACGCGGGCACGCTCGCGCCGCCGATGCCGTTCTTGCCGTGAATGAGCGCGGTGGACGCCGGCGGCGTATAGGGCTCAGTCGCTTGCAGAGGGCGGTCGGCACCCAGGTACACCGGAACCTCGGGGCGACCCAGCAGATCGAGCACCGCCAGGCAGTTGTGCGCCGATTGCTCGACGCGCACGTTGCCAAAGCACGTGGTGATGCCCACGAGCTCCACCTCGGGGCTCGCGATGGCATAGGCCAGCGCCATCGCATCGTCCACACCCATATCCAGATCAAGGATCAGCTTCTTGATTGCCATTGTTCTACTCCGCTTCTCCGTCTTTATCGTTTAACCAAACCAATGTTCAACTTCGGCGCGCGTGGGAATCGATTGCTGAGCGCCCAGGCGCGACACCGTCACTGCAGAGGCGCGAGCACCCGCGGCCATGCACTCCAAGAGCGACAAGCCCTCTAGTCGAGCCGCCGCCAACGCACCGATAAACGTATCGCCGGCGGCCGTGGTATCGACTACCGTGCTCGAAAGTGCCGGCATGCGCAGCAGCTCACCGCCATCGCCGAGCGTAACCGATCCGGCGCCGCCCAGCGTGATGACCGCGGCGCCGGCGCCCTTAGCAAGCAGGGCGTTGAGCGCGGCGGCGCAGCTCCCATCGTCCTTGGGCAGGATACCCGTCAGCACCTGACACTCGGTCTCGTTGGGGCAGACCAAGTCGACCGCAGGCCAGACCTCCGCAGGCAGCTCGCAGGAAGGCGCTGGATTAAAGACCGTATAGAAACCCAGCTCGTGAGCGCAAACAAGCGCCTCGGCCGTCGCCACAAGGTCACATTCGCCCTGGGCGATAAAGACGCTTCCGGCAGCCGGGGCAATCTCGCTGGCGTCGCCGTCGAGCTCATCGGTCACCAGACGCCTCAGCGCGCAGGCAACGTCCCCGCCCGCAAGCGCATGGTTGGCGCCCGGTGACAGTATGATGCGGTTGTCGCCCTCGCAGCGAATGATGGTCGCCGTTCCCGTCTCCACGTCATCGCGATGCACTACAAAGTCACAGTCCACGCCGGCGTCTTGGAGCCCCACCACGAGCGACGCGCCGAACGCGTCGCGACCGACCGCGCCGATCATGCACGTGCGCGTACCCATGCGCGCAGCGGCGACGGCCTGGTTGGCGCCCTTGCCGCCGGCGTTGGTGATAAACCCGCTGCCGCCGACGGTCTCGCCCGCACGCGGTATGCGCTCGCACGCCACCGAAAGGTCCATGTTCATGCTGCCGAACACCGCAACGATGCCGCGATCTGCCATGGAAACCTCCTCGTCTGCAGGCTTTGCGCCCGCCGTCGACCGTCGATTGTGCGCTCTCGCACCCCCTATAACTTTAGTTCACTTTGATGTGGACGCGTGCTTGAGCTTGCGCCAGCAGCAAGCATTCACAGGAGCAGGCAGCTACAATGAATACGTGCTGATTATTCTCGTCATTGGATGATGTTTTATGGAACAATTCTCGCAATCGGGCTCGCGCGGTCGACGCCGCACGGGCAACGAGCCGGCACCGCACGAACGCGTGAAGGGCGAACGCCGTGCCAACGAGCCGCGACGCACCGCGAGCCCCCATCGCGCTTCTGCCAACAACGCGGGCCGCGCCAACACTCCCGCCGCGGAGCAGACGCCCGCTCGCCCCAAGTCCCGCTACATCCCTGCCCTTGACGGCCTGCGCACGCTTGCCGTCGTCGCGGTGGTGCTCTATCACCTCAACCTCACATGGGCGCAGGGCGGTCTGCTCGGCGTCACGATTTTCTTCGTGCTTTCGGGCTATCTGATCACACGCCTGCTGCTCAACGAAGTCGCTAAGACCGGCCGCATCGACCTCAAGAGCTTCTGGATCCGCCGCATCCGTCGCCTGGTCCCCGCCGTGGTGACCGTCGTGGTGGTGACCTGCGCGCTGTGCACCGTCTTCAATCACGTGATGCTCACCAAGATGCGCCCCGACATCCTGCCGTCGCTGCTGTTCTTCAACAACTGGTGGCAGATTGCCCAAAACGTCTCGTACTTCAATGCTCTGGGCGACCCCTCGCCGCTCACGCACTTTTGGTCGCTTGCCATCGAGGAACAGTTCTACCTGGTTTGGCCCCCGCTGCTGCTTGCCATGGTATCCATGCACATGAGCAAGCCCAAAACGCGCCGCGTGGTTCTGGGTCTGGCTGCCGTTTCCGCCATCGCCATGATGGTGCTCTATAACCCTGCCGCCGACCCCAGCCGCGTGTACTACGGCACCGACACCCGCGTCTTCTCGCTGCTGTTGGGTGCCTGGATGGCCTTTATCCCCGATCGCGACTTGGCACCCGTACGTCTCGCTCATCGCCTGGGGCTCGACCGCCTGGTCGGGGCCGCCAAGCACGGCAAGAACGCCGAGGGCAAGCCTGGCGAGAAGGCCGACGAATCAGCCGAGACCGGCCCGGCACAGCCGAGCGCCCTCGTGCGCTTTTGGTCCTCGCCCGCATCCATCGATGTGTTGGGGCTCGTGGGTCTGGTTGGCCTTGCCGCCATGGTCGCGCTCACCAACGGCTACACCGCCTTCCAGTATCGCGGAGGCACACTGCTGTGCTCGATCCTCACGCTCATGGTCATCGCGGCCTGCGTGCAGCCCCAGGGAATGGTTGCCCGCGCGCTGTCCGCCGAGCCGCTCGTATGGGTTGGCAAGCGCTCGTACAGCATCTACCTGTGGCACTATCCCCTGCTGTTGCTCATGAACCCGGTCGCCAACATCAACGATACACCGTGGTGGCAGTACATTTTGCAGGTGCTGTTGGTGGTCGCCGTGGCCGAATGCTCATATCGCTTTATCGAGACGCCGTTTAGAAAGGGCGCCTTTGGGCGCACCGTATCCGAGTTCCGCGACGGCACCGCCACGCCCGCCAACTGGGCACGCGCGCACGTCCCTGTCTGCGCAACCTGCGCTGTCGTGTTGGTCGTTGCACTGGGCGGCCTGATCTTTGTGCCCGAGACGTCTGCACTGAGCGGCGAGGGCGCCGAAGTCCTCAACAAGGAAGCCAAAAACACCGCGCCCACCGACCAGCAGGCGGCCGACGACACCGACAAGGACAATGACGGCTTCCCCGATGGCTCCTACGATCTGCTTATGATCGGCGACTCCGTGTCGCTGCGTGCCGTGGACACCTTTGACGGCGTGTTCCCGCACAGCCATATCGATGCCGAAAAGGGCCGCCAGTTTGATGCGGGGCGCGCGACATTTGAGGGCTATATCCAGCAGAACCTTGCCGGCAAGATCGTGGTCTTTGCCCTGGGCACCAACGGTTTGGTAACCGACGACCAGATCGACGCCATCATGGCCGATGCAGGAGATAAGCGTATTGTGGTATTTGTGAACACGCGCAGCCCGCAGCCGTGGGTTGGCTCTACCAACCAGGCCATCGCCAACGCCGCTACGCGCTACAAGAACGTACGCGTTATCGACTGGTACGGATACAGTGCCAACCGCAACGACCTGTTCGATGGCGATGGCACGCACCTATCGACCACTGGCGTGACTGAGTACCTCAACTTGATCCACGATGCCGTCAAGAAGGACCTGCCCGTGCATCCCGAGGACCACGTCAACGATCCGCAGCCAGCAGCCGTCAAGTCTGCCACCGACGCACTCGTCAATGCGCTCGCTCTCAAGCCGCACAAGCTGGGCACCGACAAGTAACCTGCAGCGCAAACTTCCCACATCCGGAGGGGGTGTCTGCCACGGCAGACACCCCCTCCGGCAGTTAGGGACACTCCTGGCGCAGCCAATGAAGACCTCTACGGATGAATTCCAGGCCGCTCCGTCGCTCCAGACATCGTTTCCGCGCCTCGTGCCTGCCCCAAACAATCAAAACAAGCCCTTTTCGCCGCACCCTCAAAGGTCTGTGGGCAAAAAAGGGCAAATATGAGTACTGTTACCATTTTAGTAGCAGGCAAAACCACCCAAAATGACGTCCGAGCGACCCCTACAACCCCCTAAAGCAGCCAACCTGACTGGTTTAAGGCGTATTGGAGCCAATTTTAATGAACATACTAAAGGCTATGTTCATTATCTTTTAGGATGTAAATGCTATTCACTTAGCAACAGTACTCATATTTGGCATTTTTTGTCCATTGCTATATAACTAACACCCTATAGCAGACAAAAAACAGGCCGCGCCCCATCGCTGCGGCCTGTTCGGAAGCAAAAGTGGGCGTTAAGCGCTGTAACCCATCGCCTGCAGAACAAACATGACGACCGTGAGCACCGTAATCACACCGATAGTCGCCCAAGTGAGCACATTCCACACGCGGCCGTTGCGGTTGGCACCCATAATGTGACGGTCAGCGGCAATAACCACCTGGAACACCAGAACCACGGGCAGTAGCACGCCATTGATGACCTGCGAGGTCATCATAATCTGGAACAGATCGACGCCGGGCATAAGCACCAGCACGGCAGAGATACCGATAATGGCCGTAATGATGCCGCGATAGACCGGGGCCTCGTCCCAGCTGCGGTCGGCACCGCGCTCCCAGCCAAATGCCTCGCAGATAGCGCTCGACGTAACGCCCGGCAGCACGCAGGCAGCCAAGAAGCTCGCCGCGACCAGGCCCGAGGCAAACAGTACCGTGGACCACTGACCCGCAATAGGCTCCAGCGCACGGGCAGCATCGGCAGCATCGCTAATCTGAATGCCCGCCGGGAACAACACCGTACCGGTCGTGATGATAATAAAGCCGGCAATGACATCGGCGGCAAGCGAGCCGCTCACGGTATCGATGCGCTGCAGCACGATATCGTCCTCGCCCGCGTTCTTATCGACCACGTTGTTCTGCGCCAAGAAAATCATCCACGGCGCGATGGTGGTACCGATCGTTGCGACCACGAGCGACACGTAGCTGGGGTCATTTTGAATGTTAGGCACGACCAAGTCGACCGCGACCTCACCCCAGTTGGGGCCAGCCATAAATGCAGCGACGATATAGGTCACGAACACGCAGCTCACGAGCAGCAAAATCTTCTCGATGCGCTGGAAACTACCCGACATGGTAAGCATCCACACCAGCAGCGCCACCAACGGCACCGAGATGCTCGCCGGCACGCCAAAGAGAGCAAGGCCGCTGGCGATGCCCGCAAACTCCGAAATGGTCACAGCCGTGTTGGCGATCAACAGCGCCGCCATAGCAAGTACACTCTTGCGCACGCCAAAGCGCTCGCGAATGAGCGATGCCAGGCCCTTGCCCGTAACGCAGCCGCAGCGCGCCGCGGTCTCCTGCGTCACGATGAGCAGCACAGTCATGACGGGAAGCATCCAGAGCATCTTGTAGCCATAGCTGGCGCCTGCGCTTGAATACGTTGCAATGCCGCCGGCGTCATTGCCCGAAAGCGCCGCCAACAGACCGGGACCCATTGCGCCAAAGATGGCCGCGATGGTCAACTTTTGCTTGGTGCCCGACTTTTGCTTGGTATTTTGCACGCGACCACCTAACCCATGACCGACATGGTGAGAAGCACCGCAGCGGCGCAGTACGCTATGCACGAGATCATGACGGCAATAACGTTCATGGCGGTGCCCGACGTGTTGAGGTCATGCTCGTCACGCCAGAACAGTACCATCAGGTAAATCACGGCGCTCATGTTGCCAACCAGACAAATGATGGCAGCGATATTAAAGCACCCGGTAAAGAGCTGTTCCTCAAACATGGGCGCATCGGGGAACGCAGCGGTGCGCACCAGCTGGGCGCACAGGTAGGTCACGAGTGACAGAATCAGGCCCATGCCCGTGCTCTGGAAGAAGAACCCCAGATACGGCTTGGGCTCGTCGTCGTGACCGTCATACTCCAGGAAGTAGTTCTTGACGAACGACACCATGCGCGAGGCCGCCAGCAGCACGAGTGGCATGGCGCACATGGGGAACACCACCAGATGCGCGGAGCCGAGCGCCGTCCCCAGCACCGTTGCCATGATGCACGAGGCAATGCCCCACACGACAACCCAGTACTGGCGATGCACAAACCAGCTGAGCACGTTCGTCGAGTCGTCCGACGCGCTATCGCCCGAGCCGACACCGGCGATCTGCAGGTCCTCCTGGTGCTCCTCGGCGATAACGTCCATGGCGTCGTCGAAGGTTACGATACCCAGGATATGACGGTTCTCGTCGCAGACAGGGATGGCAACCAGGTCGTACTTGGTCATCTCGTCCGTCACGTCTTCCTGGTCCTCGTCGGGTGACACGTAGACCAGATCGCGATAGGCGAGCTGGCCCAGCGTGGCGTCGCGGTCGGCCACGATCAGCGTGCGCAGCGAAAGCACGCCCGTCAGCATGCCGCTCGGGTCCTCGGTATAGACGTAATAGACGCTCTCAAAGTCCTCGTCGAGCTTGCGAATCGCCTCGATGGCGTCGCCGACCGTCGCCGTGGCGGGCAGCGAGACAAACTCCGAGGTCATGATGCGGCCGGCGGTGTTGTCCTCGTAGCCCAGCAGATTACGAATCGCCTTCTCCTCCTTGACGCCCATCAGGCGCAGGAGCTTCTCGGCCTTCTCGTAATCGAGCTCGTCGATCAGGTCGGCAGCGTCGTCCGGGTCCATCATGGCCAGCATCGACGATGCGTCGGTATCGGACAGGCCCTCGAGCATCTCGGTCATAAGCTCGTCGTCATCGAACTCCGAGATGGCCTCGGCGGCCTGGGCAGTATCGAGCTGCGCAAACACCTGCGCACGCAGGCGCGGGTCGAGCTGCTCGATAATGTCGGCGATGTCGGCAGGGTGCAGCTCGCCGAGCGTCTTGTGCGACACCGAGAGTTGAATGTTCTTGGTCGAGCGGTCGAGCAGGTCCATGTAGGACCAAGCGATGATGTCCTCACTGAGCGGCTTGCCCAGGTGCTTCATAAAGCCTTCGACGATATGCTCGAGCGCGGGGCTGATGGCGCGTAGCAGACCGCGGGCACCGACTTCGGCGCCCAGCAGGCGCAGCTGATTTTCGCCCGACATGGAAAACTTGATGTCGTTTACGCGCACGACCTTCATGCCCTGCGTGTCGACAATCTGCTTGTTGAGCACGTCGCGGGCAAGCAAGAGTTCGGTCGGCTGCAGGTACGAAAAACGGATTTCGGTGGCCGACGTCTTAAGGTGTACACCCGTCTCGTCGATACGGTCGACCCATTTGCGCCAACTGATCATAAACGGCGTCTTGCCGGGACCGCGGAACGCGAGCGACGTCACGTGTGGAAAAACTTCGCCGGTAGCAATGCCAAAATCGTTCACAACGCCGAGCTTTTCGCCATCGACGTCCAAGACCGGCAGTTTGAGCATCTCACTCAGATAATTCAATGGTGCTCCCCATCATAATTCCTCCGGACGCGGCCGCGCGTGCGGCGTCCGGGGGCTTCTGGATATGTATACGCATGCGCGGGCGGCACGCCGCTCGACGCTTACACCCCGTGCATGCGCAAAAAGCACCTGCATGGGGTCATCGACTGTATGGTCGAGGTTTGGATTTCACCTGTAACCTTTCTCTTGACCCTCATTAACCGCAGTAACTATAGCATCAGCATCGCCCTGCGGCATCGAATTTATGCGCTGCACATTGCAGGCATACCAAACACTGACGCATCCGTGACATAGTCATTGGGGACGTTCTTAAATGACTACCCAATGACTACTCCGTGGTGTCGTCGTCCTCGGCAAGCTGGGGGAACACGGCGTCCTTGGGCATGGTGACCTTCGTCAGCGAGGTGAGCTTTTTGCTCAGCGACGTGTCCGTCTTGACCAGGTCGCTGAGCGTCACGATCTTGTAGCCGTCGGCAATGAGGCCGTCGATAATCTGCGGCAGCGCCTCGAGTGTCTGCTCAGCGCATTCGTCTCTATCGGTGAGCAGCACGATATTGCCCGGCGTCACCGAATCGAGCACCGTCGAGACCTGCTCGTCGGCACCGTTGAGCAGCCAGTCGCCCGAGTCGATATTCCACGAGACCACGGCGGAGACCAGGTCCATCGCATCAATCCAGTTTTGCTCGTCAAAGGCAGCGTAGGGAGCACGCAGCAGCATCGTCTTCACACCGGTCGTCGACTTAATCGCATCGGTGCCTTTCGTAATCTGCTCGCGTACCGCCTCACGGTCCTGACCCTTGAGCGAATCGTCGCTGTAGCTGTTGGATCCGATCTCGCACCCGGCATCGACAATCGCCTTGGCCGTGGCAGGCGAGGCCTCGGCCGCATCGCCCGAAAGGAAGAACGTCGCGGTGACGCCCTTTTCCTTGAGCACCTGCAAGATCTGTTTGGTGGCGCCGCTCGGACCCTCGTCAAACGTCAGCGCCACGTACTTTTTGTTGCCCTTGGGCGCCACGCTGGCGCACGCAACAACGCAATCGGTGGCGGGCACAACCTCGCCGCGGTCCTGCGTCTTGCCCGACTGCTCACCAATCCACACCTCGGAGCGGCCCTGGACACCCCACGTCTGCACATACTCGATAGCGCCCGTACCCTCGACCTTGAGCTTGGGCTCGATAACCGTAGCCTGAACCTCGTGCTTCTCGTAGGTGTTACGGCCATCCTTGACCGTCACCTTCTCGCCGCCCTCAAGTTCGCGGCTATCCCATTTACCCTGCTTCACGCGCTTGCCGTCGACCTTCACCGACAGCTTTTCGCCCCCATGGCGCTTGAGCACGCTGTCATCGACGGCCAGCAGGTCGCCTGCGTCGTAGGTGTCAGCCAATTCCTGGTCGTCGATGAGATTCTGCAGCGTAGAGCCCACGCGCACCGCGGTCTTCTGGCCGTTGAGCTCCACGTCCACGCTGCGGTTGACGTAGCCCACGACGGCAGCGATAAACAACACAAGCGCGCAACCAACGGCGATGAGCGCATAGGGCAGACGAGACGAACGACGGGGCGTACGGCTGTTGCCGATGCGCGCGCTGCGATCGCTAAAGCCGCGGCTATGGTTGAGATACATCGCGCCGGGCTTACGGTGACGCTTGCGCTGACCGCTGGGCAGCTGCCCCAGGTCGCGGCGCGCCGTCGGACGCGCATCCGAACGCCCGTTTAAGTTGGATCCGTTTTGGCGCATGTGCCCTCCCCCATAAACACAGCAAGCCGGAGCAACAGGTCTCCGGCTTGCCTCCCATCATTTGGTACGTCGCTATTTTGTAGCTTTTGACGAGCCTCCGCTCGCCTTTTGGTATTCGTCCTTAAATGCCCTGAACATGCCGCGCGTCTTGCCGAGCTGCTTGCCCAGTGCGCGACTGCCCTTGTCCACGGCAACCGATCCCTTGTCGTCAAGCACCTTGGCGCCCTTTTTGACCTTGTCGCCCACCACGACGCTGGCCTCGGCGACCTTGGCGGCCGCACCGCCCGAATACCCGAGCGACTTGACCTCGTCCGAAACAATCATCGCGCCGTCCGCATAGCCGCGCAGCATCGTCGGCGGCACCTGCGTGTCACCAACCAAAACACTCGAAGCAGCACCGGCGGTCACATAGAATGCCTGCACGATGCCCGAGCGTGGCTTGAACTCAACGTCCGAGCAATAGCCCACGACGTCGCCCGATTCCGTGCGCACGTCCATACCGACCCAGATGATGCAATCGTCCAGGTTGATGTCGAGGCGCTTGGCAGCGGCGGCATCGTACGTGTCCTTGACGTCATCGACCGCAATGGCGCCCTCGTAGACACCAATGGCGTCGAGCGCTACGAATCGGTCGGGACGCTCGATCATACCCGCGATATCGGACTGGCGGACCATAAAGCCGACCACGCGCGTACCGCCCGGGGTAAAGACCGGAAAGTGAATCTTTCCAAGCTTTTTAGGGCCGCGCGGCGTGCCGTCTTTTTTGGTGCGCTTGTCCTCGGTAGGCTTGCGATAGATCTTGGCGCCGACAAAATCCCCGGCGCGCATTATGCCTCGGTCGAGGGCTCCGCAGCCTCGGTATCAGCCTCGACGGCGTTCTCGACCACAACGTCGGCGGCAGGCGTCACGTTGCCGCCCGAAATGGCGTCGTTGAGCTGCTCGCGCAGCTGGTCCATGCGCTCGCGGGCCAGGTCGACCTTGGCGCGCAGGTCGTCGGTCTTGGCGTCGACCATCGGGCCAAAGTCATTCACCGCAGCACGGGCCTCCTCGGCGCTGTGCTCGTAGGTGTCGCGCATATTGTCCCAGGCGTCGTTGGCGATATCGGCAGCCATGGCGCGGGTCTCGGCGCCCGAGCGCGGGGCCAGAGCAACGCCGACAATAGCACCGGCAGCGGCACCAAAAAGTGCGCCGGAGACAAAGCTGAAAGTCTTACCCATGATCATTCCTCTCCTGCGGGCACGTCGGTGCCCACCGTTTGAATGCTGTCCATTATACCCGCAGCGCATCATTTGCCGCTCCGCTCATCTGCGTACGGCAAAGGCGCAGGTATGTGATGGTGATAAACGCCTAGGCCTACTCCTGGGGCATAGCCGGCATGGCCACCGTGGCACCCGGGTCCTCGCCGGCGCCGTCCACGAGCGGCAGACCGCCCTCATGCGCAGGTCCTGCCGGAACCGTCGCCGCACCGCCAAAGACGGCAGCGGAGGCCTCGTGGTTCTCGGCAACCGCGCCCTCGGTATCAATCGCCACCTGGGGCTCGTCGTCAAAGTTGGGGACGCCCTGGGGCTCGGTGGGAACGGGCTCGGCGGTCGCATCGACAACGGGCTCGGCGTCGACCGGCACATCGCCCTCGTCAGCGCCCTCGTCCTCGGCAGCATCTTCGCCGTTCGCAGCGGCGACGGCCTCGTGAGGATCCTTGCCCTCGGCCTCGGCGCGCATGCCCAGCACCAGGTTGCGCAGGCCCGCGACCGTGCCCTCCACGTCGGGGGCAGGCTGGTCGGCGTGCAGATAGGCCCAGTCCATCATAAAGGTGGCCGAAGACAGCGCACCGATGGCCAGCGCGTCGTCGGGGCACGAAAGCTCAACCTCAAAGACGCGCTCGTCGTGCTCGCTTACGCGCGTGCGGCCGCACGAGATGCTGCCGGCAAGACCGGTCTCGTTCATGAGCTCGACCGTCACATGCTCAAGCAGATGGCAAAGCTCGGTCTGGCCCATGCAGTCCTGGAACTCGCGGCCGGAATCGCCCAGGCACAGGTGCTTGGCAATCGCCGGCACCAGGTAATACACGCGCGCCGTAGCCTCGATATCCTCCGAGGTCATGAGCGGCATGCCGGGGTTCACCAGCACGTGCGCGCAGATCTTGTCCTCGCTGACGGTGACCTTAAGGATGTTGAACAGGCCTGCCATAACTCTCCCCTACTCTTCCTTGTCCTACTCGTCGCCGTCGTGCGGATTCGCGGAACCCGCACCCGACGTCGTCGGCTCGTCTACCGAAGACTCGGAATCCTTCTTATCGGTTTCGGCCGGAGCGATCACGCGAATGAGCGAGATGCGCTGGCCACGCATCGACTGCACCTTGAACTTGTACCCCGCAACCTCAAATACCTCTCCGATGTCGGGCACCGAGTCGCAAAGCTCCAAAATCCAGCCGGCGATGGTCTCATAATCATCGCTTTCCTCGAGCGGCCAACCAAGCTCAATCGCATCATCGCACGAAAAACGCCCATCGACGAGCCACTCGCGGCGCGAGAGGCGCGTGAGGTACTTGTTGTCGGGGTCGAACTCGTCCTCGATCTCGCCGACGATCTCCTCGACGATGTCCTCGATGGTGATGATGCCGGCCGTGCCGCCGTACTCGTCCACGACCACTACGATCTGGTCGTGCGAAGTCTGCATCTCGGACAGCAGCGGCAGGATGTCCTTGGTGTCGGGCACAAAGGTGGCGTCGCGTAGGTAATCGGCGATGGGCTGGTCGCCCTTGCCGTCGAGCGCGGGCTGAATCAGGTCCTTGATGTGCGCGATGCCCGCGACGTTGTCGGGATCCTCGTGGTACACCGGGATGCGGCTGAAGCCGGTCTGGCGCATGGTGGACAGCACGTCGGCGACCGTCTCGTCGTCCTCGCACATGGTAGTGTCCACACGCGGCACCATGACCTCGCGGGCAACGGTGTCGCCCAGGTCGAAGATCTCGTGGATCATGCGCTTTTCCTCGTCGAGCAGGTCATCCTGCTCCGAGACCATGTACTTGATCTCCTCCTCCGAGACGTTCTGGCGATCGTCGGCGCTCTTGATGCGCAGGATGCGAGCCAGACCATCGGAGCAGGCACCGGTCAGCCACACGAGCGGACGGGCGATCTTTTGGAAAAACGACAGCGGGCCCACGACCTGCTTGGACACGCCTTCGGCGTTGGCCAGGCCGATGCGCTTGGGGACGAGCTCGCCGATCACGATGGACACAAAGGCGACGGCGACGGTGATGATGACCGGCGCCAGGCCGCGCGCGATGGCGGAGAGCGGCGCGATGCCAAAGCTCATGAGCCACGTGGCGAGTGGGTCGGACAGACTCGTCGAGGCGACGGCGGACGAGGCGAAGCCCACGAGCGTGATGGCGACCTGGATGGTGGCGAGCAGCTGGTCGGAGTCGGCAGCCAGCTTAATGGCACGCTCGGCGCGCTTGTCGCCTTCCTCGGCCTCGTGCTCCAGCACGGCGCGCTTGGCCGTGGTGAGCGCCATCTCTGACATAGAGAAGTAGCCGTTGATGAGGGTCAAAACGAGGGTGGTGATAAGGGAGATGGTTATGTCCATCGGGAGTTTCTCGAACCTCCAAGATTCGGGATGTCGGATTAAAACGTTGACGGTGGATACGGCAATTGCACCGGCGCCCAAACAAGGACGCGGGCGCGCAGGCGTGGTCGCTAGATTACGAAGAGAATCACCGCCATGAACTGGAAGATGCTGCCGGCGAGTACCCACAAGTGGAAAACACTGTGCAGATAGCGCACGTTTTTGGCGATATAGAACGGCACGCCCACGGTGTAGCACACGCCGCCGACGGCGAGCAGGGCAAGTGCCACGGGGTTGAGCAGCGCCACAAGTTCGGGCAGCTTAAAGACAACGAGCCAGCCCATCAGCAGGTAAACCAGGCCGCTTACCCAGTGCGGTTGACGCTCGCGCATAAAGCACTCGAGGGCGATGCCGATGATGGCGATGGCCCATACGGCAAAGAACAGCACAGCGCCGCCGTCGTTTGCGAGCGTGATGAGGCAAAACGGCGTATAGCTGCCGGCTATGAGCAGGTAGATGCAGCTGTGGTCGATAATGCGGAACACGCGTTTGGCGCCCGCGGGCTGAATCGCATGGTAGAGCGTGGAGGCTAGGTATTCGAGGATAATGCTAACGCCATAGACAATCGCCGCGGCCATGTGGGCCGGGCCTCCGCCGCGCAGGGCAGCGAATACGATCAGGAGCACCAGACCCGCGATACCCAGCAGGCAGCCGACACCATGGGTGACGGAGTTCATGATCTCCTCACCCACCGTGTAGTGTGGAACGGCCGCGGTCTTGGGTCGCGGCTTAGAACTGTCGCTCGAATCGGACATGCCGGTTACATCCTCCAACGTAAAGAGTTCTCAACACTATATCAAAGCGTCTAGGTACGTGCGAAATTTGCACCATACGTGACCCTTTGTTTACCCATTCTTTGTCTGTTGACGCATCAACGGCGAACGTCCATAATGCGCTTGCATTAAATGTTGATGTATTAACATCTTATAGGAAAGCTTCTTATGTCTCAAAACGCACGTTCCCATCGAAAGCTCAAGATAGCCGGCGTCGTTGCGCTGGTGGTTGTCGTTGCGCTGCTCGGATTTGCCGGCAACTTTCTGTTTGACTTCGCGCTGAATCCCCGCGCGCCATACACCATGAAGATGATGCAGGATAGCAAGAACGACAAAGAAGGTGAGCAGCCGGATGCCGAGGATACCGAGGCGCGGGCATGGTTTAAAGAGAACCGCAAGAGCAGCAGCCTCACCGCAGATGACGGAACCGAGCTCGCCGCCTGGTATTTTGCTGCGTCGGAGAGCACACACGACTACGCCGTCTGCCTGCATGGATATACCAACGAGCCCATCGGCATGGCTCGATACGTCAAGCGATTCCACGACCGCGGCATGAACGTACTCGCACCCGCCGCCCGCGCCCACGAGCGCTCCGGCGGCGACTATATCGGCATGGGCTGGCCCGAGCGCCTCGACATCGTCGCATGGATCGAGCAAATCGTTCAGGCTGACCCCGAGGCGCGCATCCTGGTCTTTGGCGAGTCGATGGGTGCGGCAACCGCCATGAACGTCGCGGGGGAGTCTCTGCCCGCAAACGTGAAATGCATTATCGAGGACTGCGGTTATACGAGTGTTTGGGACGAGTTTTCTCTGCAGCTCAAGGATGTGTTCGGCCTGCCCAGCTTTCCCTTGCTCGATGTAGCAAACCTGGTATGCAACGTGCGCGCGGGCTACGACTTTCATAAGGCGAGCAGTGTGGAGCAACTCAAACATGCGACGGTTCCCATGCTGTTTATCCACGGCGACCAGGACACCTTTGTACCGTACAGCATGCTCGACCAAAACTACGACGCGTGCGCCAGCAAGGTCAAGCAAAAGCTCACTATCCATGGCGCCACCCACGCCAAGAGCGCGCAGGTCGACCCCGAACTCTACTGGAACACGGTCGACAACTTCCTCGACAAGAATTTTTAGGCAAAAAGCAACGTCTGGGGTTTTGTTGCCAAAAATCGGTTTGTAGTCGGCGGTATTCGATTTTTCACCGCACTTCTGAAAAGCCGCCCGCAAGCGTTGTGCTCGTGGGCGGCTTTTGCTCAACTTACGCTATAAAGGCGCTTATTTTGTCCAATAGCTAGGCGCTACTTGACCTCGATGAGCTCATACTCGCTCGTGCCCAGGCCAATCTTCTCGGCGTGCGCGATGCACACGCGCCAGTCGGTGTCGGGATGCGTGATGCAGAAGGGATCCTTGGCCTGCTCGCCCTCCAGATGCTCGTGGTTGTGCTCCATCTTGGCCGCGCTATCGGTGAGTTCGGTGTTGGGCAGCGGCTCGGATGCCATAACGGCATCGGCGCAGGCCTGGTCGATGGCGACCGGGTCGAAGCTCGCGAACATGCCGATATCGTTGACGATAGGTGTGTCGTTTTCGGGATGGCAATCGCAGTTGGGGCTGATATCCATAGCCAGCGAAATGTGGAAGCTGGGACGATCCTGGACAACGGCCTTGGTGTACTCGGCGATCTTGCAGTTGAGCACGTCGGCCGCGGCGTCATAGCCGGGCTTGATGCAATCCTGGTTGCATGCCGCAATGCAGCGGCCGCAGCCCACGCAGCGATCGTGGTCGATGGCGGCGACGTGAACCGTGCGGGTGTTACCGTTGGCAAGCTCGCGCTCGCGGGTATCGTCGAACGAGATAGCGTTGTGCGCGCAGATCTTTTCGCAGGCACGGCAGCCAACGCAGTGCTCGGTCGCGACGTTCGGCTTGCCGGCGGCGTGCTGCTCCATCTTGCCGGCGCGGCTGCCGCCACCCATGCCCAGGTTCTTCATGGCGCCGCCAAAACCGGCCTGCTCATGGCCCTTAAAGTGGGTGAGGCTGATCACGATATCGGCATCCATGAGCGCCTGACCGATCTTGGCCTCGCGCACATACTCGCCGCCCTCGACCGGGACGAGCGCCTCGTCGGTACCCTTGAGGCCGTCGGCGATGATGATCTGGCAGCCCGTGGCATACGGGGTAAAGCCGTTCTGGTAGGCGGTATCGATGTGCTCGAGCGCGTTTTTGCGGCTACCGACATAGAGCGTGTTGCAGTCGGTGAGGAAGGGCTTGCCGCCCAGCTCCTTCACGACGTCCGCGACGGCGCGGGCGTAGTTGGGGCGCAAAAAGCTCAGGTTGCCCAGCTCGCCAAAGTGAATCTTGATGGCGACGAACTTGTTCTCAAAGTCGATTTGCTCGATACCGGCGTGACGGATGAGGCGCTTGAGCTTGTCGAGCTGGCTCTCGCGAGCATGCGTGCGCAGGTTGGTGAAGTACACCTTAGCGGGTGCTGCGGGTGCAGTTGCGGTCATAGATATATCCCCTCGGTCTATATGGCGTTACAGACATAGAGGATGGTACCAGTTAAAGCAGAGTTAAAGTCAAGTATGGCATCTAGTCATTGGGTACTCATTGGGGACAGACTTAAATGGCTGAAACCACTCATTGGGGACGGACTTAAATGAGTGCCTCGCCACCTGGCAGCTAGGGACGTTCCTTTCCTGCCGGCAGCTGGGGACAGTCCTTGCCAGCCCGGCCGGCGAGCCGACGAATGGCAAGGACTGTCCCCGATGACTACTCTTGGACTTTGAGGGCTTCGGCCAAGCTGACGCGCCTGATGGAGCGCGTGTGCAGCAACGCCACGACCAGGTAGGTCGCAAAGCCAATGCCGACGCATGCAACCATGGACCAAGCGGGCGCATAGATTTCGATATTGCCGTTGTAGGCGAGCAGCATCGAGCGGAAGATGGCCGTGAGCGAGCCAATAATGACCGGCAGACTCAGCACGAGCGACGCCGCCACGCACAGCGTGATCGAGCGGATGTACAGATGCGAGATCTCGCTATCGCGATAGCCAAAGACTTTCATATAGCTAATCGAACGGGCGCTGTGGTCGATCACAGCCTTGGTCAGTAGATACATAAACAGCAGGAAGATAAACACCGCGAGGCCAACCATCATGCCGATCATTTTGCTCATCATGCCGATGAACTGGTCGCCCACGGCCCGCATGTCGTCGGGCGTGGTGTCGCCGGCAAAGTAACGAGCATCGAGGTCGAGCTTCTCGTCGCTCACATAGCCGTTAAAGTAGGTGGCGTCATTGCCGAACAGCTCGTTAAAGTCATCGATGCTCATATAGATATTCATGTCCGACTTGGAGCCCCAGGCACAGTCCTTGCCCATGTACTCCAGCGAATAGTCCTTGCCCTCGCACTTGTCGCCGAGCGTGACCTTCTGTCCCTCGCTCCAGCCAAACTTGTCGAGCAAGCCACCGCCAAAGACAACGCGCCCATCGCCGACGTTGAGATCTTTCCAATAGCGCGAGTTGGGCGAGATGCCGTAGACGGAAATCGTCTCCTGCCCATTACCATCGCCGCGGTCGTATTGCAGCTGGTAAACGGCATATTTCTCGGCCTGCGCGATTGCGCCCGCGCCGTTGTCGGTCGTATTGACCGGGTGGATATCATCGTTGTCAGTGTCGATCTTAGAGGCCTTGTCGATCAGGTCGATAGCCTCGTCGCGGTCGCAGCCGAGGGCATCGGCAAGGTCATCGAGGCGCGCATAAAGCGCATCCTTCTTGTCCTGGACCTTGGCGAGCGCGTCCTGCGCCGCGGCCAGGCTCTCGGCAGACGGAGCGCTGGTCGCGGCATCGGCTGCTGCCTGCGCTGCATCGGCCGCGTCGTCAAGCTCGTCATCGGCATCCTGAGCGGCAGAAAGCAGTGCGCCGTCAACCGACTGCAAACGCTCGAGTGCCGACCACTGCTCGCGCTCCTCGGCGGTGCCCTCGAGTTCCAGCGGGGCCTTGAGCGTGTACTGGTGCTCGGCGACCAGGCTTGTCTCGAGGTTGTCCGCGTAGTGCGTCATCGTGGGCAGAATCGCCAGGCCAAAGAGCAGTAGCAGCGAGGCAAACGCAATGCCCACGAAAAGCGTGGCGAAGTTGCCCAGATTACGCAGGAAGATGCGCAGGCGGAAGCGCGAGACAAAGCCCATGCGCTCCGGCAGCTGCAGGCCGCGCTTGGTGCCCGACTTGCCGCCCGCCTCGTGACGGAGGAACTGCAACGGCGTCTTGCCCATTTTGCGGAGCAGGCCCACCAGCGTAATGAGGATAAGCGCGGCGGCGGGAACCACGGCGCACTTCACAAAGATCTCCCAGCTCCAGTACACCTGGAAGGGCGGCAGGCTGTACGAGCCGTAATAGAGGCCGCGCATGGGCTCGGTAAAGAACGCAACGCCGAGCACCGTGCCCAAAAGCGCCGCGACCACGCCCACTATGGCGGGAAGTGCCAGGTAGTGCAGCACGATCTCGCGTCGACGATAGCCGCTGGCGAGCAGCGTGCCGATGATGGCGCTCTCCTCCTCGATGGTGGCGTCGGTAAGGACCACAAAGATAAACGCCATGATCACGATGATGATGTCGAGCAACGTCGTCCACATCATGGAGTCGCCGTCTACGTCGTCGCGCGCGTAGCCAATGCCCTGGTTGGAATCGGCGTCGATGAGGTCATCCACGCGCGCATCGGCATCGGTCAGCGCCTCGACCATATCCTGCTCCGCATCGATGCGATCCGCGGTGGGGAGGTCGCGATCGGTAAAGGTAAAGGAGTATGTGTAGGCAGGCGCGCCGCCGGCATCCTCGAGCGCGGCAAAGCCGGCGTCGGTGACCTCGGCCACGCCATAGGTGATGGTGTTCACCGTAAAGTCGGAGTTGTTGAGGAACAGCGCCTGGCTATCGGGCTGAGTCATGATGCCGCAGATGGTGTAGGTGCGGCCCTCAAGCTCGACCCTATCGCCCACGGCAAGGTCGTTGTTGGTGGCAAAGACACGGTCGATGGCCACCTCATCGTCCGTCTTGGGCTGCCTGCCCTCACAGTAGGACGCGATATCGACCTTGGTGCGGTGCGTGTAGGTGCGCAGCGTGCGCTTGGTGCCGTCGTCGCCGGTCGCCTTTTTGATGATGGCGTCGATGGAGAAATTCTTGTAGAGCGTAACGCCGCCGACGTCGCCGGCCGCGTTCTCGGCTGCCTTGAGTTGATCGTCGGTAGCCTCGAAGGAGGTGGTCACGCGGCCGTCCTCAATCGTGTACGCATCGCGCATGTCGTCGATAAGGTAGCCGATGGAATGCGCCGCGAGCAAAAAGCCCGAGGTGAGAGCGATGCTTCCGCACATAAGCAGAAAGATGCCCAGGTACTTGCCGATATTGCGGCGCAGCTCGCGCGGGAGTCGTTTTGCAAGAGGTGACATGGCGCCGCCTACCAATCGAGCTCGGCGGCCGCGACCGGCGACTCATTGAGCTCGTCCTCGGCGATACGCCCGTCGCGCAGACGCAGCACGCGGTTGGCCATGCGGGCGATAGCGGCGTTGTGGGTAACGATGATGATGGTGCAGCCGTACTCGTGATTGACATCCTCCATGAGCTGCAAGATTTCCTTGGACGTCTTATAGTCGAGCGCACCGGTGGGCTCGTCGCACAGCAGCAGGCCCGGGTTTTTGACGAGCGCACGGCCGATGGCGCAGCGCTGCTGCTGGCCGCCCGAAACCTGGCGCGGGAACTTGTTGCGGTGCTCGTAGAGACCCAGCGAACGCAGCAGGTCGTCGATGTTGAGCGGCTTTTTGGACAGGTGTGCCGTGACCTCGATGTTTTCCTTGATGGTGAGATCGGGCACCAGGTTGTAGAACTGGAAGACAAAGCCCAGCTCACGGCGGCGGTACTCACCCAGGTCGGCGGGCTTGAGCACCGTGAGGTCGCAGCCGTCCACCATGATGGAGCCGCCGTCGGCATCCTCCAGGCCGCCGATCAGGTTAAGGAAGGTCGACTTGCCCGAGCCCGAGGGCCCCAGCATGACGCAGATCTCACCGCGATTGATGGACGTGTCGATGCCGTCGAGCACCGTCAGGCGCGCGTCACCGTCGCCGTAGTGTTTCTTGAGCCCCTTGACCTGGACGTAGGCTTGCTTCGTCGCCATGCTATCCCCCATTGTTAGCCCCGTACTACTTTATGAACGTAATAGTAAACCTTGGCGAACTATTTTGGGGCGAGAGTGGGGATTTGTTTCAGACTAGTCATTGGGGACGTTCTTAAATGACCAGTCACAAGGGACGCTCTTTCGCCACCCGGCAGTTGAGGACGCTCCTTATCTGCCCCCGATGGCTAGTCATTTAAGTCTGTCCCCAATGAATACTTTTGGTCGTTTAAGTCTGTCCCCAATGAGTAGGTGTCTAGGCGTGGGATTTGTTGTGGGCGAGGGCTAGGCCTACGGCGGCGATGGCGGCGGCGAAGAGCGCGGTGACGCCCAGGTCGCAGGCGATGTCGCCCAACACGGCAGACGTCAGGTCCGAAGCGAGCGCCTTGCCGATCGCGTCGTTCACCCAATACGTCGGCACAAAGTGCGCCACCGTCTGCACGGCCGAGCCCATCAGCGACAGCGGCATCCAGGCGCCGCCCAAAAACGTCATGAGCATGCCGAGCAGGTTGCCCACACCGTTGAGCAGCTCCTCACGCGCACCCAGGCTCGAAAGGGCAAAGCCAACGGCCAGAGGCGTGCACGCCAGGGCAAACGTCGCCGCCAGCGCCAGGCACACACGACCCACGCCGACCTCGGCAACCGCGCCGGCAAAGCCCACGACGCCCATCATGCTCGACACAAACCAGATGCAGACGGTGATCACAGTGGCGGCCGCAAACACGGCGAGCGAACGCCGGCGCTCGGAGATTGGGCCGGCATCCATACGACGCACGCGCTCGGGCTCGTTCATGCCCGAGAACACCAGCCCCACCGATACGATGACCGACGAGATAATCGCGTACGCGCCAAAGTTGAAATACGACTTGAGCATGGCGGCGGCAGTCGAACCAACCTTGACCTGCTCAATCTGGACCTCGGCGCGCTTGGCGGCGGCATGCTCGGCGGCCTTGGCGACGCTACCATTAGAGGCGGCGGGCTCTAGGGCCGCTGCAGCGCCCGCGAGCGAAATCCAGCGCGAGGCCTCAGCAGACGAAAGCGCCGCCGCCATGGTGCCGGCACCGTAGGTCACATCGAGCTTGGGCAGGGCCTTCCCCGCGCGGGCGGCCGCGACCAGGTCGTTCTCAAACCCCTCCGGGATAAAGAACACGCAGTCGGCGCTACCCTTGGCGCTGTTGCTCTTGGAGAGCGCGTCCGCAAGATCGTAGGTATCGTCGCCGACGCCCGTGACCAACTCAAAGCGCGACCCCAGGTGCTTGGTGAGCGCATGCGAAAGGTCGCTGTCGTCGCGGTCGACCACGATCACGTTGGCATCGTAGGGCTCGTACTCGGTGAGCTGCGACGAGTTCCAGCTCACCGAGGCCGCGATGAATACGCCCATGAGCGAAATGAACACCGTATAGATGAGCAGGTAGAACGGGTGCGCGAGCGCCATGCGAAGCGCGGTCTTAAAGGTGCTCATAGCGGCTCCTTCCAAAGATCAGCGTGGCGGCGGCGACAAACACCAGGGCCATGAGGACCAGCGCGCCGGCGCGAACGGCAAAGGGCCCCAGATCCTCAAAGAAATACAGACGGTTGAACATGTCGCAGATGAGCTTGACGGGGTTGAGCCAGCACTCGGCCGGGCAGGCGCGGGCGACGTCGTCGGCAAGCGCCATCGCCGGCTCGCCGTAGAGGCCGGCGAACAGGGCGCACGTGGTGGCAAAGCCCGTGAGGATGCCCGACTTGGACGCCTTGCCGCCCTTAACGGGAAGCGTGCCCACAAAGAGTCCCAGGCCCGTGGCGGCAAGCGCGGAAGCGGCGCCGCCCACCAAACACAGTCCCTCGCGCCCGCCAAAGTCGATGCCCACGACTAGGCGCACGTAGCCAATCGCAATCGCCATCGAGGCAAAGGAGACCAGCCACGAGCCCACAAAGATACCGGCCAGTGACGCCGTCTTGGAAAGACCACCCACGCAGCGACGTGCGCCAAGGCCGGACAGATTGGGCTGCAGATCGACGACGCTCAAGGCGGCAAACTCGGCAGACATCATCGCCACCAGACCAAAGAGCGCATAGTAGTAGATGACCGTGCCATCGGGCGTGGTGCGCGTCAGGCTCACGCGACGGGTGCCGCCCTCGAGCGACAGGGCGCGCGCAACCGCCTCCGGGTCGGCGAGCGCCGCTGGGTTGTCCTGGGCAATTTGGGACATGAGCTCGGCATTTTGTGTATACGAGCTTGCCACCGTCTCCAGGATGCTGCGATCGGTGAGCACCGACGACGCACGCGAGCCGTCATAACTCGATATCAGCGTGAGTTTGGGCGTGCCCGCATCGTCGACCGTATAGATGCCCGCGACCTCGCCGGCCTTAAGCGCACGGCTCGCGTCGGCTGCGTCGTCGAGCTCGTGGATCTCGAGCAGCTGATCGTCGCCTTCCTTGGCAAGCGACGTCGCCACGCCCTTAAAGGCCGAAGCGTCCCAAGCCTCGTCCGCCACGACGGCAACCGGCACCGGGTCGATCTTGCCGTCGGAGCTGAGGTTCGCAAACATAAACATGAACATCGTGGAAAGTGCGATGGGAAAGAGAGCGCCCCAGACCCACGTGCTCGGCCGGCGCAGCAGCGTCTTGACCGTAGTGATGATGGTGTTGAACATGACTGCCCCCTAGTCGCGCAGCTCGCGGCCGGTGATCTCGAGGAACACGTCGTTGAGGGTCGGTGGCTCGCTCCACACGCGGCCGAGCGCCACATCGGCGGCGCGCAGCGTGTCGAGGATGTCGACCAAATTGTGCGGGCTCGCTTCGCAGGTGCAGACGATCTCGCCGCCGGACAGCTCAACCGAAAGCACGTGCTCGAGGGCGCGCAGCCGCTCGACCGTGGCGGTCTCTACGGCGCCAACCTCGACAGTCACGCGCTCGCCCATCTGAATCATGCGCTTGAGCTCGTCGTTGGTGCCCTGCGCCAGCACGCGCCCGCCGTCCATGATCATGATGCGGCTGCAAATCTGCTCGACTTCCTCCATGTAATGGCTGGTATACACCACCGTGGCGCCCTCGTCGCGCAGGCGGCAGATGCCCTCTAGGATGGCGTTGCGGCTCTGTGGGTCGACCGCCACCGTGGGCTCGTCGAAGAAGATGAGCTCGGGCTTGTGCGCGATGCCACAGGCAATGTTAAGGCGACGCGCCAGGCCGCCCGAGAGCTTGCCGGGGCGAAACTTGGTAAAGTCGCCCAGCCCGACAAAGTCGATGGCCTCGTCCACCAGCGCGCGGCGGCGCTTACGGTCGTTAACGTAGAGGCTGCAGAAATAGTCGATGTTCTCGCGCACCGTAAGCTCGTCGAACACCGCCACCTGCTGCGGCACCACGCCGATGCGGCGCTTGAGGTCATAGCGCGTGGGCGTCATGGGTTCGCCGAACAGCTCGATGGTGCCTTTGTCGTAGGCAAGCAGCTGCAGAATACAGTTGATGGACGTGGTCTTGCCCGAGCCGTTGGGGCCCAGCAGGCCAAAGATCTCGCCGGGGGCGATGCTCAGGTTAAAGTGGTCGAGCGCGATAAGATCGTCGTAGCGCTTGACGAGGTTTTCGACGTGGACGATGTCTGTCATGAGGCGGCCCTTCCGTTGATTGCGGCCCGGTACGATTGCATCATCGCAGGAGCCGCCGGCGCGCACCAGTGAGCTTTGTCACGAGTGTAGGGCTTGGTCGCGCGGCCCGCCGATGCCCCCGATTTGCCGCACGGGAGGAATGTCACGGTTGCTCCGGGTAGTGCCTCCCCCGTGCGCGGCATCGCGTACAATACCCGTATGAACAGGCTATTCGACAAATCGATCGTGCTGGCGTGCTGTATCGCAGCCGCCACGGGCCTTGCTGTGGACGCTCGTCTGGTTGCGGCGTTTTGCCTTGGCGTTATTGCCACCTCACTGGCCGAGGTCGCACAGGGAAACCGCGCCCGCCGTGTGAGTGAGGCCGCGAGCTACGCCTGCATCATCGCGGCCGTCTTCGTGCCGCCGTTCGTGCCGTTTGCGCCTCTCGCCTTCTATGACATCGCGCGGCGCGTGCGCCGTGAGCACGCCTGGGTCGCGCTGGGCATTGGCTCCGCTTTTGCCTTTGCGCTCGTCGCAGACCTTCGCGGCGGCGCGCTCACCACCCGAACGCTGCTGCTAACCGCCATCCTTTCGGTCGCCGCCACGTTGCTGTCGCTGCGCACCGCGCAGCTGGAGCGCGAACAGGAACGCATGCGTCGCACCCGCGACAAGCTGCAAGAACGCGCCCTGGCACTCGAGGCACGCAACCGCGACCTTGCCGACCGCCAGGACTACGAAGTCGAGCTCGCGACGCTCGCCGAACGCGCCCGCATCGCGCGCGAAATCCACGATAACGTGGGCCACCAGCTCACGCGCGCTTCGCTTCAAGCCGAGGCCTTGCGCGTGGTCCATGCCGACGAGCCCAGGGTTGCCGCCGATTTCGCCGACGTCAAACGCACGGTTGACGAGGCGCTCCAGCTCGTGCGCGCCAGCGTCCACGCGCTCAACGACAATGCGACTGACCTCTCCGTGCAGCTCGAGCGCATCGTTGAAGGCGCACGTTCGGACAACGGTCCGCAGATTGAGCTTGAGGTTTTGGCCGAGCATGCGCCCGCCAACGTCGCCAACTGCTTTGCGGCGGTGCTGCGCGAGGCGCTTTCCAACGCCATGCGCCACGCCCATGCCAAAACCATTACCGTGCGGTGCATGGAGCATCCGTCGTTTTACCAGCTCATCGTTACCGATGATGGCACGGACGCGACCCCGGCGAGCAGCAGCAACGTCGCAGAAGGCATGGGGCTCGCCTCCATGCGCGAGCGCGTCGAGGCGCTTGGCGGCACCTTCACCGCCGGTCCGCGCGCCGGCACCGGCGGCTGGCGTGTGTTTGCCACCGTTCCCAAACAGCAAGGAGATGAGGGCCGATGAGGCTCATCGTTGTCGACGACGACCGCTTGGTGGTCGATTCGCTCAAGATTATCCTGGGCGCCCAGCCGCAAATCGAGGTAGTGGGCACCGGCGCCAATGGCGACGACGCGGTCGCGCTCTACGGCGAGCGCGCGCCCGACATCGCGCTGCTCGACATCCAGATGCCGGGGCGCGACGGACTTTCGGCCGCGCGCGAGATCCTTGAGCACGACCCTGCGGCGCGCGTGGTGTTTCTGACGACGTTCTCGGATGACGAGTACATTGTGTCGGCGCTCAAGCTGGGCGCCCGCGGCTACCTGATCAAGACCGATGTCGCTGCCATTCCGCCGGCGTTGGCGCAGGTCATGGACGGCAAACGCGTGCTCGAGGGCAAGGCGATCGAGGACATCGATTTTGACGGAACGGACGTCGAGGCGGGCACGCCCCGCCGGCCCGCAGCCTTCGCCAGCCTGACCGACCGCGAGTTCGAAGTCGCCGAACTCATCGCCCGCGGCCTCGACAACAAAGAGATCGCCGCCACCGCCTACATGGGCGAAGGCACCGTGCGCAACCACATCAGCTCAATCCTGGCAAAGATGGGCCTGCGCAACCGCACGCAGATCGCTATCGCCTACCTGCGAGGGTAGTTGCCCGAAGACCGACCGTTCCGGCATAGCAAAATGGCTGCTACCGATTTAAAGCCATTTCAAAACTATGCCGGTTTACGGGGCCAAACTCAGGACCCCCATCCATACCCGCGTTTTCTGCAAAATGACGGCTCGTCTACCTGCGGTTTTATTTTCACGAATATCGGCATGGTTGGAGACTCGTAACTCAGCCCCGTAAACCGGCATAGTTTTGTTCGGGCGGCCCTGGACGAGTGCCTCCGCCAGCCTCGCAGGACCAAAATGATCCGTTTTCCTCCGTCCCCAAGGGATCAGCCGGAACCGCTCGCCACGAAATCGGCCCATCTACTACGTTTGACGCGATACCCATGACCATACCTTCGTTTTGAACAAAACCACAGGCGTTCTACCTGCGGTTTTGTCTTCGCGTTTTTTTTGGCATGGTTGGGGGTAAGGGGCTAAACGTAGTAGATGGGCCGGTTTCGTGGCGCCCCCGGCACACAAAAGTGCCGCCACGGAGGAGGGAGATGCCTCCGTGGCGGCTGGGGGTAGGAGTAGGTCGGAATTTAGCCCTGCCGGCCGCCCGGGGCCTTTTGGCCCCGGGCGCTGTCGACGTGCCTAGCGCTTACGGATACCCCAGACTAGGGCTCCGACGCCGGCCATGGCGATGACAAATGCCATAAGCAGAGCGGCAGCCTGCTGGTCACCCGTGGTGGGCAGGAAACCCTTGACCGTCTTGACGATGTTCGTCACGGTCTTGGGCGTGCCGGGATCGGGCGTCGGCACGGGCGTCTCGGGCTTCTTGTACGTGTTGTTGAACACGATGCCCTCGACGCTCTTGTCACCCTTGGTAAAGGCGACGTTCGCCTTGAGGTTGCCCTCACCGTCGTCGACCACGTTAACGGTCGCGGTAAAGACGGACTTGTCGTAGGTCATACCGGCCTCGTCACCCTTGACCTCGCTGACGGTGTAGACGTACGTACCGGGCTCGTCGTACTCGAGCTTGTCGAAGTTGATCTTGCCGTCGGCATCGTTGGTAACCGTAGACTCGATGTCCTCGCCAACGAGCTTAAAGCTAAACTCGTCCTTCTTGAGCTCGCGTCCCTCGAGCACCTTAATGGCGCCGATGGAGACCTGCGTGGGCATGGCGTGATACTTGTTGGTAAAGCCAGCCGACTCGGTGGTTCCCTCGAGCTTGTGCGTCGCGGCCAGCGTACCGTCGCCGTTGTCGGAGACGGTGGTCACGACGGTGTAGGTCGTGCCGTCATAGGTGACACCCTTGTACAGGCTAAGCGCGTTCGGGCGAGCCTCGCGCAGCGTGTACGTGTGCGTACCGGGCGCCTCGTAGTGGATCGGGCTCAGCGTAACGTTGCCGTTGGCGTCGTTGGTGCCGCTGGCGACAACCACGCCGTCCTCGAGCAGTTCAAACGTGAACTCGCCGGTTGCAAGGTCACGTCCGGTCAGACGCTTAACCGTCTTGACCTGATCGGTCACGGAAGAGTCGGTGGGCGCCACGACGTAGGTGTTGGTGAACGTGAAGTCCGCACCGTCGTCGCCGTTGCGCACGACACTCAGATGTCCGGCGCCGTCGTCAGTCACGGTGTAGGAAACCTTGCGCGTGGCGTTGGGGTCGTTGGTCACGCCAGGGACGCTACCGGACTCGGTCACCGTATAGGTAAAGGTGTGCGAGCGCGGAGCGGTGGGGGTTGCGGGATCGGACTCGTCGTTGGACTCATCGGTCTCGGCAGCGTCGGCGTCAACCTCGGCCTCACCGGTGTTGGCTTCGGCGTCGCTCGATGCGTCGTCAGAAGCATCGGTCGTCACGCCCAGAGCGCGGTTGAGGTCCTCGAGCGTAAAGTGGATCTTGCCAAAGCCCACGTTGCCAGCCGCGTCGTTGGTTGCGGTCGTGCGCTCGGGCATCGGGGCACCAGCCTCGTCGGCGGTCACGGTAAAGGTGAACTTGCCCGTGATGTCAGCCGGGGTCAGGCCCTCGGCAGCTTGGAGCTTCTTAGTGCCGGTGAGCGCGGCATCGACGGCTTCGGCGCCGTAGACGTTCTCGAACAAGGGCTCGACGCCGCCGTAGTCGACCGTTGCCGTCAGGGTACCGTCACCGTTGTCGACGACGATAACCTTAAAGCCAAAGCTCCACGTTGTAGCGGAAACGCCATTCGGCAGCCCGAATAAATCTTCGTAGGCCGTGTAGTTAATGGTCCAGGCAAGCTTGCCGTCCTTATCGGTACGATAAGCAAGCCCAGCAGCCTCAAGATTAGCAAGCATCTTGGTGTCGTAGTGCAGCGTATCAAAGCTCACGTGCCCGCCGATATTGGGCTTGAGGTTTTCGTATGCCACAAGCTCACCCTGATAGGCGATGCCGAACCAGAACTCGCCGTCGGCCATCGGGCGGCCGGTCAGAGTCTTGGTGGCAACGACCTGAGCAGCGGTGCCACCAGGCGTGTTGGTCGTAGCGCTGTAACTGTTGTGGAACGGCACCAGGGCTTTCTCGACCTTGTTCTCGCCACTCTTGTGGACCGTCTCATGCGTGCCCTCGGGACCACCGGAAACGGTCGTCGTAGCAGTGAGCGTACCGGCGGTGTCGTCGGCGATGGCGATCGTCACCGTGCGTACGGCGTCATCGTAGGTGTAACCGGGCTGTCCGTCGTTCTTTTCGGCCACGGTGTACTTGAAGGTCTTGCCGGCGTCAGCCTGCGTAAATTTAACCTCATGACCAGCCAGAATGTCGATCAGTCCGACCGTTGCCTCTGCCGTCGCAGGGGACTTGAAGTTGTTGGCTCCGGGCAGCAGGCCAAGCGCGTTGGCCGAGGCCTCGTCGGCAGGCGTCACGGTAAACGTGAACTGGCCCTCGGTCATGGGGCGGCCGTCCAGATACTTGCTGAGCCACAGACCGCCGGCCGCGGTGTAGTTAAGCTCAGTGCGGTACGTGTTGGTAAAGCGTCCGTTTTCCTTCTTGGTGACATTGGCGGTCAGCTTGCCCTCGCCGTCCTCGGTCACGGTTACTTCGGCGGTCGCGACGTGGGAGTCATACGTCATGCCGACCGTATTACCCGCGTTCTCGCGGATCTCGTACTTGTAGGTTCCGGCAGCCGTGTAGCGAATCTTGCCGAACTTGATGGCGGCAATGCCGTCCTTCGCATCGTGCTTGCTCACGGTTACGGTTGCAGGATCGGGTAGCGGAGCGCCATCGGGGGCGGTAATGGTAAAGCCGAACTCGTCCCCATCCGTCCACTCGCGACCGTCGATGGCCTTGCTCAGGTCAAAGTCGAGGTCTGCATCGGTCGGGGTCACGCTGTAAGTGTTCTTGAAGGTCGCAGCCGTGGCGTCCTTCAGGACATGCTCAGCCTTGAGCGTGCCATCGCCCTTGTCGGTAATGGTGGTCTCGATGGTGTACTTGGCGTCGCCGTACGTGATGCCCTTGCTGATGGTTCCGCCGTTGACCTCGCGCAGCGTGTAGGTGTGCTCGCCGGCCTCGGTGTACTTCACGGCGCTCATCGTGATGTTGCCCTCGGCGTCGTTGATGCCGGTGGCAACGACCTTGTTGCCCTCGACGAGCTCGAAGGAGAACTCGCTGTCCATGAGATTGCGGCCAGTCAGGACCTTGTTCGCGGTGATCTGGTCGGTAACGCTCGTCTCGACAGGCGTCACGTTATAGGTATTGGTGAACGTAAATGCCACATCGCCGTCCGGCTTGCGGGATACGCTCAGATTGCCCTTGCCGTCATCAGTCACGGTGAAGGAAACCTTGCGCGACAGCTTGGCGTCGTTGGTCACGCCAGCCACTTCGCCGGACTCGGTCACGGTGTAGGTAAAGGTGTGCTCGCGCTTCTCGGGCTTCTCGCCCAGAGCCTTGTTAAGGTCGTCGAGCGTAAAGGCGATCTTGCCAAAGTCGACCTTGCCGTCAACGTCGTTGTGCACGCTCGTGCTCGCAGGCATAGGCGCGCCCTCTTCACCGGTCACGGTAAAGGTGAACTTGCCGGTGATATCAGCCGGGGTCAGAGCGTCGTCAACCTGCAGATTCTTGATACCCGCAAGCGATGCCTCGGTAGCATTCGTGGTGTAGGCGTTCTTGAACTCGATGCTCTTGACGTCCTTGGCGTCCTTCAGCTCGTGCGTGGCAACCAGCTGGCCCTTGCCGTTATCGGCGATGGTCGTCACGATGGTGTAGACCGCGTCATCGTAGTCAATACCGCCGGCGTTGCCCTTAACCTCATGCAGCTTGTAGGTGTGCTGGCCGATCTCGGTGTACTTGATGGCACTGAACGTCACCTTGCCGTCGGCGGCGTTCTTAACGGTCTCGACAGGCTTAACTTCCTTGTCAATGATTTCGAGCAGCTCAAAGCTGAACTCGTCGGCCGTAAGGTCACGCCCGGTCAGAGACTTGGTCACGGTAATCTGGTCGGTGACGCTGGACTCAACAGGATTCGTGGCGTAAACGTTCTTGAACTCGGTCTCGCCCGAGGTCACCTTCACGCCAGCGCTCAGCTCACCCTTCTTGTCGGGCGCTACCGTCACGGTGATCTCCGCGACGTTCTTGCTGTAGGCGATGCCGTCAATCGTGGTCCCGGCATGCTTTTCACTGACCTTGTAGACGTACGTGCCAGGTTCGGTGTATTCGATCGTGCCGAAGTTGATGGCAGCCTTGCCCTGGTCCAGGTCAGCCTTGCGCACGGTCGCAGTCCTAGCCGCAGGCATCGGGGCGCCGCTCTCGGATGTCAGGCCAAACTCAAACGCGTCAGCATTCGTCCAGTCGCGACCCTTGAGCACCTTGGTCAGGCCAAAGCTGGCCTTGGTGTTCACCATTGCCGGCGTCATGTCATACGCAAAGCTGATCTTGCCGTTGTTGCCCAGGTAGGAATTGACATGCGTCGCGGTCGCCTTGGCAGACACGTTGTTCCACTTGGGGTTGAGAACGTCGGTCGCGGTACCAGTGCTGTTGCCGCCCACGCTGCCCTTGGTAGTGTGGAGCTCATCGATAAAGGCCAAACGCGCGGTTCCCACGCTAAACGAAAGGTTGCCGTCCTCGTCGGCAACAAGAGCGCCGTCAAACTTCGCTGCGTCGCCGCCGACAAACTCGATGACAGCAGTGGCGGGCTTGGCCTCGCCGTTCGAGCCCCGCTCCTCAAACTCATCCTTGTAGTAATAGGTGCCAGTATCTGCCAGCGAATTCTTTGCAGGCTGCGTGCAGTCCTTATCCGCGTAAATGGGAGTCTGCTTCTGGAAGTAGTAGTAGCGGTTGGTGTCGGCCGGCTCAAAGGTCGCAACCGTATCACCCAGCGCACCACCGCTCCACTTGTTCGCGTAGAAGCTCACGGTCTTGGTGCCGTCAACGACAGTCGTATTATGCTCGATGTAGTTCTTGAGCCCTGCTACCTTCTCGGGCGTAAACAGGTTGTCAAGTGCGGCGCTCTTCACGCTCGAGGCATACTTCACCTGAATGGGCTTAACGTTGTCGACCGAAAGCTTGCCGTCTACGGTCTTAAAGTGACTCAGCGGAATCAACGACGCAGGAATGTTAACCGTTACGATATCGCCCTTCCGGGGATTGTCATCGCCAGCACGCTGCACGGTGATGAGCAGGTCTTTTGCCTTGCCGGAAAACTCGTAGGTGTCGGTATTGGTTTCTTTGTTGACCGTCTTGCTCGCCTTGGTAAACGACATGCCGTTGATGACGACTTCGGTAAATCCGTCGACCTGCATAAAGTCGCCCAGCTCGTCGGTAAACGTGATGTAGCCGGACTTGGTCTCGTCGTAGCCCTTATGGATTTCGGTCGGATAAGGCGGCTCCGATGTGATGGCCTGTGAGATGTCGTCGAAGACCTTCTTGAGCTCTTCAGCATTGGTCGCCGACTTGTAGTAGTCGGAGTTTTCCGCGCGTGTGCCAAGCTCGTCGCTCGCATACGACGTGGCATCGGGATAATTACTCGACACGGCGTGCATAAACTTGTTGACGTCGCTTGTCCCCTTTTTCGAGGGATCGGCAGCGGGGTCCGCTCCACTAAAGATGCCGATGGTATAAACGGTGGCCTTGCTGTCCTTCATGTTCTTGGCAGCCGTCACGGCAGCATCGGCGACGCCAGAATCAAACTCGCTGTAGCTCGTTGGCTTGCCGTCGGTAAAGAACACAACGATCTTCTTGGCATCTGCGCGACCAGAAGTGATATCCCCGGCCAGTTCCAGACCATAGTCGGCACGCGTAGCACCGCTTGGCTTGATTCCAGCAACTGTATCCTTAAGAGCTTTCACGTTGCCGCCGGAGCAATCGGTCAAACCCTTCATTACCTGCGAGTGGTTGTACTTGTATTGGCCTTGATAGTACGTGTCATTGCCGACCTTATCAGTCTTATCACCCGCAAACTTAACAATGGCAACCCTATGCTGCCTATCAACGCCCTCGATAGCCTCGTTTTGTTTGGCGATGGTATTGATAAAGCTGTTCGCAGCGCTCTTCAGTGCATCGATACGCTTGGTGCGATCTCCGCCACCCATAGGATCATCCATCGAGCCGGAGGCATCCAACACCATCACGATGTCAAGTGGCGTGGTGACTGTCACGGTTGAATTAGACGTCGAGGACATCGCCGAAAGCGTGGTCAAAAAGTCCGACTCTTCGTTTTCCCCGGTTGCCTTGACCGTCTTATCGGTCCAGATTCGGCCGACGTTTTGGGTCGTTACCTTATTGCCGCCGTGGCCTGCCGCCCAGATTTCCCAGCGTCCGCTGGTATCGGGGTCGACGACCTTTCCGGTCATTATCGGTCCGTCCATTCCCGTGCTGGACCTGGCGTTGGCCTCGGGCAGCATGGCGAATGCTGCGGCTGGCAACACCAGCACTACGGCCAGTATCACCGCCAAGAGACCCCTCGTGTACTTACTCATCGCGTCTCCCTTCTCACTGTCTCAAACCTTGCATCAGCCTAAAGTTACGAAATGAGACACAATTAGGGCAGGTGACACACGTTCCAGATTTGATTTTGGGCGTGAGACAAATGTCTCACCGAAGTTGAGACACGGCGTTTTCGCAGGAAAACGGGTGTGACTCGGAGCCATCAGGCAAAAATGATCCGTTTTCCTCTGTCCACGGGAAACCAAGGGCTGTTATGGATATGGTGCCATTTCAAAACTATGCCGGATTACGGGGCTAAGCTCGGAGACCTCATCCATACCCCCTATTTTTGAAAAACAGCAAGCGATCTACCTGCGGTTTTGTTTTTGCGATTTTCGGTATGGTCGGAGGTTCGCTATCCAGCCCCGTAAACCGACATAGTTTTGTTCGCGGCGGCACAACCGCGCGTTCAAGCGCGGGGCCGGTGGGGCATTTTTGCCCCACCGGCCCCGTCTTCGCGCTACTCCGGCTTGGTTTCTACCGTGGGGGTCTTGTCCGCCGCGACTGGAGTGCGGGCGGTGTCCATAGTCAGACAGTGTTTAGGGCAGTTTTCGATGCACTCGCCGCACACCACGCAGGCATACGGATCGATCGACCACGTTCCACCCTTTCGATCGACCGCGAGCGCGCCCGCCGGGCAGCGGCGCGCGCACATGCCGCAGCAGATGCACACGTCCATGTCGTTGACGATATGCCCGCGCAAGCGCTCGGGTGCCGTCAGCTTCTCCTGCGGATAGCGCACCGTGACCGGCTGCTTGACCATAGAACCTAAGGCCGTCTTGGCAAATGTCAGTAAACTCATGCCGCGCCTACCTTTCCGTGCAGCTAATGCAGGGGTCGATGGTCAGGATAATCATGGGCACGTTGGCAAGGAGCACGCCCTGCAGCGCATGCGTCAGACCCGCCAGGTTTTGCGACGTCGGCGTGCGCACGCGGAAGCGGTCCAGGTTCTTGGTGCCGTTACCGCGCACATAGTAATACGCCTCGCCGCGCGGCTGCTCAATCACAACCTCGCCGCGTGCGCCGTCGGCCGGCGTAAGCTTGGTACGCCCGCCGATGCCGTCGTGCGGAATCTTGCCGACAAGCTCCTTGATGATGTCCATGGCCTGCGTAACCTCGGCGCAACGCACCCGGCAGCGGGCATAGCAGTCGCCATCGCTAGCAACGATAGGCTCAAACGCGGCCAGGTCCGCATAGGCACCGTCGCCGAACATGCGCACGTCGTAGTCCACGCCCGAAGCGCGCCCAAACGGGCCGACCATCGAAAGCTCCAGCGCGTCCTTCTTGCTGATCACGCCCACGCCATGCAGGCGCTCGCCGCAGCTGTCGTCGTCCAAAAACGTATGCACCAGGGCCTCGTAGTCGGGGCGCATGACGTCGAGCGTCTGGACAATACCCGCCAGCTCGGAGTCCTCAATATCGTGCTTCAGGCCGCCGATCTCGTTGATCGACAAAATCACGCGGCCGCCGCACGTGCTCTCAAAGATCTTGAGAATCTGCTCGCGCAGCGTCCATGAACGGTAGAACAGCGCCTCAAAGCCAAAGGCGTCGGCGAGCAGGCCCAGCCACAGCAGGTGCGAGTGGATGCGCGAAAGCTCGTGCAAAATGGTGCGGATATACTGCACGCGGCCGGGCACCTCGATGTCGAGCATGCGCTCGCAGGCTGTGGCATAGCCGTAGCTGTGGCCCACGGCGCAGATGCCGCAGATGCGCTCGGCGATGTAGCCAAACTGGTGCATATCACGCTTTTCGGTGAGCTTCTCGAGTCCGCGGTGCACAAAGCCGATCTGCGGAATTGCCTCGATGACGCGGTCGTCCTCGATCACTAGGTCCAGATGAAGCGGCTCGGGCAGCACCGGGTGCTGCGGGCCAAACGGAATTACGGAGCGATGAGCCATGGACCTTACGCCTCCTTTTTCTGCTTGTCGCGGGCGGCCTTGGCGGCAAGCGCCGCGCGGACCTTGGCCGCTTTCTCGGGATCCATGGCAGCGAGCTTTGCCTCCATCTCGGCAGCCTTGAGCGCGGCCTTGGCAGCGGCATCGTCATGCTGGGCATCGGAGCCGGCAGTCGCAGCGGGCTGAGCAGCGACGCCCGCGGCATCGCCGGCGCTCGCAGCGCCTTCCCCTGCAGCAGCCGCAGCCGTGGCGGCCTTCTCGGCCGCGACCTTGCGCGCCTTGGCCTCGGCAGCCGCACGGACCTTCATGGCTTTCTCGCGCGCGGCCTTCACCTCGGGCGTGATAACGCTCATGGGCTCGGCAGTCGAGACCTGGTAGAAAAAGCCCTTAAAGTCGATCTGCATGTCGGTAATGGCAAGACCAAACAGGTCGTGGGCCTCGTTTTCAAACGGGAATACCGCCGGATAGTACGAACTGATAGACGGAATCTCCTGGTACTGATCAATTCCCTCAACCACCAGGTTTTCGATCGCATAGTTGCCGTCCTGCACAATATGCTCCTGAGCAGCACGAACGTTGATAAATGTATAGACCAGGCGATACGTGCCGTCGTCGACGTTGCGTTCGGCGTGCATCTGCACAAAGCGCGCGCCAACGCCCTTGAGCGCCTGGACATGCGACAGGAGCTCGTCGATCCCGACGATGGTATAGATAGCCTTTTGCATTACTCGGCCTCCTTTGCAGCGGCGGGCGCGGCGGACCTGGTGGACACGTTGACCTCGACGCCGTCACCGGCGACGGCCCCGGCCCCGGCCCCCGCAGCCACAAACCCGTCCTCGCCCAGCTCAACGCCACCGTCCCAAGTAGCGGCGCCGCCCACGGTAAGCGGATCGCCGCCGGCGCGCATCACGGCCTCTTTCTGGTCCAGGATGCCGCACGCCTCCACGATGGCATCGATCACGGTCTCGGGGCGAATGGCGCACCCAGGCGCGTACACATCCACGGGAATTGCGCGGTCCACGCCGCCGGTCACGTTATAGGCATCGCGGAACACGCCGCCCGAACACGCGCAGATGCCGCAGGCCACCACGCACTTGGGCTCGAGCATCTGGTTGTAAATCTGGCGCACGACAGGCAGGTTCTGGACATTGACCGACCCCGTCACCAAAAAGATGTCCGCATGCTTGGGGTTGCCGGTGTTGACCACGCCAAAGCGTTCCGCATCGAACAGCGGCGTGAGCGAGGCCAACACCTCGATATCGCATCCGTTGCAGCTCGAGCCGTCGTAATGAATAACCCACGGCGAGCGCGACATTTTATGATCCATGGATGCCGCCTCCTAAATAAATACGTCGACGAGGATGGGCATAAGGTTGAGCAGGCCAAACACCAGCGCCACGCCCCATCCGAGCCTAAAGCAGCTGCGCCAGGTGCTGCGTGCGAAGGTGTTGTCGATCAGGACCTCGACAAAATACGTCGCGGCCATCACGACCAGGGCTACAACCCAGCTCACGGGGTTGTCCCAAACAAAGAACATGCCCACCCACATCAAAAACAGCACGGTCTCGCACCAGTGCATAAGGGTCATCTTGGCCAGCGTGCCGCCGCTCATCTCGGTGGCGACGCCCTGGACGATCTCCTGATGCGCATGATGCGAGTACGAAAGGTCAAACGGCGACTTGCGCAGCTTGATGGTAAGCACCGCGAGCAACGCGAGGAAAATGGGCGCGCTGTACACGATGATAGGGGCCGACTGCCCCGTCACAGCAATGGAATCGAAGCTGTCGGTGGCAAGGTACAGGCCCACACTCATCAGCAGAACGGCGGGCTCGTAACTCATGACCTGCAGCAGCTCGCGGTCGGCGCCGACCTGAGCAAACGGGCTTTGCGTCGAGGCGGACGCCAACACCACAAAGATCGCGGCGAGGGTAACCATAAACGCGCACAGCAGCGTGTTGGAGCCCGACACAAAGATGCCGCCGCCCACCACGGTAAAGATGAGCGCGCACGCCATGTAGGTGTCGTCCATGGTGTTTACGCTGGCGGGGGCCTTGCGCAGGAGCTTGGCCACATCGTAGAAGGGTTGTAGCAGGCGCGGGCCCACGCGGCCCTGCATGCGAGCCGAAAGCTTACGGTCAACGCCGTCGATCAGGCCACCAACCAAAGGCGCAATCAAGGCAAACGCCACGGTGCCAATAAAGATGCCCACGACGCCCGAACCTTCAAAATACTTGCCGCGCAGCACCGAGGGCGCACTCATGGCAAGTCTCTCGGGCCCAATCCATGCGCAGCACAGCAGCGCAAACAAGATAATGCTGCAGCACACGACGCTACCCGCGGGGCCAATACGCTTCTCGCCAAGGGCATCCTCCGAATACCAATTGCGCTTTTCGGCCTTCACCTCGTGTCCCATCGAGCCGCGGAAATGGCGGTAATTGTCGGTTCCCACACCCGAAAGATATACGTTGACGTGCGGCTTGTTGCTCACGCGGAATGAAGTCAGCAGCACCACGGCGATAAACGCCACGATAACCACCATCAGATACATGGCGTCCTTGCCGATAACGTACGGCACGCGGCCAAACACCATGGCCAAGTAAGGCGACACCAGACCGCTCGAGATAACCGGAAACGCCACGCAGCACAGAATCAGCAGCGCGGCGATGGTGTTGAGGGCCATCCATTCGGTCTTATGGACATTGACCTCAACGTTTTGAGCCGTGGGGTCGACGCCCGAAAGCTTGGCAAGCCACTTGCCCCAGAAGAAGAACGTCGCGGCCGAGCCAAAGGCAAGCACCATGATCATGAGCACGTTGCCAGTCTGCGCGAACGCCACCAGGGCGCCCCACTTGGAGACGAGCATGCCAAACGGCGCCACAAACATGCCCATGATGCCCAGTATCATCAGACGCGTCAGGTGCGGCATGCGGCTGAACATACCGTCCATGTCCTCGATATTGCGGCTGCCGATATGATGCTCGGCCGTGCCCACGCACAGGAACAGCAGCGACTTTGCCACCGTGTGGAACAGGATCAGAAAGATGGCCGCCCATACGGCCTCGGGCGCGCCGACACCCAGGCAGGCACTGATGAGGCCCAAGTTGGAAATGGTGGAGTACGCGAGCACGCGTTTGGCGTTGCTCTGCGAGATGGCCATGAGGGCAGCGAGCAAAAACGTGATGGCACCCACACTCGTGACCATAAAGCCGGTCACGGGATAGATGGCATAGAGCGGGCTCAGCTTGACCATCAGGAACACGCCGGCTTTGACCATGGTTGACGAGTGCAGCAGGGCGCTCGTGGGCGTGGGGGCAACCATGGCACCCAACAGCCAAGTGTGGAACGGCATCTGTGCGGCCTTGGTGAGTGCGGCGAGCGACAGCAGGACGACCGGCATCACCAGCAGCGCGGATTGTGCGGTTCCGGCGCCGGAAAGCTCGGTCATGCCCGAGATGGTCAGCGGCATGCCGTTAACGTGCAGATACATGAGTCCGGCCAAAAACGCGATACCGCCCAGCATGTTGAGGATGATCTGGGTGAAGGCGTTCTTGATGGCCTCGGGCGTGCGCGTGTAGCCAATCATAAGGAACGAGCACACGGTGGTGATTTCCCAGCCGCAGAACAGCCACTCAAGGTTGTCGCTCGTCACGATGACGAACATGGCTGAGAGGAACAGGAACATAAGCGCCAGGAACTGCGGGCGACGGTCGGGCGCGGTCTGCCCGCGCAGCGCGGCCTCGTGCTCGTCATGGGCCTGGAAGTCCTTCATGTAGCCCAGGGCATACACGCAGATTAGGCTGCCGACAATGCCGACGGCGAGGACCATAATCACGCTCATGTAGTCCAGGTAGAGCGGCGTCGCCGTGACGGCTTCGGCCGCGGGCAGCGACATGGCTGCAAAGGCGAGCGAGCCCACCAGCTGCACCACGCCGAGCGCCGTGGTGAGCGCGTTCCTATATTTGTACGCGTTGTACAGGATGACGGCGCACAGGATGACGTCGATAACGGAACTGACGATCGAGAGCACATGCGAGGTGCCGGGGGCAACCTCAAAGCTCTGCGGACCCGTGCCAAAAAACATGACGGCGACTACAACTGTCACCGCCATAATAATGCCGGAGCCTATGAGCCCCACCGCATCGCGGGCGCGGTCACCGCGCGCGAGCAGCATGCCCAGCGCCGGTACCAGCGGAAACAGGGTAAGGAAATACAGTAGCGTCATACCATCACTCCCCCATGCAAAAACGCTGCAATTGTTTAACGTTATAGCTCAATTGAGGAGTAGCGGCGGTAGGTTTTCGGTCAACTGGGGAGTTTTAGACGTACGGGGTAAGGGCACGTCCGCATTGGAGCAAAGGGGCGACGCTCCCCCCTATCGCAGCGACAGGCGCGCGGGCCACTGCGCGCGGTTTATTGGCCATTTTGGAGGATGTCCCGATAGGCTCGCGGCGGTCCAAAAAGTTGGCGCGGCAAGAAAAATGCGCCCCTGTGGGCGCACCATCCCGTTTGCTATTCCGCCTTTTTAACGCGCGGCTTGCGACCGCGCGGCTTATCGACCAGTGCGGCCTCACCGCTCTCGCGGTACTGACGGCACCAAGCCTTGACCGAAGACTCGCTGGGAATCTTGTGCTTGATCATGGCCTCGCGAACCGTCAAGCCGTTTTCCAGACGGCCCTTAACCACGGCGAGCTTAACTTCGTACGAATAGGTGTGATGATGCGAACCGGCGTTGAGAACGGCGTCGGCACCGCCCACGGCATACGCGCGGGCCCACTGACGAGCCGTGGCCTGGGGAATGCCAAGCTCCGCGGCGAGGGCGCGATGACCGACCCCCTCTTGGAGGATCTCGACGGCGCGCTGTCTAACCTCGGGCGCATGCGTGCGAGTCCTAGTTGCTTCCGACATACCTGCCACTTCTTAGCCTTAACCGTTAATCTGCTTTCTTACGTGCAAGTTAGATAGTAGCATTTTACTGTTTGCTCAAAGCAGTTAATTAAAGTAGACGCGGCGTTATCTGGGCATTTGGCACCAAATTACGACATTTCTTTATCGATTATTTACGCTGGTAGCTGACTCGCAGCTAATCGTCATTCGCTTGTCAACAAAATTGGCATCTCTTTATATCCTTTGGTATAGAGGATATAGTTATTAACCCCTCCCCCAATAATTTTGAGTGATCTGCAAGGCAGTAGACGTCCTCACTCCTCATGATTACCGCGCATTGCCATCCACCGGAGCAAAACAAAAAGGGCGGGACCTGCTGCGCTTGCAGGCCCCGCACCGATTGACACCCGACGGGACACAGCCGGGCGAAACGGATCCGTGCTACCGCCCCGCCTGGCCGCGATGTTCAACTACAGCTCGTTGGCCGCGTGATACGCCGTGCGAATGGCGCTCGCGATGTCGGCGGTGTGCTCGCCCGAGCAGTCTCCCACGTAGGTCACGGGCACCGTCACGCCATCCAGGTCAAACGCGTTGGCCTTGGAGCCCACTGCCATCACCACGTAATCGCAGGCGATCTTCACCGGCTCCTCGGCGCCGTCCTCGGTGGTGCGAATGGCCTCCACGCCCTCGTCGGTAATGGCGGTCAGGCGGGTCTTCACGTGCTGCTCAACGTTATGCTCTGCAAAGTCGCTCATGATCAGCGGCAGAATGGTCTCGGACTCGCCCGCGGCAATCTTGTCGAGCATCTCCACGATCGCCACCTCGCAGCCGTGCTGCAGCAGGTACTCGGCGGTCTCGGTGCCCACCAGGCCGCCGCCAATGACGGCGACGCGGCCCGTAAGCTCCACCTTGCCGGCCAGCACGTCCCAGCTCGAGACGACCTTCTCCGAGTCGGCGCCCGGAACGGGGATGACCACGTCGTGCGCGCCCACAGCCACAATCGCGGCGTCGGCGGCGTTGAGGTCCTCAGCGGTAGCGGCATGGTTGAGCTCAACCTTCACGCCCAGGCCAGGCAGAATCTTCTCGTAGTACTCGACCGAGCGCATGATCTCGTCCTTGCGCGGAGGCGCGGCCGCCAGCACAATCTGGCCGCCCAGATGATCGCTCGCCTCGTAAACGGTCACATCGTAGCCGCGCTTGGCCGCCACGCGCGCGGCCTCCAGGCCGGCAATACCGCCGCCCACCACGGCGATCTTCTTGTCGCCCTCGCCCGGCTTGATGGCGATGGTCGCCTCGTCGCCGTTCTCGGCATTGAGCACGCACGAGATGTACTTGCGATTTTGAATCGCATCGACGCAGCCCTTGTTGCAGTTGAGGCACTCGCGGATGGGCTCACCCGTGGCGGCCTTCAGCGCAATGTCGGGGTCGCACATGAGCGAGCGGCCATAGGCGATGATGTCGGCGGCGCCGTCTTCCAGAATCTTCTCGCCGGCCTCGACCGAAACCACGCGGCCGACGGTTGCCACCGGCACGGAGACCAGGGCCTTGACGCGCTCGGCCACGGGCAGCGTCCAGTTGTAGGGCATGGCGCCCATGGGCGGAATGGTGTCGCCCATGTTGCCGGTATGGTTGGCCTGCGCGACCTGGATCATGTCGATGCCCGCGCCCTCGAGCAGCTTGGCGAACTCGCAGGCCTCGTCGGGCAGCAGGCCGCCCTTGCCGCGCGGCGTGCCGTCGGGGTTCTCCATGATCACGGGGAGCTTGTACTCCACCATCAGCCCCGGCGCGGCCTCCTTAATGGCAGCGACGACCTCCAGCGCATAGCGAACGCGGTTCTCGAACGAGCCGCCGTACTCGTCGGTGCGCTTGTTGAGGATGGCCGAGCACAGCGAACCCACCAGGCGGTCGCCGTGGACCTCGATGGCGTCGATGCCGGCCTGCTGCGCGCGGGCGGCCGAGGCGGCGATGGCCTCCTTGATCTGGGTGAGCTGCTCTACGCTCGCCTCGTTCACAAAGTGCTGCATGTCGTGATGCAGCTTGGCGTAGGCCTGCTTGCGGATCTCGTTGGACTCGGCCATCTTGGCGGCGAAGGTCTCCTCGTCGCCGGCGGCTTTGGCCTCCTGCGCGGCCTTGGCGGCGGCCATGGAACCCATGACCATGCGGCCGACGCCGGGCACGTCGTACTCGGGGTGGAACAGCTGCAGCGCAACCTTGGCACCGTGCTTGTGGACAGCGTCGGCCAGGGCCTTAAACGTGGGGATCTGGGCGTCGGTCGCCAGCTTGGGCGTGGGGCTCGCAGTCATGACGGGAGCGACGTCGCCGATGACGATGTAGCTCACGCCGCCACGGGCCAGGCGCTCGTAAAAAGCCAGGCTGCGCTCGCCGATGGAACCGTCGCGCTCCTCGTAGCCGGTGGTCAGCGGCGGAAACATAATGCGGTTCTTGAGCTCAAGGGGGCCAACCGTAATGGGCTGGAGCAGCTTGGATGCAGGTGTGGTCATGGACATTCCTCTCTTGTAGGCGCGACGGCGATGATGCCGCGTAGTTGTCTAGAGGATATGGCATGGAGGCACAGCGGCACAACGAAAATCGGCGAATATCAGGTGGCGGCAGGTGGATGGGGCGGGGCGGCCCGTCGGTTTGTCTCAATCTGTAACAACCACTCGGCAAAACCGGGTCTTGCTGTTACAAATCAAGGTATTCCTCTCAACCCATCCTCAACAATCTAGATCTGTAACATCTAGACCTACTTTTGACCCCAACCTGTTACAGATCGAGACAAACCAAACCCGCCTGCTAGAAAATCTCAATCTGTAACGGTTACTCGGCAAAAACCGTCCCTCGTGTTACAGATTTAGACAAACACGACCAAGCCCACCGGTATATCTCGATCTGTAACACCTAGCCGCCCAAATCGGGTCTAGATGTTACAGATCGAGATCTTTGATTGAGAGGCCGAGAATTGAACCGAAAACACGGTCCCGAAATAACAAAAAAGCTCGCCGGCTAGGCCGACGAGCTGCAAGTTCTTGGTCGCGGGGGCAGGATTTGAACCTACGACCTCCGGGTTATGAGCCCGGCGAGCTACCAGACTGCTCCACCCCGCAATGTCTGGGCGCCTCATGTGCGCAAGAAAGAATATTACACGGGAGTTCGGTAAACGGCAAGGAAAATCTCGTAGAGCATAATTCCTTCATATTTAAAACCCCTCAGCCCCTATCACCGTAAACGAATCGCAGCCGAGCGCCGTCGACGGCACGTATACAATGGTGCGCGTCCTTTTATGCCAACACTGGGAGTAGACATGCTGCTCGCTATCGATATGGGAAACACGCAGACGGCCATGGGCCTGTTTGACGGAGACGAGCTGGTGCAGTCGTGGCGTATGCCCACCGACCGCTCCTATACCGCCGACGAGATCCACGTGCGCCTGATGGGTTTCTTTAAGATGTACGGCCTTTCGCTCGATGCGGTCGACGCAATCGCCTTTGCGGGCGTGGTGCCGCAGCTCTCGCGCGAGTGGCACGCCGTGGCCGACCGCATTGCCGCGGACGCCATCGTCATCGGGCCGCAGACGGCCGCGGTGACCAAGCTGCGCGCGGCGCGCCCCCAGGCCGTAGGTGCCGATCGCGTCGCCAACGCCGTTGCGGCCGAGACTTTCTACGGCGCGCCGGCAATCGTGGTGGACTTTGGCACCGCGACCAATATCGACGTCATCGATGAGGACGGTTATTACATTGGCGGAGCGATCGCGCCGGGCATCCGCATCTCCATGGACGCGCTTGCCGCCCGTGCCGCCAAGCTCGCCAGCGTGCCGCTCGAGGCGCCCGAGCACGCCATCGGCCGCGATACCGAGGAGTGCATCAAGGTCGGCGCCGTAACGGGCGCCGCCGCCATGGCTGAGGGCCTGGTCGCGCGCATGAAGCGCGAGCTGGGCCGCGAGGATGCCACCGTTATCGCCACGGGCGGTCTCGCCAGCATTGTCGCCGATTCGACCGATGCCTTCGACGTGGTCGACGGACAGCTCACCATCAAGGGTATCTGCGAAATCTACCGCCGCATGCAGGAGCTGGGATAGAGCAGGGGCTTAAGTCAAGCACGCCCGATGCCACAGTCCCCGCAAATGCTCGCCAAGCCTATTCCCCAGATAGGCGAAACCCTCCCCGGCACAGGCCGAGGAGGGTCTTGTTGTCATCGTCATCTTTGAGCGCAAGTGCCTCGCGTTACAGTCCGCGAATGCGCACGGCCTCGGGCGGAAACTCTTGCTCGCCGGCATCGGTCTTGATGGTCGCGCGGCCCCAGATGTCCAGGCCCGCAAACACACCGACCGCAAGCGGCAAGCCGTTGGGCGACACCGCCGCAACTTGGCGGCCCAGCAGCGGTACCATGTCGAAATACTCGCCCAGCACGGGAGCCAGCGGCCCTGCGGCGCCTTGCGGCGTGTTGGCAACAACCGCCCAGGTGTCCACACGGGTCAGCACGGCGACGGCCAACGCCTCGACCAGCGCTTCGTCAGCTACGTCCACACCAAGCTCGCTCAACGCCGAATGCTCAATATCCACCGTCACGGCACCGAACATGCCCGCAGCACCGGCACCACCGTTGACGGCGACGCGCGCGAACGACGTCTCAAACGCGGGCGCGCCGCACACAATGTCGCTCGGCCACTGGATACCCACCTTACCGGCAAGGCCCAACCCCGGCGTCGAAGCCGTGCCCACGAGCGCGTCCATCATGCCCATCGCGGCCACAAACGGCAGGCCATGGAAGGCATGCATGTTTACATCGGGGCGCACAACCAGCGAAAACGTCAGCGATGCATCGCCCGCGCTCCAAGCGCACCAGCCCGCGGACGCACCCTCGCGGCCCGCGTTGCGCGCGGCGTCAAGCTCGGTACCGGCGACAACAGCATTCATCTCGATCATCTACATACGCCCCAATTCGCCCACGATATGGCCCACGCGGTCCTCGGGCTCCTTGACCTCGACACCGTTGTAGCGGAAGAACCGCGCCGGGTCGTGCATCAGGTCCTCGAGCGGCACCAGCACAAAGTCGCGTTCGCCGATCAGCGGATGCGGCAGGCGCAGCTTTTTGCCGCCGTGGGTCTCGCCGTCCATCCACAGCAGGTCCAGGTCGATGGTGCGCGGGCCGTTGGCCTTGGCCTTTTTGGAGCGGTCGCGCCCCAGCTCAGCCTCGATCTTCATAAGCTCGTCGAGCAGCACCAACGGCGCCAGCTCGGTCTTGATCTCGATGACGGCGTTGGCAAACGCGTCCTGGCGCGTCTCGTAGGCAGGCTCGCTCTCGTAGATCTTGGAGGAGTTGGACACGCAGGTGAGTGGAATCTCGGCGATCATCTCGCGTGCAGCGCGGATGTTGTCGCAGCGATGCCCCAGGTTGGAGCCCACAGCCACAAACGCGCGGCGCGGCTGCGGCTTGGCAACCGCCCAGTAACCGTTCAGGAACTGCGCAAAACCCGCGGCGTCGTGCACGCGCACGATGTTGGCACCGGCCTGGATGGCGCCCAGGCACACGCCAAACGTAGCGGCATCGCGCTCGGCGGCCTCGGTCACGCCCGAGACGGCGCCCACAAAGCGCTTGCGCGACACGGCGCACATGAGCGGATAGCCCAGTGACGCCATCTTGGCAGTCTCGCGCTGGATGACGATATCCTCGTTAGCCGACTTACCAAAGCCCGGGCCAGGATCGATGCAGATGCGGTCGCGCGACACGCCGGCATGGATGAGCGTGCGGGCCTGGTCGGACAGAAAGCCCATAACGCGGCGCATGATGGGCGCCGAATCGGGCAGGGTGAAGCGGCGGAGCTGCGAGGTGGGCACGTAGGCTTCCTCGCGGCGGGCGCTGCGGCGCATCATGGCGGCCAGGCGGTCATTGGACTCCGATTCGGCCTCGGTGGCTGCGGGCGCGGCCTCGGGTGCGGGCGCGACGGTCTCGGCGGCAGCAGCCCGCTCGGCGGCGGGCGTCTCCTGCTCGCTTGCAGGCTCGGACGTGGGCTCCGGATCGCCGAACGGCAGCGAGGGCTGCACCACGCCACCCGGGAGCTTTGCCTCGGGCTTAGGCTCGCCTAGCAGCTTGCCGCGGCGGCGGCGCGCCGGCTTCTCGGCCTCGCGCGCAGCCTCGGCAGCCGCTTCGCGCGCCTTCTCGGCAACAAACGCCGCGGCCGAGGTATCGAGCTGCACCGTCGCATGCGTGCGGGTGGGCGCCGCGATCTCGCCGGCGTGCATCACGATGACACCGCAGGTGCTCGTCGCGACAAATTCGACCATCTTGGGGTCGGTGAAGCCCGTCACGTCGTTAACAATCGAGGCGCCGCAGCGCACGGCCGCCTTGGCAACCGCCACGTGGCGCGTGTCGATCGAGACGATAGCACCCTCTTTGGCCAGCGCGCGTACCACGGGCAGCACGCGGCGAGCCTCCTCGTCGGGGTTGACCGGGGTAAAGCCAGGGCGCGTGGACTCGCCGCCCACGTCGATGATGTCGGCGCCGGCGTCGAGCATCGCCAGGCCGTACTCGATGGCGGCATCCGGGTCGAAGTGCTCCCCGCCGTCACTAAACGAATCGGGCGTCACGTTGAGGACGCCCATGATGCGCGGGCGGTCAAAGCTGAGCTCGTACTTTCCGCACCGCCATGTCTTGCTATCGTTCGCCATGAACATCCTCCTAAAATGCCCGCGCCGCCGCGCTCGGGCGCAGGCGGCGGGGTCGCTTTGCAATCAGTCTTTCTATTGTATCCGCGCACACGGGCTAGAACGCAAACGCGGCCGCGATGTCGCAAGAAATCAGCAGGTCGGCATTTGCATCCTGATCGGTGGGAGCAAGATTGCAAATGGCCAGCGTATCGCCGGTAAAGTAGCGCGTAAGGCCCGCCGCCGGATACACCACTAGCGAGGTCCCGCCCACAATGAGGGCATCGGCCGCGGCGATGGCGGCAACGGCGCCGGTCAGCACATGCTCGTCGAGCGGCTCCTCGTAGAGCACCACATCGGGCTTAATGCGTCCGCCGCACGCAGGGCACACGGGCACACCCGCGGCGTCCTCGTGCTCGCGCGAGCAAATCCACTCGGCGCTATAGACCGCGCCGCACGACTGACAAATGTTGCGATGGACCGATCCGTGCAGCTCGAATACGCGCTGCGAACCGGCCATCTGATGCAGACCGTCGATATTTTGCGTCACCACGGCATTTAGCTTTCCGGCGCGCTCCAGCTCGGCCAGCTTGGTGTGGCAGCGGTTGGGCTTGGCGCCAAGCGCGATCATCTTGGTGCGGTAGAAGTCGAAGAACTCGGCCGGATGCGCCTCATAAAAGCTATGCGAGAGCATGGTCTCGGGCGGATAGGCAAACTGCTGGTGATACAGGCCGTCCACGCTGCGGAAATCGGGGATGCCACTCGCCGTGGAAACACCCGCGCCGCCAAAGAAGACCACGCGCTTGTGGGTGCCGAACAGCTCTTCCAGCGCGGCGGAGGCCTGCTTGGGATCCGTTATTGCCTGCGTCATATGAGTCCTCCGTCCTTGTTGGTCGGGCAGCGTCGGGCAATGTCCCAGCACGCAGCCTTTGGGTCAGCATGCGCGGAGCCCACCACCGCCCCTGTTGCGCTAATCTTAAGCCTGCCAACCCCGTCGAAAGGACACCATGCCTCAGACTTACACTTTCGCCTCGTGGAACGTCAACGGCCTGCGCGCCGTGCTCAAAAAGGACCCGAGCTTTATCCAAATCGCGCAAGAACTCGATGTCGATATCTTGGCGCTGCAGGAGACCAAGCTGCAGGAGGGCCAGGTCGATATTGACCTGGCCGGCTATCACCAAACCTGGAGCTACGCCGAGCGTAAAGGCTATTCGGGCACTGCGGTCTTTAGCCGCCAGGAACCGCTGCGCGTGCTGCACGCCGACGCACTGCTGCCCTACGCTGGCGAGGGCGAGGCGGCCGAGCTCGTCGCCCAAGCCACAACCGAGGGCCGCGTCTGCGCGCTCGAGTTCGACAAGTTTTGGTTTGTGGATGTCTACACGCCCAACGCCCAAAATGAGCTCGCGCGCATCGACGTGCGCATGGCCTGGGACGATGCCTATCGCGGCTTTTTGAGCGCGCTTGAGCGTGAGACCGGCAAGCCCGTTGTAACCTGCGGCGACTTTAACGTGGCGCACGAGGAAATCGACCTTAAGAACCCCAAGTCCAACCGCGGCAACGCCGGCTTTTCGGACGAGGAGCGCGGCAAGTTTACCGAGCTGCTCAACGCCGGCTTCACCGATACCTGGCGCACGGCAAACCCCGACGTCGAGGGCGTCTACAGCTGGTGGAGCTACCGCTTTAATGCCCGCAAGAACAACGCAGGCTGGCGCATCGACTACTTCCTGGTGAGCGACGCAATCGCCGACAACGTACGCGACACCGGCATCCGCGGCGACATCTTTGGCAGCGACCACTGCCCCGTCACCCTCACGCTAGAACTCTAGCCCCAATTGATCCCCTAGGGACGGAGGAAAAGGGATCATGTGACCCCTCTCCCCCTATAAGTTGCGGTGGAATAGTTCCTATTTGGGCAGCAAATAGCCAAAAGGGGGTGCGGACAGAAAGTTGGACCGCGGGGCGGTCCGGACTGGAGGTTCGCATGTACAGCAGGGAGAAGGTCGA
>CAJMEW010000015.1:0-58552 GCA_905212545.1 uncultured Collinsella sp.
GTGGCTGAGCCCGATGGAGTACCGCAGGAAGCTTGGATACGCCTAGGCGCGGTCCAAGAAATCGTCCGCACCCCCAAACGAGAACTATTCCACCGCAAGTTCGTGAGGGAACGCGAAATGCCCTACAGCCCGTATTTCACGACGACTCGGTTGATGCGGCGACACCAGGGCTTGTACAGGGCGGCCAAGAACACGCAGGTCGCAAAGCCGTGCGTAATATCGAACGGCACTGCCGTGGCAAGACGCGCCACGACGCCCGCCCACGTGAGCGGTTGTACAAAACCGATAATGTCGTACGCGTTGATCACCACGCCGTACAGCAGACCCGAAGCAAAGCCGTACGCCATCAGCGCCGGCATGCGCACGGTTCCATCCGCACGGTCGAACGCACCGGCATGCGCCAGCGCACCGCCAACATAGCCAACCAGGCCCCAGGCATACATCTGCCATGGCGTCCACATGCCCTGCCCAAAAAAGAAATTGCTGGTCAGTGCTGCCAACGCGCCGACCATGAAGCCGTTGCGACGCCCGAGCGTCGCCCCGGCGATGATGGCGATGGCGCTCACGGGTTTAAAGTCGGGAATGGGGCCGAACAAGATGCGGCCCGCCGCCGCCAGCGCCGCCAGCACCAGCGTGGGCATAATCTGGCGCAGGCCCGGTCGCGACGCCTCGTAGCCTGCAAAGAACAGCGCAAGCACCAGCGCCACCACGACAAGCATGGCGAGCGCCGCCTGCTCAACGCCCGCCAGCAACGCCGTTGCCATCACCGCCGGCACCGCCAACAACAGCGGAATCTCCAGTTTTGTGAGTAAACGCGAGAAACGACAGTCCGTCATCCCATCACGCCCTATAGAACACGTTGTCGGCAAAGAAGTCGGCCGGGGGCTCCACGCAGGCAATCTCGCCGTCAAACATCATGGCGACGTCGTCGGCTACCTGCTCGGCAAAGTCCAAATCGTGCGTAGCCATGATGACGGTGCCGCCAGCCTTCGCATGGTCACGCAGGGCACGGGCGATGATGCGGCGGCTGGCCAGGTCCAAACCCTTGGTGGGCTCATCGAGCAATAGCAGCTCGGGGCCAATCAACAGCAGCTTTGCCAACGCAAGCAGCTGGCACTGACCGCCCGAAAGATCGTACGGGTGACGCGCCTCCAAGCCCGCCAGACCCAGGCGCGCTGTCTGCTCCCGTGCTGCGGCCTCGTCGTATCCGCAGGTCGAGGCCCATTCCATCAGCTCATCGCGAACCGTCTCGGCAACCAGCAATGCCTTGGGATTCTGTGGCAGCAGCGCCGCCGAGGCCGCTTCGCGCACCATGCGGCCGCGCTGCAGCTTGGCGGTCTTCGCCAGCACCGAGAGCATCGTCGACTTACCGCATCCGTTGCCGCCCACGATTGCATGCACCGCGCCAGCCGAAAACGAAGCATCGAGCCCGCGCAGCACCCAGCCGGACGCTCGATCGTAGCGAAACCAGCCTTCCGACAGGGTGGTAGCCGACCCGCCGTGCATTTTTTGGAGTATTCTGCTTCCATCCGTGCGCGAGAAGGCTTCCGAGCCGTTCTCGAGCGACGTTTGCGCCACAAATTCGGACGATTTGTCCAATTCCGAACTTTTTTTCGCGCTCGATACGTCCCCGGGCGGCTCCAGAGAGCCCAAATTGTCCTCACGCCTGCTGAATACTCCTTTATTTGCACATCGGATGGCACCCCACCCCAACATGTCATCGGAAAACAGCGATTCTCGGCGTCCCAAAGAAGCCATATCCGCCACCTCGCGCACGCGACCGTCCTCAATCCGGTACGCACACGTCGCGTATTCGAGCATTGGGCGCGGCTGATGCGTCGCCACAACAACCGTGCAGCCCAGCTCGCGATTCACACGAAACAGCGCGTGCAGGAAATTCTTCTCCGCAACCGGATCAAGCTGAGACGTGGGCTCGTCGAGCAGCAGCACGCGCGGGCGCAGCGTCAGAACGGCCGCCAACGACAGCAACTGTTTGCGACCGCCCGAAAGCGTGTCAGTATCGCGGTGAAGCCAATCTTCCAGCCCAAAGAAATAGCTGGTCTCAGCTACGCGACGGCGCATCTCATCACGCGCTAGCCCCAAGTTTTCCAGGCCAAACGCCATCTCGTGCCACACGGTTTCGCACACGATCTGGTTCTCGGGATCCTGGAACACATAGCCCACGCGCTCCGCCGATGCCCGCACATCCATGTCGGCGACGTTCTCGCCCAGCACGAGCAGTTCGCCAGTGCGCTCGCCCGCCGGAGCGATCTCGGGCTTGAGTAGCGACAGCAACGTCGACTTACCCGATCCGGTACCGCCGACAAGCAGCGCAAATGCACCTTGGGGAACAGACCAGTCGAGTCCCTCGAGCACCGCAGCATCCGCATCGGGGTAGGCAAAGCTCAGGCTCCGCACCTCAATCGCCGGCATATCCGGGCCGTATGCCGCGCCCGACACCGGTCCCCTATCCAACCGAGCCATCAGCCGAACCTCTTCTCATCGATCGCATGCAACACGCAGGGCAGCATCATCCAGGCAGCGTACACGACATAGCCCAGCCACGGCGCCGGCACCGATAGTTGCGGGTAAAACGAATACTGCGTTGTCGCGGTCCATGCCACCGCCACCGCAGCGGCACCAAACACCGCAAGCCCAACCAGCGCGGCAACATCGCCGCGACCCAGCCGATACCGCGCGTACGTCGTGCGACGTGTCGCGGCGCCCCATCCACGGGAGCGCATGGCGTCCGCGCGCTCCAGCGAATCTTCCATGCCCCAGCCCATCAACACGCTCGATGCCCGTAGGCGCGAACGCACGGGATCGGCCGGCGCGCGACCCGGCACATCAATCGCATCCTGCACCGCCAGTACCGTACGACCGCGGCGTAAAAACTGCGGGATAAGCCGCATGCACATCGAGATCATGAGCGCGAGCACCGGCGCGGCGTTGCCCAAAAGCGCAAGTACCTTGTCGTATTCGAGCATCGACGCCGCGGCCTCAAACCACAGCACGCTCGCCACGAACAGCCCGCCCATGCACAGGCCGTAAACCATGCTCTCTAGATACACCGCACGCATGCCAATACGAAACAGCTCCGTCGAGCCCGACGCACTAAACAGCGGATTGAGCACCGCAATGATCAAAATCACCGGCAGCTGCCAGCGAAGCGCGCCCAACGTGCGCGCAACACCGCGCGTCGCAAGCCCGTACGCCAACCCGCCCGCAAGCGATAGCGCAATCAGCACCGGTTGCATCGAGAACATGGTGAGCCCCAACGTCAGCACCATGTAGAGCGCCGGCACCGCCGGATGCGACATCGAAAATGCCGCGACGGGCTCGCCGCCAAACTCCTCTTGTATGTTGTCCACGGGCACCCCCGTCCCCTCGCTCAAACGACAGCTCCGCAGCATCGCCAACGCCGCACGCAAGCAGCGCAAACGCCACGCCGGCGGTGCAAGCCTCAACCGCCGAAAACCAATCGCTACGCGCTCAACATATGCCTGCGGTATCATATTGCGCCGTGTATCGTTTCCAAACACACGTCTCTATAACGTAACAGGAGATCACATGGACGCAACCGCAATTATCCTCGCTGCCGGCGAGGGCACCCGCATGAAGTCGAACCACTGCAAGGTTTCGCACAAGATTCTGGGCAAGCCCATGGTCCAGTGGATCGTCGACGCCACCATCAAGGCCGGCTGCAGCCGCGTCGTGGTCGTCATCGGCAGCCACGCCGACGAGATGCGCGCCCTCATCGATGGCGCCTATGCCAACAGCGCCACCAAGGTCGAGTGCGTCGAGCAGACCGAGCGCCTGGGCACCGGCCACGCCGTGAAGGTCGCGCTCGAGGCCTGCGGCATCGCGCAAGGCCCCGTCGTCGTGCTCAACGGCGATCTGCCGCTCATCACCGCCGACACCGTCGCCAAGTTCGCGCAGACCGTCGCCACCGGCGAGCTCGCCTGCACCGTCATGACCATGACCCCGCCCGATCCTTTTGGCTACGGCCGCATCAAGCTAGGCGCCGATGGCCAGATCGAGCGCATCATCGAGCAGAAGGACTGCACGCCCGAGCAGGCCGCCACGCTGCTGGAGTGCAACGCCGGCTGCTACGCCTTCGACGGCGCGCAGCTTGCCGCCCACATTAACGAGATCGGCAACGACAACGCGCAATCCGAGTACTACCTGCCCGACATGCTCGAAATCCTCAAGGGTCACGGCCAGGCAGTCTCCATCTTCCACTGCGACGACTACCGCGACGGCCTGGGCGTCAACAGCCGCATCCAGCTCGCGCAGCTCACCGCCATCGCGCGCGACCGCATCAACGAGCACTGGATGGCCGAGGGCGTTACCTTCATCGACCCCACGCAGGCCTGGATCGGCCCCGATGCCGTCATCGGCCGCGACACCATCGTGTGGCCGCAGACGCATCTGATCGGTCACGTCACCGTGGGCGAGGAGTGCCAGCTCGGCCCCAACAGTCGCCTCACCGACACCACCGTCGGCAGCGGCTGCATCATCGATGAGACCATCGCCATCGAGGCCGTCATCGAGAACGGCGTCGACTGCGGCCCGCGCGCCTACCTGCGCCCGGGCACCCACATGCTCGACGGATCCAAGGCCGGTACGCACGTGGAGATTAAGAAGTCCACGATCGGCGAGGGCTCCAAGGTGCCGCACCTGTCCTACATCGGCGATACCACCATGGGCTCCGGCGTCAACGTGGGCGCAGGCTCCATCACCTGCAACTACGACGGCGTGCACAAGCACAAGACCGTCATCGGCAACGATGCCTTCATCGGCTCCGACACCATGATGGTCGCGCCCGCCCAGATTGGCGACGGCGCGCTCGTGGCCGCCGGCTCCGTCATCACTGAGCCGGTCCCGGCAGACGCACTCGGTCTGGGCCGCGCCCGTCAGGTAAATATTGAGGGCTGGGCCGCCGATTATCGCCGCCGCCTGCACGAGGACGACGAGGTATAACGTTTTACCAAGCATCTAAGGAGCCGCTTCCGTGGGGACGGCTCCTTTTTCTATCGTGACCTGCGCGACCGGATGAGTGGTCGGTTCGTGTCCGTTGACGGTAAAGACGTTATCAAGACCCGATTAACCCCGCCGCACGGTTACAATGCAAAAAGGCATCTATATGGCATTCGATGTATAAAGGAGAAGGGTAATGCCGATTAATGATCCCGAGAAGTCGGAGAATATGCGCAAGTCCATCCGCGTGTATTCCGGTTCCTCCAACCGTCCCCTCGCTCAGAAGATCGCTGAGTACCTTGGGGTCGAGCTTTCGGGCCTTACGCTAAAGCAGTTCGCCAACGGTGAGATTTACGCCCGCTACGACGAGACCGTCCGCGGCGCCGACGTCTTCCTGATTCAGTCCGTGGCCGGCGGCAACGTCAACGACATGCTCATGGAGCTGCTCATCGCCACCGACGCTGCCAAGCGCGCATCCGCCCGCTCCATCACCGCCGTCATCACCCACTACGGCTATGCCCGCCAGGACCGCAAGGCCGGCCCGCGCGAGCCCATCACCGCCCGCCTCGTCGCCAACCTGCTCGAGCGCGCCGGCGTCGACCGCATCATCACCCTCGACCTGCACCAGGGTCAGATCCAGGGCTTCTTTGATATCCCGGTCAACCACCTGTCCGCACTGCCGCTGTTTGGCCAGTACTACAACGCCATGAACTTCGACACCGACAACCTGGTTGTCGTCTCCCCCGACGTGGGCCGCGCCAAGGCCGCCAAGAAGCTGTCCGACATGCTCGGCTGCGACCTGGCCATCGCCCACAAGGGCCGTCCGCGCCACAACGCCGCCGAGGTCATGGGCATCATCGGTGACATCAAGGGCAAGACCTGCATCATCAACGACGACATGATCGACACCGCTGGCACCCTGTGCGCCAACGTCAAGGAGCTCAAGGCTATGGGCGCTGGCGACATCTACGTCTGCGCCACCCACGGCATCTTCTCCGGTCCGGCCATCGAGCGTCTGAACGACGCCCCGATCGTCGAGTGCCTCGTCACCGACGCCATTCCCGTCGAGGTCGGCGGCAAGATCAAGACCATCTCGGTCGCCGAGGAGTTCGCTCAGGCCATCTCCGCCGTTTACCACGAGGAGCCCGTCTCCACGCTCGTCGGCGGCGACTTCGCGCTGTAGTCCAACGCGCATCGCATCATCTTTGATGCTTTTAAAGGGTCGGAAGCTCGCTTCCGGCCCTTTTTCTATCCCTCGCCAACCTTCCCTGGACAATTGGTTCAGATACGTATTTTTTAAAGCCCCAAAGGGCCGTTCGGAGCCTTCTGAGCTCCCCGGCGGATGCCATGCCGCCCAAAGCTCATCGTTTTCGAGTACAACCGCCGCATATTTACCCTCAAATCACCCTCGAAGGCCCTTAGAAACGCCTCGAATGCCCGTCGCCTTATACGTATCTGAACTAACTGTCCAGTAGCTATCGTCAACCTTCGCGGCAGAGCTCAATTTCCTGCAATCCCCTCAACCGATTCCATCGATTTCATAACACCCAGCCGTTCATGGCGCACAGCGCCCCGCTGAGCGAAAAGAACGGTATGGCGGTCGCATTCTGCCGCCAACTTAGTACGTTATAGCTATGACGACCGTGATTTCACATTTCTCCGCCCTCCGCGCAATTCGTCGCGCACGACGGGCGTACTCTGCCCTACCCTGGGACTCCGTTGATAGTGAACAGCAAGCACAGGCCTTGGCTAGCTGCATTCCCAATAATGACGCGATAGACTTTGGCGCACTTTCGATACTCGACGCCTGGAATGAAGATGATTCCGAACTACTCGATCTTCTCGTTTCAAACGAAGACAACAGACGCCCCGACAAGCGACTTCTTCAGCATATTCTCTCCGCTCCGCTTCCTGAAGGTGCAATTATGCACGTCGAGGCCGACATCTACGCAACGTCTCCTGCCATGACAGCCATGCTTTGTTCTAAAAATGAATCGGTCGCCAAAACCTTGATGCTCCTTATGGAGCTGCTCGGAACCTACTCCCTTCCGCCCGAGGCAACCTACCCCATCGCCTATGACGACATCTGGCCCAAGGGCGATAGCTGCGCAGCGACGGGCGATCTTGATTGCCTGGGCGGCCAGTCGGCAGCCAAACAGCAGAACGAAACCCGCTACGAACAGGCGCACTACAAATGCGAGCCCGCCACGACCATCGAAGATCTCGAGGCGGTCGCGCGCTTCGCCAAAAGTAGCTCATACACCTCGTTTCGCACGGCAGTCAAGCTTGCCCGACCCGGATCTGCATCCCCAGCCGAATCCCTAATGTTAGCCGTTCTCGGAGCGCCCATGCGCTTTGGCGGATTCGGATGTTGCAGCCTGCCCATGGGAGGCCTGCTACTCAACTATCGAATCGACTTCGACACTCTTGCGGTTAACATGTCCTCCGGCATCCCTTACGCCATCTGCGACCTATATTGCCCGGCCGCCGGAGTCGACAACGAATACAACGGAATTGGGCATGAGCTTCAAAACGCTCGCATCCACGATGGCAATCGAAATAATGGCCTCAAGGCAATGGGCATCCACGTCCTGGTTATCAATCGCGACCAAATGAAAGACCTTGTTGCACTCGAAGCCTTCGCCCAAACGATGCATCGACTCGCAGGAGTCCGATTCCGATATCGCATCAAGGGCTATCGCAAGCGTCAGGCCGCTTGGCTCAACGCTCTGCGGGCCGGAATCGGCCTTGCGCCGGTCTAAACGGCGAATCACCCGTGCGCCGTCGAACAGGGCTGGACAGTTAGTTCAAATACGTATAAATAGACACATTGAATTAGGCTGTTTTGCAGCTATCTCTATACCATTCGCCCTATTTGAAAGCGGGGTAGACTTCAAAACAGCGTCATATGGACTAACTAAAGTTCCAAAACAACGTATCGGCATTGAATTGAGCAATTCGAGTCCTCAGAACTTATACGTATCTGAACTAACTGTCCACCTCGGATTTTGACGGCCGTCCAAACGCCCCCAAACAACCTCAATTGCCCTCCATTTGACAGCGGCAACAGGGTCGCTCACCATAGCAGGCGACAAATCAACGAAAGGATGAACATGGCAGCTGCACAGCCGCTTAAGATTCGCATGGTTGCCGGACTTGGCAACCCGGGCGATGAGTATGCCGAGACCCGCCACAACGCCGGCTTTAAGGCAATCGACGAGCTGGCCCGTCAGGCCGGCGTCACGTACTGGAAAAACCAGGCCGGCGCCGAGGTCGCGGCCATCAACATCAACGACCCCGACGAAGAGGGAGGCAAGCGGCAGATTGTGCTGGTCAAGCCGCAGTCGTACATGAATACCTCGGGCGGCCCCATCTCCAAGCTCTGTCGCGAGTACAAGATCAAGGCCGAGGAGCTGCTCGTAATCCACGACGAGCTCGATATTCCCGCCGGCGACGTGCGCGTCAAGGTGGGCGGCGGCCATGCTGGCCACAACGGCCTGCGTTCCATCATCGACAAGATGGGCAGCCGCGACTTCAGCCGCATCCGCACCGGCATCGGCAACCCTCCCGGCAAGATGGCTGTCGCCGACTACGTGCTCAAGCAGCTGCGCGCCCGCGAGGCCGAGGATTTCCAGGACACCTGCGCCCGCGCGGCCGACGCCGCCGGCCTGGCGATCGTGCACGGCGTGGTCTACGCTCGCGACCATGTCAACGGCGCCGCCTCCGCCAACGGCAAGCACTAAAACCTACCATTTAGGGACAGGTTTATTTTGGCAGGTTTTACCTGCGGAAACGCCGCAGTAGGCACATCGCAATAAACACGCTGCCACCATACATGCATAACACCCCAAAGGGGGCCGGCCTCATCACAAACCGAGGCCGGCCCCCTTTGCCGTTTTACCCGATAAGGCTGACCAAAATAAACCTGCCCCTATTTGGTAGGCCAAAGTGGATAAACCCTGCTCCCACCTGCCAAAGACACACGTAAGCGACATGTCCATGAGGGTATAATTTGCACCGTATGTCTGCACAACGCCTGTGCGCGTACGGTTTTATTCGGGCTACCGTCCATTTCCGTGGAGGCACGGTTCGGCAGCCCTAACAAGAGAGGGGTTCTATGTATAAGATCCTGGAGAAGACGCAGTTCTCGGAGAAGGTGTTCAAGTTCCGCATCGAGGCGCCTGCAATCGCCAAGCATGCGCACGCTGGACAGTTCCTCATGGTTCGCGCCAACGAGACGGGCGAGCGTGTCCCGTTTACCCTGGCCGGCTGGAACGGTGACGAGGGCTGGGTCGAGTTCATCTTCATGGTGATCGGCAAGACCACCGAGATGCTGTCCACCTACGAGGCCGGCGAGTCGCTGCGCGACGTCGTGGGCCCGCTGGGCGTTCCCACCGAGATGGCCGAGGGCCCCTGCGCCGTCATTGGCGGCGGCGTCGGCCTGGCAATTGCCTTCCCGGTCGCCAAGCACCTGGTCGAGACCGGTCACGAGGTGCACGCCATCATGGGCGCCCGCACCAAGGACCTCCTGCTCATGGAGGACCAGTTCCGCGAGCTCCTCGACGAAGATCACATCCACATCACCACTGACGACGGCTCCTACGGCGAGCAGGGCGTTGTCACCGCTCCGCTGGAGCGCCTGCTGCAGGACAAGGCCGTGAGCCAGGTCTTCTGCGTCGGCCCCGTTCCGATGATGAAGTTCTCGACCCTCACCGCCCAGAAGTACGACACCCCCATCACCGCGTCGCTCAACCCCATCATGGTTGACGGCACCGGCATGTGCGGCTGCTGCCGCGTCGAGGTGGGCGGCGTGACCAAGTTCGCTTGCGTCGACGGCCCCGACTTCGATGCCACCCTGGTCGACTGGGATGACCTTCGTGCCCGCCAGGCCGCTTACCGTTCCGAAGAGGGCGAGTCCCTCAAGGCCTATGAGGAAAAGAGCTGCGCATGCCACTAGTTAACGGTCGTTTCGTTGCCGATATGAAGTCGCCCCGCACCCCCGATAACGAGGAGCCGGCTGCCGAGCGCGCCTGCGACTTCCGCCCCGTCGACAAGGGCTTCACCGAGGAGATGGCGCTGGCCGAGGCCGAGCGCTGCCTCAACTGCAAGAAGCCGTTCTGTGTTGAGGGCTGCCCCGTCAACATCAACATCCCCCGCTTTATCGAGCAGATCCGCGCAAAGGACTTCGGCGGCGCTCTCGATACCATCCGCGAGGACTCCATGCTTCCCGCCATCTGCGGCCGCGTCTGCCCGCAGGAGAACCAGTGCGAGGGCAAGTGCATCCGTGGCAAGAAGTCCGAGCCCGTGGCCATCGGCCAGCTCGAGCGCTTCCTGGGTGACCGCCCCGAGCTCGCCTCCACGCCCAAGATGGCCCCCAAGAACGGCAAGAAGGTTGCCGTCGTCGGCTCCGGCCCGTCCGGCATCACCTGCGCCGGCGAGCTCGCCCGCAACGGCTTTGACGTCACCGTCTTCGAGGCATTCTTCACCGGCGGCGGCGTGCTGGTCTACGGCATCCCCGAGTTCCGTCTGCCCAAGGCGGTCGTCAAACGCGAGATCGACGGCCTGGAGGACATGGGCGTCAAGTTTGAGTACAACTCCGTCGTGGGCAACATGGCCACGGCCGAGGAGCTGTTCGAGCAGGGCTTCGACGCCATCTACGTGGCGACCGGCGCTGGCCTGCCCAAGTTCCTCAACGTCCCCGGCGAGAACCTGCCCAACGTCTTCTTCGCGAACGAGTACCTCACCCGCGTGAACCTGATGAAGGCCAACAAGTTCCCCGAGTACGACACCCCCACCAAGCACGGCAAGAACGTCGTCGTCTTTGGTGGCGGCAACGTGGCTATGGACGCCGTCCGTACCGCCAAGCGTCTGGGCGCCGAGCACGCCATCATCGCCTACCGTCGTACCGAGGACGAGATGCCCTGCCGTCGCGCCGAGCTGCACCATGCCAAGGCCGAGGGCGTCGAGGTTCTGCCGCTCGTCTCCCCGCTCGAGTTTGTCGCTGGCGAGGACGGCTCCGTGTGCGCCGTCAAGGTCCAGAAGATGGAGCTCGGCGAGCCCGACGAGTCCGGTCGTCGTCGCCCGGTGCCCATCGAGGGCGCCATCGAGGAGATTCCCTGCGACGTCGCGATCTCGGCTATCGGCACCAACGCCAACCCCTTCGCAAAGAAGATCGGCGGCAAGATGGAGCTCAACAAGTGGGGCTACATCGTCGCTGACGAGGAGACCGGCCAGACCACCGATCCCCGCATCTGGGCCGGCGGCGACATCGTCACCGGTGCCGCTACGGTCATTCTGGCGATGGGCGCCGGCAAGAAGGCCGCCGCTTCCATCACCAAGAGCCTGCTGGGCGAGTAATCACCCACAGCGCTAGCCATCAAACGGCAAAGTCCCCGTCGAGCACACGCCCGGCGGGGACTTTTTCTATGCCGGCCGCCCAAACCACCACAAAGGGGACAGGCACCTTTGTGGTGGTTTGGGGCCTGGTCGGTCGTTTTGTCTCAATCTGTAACACCTGGAGCCCGTTGAGCCTTGTAGTTGTTACAGATCGAGATCTTGCGCCAGCCGCCTCCGCTTTGTCTCAATCTGTAACAGTTAGAGACCAAATTCCCCGCTACGTGTTACAGATCGAGACATTAGATTGGCGGCCGAGCAGTTCATCTCAATCTGTAACATCTAGAGCCGTTTTGGGCAGTTTGGTGTTACAGATTGAGATTTTGCTGAGGCCGAGAACGAGAGCCGTCACCCAGCTCTAACGTTTGCGGCGCTTTGTCGCGGCGAGGCCGGCGGCGGCGACGGTTGCGCCGGCGATGCCTAGGGCGGCGACCGTCATCGCGGTGGTATCCCCCGTGGTAGCCAGGACAGCATCGCTCTTCTTGGCCTGCGTGGTTTTCTCAACCGTCTTGGTCGTGGCGGTTGTCGTGGCCGACTTGACCGCGGGTTTGGTCTCGGGCTTCACTTCGGGCTTGGTCTCGGGCTTAACCTCAGGCTGCGGTGTCGGCTTGGGATCCGGCGTAGGCTGCGGATCGGGAGTCGGCGTGGCTTCAAGCGTAAAGGTCAGATCGGTGTTGAGCCACAGGGTGTAGATCCAGCCGCTGTCCTCATCGGATACGCTATCCGCGACCTGGTAGCCGCACTCCTGGCCGTTGATCACCAGCTTGGTGTCGGGCGTAAAGTAGAAGCCGCGCGCGGACTTGAGGTAGATGCCGTAGCGATAGGTCACGCCAGGCTTAAAGACGTCGATGTGATTCGTGATGTTCTGATCCCAGAACTTCTGAGAGTTCACTTCGCTGCCATCGCTGCCCGTCCAGAACTCACACTGAGGAAGGGAGTTGGAGCCCGTCGGAACATTCGCCGTAAAGACCGGCTTATCGCCTGCCTTGAAGGTGGTCGTGGCGCCGTTGATCTCGATAACGTCGATGGCCCGCCATTCGTCGATCGGCTGCTCGCACAGCATATTGTCAGCGTTTGGCGCGAAGACGCCGTTGACGGTCTTGATGTGGTGCGCCCAATGACCGTTGACGTTCATATTGCAGTCATCGGCCACGGTATTGTCGCCCTTGAGCCTCAGCTCAACGGAGTACATGTAGAACTTTCCCTCTTCGAAGTGGTCAATCTTCTTCATGCCCGGCGTGTACTTCGCGGGGTCGGAATACCAGAAGGCAACGGGTACCGACTCCCCGGATTCCATATCGAGCTCCATCTCTTCCCAGCACTCATAGGCGATCTCGTACTTGTCGGCGTCAGCAGCGGGGATCGTCGCGGTCGCGCGCGGCGCCTCGCCGGGCGCGTAGTCGGTCTTCACGTCGTTGACGTCCAGGTTATGGAGGGCTTCGTTTTCCGATGCAACGAGCGTAATTTCGCTCTTGATGACGTAGCGGAGGTAATAATCGTACCTGGTTTCGTTGAGGATAGTCGAGCTGCCTTCATAGTCAGTTCCGGTATACTCCAGTGCCGTGCCAATATAGAGAGCCTCATTGCGCGTGAGTCGATACGAGCCGCCTGCCGCGCCACCCGTAAAGGTCAGCGTCAGCCTCATGTGATCGCCAACAGGCTCAAAGCGGGCCGTCACATCGGACATAGATGTGTCCTGGACTTCAGCCAGGGTGCCCGAAGCAGCATCGGCCCGGTAGTACTTGGTTTCGACAAGTTCGCAGAGCGGCTCATCCGGCATGCCGCCCTCAACATCGGGAAAATCATAGGTATACGACTGGCCCTTTTCGAGTGTGACATTGCTCGGAAGCGCGCAGTCCGTGTAGCGGGAAACCACGGTCGTATTGACCCTAACGTCGCTGCCGCCAACAACATCAGTCACACCGCAGGGCATGATGGCGTCATTCGCCGGCGTGGCGGCGTTGTCGCTGGGAGTATTTTGTTCAGCGGGTGCCGCATCGTTGGCTTCATCGGTGGCGCCAGTCGGGGCCGTCTGCTGAGGCTCAGCGGTGGCTTGCGCCGCCGGAGCAGCATCGGTTGCAGGCGCGGTCGAAGCAGCTGGTGCGGTCGTTGCCGCCGTATCCTCCGCAACCGCCGGCGTCACCGGAGCCGCGGCAACCTCGTCCATCGCAGCGACGGGATCGGCACATTCCGTCGCCAGCGCCACGCTCGGCAGCAGCAGCTGGCCGACCATAAGCGCGCACGCACCAGCGCAAGCGATTTTGGCACCCACACAACGCCAGGTACCGTGAACCAGCGAGCAAGTGGACTCACGTTGAGCTCGCTTGTCAAAGTGGATTCCATTCATAACGGCCTCCTTGGTCGTAGGGGCATACCACCACAAAGGTGCCTGTCCCCTTTGTGGTGGTCCTGTACCACCAAGATGTGCCAAATGACTCCGTATGCCTAGGTTCGTAGATGCGAACCTAGGCCTCTACCTGCGGTTTAATTCAATATGATTTCGCCATCGCCACACGCGTCCCAAGGACGCTACAATCGAGGACACGATCATTCGTCCACCCAAAGGACCGTCCTTGAACCTGAGCAAGCCTAAAATCAATGCGCTTCTGGCACTCGCACTCTTCACCTTCGCCTTCCTTGCCGCCGAGTTTCGCTTCGACGTCAACGTCGGGCTGCTCGCCGGTGCCGAACGCGTTGTGATCGCACAGGGCTTTATTCTGGGCGCGAGTGTACTCGGCTTTATCGGATACGCGCCGCTGCTCGGGCTCGCGCAGCGCGAAGGCCACTCACTGGCAGCCGCCAACGCCGCTGTTCCCATCGCCATCCTGGGATTGACCCAGATTCAATCCCCCACGGGCCCGCTTGCCCTCGAGATTCTGGGCTGCCTCGCATTCCTCGGACTCGGCCTGCTGGGTGCCGCTGCTCACCACGCCTTTTCGTTGGCATTCCAAGATGACCCCAAGCTCGCCACCGGTGCGGGAGCGGCCTATGCCGCGGGCATCCTGATGCAGTTCGCCGTCAACCTGCTCAATTGCGGCGGTATCGCAGAGCTCATCGTCCTTGGCATAGCGACTATCGCCATCTCCGCACTCAGCGTCGTTCCCCAAAAGGCCGCCGAGAGCTCCAGCCGCGCCATCAATCCCTTTGTCGAGCCTCCGCACACTCTCGCCAAACAGGCATGCTGGAGCATCGCGCTCGTCATGATTCTTGCCTGCTTGTTCTCAACCCTCGACAACGTGGTCACGCTCTCCAACGCCCACGGCACCATTGCCGTGCAGACCTGGCCGCGCCTCTTTTTGGCTGCAAGCGGCCTTGCCGCCGGTCTTATCTTTGACCTTGTCGAGCGTCGCTACATGGGACTTGTCATGCTCGGCATCGCCGTGCTCTCGACCATTTCCATCCTGGCCGTGGAGGCCGGCGCCGATCCCAACCTGGGCCTTGTCGTCTTTTACCTGAGCTCGGGCTTTTTTGTCACGTTCTTTACCGCCACCTTTACACAGCTGGCACCGCGTATGCACGCGCCCGCCCTCTGGGCCGGCATGGGACGCGCCGCCAACAATGCATGTGCATTCACTACATCGGGCATCTCGCTTGCCCTTGTGACCTCGGGCAACGTTGCCCTCATTGTGATTGGTGCGCTCGTTTTGCTTGTCGCCGCCTGCGCGGCATTCGTGGCAGCCGGCCTGTTCCGCCTACCCCAAACCGAGCAGGAGCGCAAACATCAACAGCTTGCCGAGGAGGCACTCGCCGCCCCCACCATCGAGGAGCAACGCCAGGCCTTCATCGCCAACCACGCTCTCACCCCGCGCGAAGTCGACGTACTCATAGCCGTGACTCAGGATGAACGCCCGCTCAAGCAGATCGCCGAAGAGCTCGGTATCTCGATGCGCATGGTGCAGCGCCACCTGAGCTCTATCTACCAAAAGACCGACACGCAGACGCGCGCCGGTCTCACCAAGGCCTTCCCCTCGGCCTAAAACAAAAACCACCACAAAGGCCCCCTTTGCGGTGGTTTGAGCGGAGCAGAAGGCCACTCTGCCAGTTTGTCTCAGTCTGTAACAGATAGGCCCCTAAAAGCAGGCTTATTGTTACAGATCGAGACAGTAAAGGAACACGAAGCGATCCTTCGCAGCAACGACCCTCTAGTAAAGCGATGCGACATATCGGCCGAAGCCTGGCAATGCAAACTCAAAACGTCCTTGTAGAGGCTCTTCAATTACCCCAGCCTCTACCAGACGCTTTTTATACGTTGAAATCGAACCGGAACTCTTCTTAAGCCTCGCTGCCAGCTCTTGCCTGGTCGTCGTCCCAACCGGATTCATTGCACGAAGAAATTCAAGGTCCCCTCGTGAAAGTTCCGCCGCTGTTGAAGCGAAAACTCGCGATTCCAGCTCCTCTTGCGCAAGTTTCGCGCCTCGTTCGACATCCTCAATAGAAACCTCGGAGGCTTGGCGCGAAGCATTCCATGCCCGATACCCCACCAACTGGAACATAAATGGAAAACCATCGATCGCCTTGGCAGCAAGGTCGATCGCCTCATCAGAAATCGTCTTGCCGCCGTCCTCAATCGTTAGTCGAAACGCTTCTTTTACCTCAGTCGGTGAAATTGATCCCAGCGAATGTTGAGCCGCGCGACGAAGAAATGATGTCGATTTCCCCGTCAGCAGCGCCAGCACGCGAAACGGCAGCCCCGCCATAAGCAAAGCTACCTTTTTATTCTCGCTTACAAAGTGCTGGTAGGTAGTAACAAGCTCCGTCATTTGCGCAAACGATGCATCCACTTCGTCAACGGCGATAAGCACCCCGGTGTCAGTCGCTTCAAGCTGAGCAAACAAAGCGTTCATCTTAGTACGCCAGTTAGCGCCCTCAAATTCAACATCGATGTTTTCCCAGCTCATGCTTCCTACGGGGGCAATGCCGACACTGTTCACACGCCTAGAAGCGGGCTTTTCGATCAGATGGGCGGCTGATTCGTTGAGGCGCTGCAAAATGTCTTCGAGCATCCCCTCCGAGGCCGTCACATTCGCTGTAATCCAGCCCTCTTGCTGGGCGCGGTACGACAGATATGCCAAAAGCGCCGTTTTACCTGTACCACGCGCACCATAGAAAACCGAGCAAAGATTGGGATCGGAGTCGTCATTTTCAAACGCCAGCACCATATCATCGATGATTTGCTCACGGCCGGCCATATACGCCGGTACACGTCCGAACATCGGCGTGAATGGATTTGCCTGCCTGTACGCCGTCGGTGCCGCCATAAAGCCTCCCTTTAACTCATATAAGTTAATTATGCCCCTACTATCTATAATTTATTTGAGTTTCTTTGAGTTTTTTGAGCATCCTTGAGTTCTTTGAGCGATCGGCCCCGGCAGAACCAGTTGACTTTCTCTACCTAAAACAAAACCACCACAAGGTGCCTGTCCCCTTTGTGGTGGTTTTTGGTCGGCTAGCCTTCGAGCTGCGCCACTTTGTAGCGGTAGGCAGCGGCGATGACGTCCTTGCAGCCTTCGCGGCCCAGCTTGGCGCGGTTGACGACGATGTCCTTACCGCTCGTCATCTTCCACTTGCCGGCGCTGTAGCGCTTGTAGAACGCCTCGCGCGCCTTCTGCTGCTGCTTGACCAGCTTGGCGCCCTTCTTCTTGTTAAGACCACGCTTCTTGCGCACGATCTCGACGCGGTCCTCAAAGGGTGCGGTCACCAACACGGCAATGTGGTTGGGGTTGTTACGCAGCAGGTAGTCGGACAGACGACCCTCGATAATGCAGCTCTCGGTCTCGCCCAGATCCAAAATCACCTGGCTCATCTTTTGGAACAACTTATCCGAGTACGAACGGGCGTCGTAACGGTCGGGCAAAAACGCCATGTTCTCCACGGCCAGGCGCTCGTCGTAGGCGGCCATCTTGTCGAGCGACTCGCCCGCGCGCAGCGACGCACGCACCAGCAGCTCGTTATCGTACAGCGGAATCCCCAACTCGTCGGCAAGCATGCGACCAATCTCGTGGCCCTCGGCGCCAAAGTCGCGCGCGATGGTAATGACCACAGGATTCTTCTTGTTCTCCAGATCGCTCATCGCGATTCCTTTCTCTATGTGACAAAGGGGCTGTCCCTTTGCCACATTCTACGCTGCCACCATTCGCCTCTGATATGCGCGAACCAGCAGCGAGATACCAAAGTTGAGCACAAAGTACATCGCAAACACCAGGCCGTAGAGCATAAGCACCTGCGACAGGTCGATCGCGTGGGCCATCACGACGTTTGCCGTGTACATGAGCTCGGCCACGTTAATACCCGAAAGATACGAGCTGTCCTTAATGACGGTCGTGCACTGGCTAAACAGCGCTGGGATGATCGTCTTAAACGTCTGCGGCAGAATGATGTAGCGCATGGTGGCAAAGAAGCCAAAGCCCTGGCTCTGCGCTGCCTCAAACTGGCCGCGCGGAATCGAGTTGAGGCCGCCGCGCACAATCTCGGCCATAACAGCGCTGGTAAACAGCGTAAAGGCGATGGTCGAAATCACAATGTCCAAACCCTGCACTGTAAAGTAGATAAACAGGATCCACAGCAGGTTCGGCGTGCAACGGAACAGCTCGATATAGGCGCTCACCAAAATACGGAACGGGCGGGGCGCATAGCTCTTAACGAGCGCCAACACCGTGCCAAAGATGAGCGAGAAAAAGATCGACAGCGCTGAGATCTCGATGGTCTTAACAAAGCCGCCCCAGATGTAGAGCAGGTTGGTCGCGTTGAAGATTTCCATGCGCTAGGCCTCCTCTACGTTGTCGAGCCCCAGCTCGGCCAGGCTCACACCGCGCGGACGCTCCTTGGAGCGGCGCTCGAGCCACTGCACCAGCATGGCGAGCGGAAAGCAGATGATGAAGTACATAAGGCAGCAGACGATATATCCCTGCAGGTAACCGTACAGACTCACAAAGTTGTCGGAACGGTACATAAGGTCGCCGCCGGCCACAAGCGCCAGCACCGACGTGTTCTTGACCAGGTTGAGCGCCTGGTTACACAGCGGCGGCAGAATGATCTTGAATGTCTGGGGCAGCACGATGTACCAGTACGCCTGTGCGCGGGTAAAGCCCTGGCTCTGGGCCGCCTCCATCTGACCGCGCGGAACCGCCTCGATACCAGTGCGGATGACCTCCGAGATGTAGGCCGCGTGATACAGGCCCACACCCAAGAAGCCCAGCACGAACGGTGCGATGCGCATCGGCTGGTCGGCACCGGTTATGGCCTGCAAAAACTGCGGACCGGCCATGTACATAAAGAGCACCTGCACGGGCAACGGGGTGTTCTGGTAAAACTCCACGTACACGCGGCTTATGGCGCGCAGCACGCGCGAGCGAGTGGTAGAGAACACGCCCAGCAGCGTGCCCAGCACCAGCGACAGCAGCAGGCCGGCAACGACCACCTGCAGCGTCACGCCAAAGCCCTCCCAAAAGGGCCCCATATTTTGAAATGTCGTCGACCAACGGTCGGCGTCAAATAATCCTTCGAGCATTTGATTCCTTCCTTGGACGATGCGCCTATACAAGACCCCAGGTCTTGACCTCTTGGTCGAGCCAGCCGTCGGCCAGGCGATCGCAAATCACCTGATCGACCACAGCCGAAAGGTCGCAGCCCTTCTTGGTCGCCACGCCGTAGCCCTGCTCGCCAAACTTGACCTCGGGCTGCAGCAGCTCAACGGTCTCGTTCATGTAACCGGCCAGCGTGGAGCGGTCCATGGCAAAGACGTCGATATTGCCGGCGTCGAGCGAACTCTTGATGATGGGATAGCCGCTAAAGGCCCTAAACTCGGGCTTGCAGCTAAAGCCGTTGTCCTTGATCATCTGCTCGATCAGGCCCTGCGTGGTGGCACCCTGGCTCACGCCGATGACCTTGCCGTCCAGGTCCTCAATCGAGGTAAAGCCCGAACGCTTCTTGACCATGAGTCCCACGTAGTCGGTGCGGTACGGCGTCGAGAAATCCCAGCTCTTCTTGCGCTCGTCGGTGATGGTGTAGGTCGCCGCGACCACGTCAAGTTGGCCGTTATCGATCAGCGGGCCGCGCGTCTTGGGCGTTACGTCGGCAAACTCGACAAGCTCCTGGGCGCGGGCCTCCTTGTAGCTCACGCCAAAGACGGCAGCGGCGATCTGGTAGCACAAATCGACTTCCATGCCCTCAAAGCGGCCCTTGGCGGTGTCGTAGTAACCGTAGCCGGGAACGTCCTTCTTAACGCCGGCATTCAGATGGCCGCGCGACTTGATGGCCGCCAGCTTGGACCCCTTGTCGGAACCCTCGCTGCTGGTGGAGTTGCCGCAACCGGCAAGCGCGGTCCCCGTCAGCGCAAGCATGCCGGCGCCAGCCAGCTGCAAAAAGTGACGGCGCGACACGGCCGCCCTCGTCATATCCGTCATGTCCATCACCGCGCCTAGTGCAGAATCTTGGACAGGAACTCGCGGCAGCGCGGGTTCTCGGGGTTATCGAAGAAGTGCTCAGGCGTGCCCTCCTCCAGAATGCGGCCGTCCTCCATAAAGATGACGCGGTCGGCCACCTGGCGCGCAAAGCCCATCTCGTGCGTCACGCAGATCATGGTGATGTCCTCCTGCGCGAGCTCAATCATAACGTCCAGAACCTCCTGGACCATCTCGGGGTCGAGCGCCGAGGTCGGCTCGTCAAACAGGATGATGGGCTGCTTGGTGCACAGGGCACGGGCGATGGCGATGCGCTGCTGCTGACCACCCGAGAGATTCTGCGGATACTCGCCGGCCTTATGCGCCATGCCGACGCGCTTGAGTGCGGCGATGGCGATCTCGGTCGCCTCCTCTTTGCTCTTCTTTTGCAGCTTGATGGGCGCGAGCGTCAGGTTGCCCAGCACCGTCATGTTGGGATACAGGTTGAACTGCTGAAACACCATGGAACTATACTTGCGAGCCATCTCCAGGTGGTTCTTTTTGGTGAGCGGCGTACCGTCGATGACGACCTCGCCCGATGTGGGCTCCTCCAGATAATCGACGCAACGGATGAGCGTCGACTTACCCGAGCCGGAAGGCCCGATCATTACGAGCTTCTCGCCGCGCTTGACGGTGAGATTGATATCTTTGAGCACATGCAGGTCGCCAAAGTACTTGTTGAGATGCTTGATCTCGATCATGTCTGCCATGAATGTCCCTTCCCTGCGTTTACACGAGTTGAACTATTGTACGGAAAGAACCACGTTTCCGCAGCCCACACTACATTCCCGTAAAGAACCCGCAACCTTCCACCCACTCATTGGGGACAGACTTAAATGAGTGCCCGCTCATTGGGTACTCATTTAAGCCTGTCCCCAATGAGTACCCAGCTCATCAAAAAGGGGCGCGACCGCGATGGTCACGCCCCCTCAGCATCGGCTATGTGTCGGCCGGCGCTTACGCCAATTTTGCACCGACGATCTTTGCTGCTGCCGGCTTATCGAAGTTGCCGCCGGTGGCCTTGCCGAGTGCGCCCATAACCTGGCCCATCTGCTTCTTAGAGGTCGCGCCCAGCTCGGCGATGACCTGCTCAATCAGGTCCTCGAGCTCCTCGCCCGAAACCTGCGCGGGCAGCAGGCTCTCCAGAATCTTGACCTGCTCGGTCAGGTTGTCGGTACGCTCCTGGTCGGTGCCGGCCTTGATGGACATCTCCAGTGTCTCGCTCGTCTGCTTGATCAGACGCTTGATCATGCTGTTGACGTCTTCCTCGGTCACATCGCGGCGCTCGTTGACCTCGATGTTCTTCACCTCGGCCTTAACCTGGCGAATGATGGACAGGCGAACCTTGTCCTTGGCCTTCATGGCCGCAATCATTTCCTTCTGCAGCTCTTCGTTGGTCATCTGCAAATCCTCCTCAATAGTGCGGACGGCACTCGCACGAGCGCCGCCCCATGATTACTCAGTCGTCGACGAATCGTCGGTCGAACTCTTGGTGACGCCCTTCAGGCTGACGTTGTACGGCACGTCCTTGGGCATGGGGTTGACGGTGATGTCGGCATCCTTCTTGTACTGCTCCAGCCACTCGCTGTACGCAGTGCTGGCCGCTTGCGTCTTCACCACATTGGAGACGTACTTCTTGATGGCCTTGGGCACCTGGTTGATGTCATCGACCTGATTATCGACATGGAAGTAGTCGGTGCACTTGATGATGTGGTAACCATAGGTCGACTCGACGACTCCGCTCACGTCGCCCTTGTTGAGCCCCTCGAGCGCCGTCTGGTAGCTGTCAACAAAGGTGGTGAGCTTATCCCAGCCCACATCGCCCTTCTTCTCCTTGGAACCGGTGTCCTCGGAGTACTGTTCAACGGCGTCCTCAAAGCTCAGCTCACCGGAGTTGATCTTGTCCAGGCACTCCTGCGCCTTGGCCTTGGCGGCAGCCTTGTCCTCGTCGGAGGCGTCGGAATCAACCTTGATCAGGATGTTCGACGAGCGGCGAGCATCGTTGTAGTTAGACAGATTCTCGTTGATGTAATCGACGATCTCGCTGTCCTTGGGCTTGCTGGTGGGCGCCACGGCATCCTTGAGTTTCTGCTGCGCCAGGCTCTCCTTGAGCGAATCCTTGTAGGTGTCCTCGGTATAGCCGTAGGTCTTGAGGGTCTTCTTAAAGGCCTTGGCACCGCCCGCGCTCTTGCACGCGTCCTTCCATGCCTTCTCGACCTCCTCGTCCGACACCGTCACGCCGTTCTCCTTCTGTGCCTGCTGAAGCAGAATCTGTTGCGTGTAGGAGTCGATAAGCTGCTTGCGGTACTTCTTGGGCGTGAGGTCGTTGTCGACCAGGTACTGTGCCCAGTCCTTGTCCTTGGTGTAACCGTAGGACGTGCGCATGCTCATGATCTGCTTGGTCACGGTGTCCTCGGTGAGGTTGGTGCCGTTGATAGTAGCAGCAACACCGCCGGTCAGCTTGTAGCCCGAGGTGTCCTCGGCCTGCGACATAAGGCCGGAGCACGCCATCGCCGAGACGGAAAGCAGCATCGCCAGCACGCCGATGACCACCAGAACGATCTTAACGGTCTTAGACACGTACGTCTTGCGCTGCTTCTTGCGAGAGCTAGAGGCGACGCGAGCCTGCTGCTCGAGCGTCGGCTCGGGTGCGGGGTTCTTTTTCTTATTTGCCATAGTTGGCCTTTCGCATAACGAATCGAACAAACGCCATTGTGTCACAACGCGGCCCCCGCGGCACGCTTGGTGCATTGGGGACAGGTTAATCTGCACCATTTTGGTGCAAAGGGGACAGATGCGGCACTTGGCACTTGGGGACGTTCTTTATGTGCCGGCACTTGGGGACTGTCCCTTACTGCCGGCAGAAAAGGAACGTCCCCAAGTGCCGACTCAGCCCCACCTTAGAAGTGGCGGCGGATGGCGTCGACCATGCCCTGCGGCGTGGTTTGGCCGAGCACGTCGGCTGCGGCATCGGCGTCCATAAAGATGTTCATGAGCGCCTGCAGGGCCTCGACCTGACCGCCCGGCTCTGCGATGCCCAGATTGATGACGATCTGCGCCGGCACCGGAGCGCCCATGCCAGCCATAGCGTTAAATGTCACGGGCGCGGCGGGCTTCACCACCGCGATATAGGGCTTGGCCACAAACCCCGGATCGGTATGCGGAATGGCAATGTTTGCCGCCGGCATGGCAAGACCCGTGGGATAGGCATCCTCGCGCGTGCGAACGGCGTCGAGCCAACCGGATGCAATGTAGCCACGTGGTGCAAGCTCGCCCTCGAGCCGCGCGAACACCTCATCCGGCGTCGCACACTCCCAATCAAAAAACACCAGCTCAGACGTAAACAGCGCTTCGTTATCCGCCATGCGCTCACCTCTCTCATCTAGTCACCTGCGACGTTCTTGAATGACCAGTCGTTAAAGCCCGTTCCCGATGACTACCCAAAACAAAAGGTGGCCACGCGCGCCTTGGCGCCAATGACCACCCTGACTACTCGGCTAAATTGTACTGTGCGCCGCTAGCCGCGAGGCGCGTCAATTGCGACCTTGCCGCTCTCCAGCACGTGGACGCGGCCGTCGGCGAGCATCTGCACGACCTCGGGATACAGCACGTGCTCAATCGCGTGGATGTGCTCCTCGAGCGTGTCGACGTCCCAGCCCTCCTCAACAGCCAGCGCGCGCTGGGCGATGATGGGGCCGTTGTCGTAGATCTCGTTGGCAAAGTGCACGGTCACACCGGTTACCTTGACGCCGCGCGCAAAGGCATCGTCGATCGCATGCGCGCCGGTAAAGCTCGGCAGCAGTGCCGGATGCAAGTTGACCACGCGGTTGGGAAACGCCGCCAGCAGCGGCGTGTGCACCATGCGCATGTAACCGGCCATGACCACATATTCGCAGCCGCGCTCGAGCAGCTCGTGCGCGATGATCTCGTCGGCGGCGATGGGGTCGGCATAGACATCCTTGGACAGCGTAAGCGTCTGGATGCCCGCGCGCTCAGCGCGCTGCAAACCCTTAGCCGAAGGACGGCTCGACACCACAAGCTCAATCGAAGCGTTGAGTTTGCCGGCAGCGATCAGATCGATCAGCGCCTGCAGGTTGGTACCCGAACCGCTGATGAGCACACCGATCTTGAGCGGCTCGGCCGTATCGGTGCCGGTCGGACGGGTGTAGGGCACAAAGCTCAGGCTCGCGGCAGCAGTCATCTGCTCGTTAGCGCTCATCGGAGTACACGACCTTACCGGAACCCTCGACGCACTCGCCCACGCGGAACGGCTTCTCGCCCAGCGCGACCAGGGCCTCGGTCACGGCAGCCTCGTCCTCGGGGGCGACGATCAGGCACAGGCCAACGCCCATGTTGAAGGTCTTGCATGCCTCGTTGGGCGCGAGCTCGGCCTGGCGCGACACGTAGGTGATGACGGGCGGAACGTCCCAACCCACCTCGGCGCCGTTGCGGGTGACCACGGCGTCGACGTCGTCGGCAAGCGCGCGGTTGAGGTTCTCGGTAATACCGCCGCCAGTGATGTGGGCGATAGCGTGCACGTTGGCGCCGCCGCGCAGCAGCTCCAGAATCGGCTTGACGTAGATGCGCGTGGGAGCCAGCAGGGCGTCTGCCAGCGAAGCACCGCCGAGCTCCTCGAGCGGACGGCTCAGCTCCTCCGCCTTAGCGGCGGCCTCGGGCGTGCCCGGCTTAATGCCGTCGACGCCGATGACCTTGCGCACGAGCGAGTAGCCGTTGGAGTGCACGCCGGTGGAAGGCAGGCCCAGGATCACATCGCCCGGGCGGACGTTTGCGGGGTCGAGCATCTTGGGACGGTCGACGACGCCCACGGTAAAGCCGGCAAGGTCGTAGTCGGCCGGAGCCATGACGCCGGGGTGCTCGGCCATCTCACCGCCCACGAGCGCGCAGCCCGCGAGCTTACAGCCATCGGCCACGCCCTTGATGATCTTTGCCATGTGCCCGGCCTCGATGTGACCGATGGCAACGTAGTCCAGGAAGAACAGCGGCTCGGCGCCCGAAGCCAAAATGTCGTTGACGCACATAGCAACCAGGTCCTGGCCCACCGTCTCGTGACGGTCCATAATCTGGGCGAGCACGAGCTTGGTGCCCACGCCGTCGGTACCGCTAATCAGAATCGGGTCTTCCATATCCTTAAGCGCGGCGGCCGAGAACAGGCCACCAAAGCCACCGATGCCGCCGATGACCTCGGGACGGTTGGTGTCCTTAACCATTTGCTTAATAGCGTCGACGGCGCGGCCGCCCTCGGCGGTATCGACGCCGGCATCCTCATACGTCATATGTTTGCTGTCGCTCATCTGAGCCTTCCTCTCCCACTACCGTCCGCCGCCCGGGCGCCAAACGGTGCTCATAGTTGCGTTCATATCGGCGCACACCGCAGCGGCGCGCGCCGTAGTATCAACAAAACAGCAGATAAAACCTGCCAAAATAAACCTGTCCCTACATGACAGGTTTTAGGCCTCGCCGTGCTTCTCTTCCCAGCTGCGGTCGTCGTATTTCTCGACCACGGCGTCGTCATCAAAGTGCAGCGGCTTGTCCAGGTTGCGGGGCTTAAAGCCCTCCATGAACTTGTCGCGGCCAAAGCTCTCGGGAATCGCCACGGGGTAGCGGCCGGTAAAGCACGCATCGCAGTAACCGCCTTTGGGCATGACTTTGAGCAGGCCCTCGACCGAAAGGAAGGCCAGCGAATCGGCGCCGATATACTCGCAAATCTCGTCGACCGTCTTGTTGGCGCTGATAAGCTGCGACTGCACGTCGGTATCGATACCGTAGAAGCATGGCCAGATGACCTCGGGCGAGTTGATGCGGATATGAATCTCCTTGGCGCCAGCGTTGCGCAGCATCTTGACGAGCTGCACCATGGTGGTGCCGCGCACGATGGAGTCGTCGATGACGACCAGGCGCTTGCCCTCGATGTTGTCGCGCAGCGGGTTGAGTTTCATGCGCACGCCCATGGCGCGCAGCTCCTGCGTGGGCTCGATAAACGTACGGCCCACGTAGCGGTTCTTGATGAGGCCCTCGCCAAAGGGAATACCGCTCTCGTGCGAATACCCCTCCGCGGGCGGCAGGCCGGAGTCGGGCACGCCGATGACCAGGTCGGCCTCGACGGGCTCCTCATGTGCCAGCTGACGACCCATGTCGTAACGGCAGGCATAGACGCTCTTGCCGTTCATGATGGAGTCGGGGCGGGCAAAGTAGACCTGCTCAAAGATGCAGTTGGCGGGCTCTTCGGCTGCAGGCACGCCCTGCTCGGATACCAGACCCTCGGCGCTGATGCGCAAGATCTCGCCGGGACGGACGTCACGGACGTACTCGGCACCCACGATGTCGAGTGCGCAGGTCTCGGAGGCAACGACCCAGCCGCCGGCGCGGGTGACATGGGTGGTGGCGTCGACCGTCGCGGCGCCGTCCTGCGACGGCAGCTGCGAAACGGATGCGGCATCGGCCTGGTCCAGACCCTCGTCCACCAGCTTGCCCAGCACGAGCGGGCGAATGCCGTGCGGATCGCGGAATGCGTAGAGCGCCTGCTCGTTAATGAGCGTCATGGCGTAGCCGCCGCGCACGAGCTCCATGGTCTTGCGAATGCCCTCGCGCAGATGGCCTGTACGCTGAGTAAAGTAGCCGATAAGCTTGGTCGCGACCTCGGAATCCGAATTGGAGAGGAACGGCACGCCCAGCTCGATCAGCTGGCGGCGCAGCTCGTCGGTGTTGACCAGGGTGCCGTTGTGCGCGAGCGCGATAATGACACTATTGATGGTAGAGAGGTGCGGCTGAGAGGCTTCCCAGCTCTTGGCGCCGGCGGTGCCGTAGCGCACATGACCCACGGCCAGCTGACCGGAGAGCGTCGACAAGTCGGCATTGGAGAACACGCGGTCGAGCAGGCCCAGGTCCTTGCGAACCATAACCGTGCCGCCGTCACCCACGGCGATTCCCGCCGATTCTTGGCCACGGTGCTGCAATGCACGCAGGCCAAAGTACGTCAGTCGAGCCACGTCGCGATCGGGCGCCCAGACACCAAAAACGCCGCATTCCTCATGCAGCTGGTCAGAGTCCGGATCATACGTCGACATGGCGTTCACCTGTCCCGCGGCACGCTCGGCCGCGCGGATGGTTTCTTGAGACATGGCATCCCCTCAGAGCCTCGTATTTTGGCGTTACCCGCCTTATTATACGCACGGCGCGACGCGCTCCCCCGCGCATGAGCAGCGCTTTTTAAAAGCCCACCGAGCTAATAATCCGTTTTGCGGCCAAACATTTTATTGGTCTGTCCAGTGCAAGCGCCCACGCCCCCAGGTGGCCGCCGCGTCCACCGTTGAGGGTTGCATTGTTGCAATTGGGACGTTCGTCCTGTCTTTTGGCAGGTTGGCGGCGTATCCTTGTAACCTAGGACAAAGCGAGAAAGGTTCTGTATGGATCGAAACGAACTCGACCCCAGCGTCCCCAGCGCCACGGAGGTCAAGAAGATTCCCCTCATCATTAAGGTGTACGCCGTCCTGTGCATCCTGTCCGGCGTGGGCACACTCCCGTCGGTCGCCGCCTTTATGTGGCAGGTCATCACCGCGCTCATTAACGGCAACGCCGCCGCCAAGCTCGGCGACAACACGCTCGTCGCGGTTGGACTCATCGTCGCCGGCATCATGCTCTCTGCGGCAAGTGCCGTCATCCTGATCATCTTTGGCCTGGACCTTATCAGAAACCAGCGCCGCAACGCCGCCCGCCTGTCCTATATCCTTATTGCATTCACCGTCGTCGAGCTTTTGGTCGACGTGATGCTCCAAGGTATCGGGCTCTTCTTGCTTCGTCCCGCTATTCAGCTCGGTATCCTCATCGCGCTTTCAGCCACCGTCGATCCTACGCTTCGCCAGGAGCGCGAACTGCAGCGCCGCCTGCAGGAGATGCTCGACCGCGACGCCGCCGCCGAGGGCATGCTCGGCCGCGACGAAACCGGCGAGGGCTACATCAAGCTCAACTACTTCAACCTGTTCTGGGTATTCTTCGTCTGCAGCGTGTTAGGTCTCATTCTCGAGGAAGTCTGGCATATGGTCGTCGTCGATCCCGGCGTCTATCAGGACCGTGCCGGTATGCTATTTGGCCCCTTTAGCCCCATCTACGGATTTGGCGCGGTGCTCATGACCATGGCGCTCAACCGCTTCTATAAAAAGAATCCTCTGATCATTTTCCTGGTAAGTGCCCTGATCGGCGGCGCTTTCGAGGTGTTTGTAGGCTGGTTTATGCAGACCTCATTTGGCGTGGTGTCGTGGAGCTATTCACACATTAGGCTATTCGGCATGCCCGATCCCATCGCGGTATTGACCGGGGGGCGCACATGCACGCCGTTTGCCTGCATGTGGGGCCTGGGTGGCCTCATCTGGATCAAGCTGCTGCTGCCGAGGTTGCTCAAGCTCATCAACATGATTCCGTGGAAGAGTCGCTACTCGGCTACCGTCATCTTTACCGTCATTATGCTGGTCGACGGCGTCATGACGCTACAGTCGCTCGACTACTGGTACCAGCGCGTCAACGGCACGGAGCCGGATATTCCCGTCGCGCAGTTCTACGGCAAGTATTTCGATAACGATTACATGGAGAACCGCTTCCAGAGCATGACCATGAGCCCCAAGGATGCGACGCGCGTGTAGCGCCACGCAATGCCGAGATTTTTCAACGCACAGAAAAGCCCGCTGGCAGACTGATTGAACTGCCAGCGGGCTTTTTGTTGGCGAGTGCTGCTGCCGGCCTTACGCCTCGCGCTCGACCTCGCTCACACACTCATTTTTGATGGCACCGACGAGCGCCTGCAGCGCATCGACGACATGCGGGCGAATGTCTCCGCCAATGAGTACGAGCATGATGTCGTCGCCCACGGTAAGCTCGCCACTCGCCAGCCACACGCGCACATAGCCGATACCCGGCATCGCGCGCGTTGCCTCGATAGCGGCCTGCACCTTTTCGGCATCGAAGCCAAACACCATGCCGCCCACCTTATGCCCAGGCGCCACACCATCTGTCTCGACCCCACGCACCTCGGCCTTGGGCGTCGTACGCACCACGCCGTTGTGTGTCAGGTACATCCCACAATCAGCCGCCGAAACATCGGCCTTGGCTTCGCGCAGCCAAGCATCAACCGAAGGCATCGATTTGCCGCTTTCAAGCATCATTTCTCCTTTTGATTTCCAGGGTAGTCTTTTTGGGACGGGGCTCTTTTAGCTACTCTCGAACCACTTATTCCTCGACCGGCGTGAGTACCATGACTGCGCGCGTATTGCTAAATGACAGCGAACGGCAAGTCACAAGCGTTACGATCTTGGTTGCCGAAGCGGCACGATCGGTGGCATCGCTCGCCACGGCCGAGGCGCCGTCGAGCATCTCGGACAGGTAATTCTTCAGTCCGTCATCGCCCTCAAAGTTGGGCGTGCGCGCCTTGGCATACGTGTCCTCGACCACCTTGGTCGCCAGCGGGCGCAACTTATACGTCGCATCGCGCGTGATGTAATACACGTACTCTATGCTGTCGAACGTCGCCTGATCGGTCGTATCAGAAATCACGTTGAACATCGAACCGTCGTTCATGTGGTGGCCGTAGATCGTGGTCTGCTGATCAACCATGCCGGGCGCGGTGTCGTCGCTATCCAAGAAGATGGCTCCCGAGGCATTAGCGGTGCCGTCGAATAGCGTGTTGAGGTACTTGGAGTTGTTGTTGGTCTGCACCACGGGGTAGTTGATGTTGGTGCCGGGCGCGTAAATCCAACCCACAACCTCGGGATTTGTCTGGGCAAGCGCATTGAAATCGATAATCGGCACGCCGCTGGCGTCCTTGTCGCTCACATATTGCTTTTCGATTTTTTGATACGACTCGCTCGCCTGCTTGTAGCCAATCTGCGCGTTGATAAAGATGGCGGCAGCGGCAACGATCAGGCCAATGCCGATGATGATGAGCAGAATGGGAATAACGGAGCGGCGCTTTTTGCGCGGCGGCTCGGTATAGCTCGATGGCGCGGCATGCGTCGAAGAGCGAGGTGGCTTCTTGGCCGTACTATATGACGAAGGGCGATATGCAGCAGGTGTATCCTGGCGGCGATGCTTAGCCGGCGTCACGGGGCGTGGCGTGCGCGGCTGCTGAGGAGAGGATGCCCGACACTGCTGCGGCGCGTGGGCTGCTCCCGACTTGGCTGGATCGGGAATCCGAGAAGCCGAAAAACGCTTTCCCTGATAGTCGGACATGGCTCTCCTTATGCTGCAAATGGACTGGCGGAACGCCTAGGCGTCGGCCATCTCCTGCTTCATCTTCTCGATAACCTTGCGGTACTCGGGATCGCAAGCGCCTAGAATCTGCGTGGCGTAGATGGCGGCGTTCTTGGCGCCGTTGATGGCAACGCAGGCCACGGGCACGCCCGAAGGCATCTGCACCATCGACAGCAGCGAATCCATACCGCCCAGGTCACTCGTCTTCATAGGCACGCCGATAACCGGCAGCGGCGTAAAGGCAGCCACGACACCACCCAGATGAGCGGCCTTGCCAGCGGCGGCGATAATCACCTTGATGCCGCGGTCGGCAGCGGTCGAGGCCCACTCATGGACCTTCGCCGGCGTGCGGTGCGCGCTTGCAATCACGAGCTCATAGGGCACGCCCAGTGCCTCGAGCTCGGCGGTGCAACCTTCCATAACGCCCAGATCGGACTTGGAGCCCATGATGATCCCGACAACCGGCTTCTGATCTGCCATAAACAAAGACCTCCTGTTGAGAGCGGCGACGCGGCGAATCCGCGACCCTTAACTACTGAGAGTAGTATAGCTGCTCCCGTCCCTGCGGTCCCCGGGTGCCCCGCGGCGGGCTGGGTTTTTATCTTCGCTCCCCTTGCTTCGCAAAGTCGCTCAGCTAAATAACCCAGCCCGCCGCGGGGCACCCGGGGACCTACCGGGGATTGCTATGACGTACGTTGGCTGATTTGGGTTGGAATGAAAGGTTTGCGGAGGGTTGTGGACAGTTAGTTCAGATACGTATTTTTTGGCCGTGCTTCTTGGCGCTAATAGAGTGGTTTGAAGTCACTTTGAGCCCCATGACAACCTTTCTCCCCCTTATATGAGCGTCTCCACCGGTTCAGAAAGTCAAATTCAGCCCAATCGGGCTCAGGTCGGCCTTTACACACCCTCTGAAAAATACGTATCTGAACTAACTGTCCAGCGACATTCTCGATCAACAGCAAAAGGCCTCCTGGCGAATGAAAATTCGCCAGGAGGCCCCTTACAAAACGTGGGCTCCTTCGTTCGAATGAACGAAGGAGCCCACACTCTTTTTTTAGGACAGGAGGCCGCGAGTCGGGCCACCAGCCGCCAATCAATCGCACTCGCCAAGCGAGCGGCGCAGCGTGCGCACAGCGCCAAGCAAATTGGCATCGTTGCCGTTCTGTGCTGGCTTGATGCAGGGCCTCGGTATGATGGGAAGAACGTGAGCCTGATCCATCATGCGCTCAAATGCCTCAAACAGCTCGGGACGGGCGCTGATTCCGCCGCCGACCACGATGACCTCAGGGTCGATGACCGACTGCAACCCCATCAGCATGTTGTCGAAGACCAACGCGTATGCATCCAGACCGCGACGAGCGTCCTCATCCCCCTCTTCAATCCAAGAGAAAATCCGATATCCGTCGATATCATCGGTCGGATCAATCCCCTTCGCCGCACACACCTGGTCTCGGAGCGCCCGCCAGCTGGTGACATCACCGTACACCGACCCAAAGGTCACGGGCTTGCGCACATCGTTGCTCACAAAGCACACGGTGCCGGCGAGATTGTGCGCGCCTCGCAAGATGTGACCGTCAACAACGATGGCACCGCCGAGACCCGTACCGATCACCACCATCAACCCCAGGGAGACCCCCTTCAGCGCGCCGACGGCATATTCTCCCAGTGCCGCGCACATCGCATCGTTCTCGATGGTTACGGGAAGCCCCGTGCTCTCGCGCAAGATGCGACCGAGCGGATATCCGTCCAAACAGTGAAGGGCGCCGCCTCCCCCAACCACGCCATCGGAATCGCCTTCGGAAAAGACTCCGGGCATACTTATTCCCACACCCCTCACCCGGGCGCGATGGGGCTCGATCACCGAGCGGAACGTTTCGATAACCTGGTCGGCGGGCGAGGTGCATGTTGGGATACTTCCGTGCTCCTCAATGTGGTAGTCGGCGTTCACCACCGCCCATTTCACCTGAGTGCCGCCCGCATCTATACCGAAATAGCAGTCCATAATCTTATCCCCTGTCCCATAGGGTTAGTCCAGGTCCTCGCCGTTGCTCTCGATGACCTTCTTGTACCAATAGAAGCTGTCCTTGCGGCTGCGCGCGAGCGTGCCCTTGCCCTCGTCGTCGCGGTCGACGTAGACGAAGCCGTAGCGCTTGCGCATCTCGCCCGTGCCGGCGCTGACCAGGTCGATGCAGCCCCACATGGTGTAGCCCATGAGGTCCACGCCGTCGAGTTCCACGGCATCCTCCATGCTCTGGATGTTCTTGCGCAGGTAGTCGATGCGGTAGCCGTCATGGATGGAGCCGTCGGCCTTCACCTCGTCGCTCCAGCCGATACCGTTCTCCACGATCCAAAGCGGCTTGTGATAGCGGTCGTAGAGCTCGTTCAAGGCGATGCGCAGGCAGTACGGATCGGTCGCCCAGCCCCAGGCGTTGGTCTCGAGGTAGGGGTTTTTCACCATGCCGAAAGCGAGATTGCCGGACGCGACCTCGAGCTCCTTCTGGCGCAACGATACCGTCGAGCCTCCGTAGCACGAGAACGACAGGAAATCTGCCGGATAGGTTGCGAGAAGCTCGAGGTCGTTCTCGCCCATTTCCAGCTTGATGCCCGCGCGCTCCATCTCCCTCAAGCGATAGGCGGGATAGTGGCCGCCCACCTGCACGTCGGCATACCACAGCGCGTCACGCTCGCGTTCCATGGCGAGCAGATGATCGGCGGGGTCGGCGGAATAGGAGTAGATGGGGTTGTACGCGAGCATCATACCCACCATGATCTTAGGGGAGATTTGGTGCGCCGACCGAACCGTAAGGGCAGACGCCACGAACTGGTTGTGCGCCGCCTGGGCCTTCGCATGGGGGCTCCCATCCGTAAGCCCGCCCGCCATGAAGCTCCCCATGCTCATCATGTTGATCTCGTTGAAGGTGAGCCAGTACTTCACCTTGCCCCGATAGTGCTTCATGACGCAGGTGGCGTAGCGCACGAACAGGTCGATGAGCTCGCGGCTCTTCCAACCGCCGTACTTGTTCACGAGCGCGAGCGGGGTCTCGTAGTGCGAGAGCGTCACGAGCGGTTCGATGCCGTACTTAGCGCACTCGTCAAACACGGCGTCGTAGAACGCTAGACCCTCGGTGTTGGGCTCAGCCTCCTCGCCCGTGGGGAAGATGCGCGCCCAGTTCATGGACAGGCGGAAGCACTTGAAGCCCATCTCACCCATGAGGGCGATGTCCTCGGCGTAGTGGTGGTAGAAGTCGGTGGCCGTGTGGCTGGGATAGTAGTAGCCATCAACCACCGCCACCTCCAGCCCTTCAGGAAGTCCCTCCTCGCAAACCGCATACACGGGAAGCGCGCCGGTTTCCCCTGTCGCGGTATTACGCCACGTTATCTGCCGTGACACCGTATGGCTACCGCTGGTCATGGCGTCCGAGGTGTTCGGTCCTTTGCCGCCCTCTTCCCAGCCGCCCTCATACTGGTTGGCGGCGGTGGCGCCACCCCACAGGAAACCTTCCGGAAATGCCATTGGGTACCTCCTCGATCGTGAAAACATCTTCATGAAACGGGAAGACGGGCTGCATGGCAGTCCCAGCTTCCCGTCAGATAATCAGTTAGGCGCTTGCACCCATGCGTTGATAGACCGTGATGAAGCGCTCGGCAAGGATACGGAAGCCCTCAGCGCTCATGAGCTGATCCTCCGCATGCAGCAAGATGATGCGAAACGGCAGCTCCTCGCCGCTGGCCTCTTGCTGAAGCAGTTTCATGTGAGCGTCGTGGCCTGCGTTGAACACCACGTTGCCCTCGTCGATAAGTTTCCGGGCGGCCTCAAAATCACCATTCTCGGCACAGGTTATCGCTTCGAGGTAGCAGCTGCGCGCGCTCCCCACCTGAGCGACGATAGAGAAGCACGTCATTTCAAACTGATCGATCGCTTCTTGTTTGATCTCTGACATGGCTATGCCCCCAGCAACTTTCGAGCCTGTTTGAGCACGGCCTCGCCGTTCATTGTCCCATACGCTGTCATATCAATCGGCTCCACCGGACAGTTCACTTGATTCTTAACCTTGTTGAGTTCAAAGCGAACCTGCGGTCCCAGCAGGATAACGTCGCTATCCGCATATTCCGCCGCTTGGTTGACAGGGTGCACCTCGATGGTGCACACGAAACCGTCTTTTTCAGCCGCCTGTTGCATGCGCTGTACCAGCATGCTCGTCGAAGCGCCCGCAGCGCACATAAGTACGATATGTTTCATCCTACGCTCCCAACCTCATGGAAAATGATGGTGTGAATATGATAATCCCTATGCGGCCGATTCCTCGAGAGCGGCCTGCTCCTCTCGCAACGCCTGGCGATCAGCCATAAGGGTGAAGGGGGTATACATGAGCACCGACACCGCCAAAACCGCAACCGAGATCACCAGGCACCCGATGCCGCCCTGCATGAATGCGATGACCGGCTGGGGAAGCACCCAGGGAAGCTGAATCGTGGGATTGAACGCAGCCCCAAGACCGAGGGCGTAAAGCGCCTGGACCACGATGGCGCAGACCGGGATGTTCAACACGAACGGGATGAAGTACGTGGGATTCAGCACGACCGGCAGACCGAACATGAGCGGCTCGGAGATATTGAAAAGCGACGGAACAAGCGCGATGCCGCGAATCGCCTTGAAGCGCTCGGACTTGGTGAAGAGCAGCGAGATGCTGATGCCCAGGGCGTTAGCCTGGCCACCGATGGCGGTGCCGAGCGCGACGACGGCCCAAGCGCCATAGGGCAGTGCCTCGCCCGCGATGATGGCCTCGGTGTTAGCAGCGCTGCAAGCCATGATTACCGGAGCGTAGAAGTTGAGCATCACGTTGGGGTGGACACCGAAGAACCAGAAGATCGACTGCAGCGAGCACACGATGATATAGGCTAAAGGAGAGGCACCGACCATCGTGACCGGCGTGCCGATCAAGGTGTTGATCATATCGAACAGGTTGCCCCACGGGGTGAAAGAAAGACCCCACTTGGCGAACCACACCGCAGTGAATAGCACGATGGCGGCAAACATCGGCGACAGCGAGTCTGCAACCATGGGCGGAACCATATCGGGGAGCTTGATTTCAAGCTTGCTCATCAAAATGGCTGTCACCTTCGGCACGATCAGGCCAAGCAGAATGGCGACGAAGATGCCGTTCGATCCCATGTACGACGTGTTGATGAAACTCGCCATGGGAATATCCTCGAACGATTGCTGCGGCATGAATGCCAAAAACACCGCGCCGCTCACGATGCCACCGGTATAACCGCTAAGGCCGCATACCTTACCCCACCTCAAACCGATGAAGAAGGAGATGTATATACCCATCATGTTCATGGTAACGGTGAGGATGGAGTTGCCGGTCGCCATGAGACCGCTCGAAACCACCCAATCGGAGAACCCCGGAATGGGGAAGTTGATGAGAATCGCGATAACCGAGACGCCAAGGGTCATGGGCAGCGTGCACATCATGCCGCCCATGAGGGCGTCGAGCATCTTGCTGTCAGCAACCTTGCTTGCCACAGGTGCGATTGTCTTATCCATTATGTTTTGGATCTTGTCGAATACCGCCATGTTTCAGCTCCAATCTTTGCAGTGAACTCTATCGATGCCCGTGTGCGGCATCTTCCCCTCTAGATAGCGCATCCACCTCTCTTCAAAATCACAACGACGTGCTTCAGGCAGTACGCCATTCAGCGTGAATTGGCGAGATTGCCCCAGCGGACGCTTACGTCAGGTCCGCGTACGTCACGAGCCCCACGTCCTGCTCTGCAAGCCATGCGGCGACATCAGGGTCGACAAGCATCGCGGCTTCCCGGATGCGGGCCTCGAGCATGGTCGAGTTATCTCGCAAGTACGCGTCGATATAACCTGGGTGAAACACCATGAGACGGCATATCCCTTCCGGTGTCGTTTCAAGCGCCTCTCGAAGCGCCGCAAAGGGATCCGCTTCATATGACGAGAAATCCTTGGGAACATAGGAAAGCACCGGCGTCGAGCGAAAGGTGACTGGCTCGCCCGGAGCACCCATCGCGAAATAGGGCAGGCCGTGACGCTCGGCAACGATCTCAAGGCCGCGGAAGAACATGGGGCTTGCGACCGCATGTCCCTCGAAGTAATCGGGCTCACGCCCGACGAGCTCAAGGAATCGCCGATACTGCGCCTCGATTTCGATAATGACCTCGTCAAGCACCACGAAGTCCTCCCCAGCCCGCGCGGCGGCGCGATATGCTGAGCTCCGCTTGAAATTGCCATCATCGTCAACGATGCTCGAGATGAGCGAGGAATCGCTGAGGGGCCTACCCGTGCAGATATTGGTGTGCTGACCCAAGCAGAGATCCTTGATTTGCAGGCGCGCCAAACCGCTTTCTGCAAGCGGCATGTTGGTCATGACGCCCACCGAGCGAATGAGCCCCGCTTGGACCGCGGCCGCTATCCCGCAATTAACACCGTCGCTGTAACCTAAATCGTCGGCGCGCAGCAATAACCGCTTCATCCGATCCTCCTCAACCGATATCTCGTCGAGCGGCAAAGCAACGAAGCGATGCCCCGTGTAGAGCCGATGCCGTGTTCCGGCGGGGCGGCAAGCTTCGTCGTCTCTTCTTGCATTAAGTATGACGCCGGCTATATCCAAAATCGGTTACATGCTGTGCCACAAGGTTGCGAGATGGCTACGCGAGTTTCATAACGTGAAACTCCGCAGGAATACCGGCATGTTTGAGCTATAGTTTGGTCAAATGAGGCCCTCTTATTCGGGCCACTGAGCATAAAGGGGACAGCCATCATGGAAAAATCCATCTCGATGGGATCGGTTGCCGAACGGTTGCTTGACTACATCGACACCGCAATGCAGCACGACACCAACTACGAGATAGCGACCACGCTGGTGAAAAACTACAGCAAGCTGAGCGAGCTCTCGATTGGAGAAATCGCCGACATGTGCTTCGTCTCGAAGGCTTCAGTGTCGCGATTCTGCCGGTTTATGGGTTTCGCTGATTTCAAGGACCTGCGCAACCAGCTTGAACATGACGTCCTCAAAACCGGGTTGTTTCCACATGCCTTTGTAGAACAGCTGTCAAACGACACGGAAGGCGCTCTGGCATCCTACCGGGAGGCGATCCTGCTCAATATCGAAACGACCATCTCGGCGGCAAACATCGCGAAACTGCCCGCCATTGTCGATGATTTGCACGACAGCGGGCATGTCGCGTTCTTCTCCCACCACTTCCTCTGGGACGTGGGCCGCTACTTCCAAAGCAGGCTCACCATCATGAACCGCCCCATCGAGCTTTACCTCGATTATTCATCGCAGCTCACCTGCGCGCAATCGCTCACCAAATCCAGCCTCGCCATCATTTGCAGCATAGGGGGAACATACCCCATTCGTTATCCAGAAATCGTCAACGCACTCGCCGCCTCCGGCTGTCGTCTTCTCGCCATCACACAAAACGCCTCAAGCGCCTACTGGAACCATGCCTCCTGCATACTGAGCTGCGGAGTGACCAACAACATCGACGCGGGCAAGTTCGGTGCGCTTGCCGCCATCGACTTGATAGTCATGGAATACCTGAGGCGTTATGGAGCCGATTCCGGTACTGGCGAGTAATCTCGTCGGACCACCGACGCTCAGCAGGGCAAGCCGTTTTCTCTAATCACGTCCTGATACCAGAAGAAGCTGTCCTTCCTGAAACGAGCGCATTGCTTCGCATCGGTTTCCGTGCGATCGACATACAGAAGGCCGTAGCGCTTAGTGAACCCCTGATGACTTGAGCATAGATCCATGAGGCTCCAAACGCAGTAGCCGAAGACGGGATAGCCTTCGCGAATGAGCTCCTCGACCTCGCCCAAATGTCGTGAAAGGTATTCGATGCGCACGGCATCATGCACCCTGTTCTCCTCGTCAAGTGACTCGGAAAGCGCCATGCCGTTCTCCGTGACGATCATCGGAAGCTGGTAGCGATCGTAGAGCTTGCGCATGCCCACGCGAAGCCCAAGGGGGTCGATGCCGTTCGACATCCACTCGGTCGGCGCGATCGCAGGGTTATCGCAGAGTTCGAAATCCCCGCCCGACCACGGAGGGAACCGGTCGAAGCGGATGGGCTCCGTGCGCTCATGCGCACAATTGCTGAAATAGTAGTTCACCCCAAGAAAATCGGGCCTCGTCGCGACCAGGATGTCGTGGTCCCCGCACTCAACAACAGGGTAGAAACCTTCGCGCTCCAGGTAATAGCGCGCATAAGGCGAGATGTCGCCGCGCACACTCAGGTCGAGCAGGTAGTTCTGCATCATCTCCTCGGCGTTCATGGCCGCAAGCACATCCGCCGAAGCGCTCGTCCGCGGGTTGACCACCTGCATGGCGACAACGGGGCCGATCTGCGCATCGGGGTCGATCTGTCGCAGGCACGCGATGGCGCGATGCTCGGCAAGAGCGACATGATAGCTCATCTGGTAGGCGTTCTTCTGCCGTTGGCGCGGATCGGTTTCGGTGTCACCCGTGTTGCTGGGCGCGGAGGTCGCAATTAGCTGTTCATTCACGGTAACCCAGCGCTTGACGCGCCCCTTGAAGTGCGTGAAGCAGATTTCGGCATAGCGCACATAGAAGTCGATCATCCTACGGCTCTTCCAGCCGCCGAAGGCCTCGACCAACGCACTCGGACATTCGAAGTGATACAGGGTGACCAAGGGCTCGATCCCTCGCTCCAGCAGGTAGTCAATCAGCTGGTCATAAAACGCCAAGCCCTCAGGATTGGGATCCCCCGAGGCATCGGGCATGATGCGGCTCCAAGCGAAACCCATCCGGTAGACCTTGATGCCGAGCTCGGCCATGAGGTCGACATCCTCACGCCAGTGATGATAGTGGTCCGAGGCGATCTTGTTATCGGCGATGCCGGGACGCCCCGGGCCGCGATCGGTGGTTGCCGGACCTTTGCCTCCTTCATCATACCCACCCTCAACCTGAAAAGCGCTGGTGGAAGCACCCCAGAGGAAACCTTCGGGAAACCGGTGCTGAGTCATAAGTTCAACCTCTCGTCACGGATGTCACTTCTTGCAACTCCCGTTATAACGGATGTACGAACCAAAGCCTGTTACTCATTCCCGGGCAATGTTTCACGATTTGAAAACGGCCGTGCCATCATGCACCGCAAACTCTAAAGAACATGCCGTCGCGAAGGCCAAGCCTCATGCCCGCCACCGTCACGTGCCGGCGCCGCACACCGCCAAGCCGCTACTCCCCGTCGCGGAAGGTCAGGAGGTCGCGGTAGTCCGTGTCGCGCGTGCTGCCCGTCTTCGAGAACGGGTTCACCGAAGCAGGACACCTCATCCTCAAGATCTACCTCCTCGACGAAACCAAGGTCGATTTAGGAGACGCAACGTTACTACAGCGCAGGGAAAACGGCCCGCCGAATAAAATCGGATCGATCCCCCGTCTTTCGGTCGATTGCCACCACCATGGATGCCGGAAAGCGCACGGTAACTGCAACAAGCGGCTCATCAGCAACAACGCCAGGCCTGACATGGATGCGCTCAAGACGACCCGTCCAAGCCTCTTGCTCAAACTCTACGCTCTCGCGCTCGATATCTTCGTCTGTCAGGACCGATCCATCAGCTAGTTTGTACTCAGTCATTATCTAGAACCTCCCTCTCAGACAAACCATGCTTGAGAGCATTGCGGTGGACAATTGCCATGGAAGTATCCTCTCCTCCAGGCAGAGTTTGTCATACTCATTGCATGACAAACTCTGCCTTGATACGTTCCCCACCCCATGCTCATCGGCAAAGCTCAAGGCCATAAGCGAAATAAGCTTCTAACACCGAACAATTCCTACCGCTACCCATCAGACCTCTCCAGCAACATCCGTAAGTCATCGATGGGCGGCAGAGCATCGAGCAACTCTCGTGGCATATCCTTCGACGTCTTATAGGTGGCCACACCCATGGGTTTTGTGAAGTCTTGGATCACATAGTCAACAAATCCCTTGTCCATGTCTTTGCAAAGCACAAGGCCTATGGAGGGATTCTCGTGCTCGCGACGCTCAAAGTCGTCCAGGATGCGTAGATAGCCAGAGAGCTGGCCGAGATAGGCCGGCTTGAAGGGGCCGCTCTTGAGCTCGACTGTAACTAAACAGTTGAGGTCGCGGTTGAAGAACAGGAGGTCGATGTACTGATCGATGCCAAAGGCGTCGAGATGGTACTGGTTTCCCACAAACGCGAAGGCTCGACCGAACGTCATGATGAACTGCTTGATATTCTGCACGATGCCTTGCTCTAACACGCGCTCGTCGACATCCTCCGCATCGCGCACCACGAGTTCCTCAACATTGATAAAGTCGAGCAGATACTCGTCCTTGAACGTGCCGATAGCGCGCAGCGCCTGCTGACCCTTTGGCAGCGTTGAGAGGAAGTTGTTGGAGACCTCTCCTTGATGATGAAAGTCGTCCGCCTTCAGCGAGCGTTTGAGCGCCCCCACACTTAAGTGCTCAAATGCGCACTTGTGAATGTAGAAGAGCCGCTCGTCAAGGGTCTTAGCACCTGCAAGGATATACCGATGATGGGTAAACCCAATCGCTAAAAAATCATCAAGAGAACATGTGTTTGAATTCGGCACTTGCAAGTGACGAATTTGCAGAAGGCCACCGTCTGAAGATTCGTCACTCACGAGTGACGAATCGAGAAACGCCTGTTCATCGCCCGGAGCAGACCAAGCTTCAAAGAAGATTCGCATATATTTGAGACTTGTTGTGGAGAAGCCCCTGAGTCCTGGCAGCTCCTTCCGCAATTGTTCGCTGATGGTTTTGAGCGCGTTGGTTCCCCACATGCCATTGCGCGTGTTGGCGGAGACGTAGCCTCCCACGGCGAAATAGAGCTGCAGCTGCTGAGCGTTGGCGCTCTTCGCCGCAGCATACTGCGCACGCAATATCGCCGTCTTGATGGTCTGAACTTCCTCACGATAGCCCGTAATCTCTGACATCATGGCGTCCTCCTCTTCTTACGAACTTGTGTTCCATGACGCGTTCTATGCTATCAACGCGTGCGGACACAAAATTGCGCGTACCATAGAGGCGTTTTCTGCTTCGCCTCGTTTGGGAGATGTATGTCCAAACCCTCATCCGCACTCGACGCCAGCTCTTGCGATGTTTACGCCGACTCCGCGCGCCACCCTCTCACGCGCACATGGTGCGTAGCTGCGCTCGCCCTCATCTGCTGCGCGCTCTGGGGCAGTGCGATCCCCTGCATCAAGATCGGCTACGAGCTTCTCGGCATCCAAAACGGCGACGTACCATCGGAGTTTCTCTTCGCTGGCGTGCGCTTTATGCTTGCCGGCGCTATCGCACTTGCCGCTGCAGTCATAACAAGACGTCGCTTGCCTCGCGTCTCACGCACGGGATGGCCACTCGTTATCAGACTCTCGCTTGCCCAAACTATCGTGCAGTACGCCTTCTTTTATATCGGCGTTTCAAACGCTTCGGGTGTGCGCGGCTCAATCGTCAACGCTATGAACACGTTTCTCTGCGTGTTGATGGCAGCGCTCGTGTTCCGGCAAGAACGGCTCACTGCGCGCAAAGTCCTCGGCTGCGCTATAGGTTTTGCCGGAGTCGTTATCGTCAACCTCACCGGTGGCGATAGCGGCGGCGCCGTCACGCTCACAGGCGAGGGCTTCATCCTTATTGCCGCTGTCTCCTACGCTGTCTCGTCTGCCCTCATCCACACCTACTCCCAGCGCGAGGACCCCGTGGCGCTCAGCGGCTACCAGTTTATCAGCCCTAGTCATCGCTCAAAGCCCCTTCGGCAGCACACGGTGCTACCGAGTCACCGCAGGCCGGGGCGGGAGGCGGTCCTTTCTCTCGGAAAACTTCGCGAAGCCCAGTTTCCGAGAGAAAGTGTCCGGCTGCCGCCCCGGCCGACCAGGTCAACTACACCGTGTACTGCGGCAGGTCCTGCAGGGCGATGACGTCCATGCCCATGTCGTTGGCGCTGCCGTGACCCTGCTGGTCCTCGCGCACGGCCTCGATGGCACTCACGTATGTGTTGGCGGCAGACATCGCCGTCACGCAGGTCACACCGCGGCGTACGGCCTCGGTACGTAGCAGGTAGCCATCGCCACGCGAGCCCGGACCATACGGCGTGTTGATGATTACCGCAATCTTGCCATCGGCGATGAGGTCACCAATGTTGGGACGCTCGCCGTCGTGCGGGCCGCTAATCTTTTCCACGACCTCGCACGTCACGTTGCCTCCACGCAGCACGCGCGCCGTGCCCTCGGTGGAGCAGATATCAAAGCCCAGGTAGCGCAGGATACGGGCGACCGAAAGGATATGACGCTTGTCACGGTCGCACACGCTGATGAACACCTTGCCGGCGCTCGGGTCGGGCAGCTTGTAGTCAATCGCCAGTTGCGTCTTGGCGTATGCCTCGGGATAGCTCTTGGCGATACCCATGACCTCGCCCGTCGACTTCATCTCGGGCCCCAGGATAACGTCGGCGCCCGGGAAACGGCCCCAGGGCATAACGGCTTCCTTCATGCAGAACCAGTCCAGCTGACGCTCGTCGCTCGGCAGGCCCAGGCTTGCGATGGAATCGCCCGCCATGATACGCGCCGCGCACTTGGCCAGCGGCACGCCGGTGGCCTTGGAGATAAACGGCACGGTGCGGCTGGCACGCGGGTTGGCCTCGATCACGTAAACGGTCTCGCCCTTGATGGCGTACTGCACGTTGACCAGGCCGCGTACGCCCAGCGCCATCGCGATGCGGCGCGTGGTCTCGCGAAGCTTTGCCTGCAGGCTCTCGCTAAAGCTGAACGGCGGGATGCAGGTCGCAGAGTCGCCGGAGTGAATACCGGCCTCCTCGATATGCTCCAGAATGCCGCCGATGTAGACCTCTTCGCCATCGCACAGGGCGTCGACATCGGACTCGATCGCGCCCTCCAAGAAGCGGTCCAGATACACCGGGTAGTCGGGGCTAATGCGCGCAGCCTCGGCCATGTAATCGCGCAGATGCTCGGCATCGTAGGCGATCATCATGCCGCGGCCGCCCAGCACGTAGCTCGGACGCACCAGCAGCGGGTAGCCGATGTGCGCGGCAACGGCCTCGGCCTCCTCAAACGAGGTGGCCTGGCCCGCCGGCGGGTACATGATGCCCAGCTTGTCGAGCAGAGCGGCGAAGCGCTCGCGGTCCTCGGCAAAGTCGATGGCATCGGGCTTGGTGCCCATGATGTTCACGCCGCTCTCCTCGAGCATGCGCGCCAGCTTAAGCGGGGTCTGGCCGCCAAGCGTCACCACGACGCCATCGGGGCGCTCAACGTCGATAACGTCCATGACGTCCTCGTAGGTGAGCGGCTCAAAGTACAGGCGGTCGGACGTGTCGTAGTCGGTCGAAACGGTCTCGGGGTTGCAGTTGACCATGATGGTCTCGAAGCCGCGGGCCGCCAGCGCATAGCTCGCGTGCACACAGCAGTAATCGAACTCGATACCCTGGCCAATGCGGTTGGGGCCGGCGCCCAGGATCATCGCCTTGGGCTTGTCCGCCGGCGTGGTCTCGTCGGGAGCCACGCACTTCTTGGCATCCGGGCTCGTGCGGTAGATGTTCTCGTACGTCTTGTAGTGGTACTCCGTGGCGCTCGAGAACTCCGCAGCGCAGGTATCGACCGTCTTCATGCTGGGAACCACGCCCAGACCCTTGCGATAGGCGCGCACAAAGCGCTCGTCCGAGCCGGTCAGCGCGGCAATCTCGGCATCGCTCGTGCCGTACTGCTTGAGCAGGCGCATCGCGTCGGCGTCGATATCCTCCACACGCAGGTCGCGGATGCTCTCCTGGACCTGCACCATATCGTTGATACGGTTGAGGTACCACGGATCGATACCGCAGATGGCATGGATGCGAGCGATGTCCCAGCCACGGCGTAGGGCCTCGACCACAAAGAAGATGCGATGCTCGGTCGGGGTTGCCACGGCCTGAGCAAGCTCGTCGTCGCTCAGCTTATCGGCACCCTCTTTGCCACCGGCGCAAATGCCCTGGTGGCCATCCTCCAGCGAGCGCATAGCCTTGCCAAAGGCCTCCTCAAAGGTGCGGCCGATCGCCATAATCTCGCCCACGGCCTTCATGCGCGTGGTGAGCGTGGGGTCGGTACCCTTGAACTTCTCGAAGGCAAAGCGCGGCACCTTGACCACACAGTAGTCGATCGTGGGCTCAAAGCAGGCGGGCGTAGCCTTGGTGATGTCGTTGACGATCTCGTCGAGCGTGTAGCCCACAGCCAGGCGCGCGGCGGCCTTGGCAATGGGGAAACCCGTGGCCTTGGAAGCGAGGGCGGACGAACGGCTCACGCGCGGGTTCATCTCGATGACGATCAGGCGGCCGGTGTTGGGATTCACGGCAAACTGCACGTTGGAGCCACCGGTCTCAACGCCGATCTTCTCCAAGATGGCGAGCGAGGCGACACGCATGCGCTGATACTCAAGGTCGGAGAGCGTCTGCGCCGGCGCCACGGTGATGGAGTCGCCGGTATGCACGCCCATGGGGTCGAGATTCTCGATGGAGCACACGATGATGCCGTTGCCGGCGTGGTCACGCATGACCTCCATCTCGTACTCTTTCCAACCCTCGATGGACTCCTCGACCAGCACCTCGTGGGCGGGCGAGAGTTCCAGGCCCTGGCTCACGATGGAGACGAGCTCCTCGTGGGTGTGAGCGATGCCGCCGCCGGCGCCGCCGAGGGTAAAGCTCGGGCGCAGTACGCAGGGATAGCCCACGCGCTCGGCGATGGCCTCGGCGTCGGCCACGCTGTAGGCATAGCCCGAGCGCGCGACCTCCAGGCCAATCTCGGCCATGGCCTCGTTAAAGAGCTTGCGGTCCTCGCCGCGCTCGATAGCGGCCAGGTCGCAGCCGATCATCTCGACGCCGTACTTGTCGAGCGTACCGTCTTTCGCCAGCTCGACAGCGGCGTTCAGACCGGTCTGGCCGCCCAGCGTGGGCAGCAGCGCGTCCGGGTGCTCTTTCTTGATCACGCGCTCGATAAACTCGGCGGTGATGGGCTCGACATAGGTGCGGTCGGCAAGACCCGGGTCGGTCATGATGGTCGCCGGGTTGGAGTTGACCAGGATGACCTCAAAGCCATCCTCCTTGAGCACCTTGCAGGCCTGTGCGCCGGAGTAGTCAAACTCGCAGGCCTGACCGATAACGATGGGGCCCGAACCAATGACGAGGATGCGCTTGATGTCAGTACGTTTAGGCATGTTAGTTCTCCTCGGTCTCAGTCTCGGTCGCGGCGGTCTCGGCAAAATTCCAGCCAGCCAGGCGGTCCTTCGCGGTGTCGATATCCAGGTAGTTCTCCTCGCCGTCCATGAGTCGCATAAAGGCGGTAAAGAGATAGTGGGCATCGGTGGGGCCAGGCGAGGCCTCGGGGTGGTACTGGACCGAGAAGCACGGGGCGTCGAGCAGCTGGATGCCCTCGGCGGTGCCGTCGTTGAGGTTCACATGTGTCAGGCGAATGCGGCCGAAGCGCTCGTTCATCACGACTGGCGCGATTCCGCGGCGCACCCAAACGCGCAGGTCTCCATCGGCCGCATGTTCGATCTCGCCGCCGGAAAGCTCGGGGACAAGCTTGCCCAAGCTGGGGAATAGCAGGCCAAAGCCATGGTTTTGCGCGGTGATCTCCACGCGACGGCTCACCAGGTTCATGACCGGCTGGTTGCCACCGCGGTGACCGAACTTAAGCTTTTCCATCTGGGCGCCACAGGCCAGACTGATCATCTGATGACCCAGGCAAATGCCAAAGACCGGCACCTTGCCGATCAGCTGCTGCACCTGCTCGTAGGTCTCCACCACGGCGTCGGGGTCGCCGGGGCCATTGGACAAAAAGACGCCGTCGGGATTCATGTCGAGCACCTGCTGAGCTGGCGTATCCCACGGCACGACGGTAAGGTCGCAGCCGGCGCGGACCAGGCCCTCCAGAATGCCGCGCTTCACACCGCAGTCGTAGGCGACCACTTTGTGACGGGCAGGAGCGGCAGCAGCAAGTGCAAAGTCATGCGTGGCAGGCAGGTCGGCGGCCACAAACTCGTGAGGCGCGGGGCAGCTCACGGTCTTGACCAAATTCTCGCCCACCAGTGTAGGCGCTGCGGCCAGACGTTCGGCAAGCTCGTCAACGTCGAAGATCTCAGTCGAGATAATGCCCATCTTGGAACCATTGTCGCGCAGATGGCGCACCAGAGCGCGGGTGTCGACACCCTCGATAGCGACGATGCCGCGAGCGCGCAGGTACTCCGGCACGCTGACGGCCGAGCGCCAGTTAGAAGGCGTGGCGCACATGTCGCGAACGATCATGCCGCGCATGGCCGGAGCGCTCGCAGGGCGCACGGCGTCGCCGGGGAAGGCCGACTGGACGTCGGTCTCGTCGATACCGTAGTTGCCGATCTGCGGATAGGTCATTGTTACGATTTGGCCGGCATAACTCGGGTCGGTCATGACCTCAAAGTAGCCCTCGAGCGAGGTGTTGAAGCAGACTTCGCCGGTCGCGGTGCCCTCGGCGCCGCATGCACGTCCATAAAAAATGGTCCCATCCTCAAGATACAGGATGCAGGGACCGCAGGTGCCCTTGCTGGTTTTGGCCAGCATACGCTGGCAAAGTTCGCTGGGCGCGAAGGTGCGGGCGGCAGTGCCCGCGGTATGGTTGTTCGCCATAGTTCTCCTTCCCGGTCTCACAGGACCGGCTTAAAGGTATGTGGTTAGGCCTCGCGGTATTGTAACCGCAAGCATGCCTCATGGCGTTAATTTCATCGAAATGTTTACGAAATGATAATTATGACTTTCTATGCATAATGATTTTTTAATCCCCGTCCCAGAAAAATCATCCCGCGTGGGCTTGTGGCTCACGCGGGATGATGGCCTCTTACTTTTTCTTGTCCTGCTCCAGCAGTTCGGACGGTGTTCGGTCGGGCTTGCCGCCGCGGAAAATCTCGCGGCCATGCAGACGATGCTCCAGGTCACGTTCGACCTTTTCCTCGTCAATCTTGGTCTGGCTCACCACCGGGTCCTCAATCAACGACGACACCGAGTTCACCTGCTTCTGAATGCGCTCGGCGATGGTGTCATCCATACTCACGATGCGCATCTTCCAGTCGATATTCGTGGCGTTGGATGAGCTCTTGGTCCACACGAACGTCAGGATGGCGCTCTGGTGGCCGTGGGCGGGAAACATGCCAAAGAAGGAATCGTGCTGAATGTTGCTATCCTCGTCGATATAGGCGTGAACGTTATACACCACGCGGTCGATCTTATCGTTGAGCAGCGCGTTGGTCGCAAGCGCCGCGGCCTGAATCTGCCCGTTGGACAGCAGCTCGAGCTCGTTGGCAGACGATGTGTCCAACACCGTTACCTCGACCGTGCCCGTACGCTCATCGGCTTCATCGACGGTAAAGTCGAGCGGGAACTGCGTAAAGCCGTTGCCCCACTCGAGTCCACCCTTGAGTGCTGTAGAAACGGTATCAACCGAAACGCTCTCGGACAGGTTGGCGGTATTCAGACGGCGCATCACGCCGTAGCCGATCTGCATGCCCACGATCAGCACCAAAATACCGATGACCACGGCCATCGCGGTCTTCGTAATGGTATGGCTCACCTGCGAGCCCGAAGGATCGTCCTCGGACAGCGGGTCGATATGTTTTGCCTGGCTCGCGCGGTCCTCGCTGCGCAGCTGTGCTAGCGCCGCTTTGTCACCGCGCTTGGACGCAGCCTCCTTCTCACGCATGCGCTCGGTTCGCTTTTTGGCAAGCGTGGGATCCAAGACGCCGGATGCATCGATTTCGGAGAATAACTCCGTCACTTCTTCCGGAGTCAAAGGGTTCTTGTCAGCCATAAACTTCCTGTCATATCAATCAGTCGAGCTCGTGCGCACGCGCACCTTCGAACTGCATTCGATAGTAACGGGCATAGGTGCCGCCACGGGCGAGAAGCTCCTCGTGCGTGCCACGCTCCACAACGCGACCATGCTCAACGGTCGCAATCTCATCGGCGTGCTTAATGGTCGAAAGACGGTGGGCAATGATAATCGTGGTGCGGCCGCGTGCCAGCTCTTCGAGCGACTCCTGCACCGCCTCCTCGCTCTCGTTATCCAAAGCACTCGTCGCCTCGTCCAAAATCAGGATCTTGGGGTTCTTGAGAAACACACGCGCGATGGCAACGCGCTGCTTCTGCCCGCCCGAAAGACGGCTGCCGCGCTCGCCCACGACCGTGTCATAGCCCTGTGGAAGCGACTCGATAAAGGTATCGATATTGGCGCGACGGGCCGCCTCAGCGATCTCTTCTGCCGTAGCACCCGGCTTGCCGTAGGCGATGTTCTCGCCAATCGTACCGTCAAACAGGTAGACATCCTGCTGCACCAGGCCGATGGCACGGCGCAGGCTATGCTGCGTCACGTCACGCACGTCCTGGCCGTCGATGCTAATGGATCCGGCAGCCACGTCATAAAAGCGCGGCAGCAGCGAACAGGTCGTGGACTTGCCGCCGCCCGAGGGGCCAACCAGCGCGATGGTCTGCCCGGGCTTGATAGACAGGTCCATATGGTCGATAACGGGACGCTCGTCGGCATCGCCCTCGCCCAGCTCAACGTCCTCGTAGTTAAAGCACACGTCGTGATACTCCACGGCGCCGGCAGTCACCTGCAGATCAGTGGCGCCCGGCTTGTCCTGGATATCCGGCGCGGTCGAGAGCACCTCGTCCATACGCTTAAAGCCGGCGATAGCCTTCTGATACGTTTCGGCCGAATTGACGAGCGTCTCAAGCGGCGTGCAGAACAGCGAAATATAGAGTGCAAAGGTCGCCATATCGACCGCCTGCAGCTGTCCCTGGGCGACCAGCCAGCCGCCCAGCAGCACTACGATCACATAGAGCACACCCGAGAGCAGGCCATACGTCGCGGTATAGACGCCCATGGCGTGATACATGTTCTCCTTGGACAAAAGGTAGCGGTCGTTAGAGGCACGGAACTTGGCACGCTCGGTCTCCTCATTGGCAAAACTCTTGACCACGCGCATGCCCGCCAGCGAATCCTGCAGCTGCGCATTGATGCCGCTGATCTTTTTGCGGTTGTCGCTAAAGACCTCGCGCATGCGCATGTTCTGCCAAAACATGACGACCGCAAACGCCGCCGTCACCACGGCCATGGCGAGTGCCAGCACCGGAGCGATGGTAAAGAGAATCACAAACGAGCCGATAATCTCGATGCCGCAGATGATGATCCACTCGGGCACGTGGTGCGCCGCCTCGCAGATATCGAACAGGTCGTTGACCACGCGGCTCATCATGTCGCCCGAGCTGTTGCGGTCGAAGTACGCAAAGCTAAAGCGCTCATACTGGTCGAACAGGTCCTCGCGCATCTTGGACTCCATGCGCGCGCCCATCACGTGACCCCAATAGCTCACAAAGTAGCGGCAGGCACAGCGGACGGCATACATCAGCACCAAGCCCACCGCGATCATGCCGAGCCCCTGCATAATGGCAGCCTGACCCTGAGTAAACAGCCCACCGGTCAAATTGCGCAGGATAATGGGGAACGCCAGGTCAATGGCGGCAAGCACCAGAGCACAAACAGTATCAGCAACAAAAAGCCCCATCTGGGGCTTGTAATACGAAAGAAACCTCTTAAACATGCAGTCCTCGAAGAGAAATAAATAGCGTGATAAATCCGGCTGAGCCGGTCGGGCTGAAAACAAAGCGTCCCAACAAACATAACGCCGATGTTCTAGCAACGTCAGCGAAAACGTCCCTAAGCGAGCAAGGTGCCTTGAAAGAGGAGCGACGCGTACTTCGGTACGCGAGCGACGATTGAAAGGCAGATTGCCGCTTAGGGGCGTTTGCAGCGTCGACTCGTTACGCGGTTTGGTAAAACCGCGTAACCTAGAGCTCCGTGCCCCCAAGGCGGTGCGCGATGCTGTCGCAGGCCAAGGCGCCCACGACGGTCTTGGCGTCTTCGATCTTGCCGTCGAGCACGGCGTCGATCAGCTCGTGCAGCGGCACCAGGTCCACGTTGACAAACTCGTCATCATCGGGGTTGGGCGCATCAAACTCGAGCTTGGTAGCCAAGTAAATGTGGATGATCTCATCGCAAAAACCGCAGGACGTGACAATCGACGTCAAAAAGCGAATACGACCAGCCCTAAAGCCCGTCTCCTCATGCAGTTCGCGCTTGGCGCAATCGAGCGGGTCCTCGCCTGGATCGAGCTTACCGGCGGGAATCTCGACCGTCACGCGGTCGATGGCGGTGCGGTACTGACGCACCAGTACGATCTTGCCGCTCTCGGTCAGTGCCACAACGGCCGCCGCACCTGGATGGCGAACGATATCGCGGGCGCTGCGGTGACCGTTGGGCAGCTCAACCTCAAGACGGTGGACGTCAAGGATCTTGCCCTTCCAGGCGCACTCCTCCGAAAGAATCTTCTCGTGCAGCTCGACATCGTGCGGGTCGTCGTCGCCCAGCACCAGCGCCGGCTCGTCAGCGACCTCGCCACCAGGCTCGCCCTCGGCGTGCCCATACATGCGGCTGTCCTCTTCGACGATCTGCGCGTCCACGAGCTCTTCGTTCTTCTCGTCCATCCGTCTCATTCCTCTCGGATTTTAGGCATCCCAGGCGTCGCGGCCGCGCAGCGCGCGCAGGCCGATGTCGTGACGCAGGGTCTTGCCCTCAAAATCAATCTTCTCGCAGGCCTCGTAGGCAAGGTTGCGAGCGTTCTCGAACGTGTCGCCCAGAGCGGTCACGGCAAGCACGCGGCCACCATTGGTCACGAGCTGGCCGTCCACCACGGCAGTGCCCGCGTGGTACACGGTCACGTTCTCCATGGCCTCGGCATCGGCGATACCGGTGATGACCTTGCCTTTCTCGTAGCTGCCGGGGTAGCCCGCGCTCGTCAGGACAACGGCCACGGCCCACTCGTCACGCCAGTCGAGTTCAATCTGATCGAGCTCGTAGTTGGCACAAGCCAGCATAACCTCGACCAGGTCGTTCTTAAGGCGCGGGAGCACGACCTGCGTCTCGGGGTCGCCGAAACGGGCATTGAACTCCAGCACCTTGGGGCCGGCAGGCGTGAGCATAAAGCCGCCGTACAGGCAGCCGCGGTAGTCGATGCCCTCGGCAGCGAGCTCTGCCACGGTCTGCTCCATGACCGCCACCATGGTGGCGTGCTCCTCGTCAGTCACGATGGGCACCGGGCTGTAGACGCCCATGCCGCCGGTGTTGGGGCCCTTGTCGCCCTCGAGCGCACGCTTGTGGTCCTGCGAGGTGGCCATGGGGCGCACGGTCTTGCCGTCGGTAAAGGCCAGCAGCGAGCACTCGGGACCAACGAGCATCTCCTCGATGACCACGGTATTGCCGGCATCGCCAAAGGTGCCGCCAAAGCACTCGCGCACGGCCTCCTCGGCCTGCTCAAGTTCGGTCGCCACGATAACGCCCTTGCCCGCGGCAAGGCCGTCGGCCTTCACGACCAGCGGGGCGCCCTGCTCGCGCACGTAGGCGAGAGCCGAAGCCTCGTCGGTAAACGAACCATAGGCTGCCGTCGGAATGCCCGCACGCTCCATGAGCTGCTTGGAGAACAGCTTGGAGCCCTCCATCTGGGCGCCCTCGGCACCCGGGCCAAAGCAGGGAATACCCGCCGCGCGCACGGCGTCGGCCACGCCCGCCACGAGCGGAGCCTCGGGGCCAATTACCACGAGTCCGCATCCGTGGCTCTGCGCAAACGCCGCCACGGCCGCAGGATCGCAGTCGTCGAGAACAACGTTCTCGCCGCAGCTCGCGGTGCCGCCGTTACCCGGCGCGATGTAGAGCTTGCCGGCGCGCGGTGATGCTGCGAGCTTAGCTGCCAGAGCATGCTCGCGGCCGCCGCTGCCCAACAACAGGATGTCGATGGTTTGAGTGTCCGCCTTCAAGGGTGCCTCCTCTATGGATGAACGGCCCGCTCCGCGCGAGCCCTTTGCAAGCAAATATACCCCTCGGCCGCCCGTCCGGGCTGCAAAGGGGTATATCGCAATAACCAAATAGTCCCGATTACTTCCAGAATCGGTTGATGATCTGCTCGCGACCAGCGCCAACGCCAATGAACGTCACGCGGGTGTGTGCCAGATCCTCGATAAACGCCACGTAGTCCTGAGCCTCCTGCGGCAGCTCCTCAAAGCTGCGGCAGCCGGTGATATCGCACTTCCAGCCAGGAAGCTCCTCGTAGATGGGCTTGGCGTGCTCAAAGCGAACCTGATGCTCGGGCACGCTGGTATAGCGCTCACCATCAACGTCGTAGGCCACGCACACCTTGATGGTGTCGAAAGCCGAAAGCACGTCGAGCTTGGTCATGGCGATATCGGTGAGGCCGTTGACGCGCGAGGCGTAGTTGGCGATGGGGCCGTCGAACCAGCCGCAGCGACGACGGCGACCGGTGGTCACGCCGTACTCGTAGCCCTCCTCGGTCAGCGTGTGACCGGCCTCGGACTCATAGGAAAGCTCGGTGGGCATGGGGCCCGAACCGACGCGGGTGATATAGGCCTTCATGACGCCCAGTACGCGGTCGACGTTCTTCATACCGACGCCGGAGCCGGTGATGGCGCCGCCGGCGGTGCAGTTGGAAGACGTCACGTACGGATAGGTACCGTGGTCGATGTCGAGCAGCGTCGCCTGGGCGCCCTCAAACAGCAGGTCCTTGCCCTCGTCAATCATGTTGTTGAGCAGCAGACTCGTCTCGGTGATGTAGGGACGCAGGCGCTCGGCCATCGGCAGGTACTCGTCGCAAATCTGGTCCACGGTGTAGGTGGGCAGATTGTAGATGAGCTCGAGCTCGGGGTTCACGCGGGCGAGAGCGGTCTCCAGCTTGTCGCGGAACAGCGTCTCGTCCAGCATGTCCTGCATGCGCAGACCAATGCGGGCCATCTTGTCCTGATAGCACGGACCGATACCGCGCTTGGTGGTACCGATGTTCTTCTTGCCGAGCTTCTGCTCAAAGGCGCCATCCAGATCAATGTGGTACGGCATGATGACATGCGCGTTGCCGCTAATCTTGAGGTTCTTGGTGGTGATGCCGTCGGCCTCGAACATGTCGATCTCCTCAAGGACAACCTTGGGGTTGACGACGCAGCCGTTACCGATCACCGACACGTGGTCGGAATACATGATGCCGGAAGGCACCTGGTGCAGGCCGTACTTCTTGCCGTTGACGACGATGGTGTGACCGGCGTTGTTGCCGCCCGAGTAGCGCACGACGGCATCGAAGTCACCGGCGACCAGGTCGCAAATCTTACCCTTGCCCTCATCGCCCCACTGGGCACCGACCAAAACGGTTGACGGCATGTTTACTCCTTACATTCATGGACTGTCTACGCGCCACGCCGGCACGCAGAAGCACAAAACATTCCCAGTATACCCGTGCAACGGGTGCCTGTCCTACTCCTCGGCATGTGCCCCATCAAGCTCATAGAACTTGGTGGATGCCGGCAGGAACATCAGGTCGACGTCGCCGATCGGGCCCGAACGGTTCTTGGCCACGACGATACGCGTAACGCCCTCGTCGGGTCGATCGTCGCGTGAGGCTTCGGCCTCGTCGGCGGAGCGGTCCAAGAACATAACGATATCGGCGTCCTGCTCGATAGAGCCCGATTCACGAAGGTCGGAAAGCTGCGGGCGCTTGCCGGTACGGGATTCGACCTGACGCGAGAGCTGCGACAGCGCGATGAGCGGGATCTTGAGCTCCTTGGCCATGATCTTCAGACCACGCGACATCTCCGAAACCTCGACGGTACGGCTCTCGGAGCGGCGTCCCGGCGGAGGACTCACCAGCTGCAGGTAGTCCAGGATGATGATTGCCTTCTCCTTGTTATGGAGCATACGGCGGCTCTTGGCGCGAATCTCGGTCACTGTGGTGCCGGGCGTATCGTCAATCAGAATATCCAGCTTGGACAAGGTCTGCGTGGCCTCGTTGATATTGGCCCACTGCTCGGGGCTAATGCGACCCATGCGGAAGTCACTGATTGAGATCATGGCATAGGCGCAAATCAGACGCTGGGCAATTTCCTTACCCGACATCTCCAGCGAGAAGAAGCCGACGGTATAACCAGCAGCGGCAGCGTTAAGTGCCAGGTTCAGGGCGAACGACGTCTTACCCACAGCAGGGCGGGCGCCGATGATGATGAGCTGACCCTCGCGAAAACCCATGAGCATGCGGTCGAGTGACGGGAAGCCGGTGGGCACGCCCGCCGCCTGACCACCGGCCTGGCACACTTCCTCGGCCTCGTTATAGGCCTCGACCATAAACTCGGTCAGTGTCTTGTAGCTCGACTTGACCTCGCGTGCCGTAACCTTGAGCAGTTTGCTCTCGGCCAGCTCCACGACCTCTTTGGTGTCGGTGGGGGCGTTATAGGCCAGCGCGTTAATCTCGTTGGTGGCGCCGATCAGCTCGCGCAGCATCGAGTCGCGACGGACGATGGCGGCATGGTGCTGCCAGTTCACGAGCGACAGGGTCTGACCCATCAACTCCAAAATGTACGCTTCGCCACCCACGGCATCGAGCTTGTTGATGCTTCGCAGGTAATCGATCAGCGAGATGGAGTCGATGGGAATGCGGCTGTTGTACATATCGACCATCGCGGTATAGATGGTCTTATGAATGGGCCGGTAGAAGTCATCGGGCTGCAGCTCGACCTGGGCCTCTTCGACCACCTCGGGCGATAGCAGCATAGCGGCCAGTACATTGGCCTCTGCATCTTGGTTTTGGGGAAGACCCAACTTTGAGCCGCGGTCCTCAACCGTCAGCCCGGTCTCCCTATCGTCATATGCCATGAGCATCCTCATTCATATCGCTTGCGAGCATCCATAGTATCAGCCACGGTCCCAAAACGCGCCGCGCGCCGCCAATCATCACCGAACCAAACGGATGAACGGTCCTGCATATAGGACGTCGACGCAACGTTCACCATGACACCCACTCAGCGCAAAAAACAAAAGGGCGCCCCGGTTTCCCAGAGCGCCCTTCTTAGAACAAGATTGTTGCGTTGCAGCAAATGCTACTCGGCAGCAGCCTCAGTCTCGACCTCGGCGGTCTCGGCCTCGGCGACCTCAGCGGCCTCCTCGACCTCAGCCTCGGCAGCGAGCTCCTCGGCGGTAACGCCGACGAGAACGACAACCTCGGCCTTGATCTCGCGGTACAGCGAGATGGCAACGGTGTGGGCACCGGCAACCTTGATGGGCTTACCGAGCTCGACGCGCTTACGGTCGATGTCCATACCGAGCTGAGCCTTGATGGCGTCAGCGATCATAGCGGCGGTAACGGAGCCAAAGAGGATGCCCTCGTCGCCGACCTTGACGTCAACGGTGACCGTCTTGCCCTCGAAGGCAGCCTTGGTCTCGTTGGCAGTAGCCAGACGGACGGCCTCGCGCTTGGCGATGTTGTTGCGACGCTCGTCAAGCTGCTTGAGGTTGCCCTTGGTGGCGGCAACAGCGAGCTTCTTGGGGAACAGGAAGTTCTCAGCGTAACCCTGAGCGACCTCTACGACGTCACCCTCGCCGCCCTTGCCCTTGATCTCATCGAGAAGAATAACCTTCATGATGCGTCTCCCTTCTTAGCCGCGGTCGCGGTTGCCACGAGAGGAAACCACGGGGACGGTGTACGGCAGGAGAGCCATCTCGCGGGCGCGCTTGATGGCGTTGGCGATGTCATGCTGATGCTGCGTGCAAGCGCCAGTGACGCGACGGGGCTTGATCTTGCCACGGTCGGTCATGTACTTACGGAGAAGCTGAGTGTCCTTATAGTCGATGAACTCAGTGTTCTCCTTGCAGAACTGGCAGTACTTACGACGCGGCTGACGTGCAGAAAAATCATTAGCCATGTCAAAATACCTTTCATTTGGCAACTTCGGCGAACCGAAGCCGCCTCTCACTCAAAAATAGGTGAACAACCCCTAGAACGGGATGTCCTCATCGTAGACGTCGACCGCAGGCGGCGTAGCCACCGGTGCGGCAGGACGTGCTGCGGGCGCGGGAGCTGCGGGGGCGTAACCGCCCTGGTCGTAGCCACCCTGGCCACCACGGGAGCTCATAAACTCGATCTCATCGACGATGACCTCAAGTTTGCTCCGGCGCTGGCCGTCGCGCTCCCAAGAGCTGTAGCGCAGCTTGCCCTCGATCGCGACCTTGTTTCCCTTTGCCAGGAAACGGCTCACGGCCTCGGCGCGGGTGCCGAACATGGTGCAGTCGACAAAGTTGGGATAGTCCTCCCACTCGCCAGTCTGCGCGTTGCGGCGACGATCGTTCACGGCGACGCCAAAGGACAGAACCTGGGTTCCGCCGGCGGTGGCGCGCAGCTCGGGATCGCGGGTGAGGTTACCGGTGATGTTCACTCGATTGATGCTCATAACTCACTACTTCCTCTTGGGGCACAAGCCCAGTCCAAAACGACAGTCTTACTCCTGGTCGTCGCGACGGACGATCATGTGGCGGACCACAGCGTCGGTGATGCGCAGGACGCGATCAAGCTCGGCGATCTGGGTAGGATCTGCGTGGAAGTTGATGAGGGTGTAGTCACCATCGGTGAGGTCGTTGATCTCGTAGGCGAGCTTGCGCTTGCCCCACTCGTCAACGGAGTCGACCTTGCCAGCGCCCTCAGCGATCGTGGTATCGATACGCTTCATAACAGCGAGACGAGTCTCGGGGTCGAGCGACGGGTCAACAAAGAACAGCAGTTCATAAGCCTTCATATTGTCACCTCCTCTGGGCAAATGTGGCTTCAGGTCGTGAAGGTGCGCCTGAAGCAGGAAAAGACTTGGTAATAATATCTTTCAACCTCCCAGGCCGCAAGAATATGCAGCTACAACCTCATGACCTCCACATATGCCCATACTCGCACGGTGTTTCATGCGCATTCCAACCAAATGCCGACCAAATGCTTGACGGATTTGTGGACAAGATACGGTGCCGCGGGGACAAGCTGAGCCAAGCCGCAGGTCAACGGGCACAAGGCTGTGGTCGCAAAATGCATACCAGTGGCCCACAGCACCAATCAAAGATTTTTAAATTCATTGCCAAGTCGCTTATGAATACCCTTTTTGAACAATTGAGTTGATCAACCACGCTGGTCGGAAGCCGTTTTTTGGCACCTCAAACCCCACTGCAACGCCAAGCGCGGCCAAGCGTTTTAAAAAATGCCAACTTTTCTGTTTGCACTTTGCGATTCCTCGTGTATACTGACTTTCGCATTTAACGGAGAGTTGTCCGAGTGGCCGAAGGAGCACGATTGGAAATCGTGTAGGCGTCAAAAGCGTCTCCAGGGTTCAAATCCCTGACTCTCCGCCAGTTAATTCCAAAGCAGGCCTTCGAGCCTGCTTTGTTTTTACCCCACGCGGAGGGGTGGCAGAGTGGTTGAATGCGGCGGTCTCGAAAACCGTTTGGCCTGTATAAGGTCACGAGGGTTCGAATCCCTCCTCCTCCGCCATTTTGGTTGAGAAAGCTCCCAAGAATGGGAGCTTTTTTGTTATCGAAATACATCTCGATCCCGCGCTTCCCCAAACGTGTACGTCAGCCTCCAAAAACGACATTATTCGACATCTTTGGAGACTGACGTACACGTTTGGATTGACTCACGGGAGTGGCACTATTCGAAAGGTGGCTCCTCGTCTCGCATGCCTTTCCAGTTGCGGATAAGTGCCTTGCGTAGTTCGTTTTGTTTTCTCTGGTACCCGGTGTCGGTACAGCGAGGCATGCCGAGTGCTTCGCGAATGTTGTTCATGGCGCGGTGAAAGGCGAGCTGGCTGCCGAACTGAGCCGAAGTGAGCGTAACGATTCGATATCCCATTTGGGAGAGAACGGCCTCTCGCTCCGCATCTGCTCCCTTGCGCTCGAACTCATCGTGGAAGCCACCCTTATATTCGATACCGAGCTCCCTGCGCTTATAGGTAACGAGCGTGTCGATTTTGAGCGTTCGAGCTTTGGCGCAGTGCCAAAGACGTTGAGGGATTTCAAGCGGTTTGTTGAGCTCGATGCCTCGAATGCCAACACCGCCTTCGCTTGTTGGGAGCGAGAGGGCGATTGCCGAAGCGGTCTCCATAGGCGAGGCAGAATGGTCGTAGATATGTCTGAGTGCGAGTCGCGCGCGTGTGGCACCGGGTTTGCCGGGGTGCATATCGAGCAGCTCGGCAATTTGTTCCTTGGACGCGGTGGCTGGTTGCTCGGTATAAGGGTCGGCGGGATTGAACCCCATGCGATAATCGCCGCAAACTTCATAGCCGTATTCGAGGTATTCGATCCTATCCATCCACTCGGCAGCGAGCACGAAGGTGAAGGCTTCGTCGATGATGAAGATTCCGGGCGCCAACCCGTCAATATGCTCATAGGGAAGATTTTGTCCAAGAATGTGGCAATTGACGCCCTTGGTGCGAATTCGCTCGAATGGGGGTGCGGACAGAAAGTTGGACCGCGGGGCGGTCCGGACTGGAGGTTCGCATGTACAGCAGGGAGAAGGTCGAG
>CAJMEW010000016.1:0-56210 GCA_905212545.1 uncultured Collinsella sp.
GCCTATGCTCCGTTAGACTTGCTGTAGCAGTCTCTGAGCATGGCGTAGGGTGCCATTGCGCCCGAACCGCTATATTAGTACCATGAGCCGCCTTCCATGATCCAGCCTGTGGCCATTGCACCGGAGTCGCCGAACCAGTACCAGGAGCCGCCGAGGCTGCGCCAGCTGTTAGCGACCATGGCGCCCGAGCCGTCGAGGTAGAACCAAGTACCGCCGATGTTGAGCCAGCCAGTGACCATCGCACCGGAGGCATTAGTGTAGTACCAGGTACCCGAATCGTTGATCCAGCCAGTCAGCATGACCCCAGATTCGTTGAAATAGTACCAAGCCCCGCCGAGATTATGCCAACCGGTCAACAACTCGCCGTTGGAAGTCGCATAGAGCCACTTTCCATAAATGGAGTCATAGATCCAGCCGCCATGCTGCATGCGGCCATCGGCGTTGGCGCCAGGGGTGTTCAGGAAGTAATTCTTGCCGTCAATTTGAACTCGGCCGTATGCCATATCATGGCTTTCGGGGTAGAAGTAGTACTTGTCCCCACCGATAGACTGCCAGCCCGAAACTGCGGTCCCGTCAGCGCCAAAATAGTACCAGACAGCTTCGTAATCCTTATGCCACTGGTTCGTGACCATGACGCCAGTCTCGGGATCGAAATAGCGAAGGTTGCCGTCCTCGAACCGAACGAGTCCGGACTGCATTAAACCATCTTTGTTGAAATAGTATGTACCTGCGGGACGTGATGTAACTCCAGAAGGATCGGTCCGCGAGGCGCTCTTATCGATAGAGTTTAAGCCTACTAGAAAATCTCTGTGAGCAGTCCCCCCAGCATTGCACTCGACGCTATACCGCGTAAGAGGACCAGACATCTGTTCATTTTGAGTGCCGTTCCAACCGTCATATCCCCAGTAAGAAATCGGACGGTTATCGCCAACGCACCATTCCGTGGGCTCGTCTACCGAGGCGCTACCCCCTCCAACACCGCCAATAAGTCCTGCTTTTGCGGTCAATGGAGCGCAAGTAAGGCAGGCAGTTGCAAATGCGGCCAAACCGAAAGCCTTTAGCCCGCGCCATCTCCTTCGAACGTCTTTCATAGAACATCCTTTCCACGAATCCGGCGGAATCTATATGTTATTTTTAAACTAGCAACTGGTGAATTCAAGCGTTTTCAAGTCTGAAACCGAAATATATATTTGACTAGCCGCATTAGCATTCGCATTCAAATGTAGACAGGGCACCGCTCTACCCGAGACAAGAAGGCCCACCCAGCAAAACGCGCGGGCAGGCCACAGCAACAAGCAAAACGCAACGACGACGATGGTTTAACTAGACAACAGACATGGCCGCCCCGATCTACACATCTCTCTTTCCCAGGATATTCGCGGCCATGCGTTTGCACGCCCGAAGGAACCCAGACCTCAAAACGTCGTAATCGAACATGAGCCTCCTGCACGCACGGGCGCTGGGCGCCTTGTTGGCAAGCGCTGCGCGCACCATAGCAGCAACAGAAGAAGCACATTGCGTAAGCGCGGCATCGCTCCCCACAGCGGAACCAGCGAGCACCGTAGATACAGCATCGAATACTTCTCCGCAGTCCGTGCCCAGCAACCTGATTGCATCGTACAGCACCAAATCACACAGAAAGTATGCCAGGTCATCGGCATGCCGTACGTCAAGGTCATCGCGATGCCAGTCGGCTAACACCGCGGAATAAATCTTTACGTGCTCCAAAAGACGCGTTTCGTCATCGTAGCGCATGGTGTCCATGAGCGAGCCCTTGCGCGCCACGCGGTAGTCGTACAATTTGTTCGAAATTAGCGTTGTCTTTCGCGAACGACCATATATCGCCATTTCGAAAACTTGATCTTCACCAAAGCTGATAGATTCATCGAACTGAATAGCGTGTTTCGCCAGAAAATCCCGGCTACAGGCAGTCCGCCACACAAAGGGACGCGAATCCTCTTTAAACAGTAATTCGAAACTATATCCATGAAAAGAAACGTCCCGCGGACTCAGAACCCGATTAAGCCACGGATACCCCGCCTCCAGCGGATACGGGTTCGCGCCAAAGGTCAAAACGTCGCAGTCTTGGCGCTCAAAGGCATCGACGATCACGCGGCATGCATCGGACGTGAAGCGATCGTCGGAATCCAAAAACGCGACAATAGGCGCCGTGGACGCGGCGATGCCTGCATTACGTGCACTCGACAGGCCACCGTTCTTCTTATCGACCAGCGTAAAGCGCGCGTCCTTTTCGCAATAAGCAGCCGCAATATCGCGCGAGCCATCCGGCGAGCCATCGTTGACCAGCACGCTTTCCCAATCGGGCATGTCCTGCGCAAGCAGGGAGTCCAGGCACCAGGCCAGGCACTCCTCCACTTTATAGATGGGAACGATAACGGAAATCTTGGGGGTAGCCATAGTCACTCGCTCCTACTGTGCGGTGGGAACGTCATCAGGGTGCGGGTTGTCGCCATAGGTGCGCTGATACGTCAGCACGCGCCAGACCAGCGGCAGGCCACCGATCTTAAAGTAATGCTTAAACGTATTGAGCTTGCCCGGCTTCTTAAAGTCAAAGCGGGAATCGATATAGGCACGGGGCGATTTGACCATCAGGCGCAAGTCGGTCTCGCCACGCGGATCAAACAGCGACAGGTCAAAGCGACCGGCATCCCAATCGGCCTTGAGCTCGGGAGATGCTTTCTTCCAAAACTGTTCACGCAGCGCATCGACCAGACGCTCATCATTCCAACGGTACGTATCGACCTTCATGCGCATTAAAATGCCCTGGAGCTGAGCCTTGAGCTCGGGACGTTCATCCAAAAAGCGCTGCATCTCGGCGTATTCGTCGCACACGCAAAATACCTTGTTGGGCGAATTAACGGAGCTCTTCTCGTTGTCTTGGCGATAGCACAAAATGGGGTCCGCGATAAACGCTGCACGCTCGGCGCATGCCCAAACCTTAAAGTTAAAACCCGCATCCTGATACGAGGCGCCCGGCGTGGGAAGGAACCGAATCTGATTGTCGTTGAGGAACTCGCGCCGATAGATAGCCGACCAAATGGAAGGTTTGCGGTAGAAGATGCCCGGGCGATCGACGGGGCGATACGCGGCGCCCGTCATATACTCGTCGATGATCCCAAACAGCTCACGGCGCTCGCTGGGCGCAGACCAGTACAGGTAAAAGTCGCCCTTAACGACATCGGCATGCTCAGCATCGGCCTTGGCAACCAGCTTTTGGAGCGAATCCTCAAACATAAAGTCGTCGGACTCAAGGATGCCCACGTACTCGCCGCGCGCCATCTCCAGGCCGCGGTTCATCGAGTCGCCGTAGCCGCTGTTGGCCTTGTCAATCATCTTTACACGGGGGTCGCGCTCCATGTACTCGCGGATGATATCTGGCGAGCTATCGGTAGAACCGTCGTTGATGCAGATGATCTCGATGTCCTTGAGCGTCTGCGCCGCGGCGGAATCGAGGCACTCGCGCAGGTAGCGCTCAACATTGCAGATGGGAACAAGCAGCGAAACTTTAGGGGTATCAGAGTTCTGCAAGAGAACCTCCTGTTGAATAGCGTGTAACAGGGTTATTTTAGCAGCCGGGCTGCGGCGGGCGGCAGCGCTTGGAATTAGATAAAGCGCTCCAGACAGGCTTTGAGACCGCGAGTCGAAAGATAGAACAGCGTGGCATCTGCCATCGAAACGTCCGAGGTCGTTGCAACGAGCTTGTGGGCAACACGTCGGACGGCGCCCTTAGCAGGCATATCCGCCCACTCCGTTCCCAAAAACGTCGTGAGGTCCATGTTGACGCGAGCGGCCACGCGATGGCAGTCATCGGCATCCAAGCGCGCCAGGTCGAACACAATAAGGTCCAGGAACCAGGTGATCAGCTCGCCGGGACACAGGTCCAAAAGACCGTAGGCCGCCCAGTCCTCCAAGACCTCCTCGAGCATCCTCATGTGGGCGTCAAGCTTTTTGGCGCGAGCCTCGGCGCTGTTGAACTCATGCGTCGCCGATTCACTCTCCATCACGTAGTGGTAGAACTTGTCCGGCATGACGACGGTCTTGTGGGCAAGCGCATAAGCCGCAAATTGGAAGACGACGTCCTCGCCCAAAGCCAAACCGGGGGCGAAGCGAATGCCTTCGCGATTGAGCAGCTCGCGCGAAAAAGCCGCACGGCAGGCATAGGGCTGCGCATTCGAATGGAACAGCAGTTGAGGATCGCGAGCGCCGAAGGTACCAGCTTTGGGGCTCATGAGTTGCTGGACGCGTTTGGGAGCAGCATCGGCAGGTTCACAGACGCCGCCAAAAACGGCGGCCTCGGCATCCGCAGACTCCATGGCATGCAGCACGCGCTCGACCGTCTGGGCATCGATGTAATCGTCGGCGTCCACAAAAAAGACGGTCTCGCCCTCGGCGGCATCGATACCGGCATTTCGAGCGCATGAGACGCCCGCGTTTTCCTGGTCAATCACCAGTACACGATCGTCGGCCTGCGCGATCTGGCGCAACGCGTTCAACGAATCATCAGTCGAACCGTCGTTGACGCAGACAACCTGAATCGAGCGCTCGGACTGGGCCAACAGCGAATCGACGCATCGCTGAATGGAGCGCGCAGAGTTGTAAACGGGGACGACAATGGTAGCTTTAGGACACGAGGCCTCACCCATGCCGACCTACCCCCTCAGCGATTCGATGAGGAAGGCAGCGACCACGCCTGGCCCTCCAACCGAGGCGTAATACTTAGCACGGCCCAAGGCACCATCCGTCGCAAAACTCGGATGCTCGTCAACCCAGCCCTCAGGATCTCTGAGGATAGCAGTGAGATTCGCGCGCTTCCACGGCTTGAGGTCGTCAAGCGAAAACTCCCCCGCGTCCAAGGCCGCCTGAAATTCCTTGGCCATCTGCACCAGGAACTCCTTATAGAACTTAGGCGCCAGGCGCACGTAGTTCCACATGTACGAATCGTACTTAATGACCTGATTAAACTTGAGCATGCGCGCGACATCGCCGCTTGCGTGGTCGCGCGCATAATCCTCTCGAATCCAACGCTCAATCTCGGCATACTCGGTATTGACGCAAAAGACCTTAGCCGAAGAATTGACCGAGGAATTCTCGTTGTCCTGGCGATACGACAACACGGCATCATGCAGGTAAACAGCCTTATCGGCGCACGCGATCACCTTAAAGGCGAATGACGTGTCCTGAAAGGATGCCCCCGGAGTCGGCAGGAACTTAATGCCGTTGCGCTCAAGAAAATCGCGACGGTACACGGCCGACCAAATCGACGGCTTTTGCTTAAAGAACTGCGTCGTATCGCTCGGGTGCACCGGCTTGCCGCAGTCCTTGGCTTTAAACATCTCGTGCAGCGAACGGCGCTCCTCGGGCTTAGACCAGTAGAAATCAAAGTTCGCCTTCGCAAAGTCGACATTATTGCTATCGGCGGCCGAGACAAGCTTTTCGAGTGCGTCGGGCGCCATAAAGTCATCGGACTCCAAGATGCCAACGTACTTGCCACGCGCCATCTCCAGGCCGTGGTTCATCGAGTCGCCGTAGCCGCTGTTAGCCTTGTCGATCATCTTGACGCGCCCATCGCGCTCCATATACTCGCGGATAATCGCGGGCGAGTTGTCGGTCGACCCGTCGTTGATACAGATGATCTCAATGTCCTTGAGCGTCTGCGCCAGGGCGGAATCGAGACACTCGCGCAGGTAGCGCTGAACATTGTAAATGGGAATAAGCAGCGACAGAACAGGGCTGCCAGAGACGTTAGTAGACAAATGTGCTCCTTAGGAAATACCTGTCGTTTCATGGTATCAAAGGGTCAGCGCGCCAGCGGGCGTTTATATAATCTATGGAGCTCGCAGAGGCAAACCGATAAGAAAGGACGTCATGCAGCCCAAAGCCGCACGCAACATACCCATCGAAGCACTGCGTTTGGTCGCGGTCGCCGGCATCGCGGTGTTCCACACCTTTCAGTGGACCTTCCAAGCCGTCTGCGTCGGCGCCGTGGAATATGCCCCACTTGCGATGTCCCCCTATTCCGGCGTGCTCGGTTTTATTAACCTGCTTGGCTGCTGGGCCAACGAGGTCTTCTTTATGATCTCGGGCTATTTTCTCATCGCCTCGGCCGCGAGTGCTTGGGACGGTGGGGCAACGTGGAAGTCGCAAATGCAACGGACGGCGCAGCGCCTGGGCAAGGTCGTTATGCCCACTGCGTTTTATTGCCTCGTGGCGCTCGCGTGGTCCACGGTCGTCTCCCCCATTCCCGACGTTACCCTCAACACGCAGTACTGGTACACGCTAGGCCTTGAGTTTATCTGGGTCTATGCCGCCACGGTCTTCATGGCGCCATGGTTTGGACTGGCCAAGAGTCGACTCCCCCAGAAAACCTACACGACGACGGTCATCGCCGTTGGCATCCTCGCATTTGTTGTTAACGGGTATTTAGCCGCCATGAGTGCGACAAGCGGCGGTGAGTTTTCTTGGCTGCAGAAGCTCATGAGCGCTGCCACGTACGTAATCGCGTTTTTGATCGGCGGGCTGCTCCGCGACGTAACCGATGTCATGGATTCGGACAGGGCGGGCGCCTTGGGCATGCGGTCGCTCGCAGCGGTTTTGGTGCTCGCCACCATCCTGGAAGGAGCACTCTCCTACACCGGCAACCTCACGGCGATGGCAGTCCTCTCCTACAAATCGACCTCGCTGATCTCGTTTGCCCTCGCTGCCGCCTCCCTGCTCTTTGCGGCAACCCGACGCAGTGCCCCAGGCAATCCGCGGACTGCGGGTGTCATCGTCACCTTATCGACCGCCACGCTCGGTTTCTATGTGATGCAGTCGCTCACCAGTAGCCTGTGGCGTCCCGTCTTCAATACGTTGCTCGCAAACATACTGGTCAGCCAAAACAGCCCGGCAGCTATATGTATCGTCACGGGTACCGTCATTAGCATCGTCTTTGCCTTAGCGCTCCTCATCATCGATGCAGCCAGAAGCCTTATCGCTCGCAAGCTCAAGCGGCAATAGACACGCTGCCGTCAGACGCCAAAGCCGCTACAGCCGTGGCAGGTTCCTGCGTTTTATTCAAAGCTTGCCGCCAAGGTGCGCCGAGCCTTTACAATAGGACAGTCCCAAGGACGTATTCGATAGCTTCCGCGCTGCGCTCGCCCGCCGCGCGTGAAAGGATATATTGCCCCATGCCTTCAACCCTTCCCGCTCCCATCGATAAGCTCGCCATTGTCGTCGTTACGTACAAGCGCCAGGAACTCCTGGCCAACTTGTTCGACTCCATGACCGAGCTTACGGCAGCGCCCTGGCGCATCGTGATCGTCGATAACGAGAATTCGCGCGAGACCGAGGCCATGTGCACCGCATTCAACGAGCGCCTGGCCAACCTGTGGGGCATCGACACCGAGCAGCCTGACGCGCAGGGCGGCACCGACCGTGTCATCTACGCCCCGCAGCTCGAAAACGGCGGCGGTGCGGGCGGCTTCTCCGCCGGCACTAAATGCGCCTACGACCTGGGCGCTCAATGGTTCTGGGTGATGGACGACGACGTGCTCGTCATCCCCGAAGGCATCGAGCGTCTTGCCAAGTGGACCGACCGCTACGATGTCATCCAGGGTTCGCGCCTGGACTTTGACGGCGGCGCCTTCTTTTGGCAATACCAACTCATCCTTTCGCTCGGCATTCCCAACCCTGTCGCCAAGTGGGACCTGGGACCCGAGGGCTACCGCGCCATGAACCAGCTGTGCTTTGAGGGTGGCATGTTCTCGCGCTGCGTAGTCGACAAGATCGGCCTGCCCGATGCGCGCTTCTTTATCTACGGTGACGATGCCTGCTACGGCTACGTGGCCAGCCAGCACTTCCCCGCCGCAGTTGTTGCCGACGTGGTTCTCAAGCGCGCCCGCGCTGTCTCTAACTGGGATATCGCCGGCAAGCGCCAGCTCAACTCCACGAGCGATACCAACCGCTACTACATCATGCGCAACCGCGGTTATCTGGCCCGCTACATGCAGATTTACGGCGACTATCACCCCGTGCTGTTCCGCTTGGGTAACGCTGCGACCTTCTGCAAGGAATTTATTCGCCTGGCAGCCGTCGACAAATGCTTTAAGACCGGTATTCCGGCGCTGCGCCGTGGCATGAAGGACGCCCGCAAGATCATCAAGGACCCCAACTGGAAGCCCATGCCGCCCATGAAGGACACAGAGTAACGGAAGCCGGAAACACCTCGGCGCTTAAAGCCGCTGGTACACCGTAGCCACATGCTGTCCATCAAACCCAAACCCCCAGCGCATACGGCCAACGCCGGGTCGCGGCACACGGATTTCGTCGATGCCGTCGCGCTCTATGTCGAGCAGCGCCTGCACGGCCAGCAATTCCAGACCCAGCGCATCCACCCCGGGGTCATACATCATGTTGATCGTTATCAGCGGACGTTCATCGAGCATACCGATCGTATCGGCTATGTCGAACACGGCGCCCGTAGGAAAAACCTGGATGTCCCAGCGACCCGCGCCACACTTTCGCCTCGAGGCAGGATTGGCATAGCCCGGCAAGCCAAAGCAGAGCCCCTGCAAGAACAGATGATATGGCAGCGGCGCATCTGGGTCGATCGCACCGATTCCCGCATCTCCCAGGATGCGGCTTAGCGCCCGCCTCACCGCATCCTCATCCCCACGGCACAACCCGTCGCGAAACGCATCGATGTCACAAACGTCCTCGGTAGCGCACTCAAACCACTCAATAATCACCAGACGCAATACCTGGCGAAGCTCGTTATTGGGCAACCGCAAGGCACGGAGGCGATTGCCATGTTCTGGCTCCTCAGTCATATCTGTCGTCAGGAAACCTGACATATACAGCGCCGTCCACAGGCCATCATCAGGCGAGGCCTCTAGCCCCGCAGCGCCCAAACAAAGCGGGACCTCAACGCACCCATGGGCCTCGAGCAAATCGAACAAGACCGAAAGACGCTCGAGATTCCACCCGGCAACTACCCTACTCAGGCAATCGGCATATCCATACAGATCGGCACGCACGGGCGCCGTGCAGCCTCGGTCCAGAAAACCGATCACACGCGCTGGATTCGAGCAATAAGCCCTACCAAACCGATATCCCTCGAGCCATTCACGCGCATCATCAAGGTATTCCTCGCGCCCAGCATGATTCAACAGAGCCTCGACCTCGGCATCCGAAAAACCGAACCATCGGTCACACCACGCCGACAGCGGCGTCGTCAGACAATACGAGCAGCCGCGCGAAGAAAGCGCCACTTCGGCAGGACCGGGACGCTCCCCCATCAGACACGTCAGCCGCAACGAATCGCGCGCAGTGGCAATGGCCTCGAAAAGCACGCGATCGAATAGCCCTGCCGGATCGGCGCCGGAAGCGTCCCTCGCGCTCGCACGGCCCAACCACGCCGCGTCGTACCCATCAACGAGCAATACAACCTGCTCATCGCAGGCCATCTCCAGCAGCTCAATGAGCACACCGAGCACCGAGGCGACCTCATCCTCGCTCGCTACGCCACGCGCGACACGTTCGATGTGACGCACCTTATCTCGAGCTAAATCCGGAGCCTCCAAGAGCGCCAACAAGCGAGCGCACTCGCCCGAAAGGGCATCGCGCACGACGCCGGCAATAGCGGGGCCACGCCTCGCAGCGCCAGAAAAGTCCAGCGATATCACCGGATAGCAAGCATACTCATCCCGATAGCGCCCGCCGTTCGCATCCCAAATCTGAGCATCGGCAAACAAACGCTGACCAGAGCGACCGACCGCTGGACGCTCCAGAAAAGCCCTGAGCATCGACAAGTTCATGCTCTTGCCAAAACCCTCGGGTCGACAGCACACCACAACGGACGCGTCGCAGTCCAACACATCGGCAATAAACATGGTCTTGTCAACCAGTATGCAGCAACCAAGGGCCTCCGCATAGTCGTGCATGCCAATGGGCAAAACCGCATCGTCGGCACAGCCGATCAAGCGCACGCCAAAGCCAGCAGCACAATCAACATTTGCCTGTTCAGACACCAAAACGTTCCCCCTAAATCGCTGCACGATGCAAATTGTAATGACCGCCTCGCGCGTACCGACGACGCCGCGCGAACATATCGGGCAACGGTAGCAACAAGAGGTGTGAGGGGGCATAACTAATCGTTGCACAACAAAACGGGGCCCGATGCATTCGCACCGGACCCCGTCCCAACTCTTTAGTTATCTAGCAACCAAGAGGCTACTCCTCCGAGCCGTCCTCCCCAGAAGCCTTCTTCTGCTGATCGAGCTTATGCTTACCACTTACGATAGACGTAGCGCCCAGTGTGGCCAAGCTTGCACTGGCAAGGCTCGCCATAACGATAAGGTCGCCCGTCTTGGGCATGTTACCGCCAGATGACTTGGTCGTTGTAGTCGTCGTGGTGGTCACCTTTTTGGAGTCATTTTGCTCCTGGTTCCGGTTGTCAGTGTTGCCTTTACCGTTGTCCTCGCCCTGCTGCTTTCCGTCCTTGGTCTTGCCCTTGCTCTCGTCCTTCTCCTCAGATTCAGACTTCTTATCCTCGTCCTTCTTCTGTTCGGACTTGTCGCCCTTCTCCTCAGAGCTAGAACCCTTATCGGATTCGGTCTTCTCGGAAGCCTTGTCCTTGGAGTCGTCCCTTGCGGCCTCGGTCTTTTCCGTGGAACCCCGATCAGAGTTGTCCTTGTTCTGGGCCGAGCCCTTATTGACGCCAGCCATCAGCGAAGAACCCAGCGTAGAACCAAGCTGCTCGGAGAAAGAAGGCTTCTTGTCCGGCGAAGCAACGGGAGCGTCCGGCGCCTTATTCGAGTCGTCCTTGGAAGCATCGGAATCAGGGGTTGCGTCAGAGCCGGAGCCGTTGTTAGAGCCGGTGTCAACGGACGAATCGCTCGAGCCGGTAGATGAGTTAGAGGTGTCAGCGTCGGTCGAACCAGAAGCGTCGCTGTCCGTATTGCCGGCAGAGCTTGAAGACGAATCGCCCGCAGCAGAGCCGTTCGAATTGGAGCCGTTCGAGGTAGAGCCGTCGTTGGTAGTGCCACCAGCAGAGCCATTACCGTCAGCATCGGTCGAGGGCGTATCCATCCTGTCATCGTTGGCATCGTCACTCGAGTCGTCATTCGAATCAGGTGTCGGCGAGGGCGCCGGCGCAGGCTCGGGCTGCACGGGCGTCGCAGCGGCCGCCTCGTCCTCGGCGATATAAGCCAAGCAGTCCTTCAGCTCATTCTTATAACGATTCTTCCAGCCCTCATGATACTGGGGCTGACTTGAAAACTTGGTGGCGACATTGTTGACCACGCTATTGGAGAGCGCCGTCACAAACTCGCGGTCGGACATATCGTTGGAAAGATTCGCCCAGCGGAAGAAGTCCCTGCAGCCACCGGTGCCACACATGTTGGTGATGCTCCACACCATGCCCTTGACGCAATCGGCACGGCCCGAAATATCAATACCAAGGCCGCTCTTGAGCCACGCCTCGGTCACCGCATAGTACGAGTTGTACGCATACGCATCCTGCAGAGCCGAAAACTCAGCAGGGTCGATGTTATAAGCGCCCTGGAAGGCCTCCTGCGCAATACGGCCCAACTCGGTGGGCTGGCCGTTCTCGTACATGGCATTGCTCGTGTTGGAAATCTCGCTGCCGCGATCAATCGCATCCTTGAGCATGCTGTATTTTTCGGGGTTGTAGTTGTAGGCCTGCTTCATAAACGGGATGAGCGACCAACGACGGTCGAACTGGTAATAACCCAGCGCGTTGTAGCCGTCACCATACGAAAAGCCCTGGTTATAGTTGCCATGGCTCTCATATTTGGTGAAGTACTTCATCTCGGGAGTCACGTTGACAAACGAAACGCCCTGGACCGACCTCAGCACGCCCGAGAAGGACTGTTGGGTGTAAAGGCCCTTATCGATATCGGTGGCATCCGAGGCAACGCCCGGCGTGGGCTCCTCGGCAGCGGCGGGTGCCGGCGCGGAAACGGCGCCAAACGAAAGCGCCAGCGTCAGGCCCGCGACAATAGCAGAATGCTTGGGCTGCATAAGATCCTCCCTGCATTGGTGTAGTTAAAGTGCAGTTTGCAAAGATAAAAGTAAGTATTGCAGCTCGCCCGTTGTTGCACAACAACCCCTCGGTAAACGGCAACAACCCTCCGCGAAATCTTAAGGAATTGCGCTCAACCTACAGCTTAATGTCAAAGTTGATCTCGGGGACGGCGGCCAGGTCGGCCAACGTCACGCCGTCGACGTACTTTTCGATTACGTCGTCCAGACCGCGCCAGAACTTGACCGTTGAGCACAGATCACTACGGGTGCAGCTGTTGTCGATGCCGTCGCACGCCACTGGAGCCGTGCTGCCCTCGACGGCACGCAGGATGTCGCCGGCACGCACCTCGGCGGGGTCCTTCGCCATCATATAGCCGCCGCCCTTGCCGCGTACGCTCTTAAGCAGGCCCGCCTTCATAAGCGGACGAACCAGCTGTTCCAGATACTTCTGCGAAATGCGTTCGCGGTCGGCAACCTCGCGCAGGGCAATCTTGCCCTCGGCGTCACCGAGCGCCGCGATATAGATCATCAGCCGGAGGGCATAGCGGCCCTTGGAAGAAATGAGCATACCTACCCTCCCATCGTTGCTGGGACAACATAACCAGGTTTGTTGTCCCAAATTTAAAGCAAGTGGGACAAACACAACAGGTTATTTTGTCCCAGAATTTGAAAAGTCGAGTGGATTAGTCGGGTTTTCCCTTGACTAACGCCGAACCCATAGTAACTTTATTCCGAGAAGATTCCTAGGGTTTAGTACACCTATGAGTACACCATATACAGAGAGGGACAGCATGAGCGCAAATCCGCTGCTTTCCATCGAAGGTCTGACCGCCTCCGTGGACGAGAAGACCATCCTCCACAACGTCAACCTTAACGTCGCCGCCGGCGAGACCCACGTGCTGATGGGACCCAACGGCGCCGGCAAGTCCACCCTCGGCCACCTGGTCATGGGCGACCCTGTTTACACGGTCAACGACGGCCGCATCGTCTTTGACGGCCAGGACATCACCGAGCTCACCACCGACAAGCGTTCGCGCGCCGGCCTGTTCCTGAGCTTCCAGGCTCCGGTCGAGATCCCGGGCGTGCCGCTGTCGAGCTTTTTGCGCGCCAGCATCGCCGGCCGCCCCGGCCTGGAGATGAAGGGCAAGGAGTTCCGCCGTCGCGTCAAGGAGCTCGCGGCCGAGCTCAACATGGATACCGCCTACCTCAACCGCGAGCTGGGCGTGGGCTTCTCGGGCGGCGAGAAGAAGAAGGTCGAGATGCTCCAGCTCCTGTTGCTGCAGCCCAAGCTCGCCATCCTCGACGAGACCGACTCGGGCCTAGACGTCGACGCCCTGTCCACCGTCAGCCACGGCATGGACGCCTACCGCAAGAGCTGCGACGGCTCCATGCTCATTATCACGCACAACACGCGCATCCTGGAGCACTTGGATGTCGACCGCGTCCACGTTATGGTCAAGGGTCACATCGTGCGCGAGGACGACGCCTCGCTCATCCCCTGGATCGACAAGAACGGCTTTGAGACCTTCGAGCGCGAGGCCGCCGAGCAGCGCGCCCAGGCCGAGGCCGCCGCTGCCGAGCAGCAGGCGTAAAGGGGCGACGCAATGACCAAGAACCGCACCGAGGTCGCGGACATCGACCGCAGCCTCTACGACTTCACCTATGGCGAGGAGGGATTCGAGCGCCTCGACGCCGGCATCACGCCCGACATCGTGCGCGAGATCAGCGCCAAGAAGGACGAGCCGCAGTGGATGCTCGACCTGCGCCTCAAGTCCCTCGAGATCTTCAACCGCTTCCCGGATCCGACGTGGGGCCCCTCCATCGAGGGCCTGGACATGGACAACATCGTCACCTACGTCAAGCCCAACACCGACCAAAAGCACGACTGGGAGTCGGTGCCCGACGACATCAAGAACACCTTTGAGCGCCTAGGTATCCCCGAGGCCGAGCGCAGCTACCTGGCGGGCGTCGGCGCGCAGTACGACTCCGAGCTCGTCTACCACAACATGCAGGACACCGCGTCCAAGATGGGCATCGTCTACTCCGGCATCGAGGAGGCCCTGCACGACCCGCAGTGGGAGCCGCTCATCCACGAGAAGTTCATGACGCTCATCCCGCCCACCGACCACAAGTTTGCGGCCCTGCACGGTGCTGTGTGGTCGGGTGGCTCGTTTGTCTACGTGCCCAAGGGCACCAAGCTCGACTTCCCGCTGCAGAGCTACTTCCGCCTCAACGCCAAGGGTGCCGGCCAGTTTGAACACACGCTCATCATCGTCGAGGACGATGCCGACCTGCACTTTATCGAGGGTTGTTCCGCGCCCAAGTACAACGTGGCCAACCTCCACGCCGGCGCCGTCGAGCTCTTTGTGGGCAAGCGTGCGCACCTGCGCTACTCGACCATCGAGAACTGGTCCAAGAACATGTACAACCTCAACACCAAGCGTGCGCGCGTGGACGAGGACGGAGACATCGAATGGATCAGCGGCTCCTTCGGCAGCCACGTGGGCTACCTCTACCCCATGAGCGTGCTCAACGGCCGCCGCGCCTGCTCGAGCTTTACCGGCATCACCTTTGCCGGCGCCGGGCAGAACCTCGACACCGGCTGCAAGGTCGTGCTCAACGCGCCTGAGACCTCGGCAACCGTCGAGACCAAGGGCATCTCCAAGAGCGGCGGCATTCAGACCTTCCGCAGCTCTATTGTGGCGACGCCCAAGGCCGAGGGCTCCAAGGCAACTGTGAGCTGCCAGTCGCTGATGCTCGACGACCAGAGCCGCTCCGACACCATCCCCGCCATGGACATCCGCGCCAAGAACGTTGACATCGGCCACGAGGCCACCATCGGCCGCATCGGCGACGATAAGGTGTTCTACCTGATGAGCCGCGGTATCTCGGAGGAAGAGGCCCGTACCATGATCGTCAACGGCTTTGCCAACCCGGTCTCCAAGGAGCTGCCGCTGGAGTACGCCGTCGAGATGAACAACCTGATCAAGCTCGAGATGGAAGGAGCGATCGGATAATGAAACAGACCACGAACACCGCTGCTACCACCCTTGAGCAGGTCAACGCGATGCCGGCGGCCACTTGGAGTTGGCTCAAGATGAACCAGACCAAGCTCGAGCTCTCTGACGAGCTTGCCGCCGCTCCCACCGAGGCCGTTGAGGTCGAGGGCTTGGACGAGCAGTTTACTGGCATGGCAGACGCGTTCGAAGCCGCCATGGACGCCATCGCCGAGCGCTTCCCCGAGCGCCGCGCCTCCGCCCCCGGCGATGCTGCCGACCGCGCCCGCATCACGCCCGAGACCGAGCTCGACGTGCCCGCCACCTCCGTCTACCAGGCCGGCGCCATCAAGCTCGAGGAGGAGCTCTCTCCTGCCGAGGCCTTCGAGACTGGCATGGGCGAGGCTGCCTACACCTACCTGGCCGACCACGCCACCAAGCGCGTCGTCATCGATGTACCCGCATACAAGCACGCCACGGTTACCGCGCGCGTGAGTGGCGTCGACGCCGCCGTGACCATCGCCGCCATCGATGTCGTCGCCCATCCCCAGTCGACGCTCGATCTGCAGATCGCCCTTGACTCCCCCGTTGCCGGCCAAGGCGTCGTGGGCTCCGTGCTACGCGTGTGCGCCCACGAGTACGCCACCGTCAACGTGACCTGCACGCAGACGCTCGACGATAGCTGGATCGCGCTCGACGACACCGGCCTGTTCCTGGACGAGGGCGCGCGCGTCAACGTGCAGCACACCGTCCTGGGTGCCGGCGCCAGCGTCACCGGACTTGCCGGCGACCTGCTGGGCGATACCGCCAAGGTCACCATCGATACTGACTACCTGGGCGCCCGCAAGCAGGTGCGCGACTTTAACTACGAGCTGCGCCACCGCGGCCGCAAGACCGAGTGCGAGATCGACGCCAACGGCGTGCTGACCGGCACGTCCAAGAAGGTCTACCGCGGCACCATCGACCTCGTGCACGGCTGCAAGGGTGCAACCGGCACCGAGCGCGAGACGGTGCTTTTGGCCAACAAGGGCGTCGACAACAAGACCGTTCCCGTAATTCTCTGCGACGAGGACGACGTCGCCGGCAACCACGGAGCTACCATCGGCCACGTCCGCGACGAGCAGCTGTTCTATCTCGCCTGCCGCGGCCTTGACCAAAACGCCGCCGAGGACCTGTTCATTCGCGCCAAGCTGGAGGACGCCGCGCTTTCCGCCACCGACGAGCGCACCCGCGCAGCCGTCGTCCGCTTGGGCAACAACCTGATCGACAACTTTGAAGAGGAGCTCGCATGATCGACACCGAGCACGTTAAATGCGATACCTGTACCGCACCGGAGCCTATGGAGCTCGACGCCAGTGACGAGGCCTCGCGCGGCTGGCCTACCGTAGATATCGAGACCAACCCCTACAAGGGCCAGTTCCCGCTGTTCCAGCAGCACCCCGAGATCGCCTTCCTCGATAGCGCCGCCACCGCGCAGCGTCCCGCCTGCGTGCTCGACGCCGAGCGCGACTTCTACCAGCGCATGAACGCCAACCCCCTGCGCGGCCTGTACTCGCTGTCCGTCGAGGCCACCGAGGCCATCGCGAAGGTGCGCCAGCAGATTGCCGACCTCATCGGCGCTTCCCAGGCCAACGAGGTCGTCTTCACCCGCAACACGAGCGAGTCGCTCAACCTGGTCGCCAAGAGCTTTGCTCCCACGGTCCTCGAGCCGGGCGACGAGGTCGTCATCACCATCATGGAGCACCACTCTAACCTGATCCCGTGGCAGCAGGTCTGCCGCGAGACCGGCGCCAAGCTCGTCTACCTCTACCCCACCAAGACCGGTCAGCTCACGACCGAGGAGGTTCTGTCCAAGGTGGGTCCCAAGACCAAGATCTTGGCCGTGGGTCAGGTCTCTAACGTGCTGGGCGTCGAGAACCCGGTCAAGAATCTCGGCAAGCTCGTGCACAAGTACGGCGGCTATCTGGTCGTCGACGGCGCGCAGTCGCTGCCGCACATGCCGGTCGATGTGGCCGATCTGGGCGCCGACTTCTTTGCCTTTAGCGCGCACAAGGCTATGGGCCCCATGGGCATCGGCGTGCTGTGGGGCAAAATGGACCTGCTCAACGCCATGCCGCCCATGCTCACCGGCGGCGAGATGATCGACTCGGTCACCGAGCAGGACGCCATCTGGGCGCCCGTTCCCGAGAAATTCGAGGCCGGCACGCAGGACGCCGCCGGCATCTTCGCCACGGGTGCGGCACTCGACTACCTGGTCAACACGGTGGGTTACGAGAACATCCAGGCCCGCGAGCAGGCACTCGTCCACTATCTGATGGGCGAACTCATGCAGCTCGACTTTGTCCAGATCATCGGCTCCATCTATTGGGACAACCACCACGGCGTCGTGAGCTTTAACGTCAAGGGCATCCACCCGCACGACGTCGCGAGCATCATGGATATGGACGGCGTCTGCATCCGCGCCGGCCACCACTGCGCGCAGCCGCTGCTTACCTGGCTGGGCGTCGAGAACCTTGCCTGCTGCCGCGCCAGCGTGGCCTTCTACAACGACAAGGCCGACATCGACAAGTTCATCGCCGGCCTGCATCACGTTTGGAGCACGTTCAATGGGTAATCTGTACACCTCAACCACATTTATGGAGCACAACTCGCACCCCGACTATAAGTACGAGATGGACGCCCCCACGCACGAGCACGACGGCATCAACCCCAGCTGCGGCGACGAGCTCACCTTGCAGTTGCGCGTCGAGAACGGCGTGATCGAGGAGGCCTCCTTTACCGGCCACGGCTGCGCCATCAGTCAGGCCAGTGCCGACATCATGGCCGACCTCATCACCGGCGAGACCGTCGAGGAAGCTCACCGCCTGGCAGAGCTCTTCCTCGCCATGATCCGCGGCGAGAAGCTCTCCGAGGAGGACCTGAAAGACCTGGACGAAGCCGCCCAGCTTCAGGACATCTCGCACATGCCCGCCCGCGTCAAATGCGCCGAGCTCGCCTGGCGCACCCTCGACGGCATACTCGAGGGGCAAACAAACCAGTAGCTTATGCCCCGAATCCAAGGTTTTTGATTGCCGAGCCGCCCGATACGGGCGGCTCGGTTTTTCCTAATGAGTGCAAACGCACAAGGTCCGCGCGTCCGGCGCCCCGTCTGACATTTGCCACACAGCCAGACGCAAACACGGGCGTTTTCCGCAGCACCAAAGTCCTGCGGTAGGGCCCCGGGCCCGCCAAGCAATGCGCCAAGCCCCGTTCTGCGAAGCTCCGACTCGCTTCGCGCCTGCCGCAGACGGGTCCCATAGGGAGCGGCGTGCATTTTTGCGAGTATTCAGCACGCCAAGCTGTGTGTATACGCATCGAAAGCGTTAATCAACGTCTCCAGGCGCATATATATTGTGTTTTAAAACTAACATCGCGGTCTGACGGGACGCAGACACGTGCTTCGGGGCGCAACAGCGGGGATTAATAGCTTAAGAACCCGTATGTTGAAAGATTGCAGCGGTGCCGACAGCACCACGATGTTGAAAACTCCGTTTTTTGCACGGCGCAGACGGGGGTAGGCACGGGCAAACCCGGACCGAACCGTTATTTTATGCAAGATGGCGATTTTTCTATGCATATTAAGAAGTGCAGTTACCGTACCAAGCTTTTGAACGCTGGTTGCAGCGTATGGACGACTCCAGCTGCAGTGAACAGGCGACCCTACATCACGTTTCCGCCAGCCCTCATCGCCGTTCGCGCGCGGGCGCGCACGATACGAGAGACGGTACTTTTGCCAATCCCGGTATACCGCTCAATCTGGCGCACCGTAAAGCCGGCATTGTTCAATCCAACAATAACGGTATCGCGCTGCGCCGTCGGTGCAGTTTTAACCCCGTTGAGCGGCACGCCCAGGCGCTTCGCCATCTTGTCGGCAAAGGCGTGGCGTTCCCACTCCGTCTCTTTCATATCGCACAGCGCTGGCTCACTGCCGTCGGGCGTCGAAAGCGAATAGGCAATAAAGCCCTCGGCAGAGCCAAAAAGCTCAAGCACACAAGAAGGATCAGAAAATCCCCTCGCGGCATCGGCCACATCACCGTCGTAAGCGCGTAGATGTTCCGGAAAGCTGCTCCAGGGATAACGCTCGATTAGGCTAACGCCCACCTCCTGCGGATCGGCGTGTACAGAGCGAATAGCCTCCATCACCTGCCAGTCGGTATCGAGCGAGCGCCGGTCAAAACGGTTTTGGAACAGATGGCCTGTGCGCCCCGTGCGCTTATTGAACCGCCGCGCGTACGTCAAAAGCAGCCGGTGCATTGCCGCGCTCATCCTGTCCTCGTAATCTGCAAGCACCAAATGCACGTGATTGCCCATAAGGCACCAGGCGATAACCGTCACGCCCTCCTCGCGACAGCACTCGCGCATCAGCTCCAAAAACTCCCACCGGTCGTCATCGCCCTCAAAGATGAGCCGCTTGCCCGTACCGCGGGCACAGACATGGTAAAAGCCGGTAACCGTTCTCCAAACGCGCTGCATGGCGCTCCCTTCACCGGGATCTGCTTGCCATCCAATACAGCACGATTGAAGCGTGCCATCAAAACATTCACGCAAAACAATACACTCGCGCGGCCAAAGGCAGTAATCAGGCGGCGAACGGCACCGTTGCAACAGGTCAACCCCTGCAACGCTTACAAGAGCTGACCAAAAGCTTGCCAAAGACGGACCCCCTCTACGGAAGTTCGCGACCACAGAACATAGCGTTAAACCGTTTCAATTAAAACTTCCGGACTTCTCGCTACGAAAACTGAGCCGTTCGCCGAATATTCCGTGCATTTCGCGGTATTATAGGGGCTGCATGTCATGTCCCTTTCGAAGGGTCGCCCGGCAATCGCCAGCCACGACCCCCAGACGGGACGCCAACACGATAGAGAGGAGAGGCATGCAGTACTCACAGGAAGTGGAGAACATGTGCCCCGTTGCCAAGGGTGCATACCACGGCCCCGCACCCATCCCCGAGGAGGGCAAGTGGGTCCAGGCTAAGGAGATTTCCGACATCTCCGGTCTTACGCACGGTGTGGGTTGGTGCGCACCTCAGCAGGGCGCCTGCAAGCTCACGCTGAACGTCAAGGACGGCATCATCGAGGAGGCCCTCGTTGAGACCATCGGCTGCTCGGGTATGACCCACTCTGCCGCCATGGCTTCCGAGATCCTTCCCGGTAAGACCATCCTCGAGGCCCTCAACACCGACCTCGTCTGCGACGCCATCAACGTTGCTATGCGCGAGATCTTCCTGCAGATCGTTTACGGCCGCAGCCAGACCGCGTTCTCCGAGGGCGGCCTGCCCGTGGGCGCCTCCCTCGACGACCTCGGCAAGGGCCTTCGCTCTCAGGTCGGCACCATGTTCGGCACCAAGGCCAAGGGCGCTCGTTACCTCGAGCTCGCTCAGGGCTACGTCACCCGCATGGCTCTCAACGACAAGAACGAGATCATCGCATTCGAGTTCCTGAACCTCGGCAAGTTCACCGACGCCGTCAAGGCCGGCAAGACCCCCGAGGAGGCCATCGCTGGCGCTATGGGCCACTATGGTCAGTGGGAGAACGCTGCCAAGTACATCGACCCGCGCACCGACGAGGAGACTCACTCCGTCGCCAGCGTGTTCCCGGTTCACGAGTAGAAAGGGAGGGAAATAACTATGACTGTTACGTTCGAAGGTTACGAGCGCCGCGCTGACAAGATCAACAAGTGCCTCGCCGACAACGGCATCGCCTCCCTCGAGGAAGCTCTGCAGATCTGCACCGACAAGGGCTTCAACCCGCGTGAGATCGTCAACAACACCCAGTCCATCGCCTTCCAGAACGCCGAGTGGGCCTACACCCTCGGTTGCGCTCTCGCTGTCAAGCGTGGCGCCAAGTCCGCTTCTGAGGCTGCCGCCATCATCGGCGAGGGCATCCAGGCCTTCACCGTCCCCGGCTCCGTCGCCGAGGACCGCAAGGTCGGTCTGGGCCACGGCAACCTGGGCGCTATGCTGCTCTCCGACGACACCGAGTGCTTCGCCTTCCTGGCCGGCCACGAGTCCTTCGCTGCCGCTGAGGGCGCTATCGGCCTGGCTCTGAACGCCAACAAGGCTCGCAAGAAGCCGCTGCGCGTTATCCTCAACGGTCTGGGCAAGGACGCTGCTCAGATCATCGCCCGTATCAACGGCTTCACCTACGTGAAGACCCAGTTCGACTACTACACGGGCGAGCTTAAGGTCGTCGAGACCATCCCCTACTCCGATGGTCCCCGCGCTGCCGTTAACTGCTACGGTTCCGACGACGTCCGCGAGGGCGTTGCCATCATGTGGCACGAGAACGTCGACATCTCGATCACCGGTAACTCCACCAACCCCACGCGCTTCCAGCACCCCGTCGCTGGCACCTACAAGAAGGAGCGCATCGAGGCTGGCAAGAAGTACTTCTCCGTCGCTTCTGGTGGCGGCACTGGCCGTACCCTGCACCCGGACAACATGGGCGCCGGCCCTGCCTCTTACGGCATGACCGACACCATGGGCCGTATGCACTCCGACGCCCAGTTCGCCGGTTCTTCCTCCGTGCCTGCGCACGTTGACATGATGGGTCTCATCGGCATGGGCAACAACCCCATGGTCGGTGCCACCGTCGCCTGCGCTGTCGCCGTCGAGGAGGCCCTCAAGGCCTAATCGCGCCCGCGCGATGCTCATATAGTTGAGCTTTGGAGCCGCTACCTTTCGAGGTAGCGGCTCTTTTTGTTTGCGCTGTCGCAGGGTAGCTAATGCCGATATATCAGTTGGGGCGAAATACGAGATGTGATGAGATGGAGCGTCAGAGCGTCCATGACGCCCACCTGCCATATTTGCCCTTTACCGATTTGCCGAGTCTTTGCGGCCCCATTGCCGATCACCCATGCGACAATGCGCCGGACGAGAAAGGAATCCGATGGAATCGACTGATGTACTGGTAATTGGATCTGGCATTGCGGGCCTTTGTGCCGCCATCGAAGCGGCACGCGCGGGCGCAACCGTCGCTGTGGCAAGCGCCGGCAAGACTATGAGTGGATCGAGTTTCTTCCCCGGAACCTGGGGCCTAGGGCTTATCGGACCCGTTAACGAAGACGATAAACTGGACCTCATCGACACCATCCAGACCGTCGGCGGCGGTGTCGCCGACCCCGAGCTTGTCCAGACGTTTGTCCACGGCATTCCCCAGGCAATTGAATGGCTCGAGCAAGACCTGGGCGTTGAGCTCAAGCGTCCGCAAAACGCTGAGAGCGCTCAGCAAAAGCAGTTTATCCCCTGCTTTGACCACAAAACGCGCATGTGGCGCGGCCTCACTCGCAAGCCCCTTGAGGACGCTCTGACAGCCCGGATCGAGTCGCTCGGCATTCGCCTGCTCCCCCGCCATGAGCTTATCGACCTTGTTGAGGACACGAACGGCAGAATCACCGGAACCGTGCTCTACGACCGCGCAAACGAGCATCTCGTGTCTATAGCAGCCAAGGCCACTATCATCGCTGCGGGCGGCACGGGTGGCCTGTTCGAGCGAAGCCTCACTTCCGCTGACGTGCTCAGCTCATCACAGGCCATCGCGCTGGCGCACGGTGCGTCCCTTACTAATATAGAGTTCATGCAGATGATGCCCGGCTTCATCGAGCCCAAGCGCAACCTTGTCTTTAACGAGAAGACCTGGCGCTACGTCACATTTGACCAACCGGTCGATATTGCCGACGACAAGCTGGACGACCTGCTCGAGCAGCGCTCTGGATATGGTCCCTTCACGTCACGCTTGGCCTCCCGCGCTATCGATCTCGTCATCGATCAGGCAGGTGCCGAAGGCCTGGCACTCCACTACGACTTCCCCCGCGAGGATGTCCCAGAGTTTGTGCAGACCTTTGCTATCTGGCTGCAAGACGAGCATGGCATCGCGCCGAGCGACGAGATGCGTGTGGCGATGTATGCTCACGCCGCCAACGGCGGTATCAAGATCGACAAGACCGCGTACACGGGCGTTGAGGGCCTCTACGCTTGCGGCGAGGCGACAGGCGGCATGCACGGCGCCGACCGCATTGGTGGCTTGTCAAGCGCCAACGGCATCGTGTTCGGGCGCATCGCAGGCGCATCGGCAGCCCTTGCAGCGCAAAAAGAGCCTGAGGCAGCCCTGAAGGCGGATATCGCCCTCCCCCAGTACGGCATAGCCGCAACAGATGCCGAACGCCTGACACACGGCCTTAAGCACACGATGAGCACCTATTGCATGATCAACCGCACCGAGACGGGCCTATCCGAGGCACTACACGAGCTTGAGGGCTTAAAGACGGAGGCAACGACCTTGAGCACACAGAAAGCCCAGGACAGCGAAGTCGCAGCCCTCGCCCGCCTGCAATCGCAGATTCGACTAGCACAGGAAATGGTCAAAGCCATGCGCAAGCGAACTGAAAGCTTAGGTTCGCACTATCGAGCAGACTAAATCGATTCTCACTTTGAGTTTGATCACAACTTCTCAACATGCATCGAGCCCCGTAAGCATGATTCCCCTAAGGAGAACACGCCTACGGGGCTTTAGCCGTGTTTCCCTAAGGGAATCACGGTGCAGATTACTCAGCTCCGCGCCCCGACGGGTTCGACCCCATGCGAGGTTAACAAAAAAGACGGTCAACTTTTGCTGACCGTCTTAACATGCTTTGGTGGGCCGTCAGGGGGTCGAACCCTGGACCTTGGGATTAAGAGTCCCCTGCTCTACCAACTGAGCTAACGACCCAAATCTAAAGTCCGTTGTGACGGACTTTAAAGGAGATATCGTGTGGTGGGCCGTCAGGGGTTCGAACCCTGGACCTTGGGATTAAGAGTCCCCTGCTCTACCAACTGAGCTAACGACCCGATATCAACACGAAGCAAGAACTGGGGTGGGTAAAGGGACTCGAACCCTCGACCTACGGGACCACAACCCGTCGCTCTAGCCAACTGAGCTACACCCACCGTGTCCTGTGCGCTTCGCGCTCGACTATTATTGCAAGGAACGCCATGCGATGCAAGCCCCAATTTTCAAGAATTTTGAAAAGAGTTTTTTAGATCCATTTCGAGCAAATCCCACCGGTTTCATAGGAGTAAACTTGCCCCACTGTAAATCCTCGAAAGGACCGTCATGAAAGAACTCTCCAACCGCACGGCAAGATTTACCGATTCGGTCATCCGCCGCATGACACGCATCTCCAATAAGTACGGCGCTGTCAATCTCTCGCAGGGCTTCCCCGACTTCGATCCCCCGGCGCAGCTGCTCGATAGCCTCAGCGCCATCGCCAGCGACCCCAAGCCGCTCTATCACCAGTACTCCATTACCTGGGGCTCCCAGGCCATGCGCGAGGCGCTCGCCGCCAAACAAGAGCACTTTATGGGCATGCCGGTGAACCCCAACGAGAATATCGTAGTCACCTGCGGCTCCACCGAGGCCATGATGGCCGCCATGATGACGGTTACGAACCCCGGCGACAAGGTCGTCATCTTCTCGCCGTTCTACGAGAACTACGGCGCCGACACGATCCTTTCGGGTGCCGAGCCCATCTACGTGCCGCTCAACCCGCCCACATTCGACTTTGACCGCGAGACACTCGAGGCGGCCTTCCGCGACAACGACCCCAAGGCCATCGTCCTGTGCAACCCTTCCAACCCCTGCGGCAAGGTCTTTACGCGCGAGGAGCTCACCTTTATCGCCGACCTCTGCAAAAAGTACGACGCCTACTGCATTACCGACGAGGTATACGAGCACATCGTCTACGCGCCCCACGAGCACGTCTATATGGCCACGCTGCCCGGCATGTTCGAGCGAACCATCAGCTGCAGCTCGCTGTCTAAGACGTACTCCATCACCGGCTGGCGTCTTGGCTACACCATTGCCCCGGCCCAGATCACCGAGCGCATCAAGAAGGTCCACGACTTCCTCACCGTGGGTGCCGCCGCTCCCCTGCAGGAAGCCGTCGTCACCGCCCTCAATTTCGACGGCAGCTATTACGATGAGGTCCTCGACCTCTACACCGCCAAACGCGACCTGTTCTGCCAAGGGCTCGATAGTATCGGACTTAAGCACAACGTACCGCAGGGCGCCTACTACGTGATGATGGATATCTCTGAGTTTGGCTACGACAGCGACCTCGAGTTCTGCGAGGACCTGGCCTCAAAGGTGGGCGTGGGCGCAGTGCCCGGCTCGAGCTTCTTCCGCGAGCCCGTCAACCATCTGATTCGTTTCCACTTTGCCAAGCGAGACGAGACGCTTAACGCGGCACTGGAGAACCTCAAGTCGCTACGTGATAAAATCAAGCCGCGCGGGTAAGGACGGCCCGGCAACTAAAGCAACCAAAGAAGCCCCGCACCGCCCGCCGCGTTGCGAGGCTTCTTTCTATAGCGCTTTCTTAAATGGTTTAGAGCTCTATACTTTAGTCACGGAGCAACTCGTCCCAGAGAGAGGAATACTATGGCAGAACAGCAGCTTATCGGAGCGCTCGAGGCCGGCGGCACCAAGATGGTCTGCGCCACGGGCTATGCAGACGGTACGGTCCTGGAGCGTGAGCAGATCGCGACCACGACCCCGCAGGAGACTGTCGAGGCCGTCAACGCATGGTTTGCCGACAAGGGCATCGCCGCGCTGGGCATCGGCGCCTTTGGCCCCACCGCAGTCAACCCTGCCTCGCCCCAATACGGCAAGATCCTGGAGACGCCCAAAACGGCATGGCGCTACTTTGACCTGCTGGGCACTATCCAAAACGAGCTCAATATCCCCTGCGGCTACGACACCGACGTCAACGTTGCCTGCCTGGGCGAGGTCACCTTTGGTTGCGCCCAGGGCCTCACGGACGTGGTCTACCTGACCATCGGCACCGGTGTGGGCGCCGGCGTGCTCTCGGGCGGCCAGCTCGTGCACGGCATGATGCATCCCGAGGCCGGCCACATCCTGGTCACGCGCGACCCGCGCGACACCATTGGCGAGCACAGCGCCTGCCCCTTCCACGACAACTGTCTCGAGGGCCTCATCGCCGGCCCCGGCGTTAAAAAGCGCTGGGATGGCAAGAGCGCCGGAGACATGGCCGATGACCCGGAGGCCATGGACCTGCTCGCCGGCTATCTGGCACAGGCGCTCATGACCTACACGCTGTGCTACGCGCCGCAAAAGATCATCATCGGCGGAGGCGTGGCCGACCACACCCCCATCGTGCCGCTCGCACGCAAAAAGTGCGCTGAGATGCTCAACGGCTATATCGTCACGCCCGAGGTCAACGACATCGATAGCTACATCGTCAACAACAGCCTCGAGGGCAAGCAGGGCATCATGGGCTGCCTGGCCCTGGGCGCGCAGGCGCTTCAGTAACAGACGCACCCACAGGGCGTGGCGCGCTCGGCAAATCCAACCTACGGAACGACGCCACCACGCCTCATATAACCCCTCAAATAAAAAAGGCCGCCTAGGACCAAACAATACGTCCTAGGCGGCTTTTTTGGCGCACATCAGCCACCGTAAGAGATATCGGAGCACAACGCCCGTTGCCGCTCCACAGCAGTCGATCATCACATCGGTGATCATGCCAGCGCGTCCCGGCACAAAGAGCTGAATCGTCTCGTCGATCGAAGGAATCAGCAGCAGGAACACCGCCGTGGGCAGCAGCACGTCAAAGGTGCGCCGGCCCTCAAAATCAAAGGCATGCGTTGCCAGGATGCCGAGCACCATATACTCGGTAAAATGCGCGCACTTGCGAACAACAAAGTTGGTCACCCATTCATATGGAAGTCCCACGCCGTGCAGGAAACCGCGGATAGCTTCCATGACCGTTAGGCTCAGCGAGCCCGACCCCGAGCCGGGAACCAGCGAATTGCCCCAGATCAAGAGCGCCATCAGGCAGGTCGCGACCGCCCATTTTCGATTGATCTTAACCATGCAGAAGTTATGCCTCCGCGCGGAGCGGCGCGAAGCTGGCGGTACCGCCCTCGATAACGCTCAGATAGGCACGGCCCGTACGCTTGGCAGTTGAGGACTGCAGGCGCTCGATCTCTTCCTCGAGGATCTGATTGACGCGCTCGTGACGACGGTTTTCCATAATACCGGCGGCAATAGCCTCGGCCCGCTCGATGCTCTCGCGCGAGATACGGGCAGTATCCTCGGGGAGCACAGCACTGTGACGGCCGACATAGGCGGGGGCAGCAGGCTGAGGGGCAGCGACGGGAGCGGGGGCTGCAACAGGAGCAGGCTCGTCAATCTCATCCAGAATCGCGGTGGCGGCGGCCCACATGTCCTCGTGGCCCGAGTAATCGGCCATGGGAACATCAACCTCGAGCGAGGCGTCCGGAAGGTCGCCGGTGTCGATGCGATCTTGGGCATCAATCGATGCGGTGATGGCTGCAGGCTCATCGAGGTCATCGAGATCGATGTCCACGGCACCGGAGATGATAGGCATGCTGGCGAGGTTTGCATTGTACGGCGCAGCCTCAGCCGCCTGCTGCTGGGCAGGAGCGCCCCAAAGCGAGCTTTCGGCGGCACGGCGGGCGGCAACGGCCTCCTCGTCCGCAGTCATGGCTTCATCAACGTACGAATTGTCGGCAGAAGCGTTCGCGTCCGCCGAGGTAGCGTTGTAGGCGTTATTGGCTGCCGCGTTGGCAACGAGTGCCACGAAAGCCGCCGTGCTGCCCGCAGGGGCGGCCTGGGAACCAGACACGGCGCGTGCCGCGGCGGCGATGTCGTCGCGATTGAAGGAGCCGGTCTGCCCGCCGTTGGTGAGCTCGTCGATGGCGACTTGATAGACGTCGCGCGAGTGTGCAGGGTCGCAGCTCACCGGCGAATCGTCGTCGAGCATACTGTCGATCATGGACCAAGCCTCGTCCTCGTCCATGGCATCTGCGGCTCGAGCGATGGTAGGGACACTATCATCGGCATGACGGCGCTGGAACGCACCAGTCAGGCCGGAAAGGAATGCCGAGGTAGACTGCTCCGCCTGAGCCTGAGAAGCAGAAGTCGCAGCGTAAGGAGTCGCATCCTGCTGCTGAGCTGGAATCGAGGCGGTCTTGAACTCGCTTTGATGCTGATTGAGATTGGCGGCACCGCCCATGGCATCGGGCTGGAACAGACGCTCTTCACGCTGCGCACGATACTCGGAGATACCCAGCGAGGCGGCATAGATACCCACGCCCGCCACCGCGCCCACGGCGAAGGGAACCGCACCCGCCACGACCGTCTCGTTCACCGACGAAAACGGCAGCGTCGCGGCATACATAACCACGGGAGCGGCAAGGCCGATCCCGCACGAAAGTCCGGCAAGGACTGCTCGTTGTGTTGCATCAGAAGAAGCCATGAGCTCTCCCCATCTTCCAGCACCCAAATCGCATCATTCAGTTGGCTGCGCGAGAGAAGATGAAGCGGGGCTATGCCCCAAAGCAACGGTATATGGTTCGTTTCATCTGCGTTTTCCGTCGCGAAGCTTAAAAGCTATTATGCGAAACCGCCCTGTCGATTGCAAGCGACGATGTCGGATTGAAACGGGAAACCTGCTGCTTGCCAGTCTTATGGTCAAAAAAGCGCGGAGCGGCGATATAGAAAAGGGCCGAGGCTCAAAGCCCCGACCCTTTATTGCATTGATGACTATCGCTGCGTGTGGATGACAACCTAGAACGTCTGCTCGTAGTCGCTGTGCTTTTTGGCCGAACGCACCAGGAACTCCTGGTTGGTGTTGGTGCCCTTAAGACCCTTGATAAACGATGCGGCCGCGCGCTCGGTGTTGTTCATGCCGGCAAGAATGCGACGCAGGCCAAAGACAAACGGGCGCATCTGCTCGTCGACCAGCAGATCCTCGTTGCGCGTACCAGAGGCAACGGGGTCGATGGCCGGGAAGATGCGGCGGTCGGCAAGATCGCGGTCGAGCTTGAGTTCCATGTTGCCGGTGCCCTTGAACTCCTCAAAGATGACCTCGTCCATCTTGGAACCAGTGTCGATGAGGGCAGAGGCCAGGATGGTGAGCGAGCCACCGTTCTCGATATTACGGGCTGCGCCCAGGAAGCGCTTGGGCGGATACAGCGCCGCCGAATCGACGCCGCCCGAAAGGATACGGCCCGAGGCGGGCGCCGCCAAGTTGTAGGCGCGGGCAAGACGCGTGATGGAGTCGAGCACCACCACGACATCGCCGCCCAGCTCCACGATGCGCTTGGCGCGCTCGATGACGAGCTCGGCCACGCGGGTGTGGTTGTCGGCGGGCATATCGAAGGTCGAGGCCACGACCTCGCCCTTAATGGAGCGCTGCATATCGGTGACCTCTTCGGGGCGCTCGTCGACGAGCAGGCAGATGAGGTGCACCTCGGGGTTGTTAATCGAGATAGACTGGCAGATCTTCTTGAGGATCGTGGTCTTGCCGGCCTTGGGCGGGGACACGATCAGGCCACGCTGACCCTTGCCGATCGGCGACACGATGTCGATGGCGCGACCGGTAATGGAGTCCTTGCCGTGCTCCATGCGCAGCGGCTCGTTGGGATAGACCGGGGTGAGGTCACCGAACTTGGGGCGGTTGCGAATCTGCTCGGGGTCCAGACCGTTGACGGTCGAGATTTTGGCGAGGCCGGCGCGCTTGTCGCCGCCGCGCGAGGGACGAAGCGAGCCCTCGATGACGTCGCCCGTACGCAGACGCGCGGAGCGGATGAGGTAGGCGGGGACGAAGGCGTCGTCGTTGGACTTCATGTAGCCATGGGCGTGGATGATGCCGGAGCTGTCCGGGCGAATCTGCAGAATGCCCTTGATGTCGCGGAAGCCCTCGGCCTTCGCGGCGGTGACGTAGATCTCCTCGACGAGCTCGGCCTTCTTCTTGCCGGTCGTCTCGATCTCGAACTCCTTGGCCTTCTCGCGCAGCTCGGCGACCTTCATGGCCGCGAGTTCCTCGCGCGAAAGCGTGGGCTCGGTGGGAGCGGCATTACGCTCCTTGTTGCGCTGCTTGCGATCGCGCTGGCGGTTGCGACGATCGTTGTTGCGCTCGTCCTTGCGCTCATTGCGCTCCTCGTTGCGCTTGTGCTGGCGGCGGTTGGGGCGAGCGCCGTCTTCGGCCTCGGCGGGAGCGGCACCATCGGTTGCGGCGGCGTCGGCATTGGCCGCAGCGGCTTCATTGGCCTCGGCGCCAGAATCGACCTGCGCTTCGGCATCAGCCTGATGCTCGGACGCCTTGGCCTTAGCGGACTTCTTACGACCACGCCTGGGCTTCTCGGACGCAGGCTGTTCGACGTCCTGGGGCTCGGCGGCATCAATCGATGCATCGGCGGTCGTCTCGGCGGAATCCTCGGACGCACCCTTCTTGGCAGCCTTGGCCTTGGACGTGCGCTTAGCAGCAGTACGATGGCTGCGACCAGGACGGACGTCGGCGGGCTCGACATCGGCGGGAGCGGCCTCGGAAGTCGTAGCATCCTGGACGGGCGCGTCGGCGGCGGTTGCAGACTCGGCGGTCGCCGCAGCATCCCGAGCGGCTGCAGCTGCGGCTGCGGCCTTCTCTGCCTCGACGAAGGCCTTGGGCTTGCGACCGCGACGGTGCGGGCGCAAAGCCGGATCGACAACGGGAACTTCGCCGGCCTCGACAGGCGCAGCGGGCTCAACAGGCGATGTGCCCTCCCCTGCCGCGGAACGAACCGAAGCCTCAGCGAGCTCGGGGGTTACCTGATCGGCAACCTGCCCGGCCTTAGCAGCCGTGCGACGGCGTGTGCGCGGTACCGGCTTCTCGGTCGGCTGGTCGGCGACAGGGGTCTCGGTGGCGGCAGGCGTCTCGGGCACAGACGGAGCTGCAAGCTCAGTCAGAGCCGCGGCCTCGCGCTCGGCAGCACGACGGCGGGCGCGCACCACCTGAGCCTCGCTAATCTGCGCCAACGCACGTGCCTGCGCGACCTCATCGGAAATCGGCGCCGAGGAGTCAGCTGCAACGGTGCGCTTGGCGCGCGTCGTGCGCGTGGTACGGCGCTTGGGCTTGGTGACCTCCTCGCCGTCAGCAGCAGGCTTGGCCGTGCGGCGCGTACGCTTGGGCTTTGCCGGAGCAGCCTCCTCACCAGTTGCAGGCACGGCCTTCTCAGCCGTTGCAGGCGTAGGCGTCTCAGGAGCCGAGGCTTGCGCGGGCGCCGCGACCTGGTCCGACGCAACCGGTGCAGCGGGAGCGGCCTGCGTCGTCGTTATTTCGTTTTCTTGCTGTTGATCAGACACAGTGTTTGCTCAACTTTCTTTTCAAGCCCTGTGATCACATGCTCCCTGCATAAACCTTCAGGGCGGCTAAACAGTCTAGTTCCGTTCAAAACGACGGACATCATTGATCTGTATCGAGATGATTGCGTCAACTACGCAGCGTTAGTGTAACACAACCGCAACCACCTGCAACTTAGTCATTGGACGTTCTTAAACGCCCAGTCATCAGGGACACTCCTCCTCAAAAGCGCCTTGAAATGTCGCGCCAGAGGAGTGAAACCGTGGCACCCGGAATAGCCGCGCCACGAATCGCGCCCATCTACTACGTTTGCACCCGAGCCCCTGACCATACCCTTGTTTTTTTCAAAAACAACGAGTCTGCTACCTGCGGTTTTAATATCGTACTTTTCGGCATGGTTCGGGATATGCGTCCAAACGTAGGAGATGAGCCCAATTCGTGGCGGACGGTATCCCGCCACCCCTCCGCGAGACAAAAATGATCCATTTTCCTCCGTCCCCAACGGACAATTTTCAAAACTACGCCGGATTACGGGGCCAGAATGCTGCAAGCCAACCATACCCTGCATTTTCAAGAAACAATAAGCCATCTACCTGCGGGTTTAATTTTGCTATTGGCACCATGGTCGCTTGTTGGCGATCCAGCCCCGTAAACCGGTATAGTTGCGATTTGGTAGCATTTTCCAACACGCCTAAAAGCCCCGCCAAACGAAAAAAGCCCGACCTCCGCATGGAGATCGGGCTTATAGGGCTCAGCAAAGCCGAACCTACACGGTCAAATAACTCGATGATTACATCTGCTCGGGCGCGGAAACGCCAACGAGGGTGAGCACCAGGGCGAGCGTCACGCGAACGGCATCGCAAGCGGCCAGACGGGCGCGCGAAAGCTCGGGGTCGACGGGACGGCCCTCGCTCGGCAGAACCTGGCAGGCAGCGTAGAAGCTGTGGAAGTCGCCGGCGAGTTCCTCGGCAAAGTGCGTCAGACGGAACGGGGCGCGGTCGCGAGCGCAGCTGGCGATGAGGTCGGTGAGCTCGTTGAGCTTACGCGAAAGGGCGAGCTCGGTCGGGTCGGTCAGCAGCGAGTAATCGACGTTCTCACCGATAGCCTTGGCGGCGACGGCCTTCATGCCCATCTCGTCAGCCTGCTCGGGCGTAACGTCGGCGGCACGGCGCAGAATGGAGCACACGCGGGCGTGAGCGTACTGCACGTAGTACACCGGGTTGGAGTTGTCGCGCTTCTTGACGGCCTCGATATCGAAGTCGACCATCTGGTTGGAGCTCTTGGAGATGAGCGTGTAACGGGCAGCGTCGGAGCCGACCTCGTCGACGAGCTCCTGCAGGGTCACCATGGTGCCCTTGCGCTTGGACATACGGACGGGCTTGCCGTTGCGCAGCAGGTTGACGAGCTGGCCCAGCAGAACCTCAAACTTGCCGGGGTAGCCCAGAGCGTCGCAGACGCAGCGGACGCGCTCGATGTAGCCGTGGTGGTCGGCGCCCCAGATGTCGATGACGTGGTCGACGCGCTGGAACTTATCCCAGTGATAGGCGACGTCGGAGGCAAAGTAGGTGTACTCGCCGTCGGACTTGATCAGGACGCGGTCCTTGTCATCGCCCAGGTCGGTGGAGCGGAACCACAGGGCGCCGTCCTTGGTGTAGAGGTAGCCCATCTTGTCGAGCTTCTCAAAAGCGCGGTCGACGGCGGAGGTGCCGGCGGTCTCGCCCTCGGTGTCCTTCACGTACAGGGAGCGCTCGGAGAACCAACGATCGAAGTCGCAGTTAACGGCGTGGCAAAGGTCGCGCATGTTGTCGACCATCTTTACGTAGCCGCGCTCGCGGAAGCTCTCCATGCGCTCCTGCGGATCGGCGTTGACCCACTTATCGCCATCGGTGCGCCAGAACTCGGCGGCCTCATCGATGATGTAGTCGCCGCCGTAGGAGTCCTTGCCCAGGGTCTCGGCAAAGTTGTCCTGGTACGGATGGGTCTCGGGATGCTCGTCGTTCTCATCGGCAACGAAGGCGTCGCGGTCAGCGATCAGCAGCTTGTGAGCCTCGTCGATATCCACGCCCTGCTTGGCGATGATGTCGGCAAGCTGCATATAGCGCGTGCTGATGGAGTTGCCGAAGGTGTTCATCTGAGAGCCGTGGTCATTGATGTAGAACTCACGCTGGATGTCGTAACCGGCGTGATCCATAACGCGGCAGAGGGAGTCACCCAGAGCGGCCCAGCGGCCATGGCCGATGTGCATGGGGCCGACGGGGTTGGCGGAGACGAACTCGACCTGGGTCTTCAAGCCGCCACCGACGTTGGACTTAGCGAAGTCCATGCCCTTCTCGCGGGCCTCGCCAAAGATGGCATTCTTGACAGCAACGGAAAGGTAGAAGTTGATGAAGCCGGGGCCTGCGATCTCGACCTTCTCAATCGCGGGGTCCTCGGGCATATGGGCAACGATGGCCTCGGCGATCTTGCGCGGGGCGCAGTGGGCCAGCTTGGCGGACTTCAGGGCCATGGTAGAGGTCCACTCGCCATGAGAAGTGTCAGCCGGTCGCTCGATAGCGCAATCGTCAAGTTCAAATGCGGAAAGGTCGCCGGCCTCCTGGGCCGCAGCAAGCGCAGCGCGTACCAGCTCTTCAATCTTCTCGGGCATAGATCCTCCTTGTGTTAAAGCCCCCGAGCTCTTGGTCACTCGTAGGGCAAAAGCCAGAGTTTGTAGCACTCTATCACAAGCGACGGGCACTGTCGCAGGGTAAAGCCAATCGATATTGCATATGCACAAAATTGACTACAGCTTGTATGGAGTCACTCAAAGATGCCGGTCTGCCTGCAGATTATGCAAGCGTTGAAAATGCATAAAGGTGTGAATGAGCTGCGTCTGTTATCGAATACTCTTACCTATCGGAGTTGTGTGCTTTTCCTGCATAAAGTAAGGGTTTGCGCACGTCAGCGTGTTATTCTAGTCATACGTAAATTCGTATAAGTTGGAGGTAGCATGTTCTCAATCGGTCAACACGTCATTCATCCGGGTCAGGGAGTCTGCACCGTCGTCGGTTTTAGGGACGACACACCGCAGCCCATGCTGCTGCTCGAGACCAAGCAGGGACATGCGCAGACGATCCTCATGTACCCCGTGGCGCAGGCCGACCGTTTGCACGCCGCCATCTCTCAGCAAGATGCCGAGCACCTGCTGAGCCACTATGACGAGCTGGAGTGCGACACCTTTACCGAGCGCAACAGCTCACTTGAGGAGACGCACTTTAAACAGCAGCTCAAGCTGGGCGCGCCCGAGACGGTCCGCGTGGCAAAGACCATGATGCACCGCATTCGCCAGGCCGAGGAAGCTGATAAAAAGCCCAGCTCCTACTACATGCGCGTACTCAAGGAAGCCAAACGCCGCTCCATCGAGGAGTTCGCTGTGGCCTTGGGCGTCACCGAGGAGGACGCTGAAGCCCGCCTAGCCCAAGCCGCCCTCAACTAACCCAACCGCGCCAAAACCACCACAAAGGGGACAGGCACCTTTGTGGTGGTTTTCTTGTTCTAGTAGTATTCATTCTTATCGATACCCACGAGCACAAGGAGTCTCCTATGGCAGAGCCGCTTACCGCCGGAATCACCCGCGACCGCGCGTTCGAACTGCTCAACGAGCACAACAAGGACCCGTTCCACATCACCCATGGCGAGACGGTCGAGGGCACTATGCGCTACTTTGCGCGCGAGTTCGACCCCGAGAACGAGGAGTTTTGGGGCATCGTCGGTCTGCTGCACGACCTGGATTGGGAGGAGCATGAGGACGACCCCATGAACCACACCATCTATGCTGCCGAGATTCTTGAGGGCGAAGGTGCGTCTCCCGAGCTCATTCACGCCATCCAGACGCACACGTCCGACTTCAACACCTCGCTGCCCAAGCCCGAGCTGCAGATGGAAAAGATCCTGTTTGCCTGCGATGAGCTCACCGGCCTGATCGGCGCTGCAGTCATCATGCGCCCGAGCAAGAGCGTTATGGACTTTACGACCAAGTCGCTCAAGAAGAAGTTCAAGGACAAGCGCTTTGCCGCCGGCTGCTCGCGCGACGTGATTTCGCAGGGCGCCGAGATGTTGGGCTGGGAGCTCCCCGAGCTCTTTGACCGCACCATCGCGGCTATGCAGTCCTTCGCCCCCGACCGCGATACCTTCCAGGCCTAACCGCCCACGCCACCTATAACCACCACAAAGGGGACAGGCACCTTTGTGGTGGTTTTTCTTTGCGCGGGCGTTAGGGGCGGACCTGACCGGTGCCTCGGAGCCTGTATTTGTAGGTGGTGAGGGCCTCGGCGGCAAAGGGGCCGCGGGTGTGGAGCTTTTGGGTCGAGATGCCGATCTCGGCGCCCAGGCCAAACTCGCCGCCGTCGGTGAAGCGCGTGCTGGCGTTGGCGTACACGGCCGAGGCATCGACCGCATCCAGGAAGCGCTCGCAAGCATCCGTGTCCTCGGCAACGATGGCCTCGGAGTGCATCGTGCCGTAGCGGTTGATGTGTGCGATGGCCTCGTCCTCGCTTGCCACGACCTTCACGCTCATCTCGAGCGCCAGGTACTCGCGACCCCAGTCCTCCTCAGTCGCGGCGACGTAGTCATCACCCTCGGCAAGCCCGGCATCGGCGCACGCGGCGCACGTGGCCTCGTCGCCGTGAATGAGCACGCCGTGGTCATGCAGCACGGCCACGACCGCGGGCAAAAACGCATCGGCCACAGCACGGTCGACCAGCAGCGACTCGGCGGCATTGCACACGCCCACGCGCTGGGTCTTGGCATTAACGATAATGTTGAGCGCCTTATCAAAGTCGGCGGATTCATGCACGTAGATGTGGCAGTTGCCCGTGCCCGTCTCGATCACCGGCACAAGCGACTCGCGCACGCAGCGCTGGATCAGGCCTGCGCCGCCGCGCGGAATGAGTACGTCGACAATACCGCGGAGCTTCATGAGCTCGCCAGTGGCCTCGCGGTCGGTGGACTCGATCATCGACACGGCCTCGCGCGGGAAGCCCTTGGCCTCGAGCGCATCGGCCAGCAGCTCCGCGATCATGGCACACGAGTGATAGGCCAGCGAGCCGCCGCGCAGAATGCAGGCGTTGCCGGTACGGATGCAGATGCCTGCGGCGTCGGCCGTCACGTTGGGGCGCGCCTCGTAGACCATAGCGACCAGGCCCAGCGGCACACTCACACGGGTCAGGTCCACGCCACTTGCAAGCACGCGGTGATCGAGCACGCGGCCCACGGGATCGGGCAGCTCGGCGAGCTTTTCCAGGCCGGCGGCCATGCCCTCGACGCGCTCGGGCGTCAGCAGCAGGCGATCGAGCAGTCCGGCCGAGGTGCCCGCATCGCGCGCGGCGGACATATCGAGCTCGTTGGCGGCGACGATGGAGTCGACACCGTTGCGCAGTGCTGCGGCCATGGCGCGCACGGCCTCCTGGCGCTGCTCATCGCTCGCCGTGGCAAGCGAGGCCGACGCTGCCTTGGCGGCAACGGCAAGATCGTGGACATACGTGGCTATATCGACCGACATGGGCGGCCCTTTCTCCTAGAAGTTTGCAACCATGGTAGCCGATTTGCGCATGGCCTCGCCCGCGGCGGTAGAATTGGTCAACCCGAAACACCGCAACGAACGGAAGACTCACATGGCCCTCATCACTTCGTACCACGTCCCCGGCCTTTACGTCGAGGACCACAGCATCGACGTCCCCCTTGACTGGCGCGGCCTGGAGCCGATGCTCCTGGCCGTCGGCAGCACCATGCGCCGCGGCGCTATGCCGGCACCCATCGCCGGCGCACCCGAGAGCATCAAGCTCTTCTACCGCGTGGTTTGCGCGCCCGACCGCATCAACGACGATCTGCCACTGCTCCTGTTTTTGCAGGGCGGCCCCGGCGGCGAGAGCCCGCGTCCGCTGTCGCCCACAAGCGACGGCTGGATCGAGGAGGCCGTCAAGCACTTCCGCGTGGTCCTTCCCGACCAGCGCGGCACCGGACGCAGTAGCTGCGTGGACGGACGCACGATCAAGGCACTGGGTGATCGCGCAACGGCCACCGGCGCCGATACAGCACGCTCGCAGGCGGATTTCCTCAAGCGCCATCTTGCCAGCTCCATCGTGCGCGATTTTGAGTACCTGCGCCTAGTGGGCTTTGGCGGCAAGCCGTGGGTCACGCTCGGCCAAAGCTACGGCGGCTTTTTGACGCTGAGCTATCTGTCGCTCTTCCCCGAGGGCGTGGCGGCGAGCTTTACCTGCGGCGGCATCCCCCACGTGCCGGCGAGCGCCAGCGAGGTCTACGCGCACACCTTCCCGCGCATGGCCGCCAAGACGCAGCAGTATTACAACCGCTACCCCGCCGACATCGAGCGCGTGGCAGCCCTGGCCGATGCGCTCGAGGCACAGAAGCCCGTGCTGCCCGACGGCTCGCCGATGACGGTCGAGCGCCTACAGCTCATGGGCAGCGACTTTGGCATGAAGCCGAGCTTTGAGCGCATGCATTGGATTATCGACCACGCTTTTGTTGACGGCGACGGCACGCTGAGCTGCGGCTCCTCGGTATCCGACAGCTTTTTGATGCGCGCCTTCGAGCGCACCAACACGCGCACGAATCCGCTGTACTGGACGCTGCAGGAGTTTATCTATGCCGACGGCGATACCCTGCCGATTCGCTGGGCAGCAGCAGAGGAGAAGGCCCATCGTGCCGAGTTCGACACACTCGCGCGCCCGCTCATGTTTACCGGCGAGGCCATGTTCCCGTGGATGTTTGAGCAGATGCCCGAGCTTATGCCCTTTAAGCCCGCCATGGACCTGCTGATGGAAGACACCAGCTGGGACAAGATCTACGACCCGCAGCGCCTGGCCTGCAACGAGGTGCCGCTCCAGGCCTCGGTGTATTTCGACGACATGTACGTCGATTCGGGCCTACAGCTCGATACGCTCAGCCGCGTGGGCAACTCGCATGCCTGGGTGACCAACGAGTTCGAGCACGACGGTCTGCACGGCAGCGTGGTGTTCAAGCACCTCTTCGACGAAGCCCTCAACCGCGGAGACCTGCGCCGAATCTTCTAGCAAAGGAGTATCCCCACCTGCCGGCACAAAGGGAACGTCCCCAAGTGCCGAACAAGTGCCGGCAACGACAATGCCGCAGGTAGAGAACGGAAAGCGAAAACGCCCCTAAGCGAGCAAGGTGACGTGAAAGAGGAGGGCATTGACCTTTTGGTCATGCCCGACGATTGAACGTCAGATTGCCGCTTAGGGGCGTTTGCAGCGTCAATTGGTTATGCGAAGACGATTAAATTATCCCTGTGTATCGCCGGCTTCTCGGCCAGGTCTGCCAGCAGGCGGTTGCTGGCGATCTGGTCCTGGCGGCGGCCGGCTGCAAGCTCCAGCACGTCCGAATCGGCCTCGGCGATACCGCGGGCGACGACCATACCGCTCGGATCGCACACATCGAGCACATCACCCTCGGCAAACTGGCCATCGACCTCGCGAATACCCACCGCAAGCAAGGAAGAGCCACGGCTGACCAGCGCCTTCGCGGCGCCGTCATCGACCGTTACCGAACCGTGGGCCTTGTCACCCAACGCGATCCAGAGTTTGCGCGGCGCAATGTCTAGGCGCTCCGCCGGCGGATCGAACAGGGTTCCCACGCTCTCGCCGCGGGCGAGGCGCACGAGCGCATCGGGCTCCTCGCCCGAGCAAATCACGCTCTGAATGCCCGCGGTCATGAGAATGCGGCTCGCGCGAATCTTGGTGATCATGCCGCCCGTGCCCACCGAGGTCGAAGAATCGCCCGCCGAGGCGATAATCTTGGCATCGATCTTATGCACGACCGGGACGAACTCGGCCGTAGGGTCCTCGTGCGGATTGGCGGTATAGAGGCCATCGATGTCCGAGAGCGTCACGCACAGATCGGCAGAAACCAGGCAGCTCACAAGCGCCGCCAGCGTGTCGTTGTCGCCAAACTTGATCTCATCGACGGTAACGGTATCGTTCTCGTTGACGACCGGCACCACGCCAAGCTCCACGAGGCGCAGCAGGGCGTCGCGTGCATGCAGGTAGGACGTGCGGCGGGCCGTATCATGGCGCGTGAGCAGTACGAGCGAGGTGAGCAGGTCGCGCGCATGAAACTCCTCGTCGTAGGCCGACGAGATAATGCACTGGCCGGCCGAAGCGCAGGCCTGCAGGCTCGGCAGGTCGCCGACCGGCTTACGGTCGAAGCCCAGCACGGGATAGCCGCAGGCGATAGCGCCCGAGCTCACCACGACCAAGCGCCAGCCGAGCTTGCGCAGGGCCGCGGCCTGATCGGCCAGGCCACCGATAAACGCACGGTTGACCTTACCGTCGGCACCCACCACCGTGGACGAGCCGATCTTTACCACCATCGTTTTATAAGAAGTCGTCATACGTCAAACCAATCGAATGTTGAGCGAACGGACGAACGGGCAAGCGAGAAAAATGATCCGTTTTCCTCCGTCGCATGCGGATCATTTTGCCCAGGGAAAGGCAGAGGCCGCGGCCATGTTCTTGCGCACGAGTTCGTCGCGCACCTGAGCCAGGCCCTGCTCCATGCCCACCACATAGGTCTGCGGGTACAGGAAGCGCTTGAAAGCTGCGTCCAGATGATCGAGCGCCCAAGCACAGCGCTCGCGCGCGTCCTGGATGCTCTCACGCGAAGCCACCGCACTGCCATCGCGCACGATCGGCACCAGCAGCTCGCGATACTCAAGTTCGGACACGTCGGTCACCAGGGCAGCATCATTCACGGCCACGAGAGTATTGCCGCGCGCGGAGCCCTCCCCCGCCAGATGGTCCTCGTCGTAGATCATGTCGCAGACCGGGCCGCCAAAGCCGTCGTAATAACGGCGCACGCGTTGCACACCCGGGATCGTGCGCTTGTAGGGCTGCTCGGAGAGCTTGACCACCGGCGTCCATGGATCTGCCTCGCTCGCACGGCGGGCGGAAAGCTTGTACACGCCGCCCAGCGCCGGCTGGTCATAGCAGGTCGCAAGCTTGGTACCCACGCCAAAGCTGTCGATGGGCGCGCCCTGGTCGAGCAGCGACTGAATCGTGTACTCATCCAGATCGTTGGAAACCGAGATCCCCACATAGGGCAGGCCCTCGGCATCAAAACGACCGCGAACATACTTGGAGAGCTTGGCGAGGTCGCCGGAGTCAATGCGAATGGCCGACAGGCGCTCGCCCACCGCTTCCATCTCCTTGGCAACCGTAATGGCATGTTCGCAGCCCTCGCGCACGTCATAGGTGTCGATGAGCAGCGTGCAGTTCTTGGGGCTCGACTTGGCAAAGGCACGGAAGGCCTCGAGCTCGGAATCGAAGCTCATCACCCAGCTGTGAGCATGCGTGCCAAAGACGGGAATACCGTAGCGGCGGCCGGCGAGCACATTGGACGTAGAGGAGCAGCCGGCAACGTAGCTCGCGCGCGCAACGGCCAGGCCGCCATCGGGACCCTGGGCTCGGCGCAGGCCAAACTCCGCCACGGGGCGACCGTCGGCGGCGAGCACCACACGCGCCGTCTTGGTGGCGACAAGCGTCTGGAACCCGACGATGTTGAGCAGCGCCGTCTCGAGCAGCTGGCACTCCAGCGCGGGGCCGGTGACGCGTACCATGGGCTCGCGCGGAAAGACGAGCTCGCCCTCGGGCACGGCGTCGATGTTTACATGCGCACGAAAATCGCGCAGGTAGTCGAGGAATCCAGGCTTGAACATCGCGCCGCCGGCAGGGGCCTGGAGCGAGGCGAGGTAGTCGATGTCCTCGGGCGTAAAGCGCAGATTCTCGACCAGCTCGGGCAGTTCGGCGGTGCCGCACATGACGGCATAGGCGCTGCCAAAAGGATGGTCGCGGTAAAACGCGGTAAAACAACCCTGCTCATTGGCCTTGCCGCTCTCCCACAGGCCCTGGGCCATAGTGAGCTCGTACAGATCGGTGAGCATTGCGATGTCGGTGGGATGAGAGATGTCGGTCAAAGCCATGGGGCGACCTTTCGGATGTGTGGTGCAGAATTTGAGGGTTGGACGAGAGCAGAGCATGCGGACGTGACGCCCGATGCAAATCGGTTAGAACAGGCCCATGCTGGTCAGGATCGTGTAGCCCATAAAGATGACAAACGCGATGAGGGCAAGGACAATGATGATTTTTTGAGCCGGCGCCATGCCAGGGATCTCGTTCTCGCTCGTAGGCTCCTTGGAGGTAACCATGCGCTGGGCAAAGGTCATCTCGTCACGGCTCGGCTTGGGCTCGACGGACTTGGGACGAGCGGCCTTTTTAGGCTGAGGTTTGGGCGCGGCAGGTGCAGGCTTCGCGGCAGCGGGCTTGGGTGCGGGCGCGGGCGCCGGCGCGGATGCGGCGTTCGCGGCGACCTCCTCGGCCTTCGCACGCTCGGCACGCAGGGCGGCCAGCTCCTCACGCTCGCGACGGGCCTCTTCCCGAGCCTCGCGGCGGGCCTTCTCGGCGCGGAGCTCTTCCAACTCAGCGCGCTCCTCGTCGGACAATGGTTGGGACTCAAGCTCGGCCATGGTACAGCCCTTTCTTTTAAAAAAAGCCGCCGACACAATGTCAGCGGCTTATCAAATCCAAGGGTGGAGACGAAGGGAGTCGAACCCTCGGCCTCTGCCATGCGACGGCAGCGCTCTCCCAACTGAGCTACGTCCCCAGGACAAGTTGATATTTTACCTACGGCTCGCCAACTGTCAACGCCCAATAACCAGTCTTTTTGGGGCGCGGCTATTTTGACAACTTTTCGAGCAGGCGATCCTCTCGATGATTTTTTAATCCCCGTCCCAGAAAAATCATCGACGAACGCACTACTTTGCGCTGGTAAGAACACCGGTGGTGTCGAAGGCCGGGGTGAAGCTCTCGTCTACCGCGCCGCCCTCTTGCCAAAACATCGTCGTAAAGCCCAGGTCGTCGGCATGGTCGAGCACCTGCTCGTACTCCTCGCGCGTCACGGCGCGTGCCAGGTCGCCGCCTTGTTCGCGCATAAGCGCATTGGGCGTGTACTGGTTCATGACCGAGATCGGCACGTCGCCCACCGTCTGCCACACCAGGTCCAGCACGCGGCATGAATCGTCTGCATGTCCCGGCAGTACCAGATGGCGCACAATGATGCCGCGCTTCATGAGCCCGTCCTCGTCCACCAGCTCTCCCCCGCGGCGCTCGATCTCGCACGCCATCTGAGCCAGGCCTGACACAGCCACACGTGGGTAGTCCTTTATATGAGAGAGTGACTGCGCAAGCCCGGCATCGGCATATTTAAAGTCGGTGAGCCACACATCGACCAGGTCGCCCAGCGCCGCCACGGCACTCGCACGCTCGTAACCACTCGTGTTGTAGACGATCGGGATGACCAGCCCGCGCATCCGTGCCGCGGCAATCGCGGCAGGCAACAGGTGCGCATAGTGCGTCGCCGTCACCAAATTGATGTTGTTGGCACCCTGGTCCTGCAGTTCCAGCATAATCTCGACCAGGCGCTCAAGCGAAATCTCAAGGCCAAAATTGCCGGTCGAGATCTCGTGGTTCTGGCAGTAGATGCATTTGAGCGAGCAGCCGCTAAAGAAAATCGTGCCCGAACCGGCCTCGCCCGAGATAGGCGGCTCCTCCCACATATGAAGCGCCGCGCGGGCCACCCTGAGCGTGTCGTTAGCACCGCATACACCGCGCGCGCCCTCATCGCGTGCCGCACCGCAACGGCGCGGACACAAATGGCAGGCGGGCGAAAAAAGTTCGGTCAACGACGTCGGCATAAAAACATGCTCCAAAACAACGATTCAGCAGCTCAAACGTAAAGGGCCAGACCGCGTAGACGGCTCCGTCCCTAAGGCGCCGTAATCGTCCGACACGATTTTTGTAATGTCAAGACTGGAATCGATAAAGTGCCGCTTTATGATGTAGGTATTCCGCCCCCCGCGGAGCAACTGGGTGAACCGTCGCGTTTATTTAGGGAGCCCACACAGTCGTACCTAGTACAGGTATCCTTCGTTGTTAAGGACGCTGGAACAGTCGATGAGGGCACCCACCTGTTTTAGGTGGGTTCATTTTCGTAACGTGGGGGGTGGTTTTCTTTTGCCGAAAATCACCATTACAGTCCATATGGATCCCCGCCGGCATCCCGACAAGCCATCGACAACATCCCAATATCTGGTATGCGCGTGATAATCGCACGGTGCAAACCTCCGCACCCCCCTCGGTCGAGTATCATGGGACAGCTATGCCATTTCCGCGTAGCAACCTTTGACCTTTTCCTTCGACGCTTGGCGGTTTTTAGATTCATGGCTTCATCCCCGAGCTACATACCGTACCTATGCGTGGCAGCGGCGGCCTTTATCACGACCTTCCTCGCGGTGCCCCTGGTCAAGCGCTTGGCAATTAAGCTCGATGCCGTCGACTATCCTTCTAAGCGCCGCATCAACACCAAGCCCATCCCGCGTTTGGGCGGAACGGCGGTGTTTTTGGGCCTGGTCGTTGCCTGCATTGTGCAAATCCTAGGCACCTGGTACCTGGGCTGGCCGCCCGTTTTGGTGCCGCACCCGCGCCTTCACATTAGCTATCCCATGCTGGCGCTCTCCTTTACCGTCATCTTTGCGACCGGCGCTATCGACGACGTCTTCCAGCTCAAGCCCAAGCAAAAGCTGGCCGGACAGGTCCTCGCCGCGCTTATCGCCTGCATGGGCGGCCTAAAAATCGGCGTCATCGTCAACCCGTTTGCCCCCGGCGAAATCATGCTCGGATGGCTCGCCTACCCCATCACCGTGATCTATCTGGTGGCATTCACCAACATCATTAACCTCATCGACGGCCTTGACGGCCTGGCGACGGGTATCTGCGGCATCGCGTCGTTCACCATGTTTTCGATGGCCGTTCTCTCGGGCCGCATCGACGCCGCCGCGCTCTCCATTGCGCTCTTTGGCGCCTGTCTGGCCTTTTTGCGCTACAACTTCAACCCCGCAAGCATCTTCTTGGGCGACTCGGGGTCGCTGCTTCTGGGCTTTGCGCTGGGCTCCATCTCGCTGCTCAACGTGAGCCGCACCGCCGCGCTCACCTCGCTCATCATCCCGCTCATCGTTGCCGGCGTGCCCATCATCGACACGTTTAGCGCCATTGTGCGCCGCAAGCGCGCCCACATTAGCATCGGGCAGGCCGACAAAGGCCACATCCACCACCGCCTGATCCAAGAAGGCTACAACCAAAAACAGGCTGTGCTGCTCATCTATGCCTGGTGCATTATGCTTTCGGCCGGCGCCGCCGCGATTAACCAGGTCGAGGTGCCCATGCGCGTGCTCATCTTTACCGTGCTCGCCATTGGCTCGGCGGCCTTTGCCAAGCATCTACATCTGTTTGAGCCCGTACTGCGCCACCATTACAACAAGCGCACGCACGAGGACGAGCTGGTCACCCCCGACGACCCCGCTTTTAAGCAGGAGGAGCAGGCAGCCGAGGAGCGCAAAGAAGAGCGCCACCACAAGCTCTAGGGCAAGCTGCCGAGGATGTGCCAAGGCACCGTTTGCCAAGCGCGGCCGCGCCGCACCCATCGCACATGCCGCACCACGCGCGCCCCTCTCCCGCCCCTCGCCTACTTACGCACCACCCCTCCAATAAACGCGTTATCATCTTGACCCATGAACATACGTTAGGAGCAATCATGCCAAACGAGAACAGCTACGAAGTCGCGCTGCAAAAGAGCAACGCCATTCGCGAGGGCCTGGCCAAGACGCCCGAGAAGTTCACCATGCTCACCGGCGACCGCCCCACCGGCCGCCTGCACCTGGGCCACTACTTTGGCACCCTCAAGGGCCGCGTTGAGCTGCAGAACATGGGCGCCAAGACCAACGTGCTCATCGCCGACTACCAGGTCATCACCGACCGCGACACGACCGAGCACATCCAGGACAACGTGTACAACATGGTCATGGACTACCTTGCCTGCGGTATCGACCCCGACAAGACCATGATCTACGCGCACTCCGCCGTGCCCGCAGCAAACCAGCTCATGCTGCCGTTCCTGTCGCTGGTGTCCGAGGCCGAGCTGGCGCGCAACCCCACCGTCAAGGCCGAGATGGAGGCCTCGGGCCACGAGCTCACCGGTCTTCTGCTCACCTACCCGGTGCACCAGGCCTGCGACATTCTGTTCTGCAAGGGCAACGTCGTGCCCGTCGGTCGCGACCAGCTGCCGCACATCGAGCTCACCCGCACCATCGCCCGCCGCTTTAACAACCGCTACGGCAAGGTATTTCCCGAGGTCGACGCATTGCTGTCCGAGACCCCGCTGCTTCCCGGCCTTGACGGTCGCAAGATGAGCAAGAGCTACGGCAACGCCATCAATATCTCGATGACCGCCGAGGAGACGGCCAAACGCATCAAGAAGAGCCAGACCGACTCCGAGCGCATGATCACGTTCGACCCCGAAAACCGCCCCGGCGTGTCCGGCCTGCTTTCGACAGCCGCCATCTGCACCGGTCGCTCCGAGGTCGAGATTGCCGAGGAGATCGGCATGGGCGGCTCCGGCCAGCTCAAGAAGTACGTGACCGAGGCCGTCAACGAGTACTTCGCACCGATCCGCGAGCGTCGCCAGCGCTACGAGAACGATCTGGACTATGTGAAGGACGTCCTGCACGAGGGCAACCGTCGCGCCAACGAGATCGCCGATCAGACCCTGGCAGAGGTTCAGGACGCCATGGGCATGGTGTACTAGACCGATCTACTGGCTTGAGCTTTCGATTGCTTTAGGGCGGGCGCTGCGGCGTCCGCCTTTTTTGGAGCCGGACCGCTTCGGCTCCGTCCATCGCACCCCCTCGACAAACAGGAACAGGCCCGCCGGCAGTTAGCTGCCAGCGGGCCTGTTCCCGAAGTACACCGTTGAATCGCACAGAGGGGAGGGATGCGAATCAAACTCAACAGGGCAGGCTTTTTCATCGCCTATTGCCTGCTCCCTTGCTGAAACCAATATAGTTCACCGTGGTTTACTTTCTGACGGCAAAGTACGCCGCCACACCTTCTCCATAAGTTAGCTCTGGTAAACCTACAGTGTAAAACCACCACAAAGGGGACAGGCGCCTTTGTGGTGGTTTTCGCCACGGAAGAACCGCTAGAGCCCGGCAGGCCAGCGACAGGCGCCCAGATCGACGTGCATGGGATCGGCAAACGTCACGCCCTCCCCCATCAAGAGCTCACGCTGAGCATCGGGGCCGCCAAAGGCAAAGCCCTCACAGATACGGCCGTCGGCAAACACCACGCGATGACAGGGAATTTGGCCAGGGCGCGGGTTGCTGTGCAGCGCATAGCCCACATAGCGCGCGCTCCGCGGACGACCGGCGAGCAGCGCCACCTGACCGTACGTAGCGACCATCCCCTCGGGAATCTGCTCGACCACCTCGTACACCCGCTCAAAAAAGCCCTCAGACGCCATCGATCGCTCCCTTCCACCCTGAAAAGCATAAACCACCACAAAGGTACCTGTCCCCTTTGTGGTGGTTTTGACCGGAAAGCTAGTTGGCGGGGCGGAAGAAGGCTACGGCTACGGCGCCGGGGCCCACGTGGGTGCCGATGGTGGCGCCAATGGTGTGGATGGGCAGCTCGTTCTCGGTGTGTCCAGCCCACAGCGCGGCGCTGTCCTCGATGTACTTCTTGAGCACAGCGTCCGAAAGGCCCGTATAGCCCAGTGCCAGCGGCATGGAAAAGTCGACGCCGCCCGCCTTTTCGACCTTCTGGTTGAGCAGGTTACGGCCGTTCTTGGAACCGCGCGCCTTACCCAGCTGCACGATCAGGCCGTCCTCGGCGGCCACTACGGGCTTCACGTTGAGCAGCGTGCCCACAGCGCCCGCAGCGGCAGACAGGCGACCGCCGCGCACCAAGTACTCCAGCGTCTCGAGCAGGCCGATGACGACCACGCGGTCACGGACGGCCTCTACGGCCGCCGCGATTTGGGCCGCACTACGGCCCTCGTCCACCAAGCGCAGCGCATACTCGACCAGGACACGTTCGCCCAGGGTGACGTTATTGCTGTCTACCACGAACACGTCGCCGCCCGGCGCCTCGGCAAGTGCGGTACGGGCACTCTGATTGGTGCCCGAAAGCTTGGCGCCCACGGTAATAATCACTGCCTCGTCGCCGGCCTCACGCGTCTCGGCAATCGCCTGTGAAAACGCGTACGGGTTGACCTGACCGGTCTTGGGCAGCTCATCGCGCTCCACGAGCATCTCGTAAAAGCGCTGGTGATCGATGTCGACGCCATCCATGTACACATCGGTACCAAAGGTAACGGACAGCGGCAGAACACGCAAAGCGGGGTGCTCAGCCGGCGACATATCGCTTGCGGAATCGGTAATAATACGAATGGACATAGCGAATCCTTTCTTGCGCAGGTCACGCGCGGGGAATTTTGACAGCAATGCCCCGGCACGGTATACGCGCTCAAACGGGACTATGCAGTTGTTAATGGAAAGCAAATGCCTGGGCGGCCTTAGATCTCGCGCAGGGTGTTGAGAATCGTACGCAGCGACGCATACATCTGCTCGCGCTGCTCCACACCCATAGCCTTACCGGTGGTATCGAGCACCTCGCGAATGATGCGGTCCGCCTCGCTCATGCTCTCGCCGCCCAGAGCGGTCAGGCGCACCGGAGCACGATACTTAACGGCGGCATCGCCCGAATCATCGACCTCGACGTAGCCGCCCTCCTCCAGATGCGCGAGCGTACGCGAGACGGCGGCGCGGGTCACGCCTGCCATGCGAGCCAGGTCAGCGCCAGTCAGGCCGTCCTTGCTGCGCTCAAGATAGTACAGGCACATCACGTCGGAGCCCTTGAGGCCCAGCCTTGCGCCCTCGGATGTCTTAATGCGCTGGATCTCCTTGTAGAGCCCACTGATCAGTCCGACAAAGTCCTCGAAACGTGTCTCGTCGTTCTGCTGCATGGGAGACGACCGCCTTTCGCTTGCATAATGCTTACGGGTAAACATCTTAACCGCATGCGCGAACCCCCATACCCAAATATCTCAATTGTTAACCCATCAACATAAAAACCACCACAAAGGGGACAGGCACCTTTGTGGTGGTTTGGGGCATCAATAGGTTCTAGGCGCCGCTACAGCTCCACGCAAGGATTGTCGCAGGTCACAAGCGTCTTAATGACAACCGTCGCTCCCAGATAGCGCTCAAGCAGCTCGGCTAAGCGATCGATCGCAGCCTGGCAATCCCCCATCCGCTCGGACTCCACGCACTCAATCGCCAGGAACGCATCGGCCGAATTATCGGACAGCGCCGTGCGAACGCCGTCGCGCCAGTTCCAGCAGCGGCACACAGCGCCCGCATCGTCGATATAGGCGAGCTCGCCGGGCAGCGTCGGATCGTCCGCCTCCTCGCCAAGCGGCAAGAACGCATCGCCACCGTCGGTCACCTTCAAGCGAAGGTCTCCCTCGATCGCATGCAGATCCTCGCCTCCCACGGGCAGCGCGTAGGTCAGCGACACCGTGTTGTAAATATCCACCGCGGGCGTAATGTGGCCCACCGGCTTGCCTTTGAGCACGCGTTTGAGCAAGTTCTCGATCGAGCAGCGCGCGCCTTTCTTGGTCTTGAACAGACGATAGGCCTCGCGCCATGCCTTGACCGGTGCGTTCTCGCTGATAGTGTCACTGGTCAGATGACGCTCCGCATCGATATTGGCGCGGTCGAGCAACGCCGCAATCGCATCCACGTCCTCTTGAGGAATCTGAGCCGTGGGCTTCATGCCCTCCACGACCACAACACCGACCGCTGCCTGCGGAAACAGCTCCCAGAATGAATCCTCGGCAATAAAGCTCTTCATACGCTCTCCCTTCATTGTGCGCGCCCGAGTGAGGGCGCCTAAACAAAAAGCGCCCTTACAACGGCCACCTTCAAAGTCCTACGGTGCCGTCACAAGAACGCTTGCGCTGTCCCCATCCGGAGAAGGGGACGATATGTCAGGCGTATTGTAACCCGAGTCATCCACGCGAGCAAAACCACCACAAAGGTGCCTGTCCCCTTTGTGGTGGATATGGACTCACGGCGAAGCTAGTGGCGAAGTCCCAGCAGCCCGCGGCCGCGATGACGGGCGTCGGCGTGTACTTGAACGTGCGGGCCGGCGGCTTTGACGGACTCGGGCAGGTGCGAGTACTTCTTCTCGAAGTTCTCCTCGAACATCACCGCCAGGTTGTGCGCGGCCTCGTCATAGCGCGCGGTGCTCTGCCAGTATTGGCGCGGCACCAGGATGCCATCGGGCACGCCGTGGCACGTCGTGGGAATGTCGACGTTAAAGATGTCGTCGTGCACGAACTCGCTGTCCTCGATGGTGCCGTCGAGGGCGCGCGCGACCAGCGAGCGCGTGTAGGCAAGCTCGATGCGATGGCCCACGCCGTAGCCGCCGCCGATCCAGCCGGTGTTGACCAGGTACACGCGCGTGCGGCCGTCGGCAATGCGCTCGCCAAGCATCCTGGCGTAAACCATGGGGTCGAGCGGCATAAACGGCTCGCCGAACAGCGAAGAGAACGTGGGCGTGGGCTCGGTGACGCCGACCTCGGTGCCGGGAATCTTAGCCGTAAAGCCCGTCACAAAGTGGTACATGGCGGCGTCGGCCGTCAGGCGCGAGATGGGCGGCAGCACGCCAAAAGCGTCGCAAGTCAGGAACAGCACGACACTCGGAGTGGTGCCCATGCCCTTAGTCCACGCGTTAGGAATGTGCTCCACGGGATAGGCCACGCGCGTGTTGTGCGTGATCGAGATGTCGTCATAGTTGGGCTTGCGGTTCTCGTCGAGCACCACGTTTTCGCAGATCGCGCCAAAGCGGACAGCGTTGAAAATCTCGGGCTCGTGGAAGGCGTCCAGGCCCTCGCATTTTGCGTAGCAGCCACCCTCGATGTTGAAGATACCCATGTCGGACCAACCGTGCTCGTCGTCGCCGATCAGCAGGCGCGTGAGATTGGCCGAAAGCGTGGTCTTGCCGGTGCCGGACAGGCCAAAGAACACGGCGGTCTCGTGCGTGACGGGATCCATGCTGGCCGAGCAGTGCATGGGCAGCACGTCGTCCTCGACGGGCAGTAGGTAGTTCATGACGCTAAAGATCGACTTTTTAATCTCGCCGGAGTAGCCGGTGCCGGCGACCAGAATCACGCGTTCCTGGAAGTTGATGACCACGGCGGCGCTGGAGTTGAGGCCCTTGATGGCGGGGTCGCACTGGTAACCGGGCGCTGCGAGCACGCAGAAGTCGGGCTCGCCGGTGCGCGCGATTTCGCGGGCGAGCGGGCGGGCGAGCATCTGCTTAATAAAGAGTGCCTGGCTGGCACGCTCGCAGGCAACGAGCAGGCGACGCGTGTGGTTGCGGTCGGCGCCCGCCATGCCGCGCGTGACGAACACGTCGCGCTCGTTGAGATAGTCGACGATGCCGGCCTTGATGGCCTCATAGCTCTCGACGGACAGTGGGCGGTTGACCGCGCCCCAGGCGATTTTGTCGTGCACGTCGGGCGTGTCGACGATAAAGCGGTCGTTGGGCGAACGGCCGGTACGCTCCCCCGTCTCGATCACCAGCGCGCCGTTGGATGCCATGCGGCCTTCTTCGCGGCGGATAGCGTGCTCGACGAGCTCCGCGGCGGGTAGATCGACCAGCAGACGGGGCTGATTCTCGGCGGGATCTTCAACGAGCGTAATACCAAAGTTGGACAAAACTTCTGCAGGGGTAACACCAGGCATGGGGCCTCCTTTAAAAACGCGACACGTGAACACGGCGCGCACTTTACTCACGTAAAGCCCGTTGTACCCGATATGCAAAAACGTTTTTGCGGCAAGGGCGGCAAGCCCGCCCAACGGTCAAAAATCGCAGGCAAGCGGCCCAGTCATTGGGGACGTTCTTAAACAACTAGTCATTGGGGACACTCTTGAACAGGCAACATTCAAGGAGTGTCCCCGGATGCCGGCACTTAGAGACGTTCCCAAAGTGCCGGCACATAAGGAACGTCCCTAAGTGCCGACTACTGAATGGCGCCGCCGAAATTATCGAACAATCCGTTCAAAAACACGAGCGAACACCGTCGCGTCTATACTAGAGCGCAGCAATAGAAAGGACCCCGCTTTGAGCATCACGCCCCTCGATAGCATCCGCCGCGCCATCGCCCGCCACAACGGCGTCGCCGACCCCACCGTATCGGGCGGGGCACCCAGCCAGGGCGGTCGCATCGAGAACGGCCTGTTCCCCGCCTCGCACACCGCTGAGGAGCTCGCTCGCATCCAGGAGCTGAGCCAACGCAACGCCGGTGGCCCCAATAGCAACCAAGTCACACGCCACCGGCGCGAGCGCAATCGAGAGCCCGGCCCCGTACGCCGTATGGTCAACGCTTGGTGGAACCGTCTGCTCGGTGCCGTCTACGGCGGCGGGTTCTCCACGCAAGAGGCTGAATACGAAGAGCACGCCACCCGCCGCGATTACCTTTGGAACACTCTCGGCACCGCCGTGTGGGGCTTGGCGTTTCCGCTGCTCACCATCGTGTCCACGCAGCTCGTGGGCGCCGAAGAAGCAGGCAAATTCTCCATCGCCTTCGTCACCGGCACGCTCATTATGATCGCGTGCAACTACGGCGTGCGCAATTTCCAGGTCTCGGACATCGACGAAAAGACGTCCTTTGCCTCCTACCAGCTCAATCGTTGGATCTGCGGAGCGCTCGCGCTGGCATGCGGCCTGATATACAGCAGCGCCCGTGGCTACGATGCGCAGATGGCCACGATCGGCCTGGGCGTCTACCTCTATAAGGTGATCGACGGCGTCGCCGACGTGTACGAAGGCCGCCTGCAGCAGGCCGACAAGCTCTACCTGGCCGGAATGAGCCAAACGCTACGCTCCGTCAGCGTCATCGCGGTCTTCAGCGCGGCGCTGTTCCTCACGCGTAGCATGCCCATCGCGGCCATGGCCATGGGCATCGCCGCGATCGCCTCGCTCGTGCTGGTCACCGCGCCGCTCGCTCTGCTCGAGACCGAAAAATCGCGCCGCGTAAGCCTGCGCGAGGTCGGCCACCTGTTTGTCCAGTGCGCCCCACTCTTTGGCGCGCTATTCCTGTTCAACCTTATCGAAAGCATGCCCAAGTTTGTGATGGAAGGAACATTGGCCTACAAATACCAGCTGTACTTTAATGCCCTGTTTTTTCCAGCTCAGGCTATTCTGTTGAGCATTGGATTTGTCTATAAACCGCAGCTCCTGCGCTTGTCGAGCATTTGGGCTAATCCTCGCAAGCGTCGTCGCTTTGACCTGATCATTATTGCCGTTATGGCGCTAATCGTGGCCATAACCGGCGTGTGCGCCGCATTTATGGCAGGCCCCGGCATTCCCCTCATGAGCTTTATGTACGGCCTCAACTTTGAGCGCTACCGCACATTGGCGCTGCTGATGGTCGTCGCCGGCGGCGTAACCGCGGCCATCGATTTTATCTACGCCATTATCACGGTGCTGCGCCACGCTGGAGACGTCACCAAGATCTACCTGATCTGCTTTGCCGCGAGCGTGGTGCTCCCGGTGATCATGATCAACCTGCTGGGCCTGATGGGCGCCGTGGTGAGCTACCTGGCGGTTATGGCCCTACTGCTGGTGCTGCTGATAATCGAGTACGCCCACATCCGTCAGCGCATCGAGCGCGACCGGAACCCGTACGGCGCCTAATTAGCTGCCCCCGGTAACCGGAGTTTGCGATGGAATCACCCCAGTTGGGGTCTCGGTGCGAACAATAAGCATCACGCAAAACTAAGTGAGTAGCCTTTTACCGAATCCCCGACCACACCGACAAAGCACAAGTCTGTGACCTGCGGTTTTATAGAGGCAAATATGTTGGGTGCTCGGCATTTCCAAAAAAGTCTACTCACTTAGCCAGCGGGCAGCCAAATGATTATTTAATCCCCGTCCCAGAATAATCATCGATGTTTTGGCATCGACAGCGAGCAGCCTCGAAGTGCCCCAGGTTGGCGCGAAAGAGGAGCGACGCGTACTTCTGTACGCGAGCGACGGTTTGAGCGACAAGATGGGGTGCTTCGGGGCTGCGCAGCGTCAACGTGACCGCCGTTCGGTAGAACGGCGGAACAAGGTTATTCGCCCGGGTTGATATTCGCATAGAACTCGGCCCCGTCGTCCAGGCGCAGGATGCCCACGCGGCCAAACTCGGAGCCGGTGGCGGCGGCGCAATCGATATCGATGCGATCGGGCACACCAGCGGTATCCTCGCCGCCCAAGCGCACGATCTGCCCGCGTCCCGATTCCTCATCGAGCCCCGCCAGACCACCGACCTCGCAATAGCGCCCAAGCGATACCGTGGGCGTGTGACCGCTCACCACGACCGGGCCCTTGCCCTCGGCAGAAAGCAGCCCGGTCGGCACATCCCAATAGCCATGGCGAATCCAGAGCAAGTCATCGGACGACTGTACGGCGAGCATTTGCTGCAGCAGCTCGCGATCGGCATCGACCGCTCCCCTGCCGTCGCCGCAATCGACACCATGCTCAAGCAAAAACGCACGCGCCGCCTCGGTCTGAATGCCGGCGTGCACCAGCAGGTACGGCCGCTCGGCAGTCTCGACCACCGCGTAGAGCGGCAGCGCGGCCATCCATCGCACGAGCTCCTCGTATGCCTCATATTCCATGTCGTTGAGCTGCTCGCGCGTCGTCCAGCCACCGTTGATATCCCAGGTCTCGGCATCGAGCGGATCCTGGCCAATGATGGCATCGAGCATGATCTGCTCGTGATTACCCTTGAGCACGCGGGCGTTGGGCAGCGAGCGTACGAGCTTAATAACGCCGACCGGATCGGGCCCGCGATCGATCATGTCGCCCAGCACGTACAGTGTGTCGTCGGACGTCAACGAGATCTTAGACAGGGCCTCGTCAAGCGCACGCACGTGCCCGTGAGCATCAGATGTCACATAGATCGCCATGGTACGCCTCTCCTTGCATTGCAGCCGAAGCCCGGCGCCGCAACTAAAACTTCAAGTTGAACTTAAACGTTACCCATTGTACTCCGTTGCAATAAAGCTGGAAAGGGATTCCGAGCAGAGGCAAAGACGGCAGCCAGCTATGACGATATCGCGCATGCCCGCAATCCAACCCCATAAACCCACCATCTTTGGGTACAAATAACTGCAGACAACTGACCGTGCCACGCCAACCACCCAGGAGCGGACACTATCCATGAACCAGATCCTTCTCTTTATCGGCCTCGTCATCATTTTGTGCCTGACCATCAAACCCGTCGGCAAAAAGCTCCCCTTCCCCACCCTGCTCATCTTTATCGCGCTCGGCATGCTGTTGGGCGTCAACGGCCCGGCGCATATCGACTTTAGCGACTATGCGCTTACCGAAACCGTCTGCAGCACGGCGCTGCTGTTCATCATGTTCTACGGCGGCTTTAACACCAATATCGACCGCGCCAAGCCCGTCGCTGCGCCGGCGGTGCTGCTGAGCACGCTCGGCGTCGTCATCACCGCTGGCATCACCGGCGCGTTTGCGCACTTCATGCTGGGGTTCGACTGGATCGACGGCCTGCTGCTGGGATCGGTTGTAGCATCCACCGACGCAGCCAGCGTCTTTAGCGTGCTGCGCGAGCACAACCTTTCGCTGAAGGGCGGCACCGACTCGCTGCTCGAGGTCGAATCGGGCTCCAACGACCCCGTCGCCTACATGCTCACCGCCGTGCTCGCCGCACTCGCGGCCGGCGGCGAAATTAACATCCCCGTGCTGCTGGCCAAGCAAATCATCCTGGGCGTAGGTTTGGGTCTTGCCATCGGCTGGTCATCCAGCCGCCTGATTGAACGCGCGCACGCAACGGCCGAGGGCGCGCAGACCATCTTTTTGTTCGCCGTGGCGATCGTTGCCTACGCGCTGCCGAGCTATCTGGGCGGAAACGGCTTTTTGGCCGTGTACCTGGCAGGCATTGTGCTGGGTGCGAGCGACATCACCGGCAAGGTCGAGATGGCGCACTTCTTCGACACCCTCACCGAGATGGCCGAGATGACGATCTTCTTCTTGCTCGGCCTGCTCGTGACGCCCGCGCGTCTGCCGCAAATGCTGCTACCTGGCCTGGCGCTCATGGCGTTTATGCTCTTCATGAGCCGTCCCATCGCCGTAGGCATGCTGCTGGCACCGTTTAGGACGAACCCTCGACAGGTTGCGCTCGTAAGCTGGGCGGGTCTGCGCGGAGCAGCTTCGGTCGTCTTTAGTCTCTTTGCCGTGGTGGCCGGTGTTCCCGGCGGTCACGACCTGTTTGACCTGGTGTTTGTGATTGCCGTGTCGAGCATTGTGGTGCAGGGCTCGCTGCTACCGGCGGTGGCAAAGAAGCTCGATATGATCGATGCGACCGGCGACGTGCGCCGCACCTTTAACGACTACCGCGACGAGGACGGCATGTCGTTTGTAAAGCTCAAGGTGGGCGCTGGACATCCGTTTGCCGGACGCTCGCTCGCGGACATTGGCAGCGCCACAGATATGCTCGTGGTCCTGGTGCTGCGCGACGGGGCGCACCCGGTACTGCCCAATGGTGACACCGTAATCCAGGAAGGCGATCTGCTGGTGATGGCCGCGCCGACGTTCGAAGAGCGTGCCGAGGTTACGCTGCGCGAGGTCACCGTGACTCCCCACGGTCGCCTGGCCGGCCAGCGCTTGCGCGATGTGCCGCAAGGCAAGCATCCGTTTATTGTGGTGATGCTCAAGCGCGAAGGCCAAACCATCATCCCCGATGGCAACACCCTCATATACGCCGGCGACGAAGCCGTCATTGCCACCCTGGCGTCGTAGCCATCCCACCCATAAGTTGCGGTGAAATAGGGATTGAATAAGCTTCTGAACAGCCATTTGGGGGTGCGGACAGAAAGTTGGACCGCGGGGCGGTCCGGACTGGAGGTTCGCATGTACAGCAGGGAGAAGGGCGAGCTCTTCCTCCTGGCGACGGAGGACGGCATGGGGCCGACCGCCGCCGCGAAGTTCGCGGGGGTCTCGGTGGGCG
>CAJMEW010000017.1:0-55876 GCA_905212545.1 uncultured Collinsella sp.
CGACCTTCTCCCTGCTGTACATGCGAACCTCCAGTCCGGACCGCCCCGCGGTCCAACTTTCTGTCCGCACCCCCGTTAGGCCGCCAAACAGTCCCTATTTCACCGCAACTGCTTTTTGGGACCCATTTGTGCGGGGGAGTTGTGGAGTTGTGCAGGCAGACGAGGTTTTTCTGGAAATACGCTCCCGATGCGCGTATAGTACCGATTGTTTTGTCGGCTCCTGCTGCGTCGAGTCCAAACCGCGAAATGCCATGAGCGGCGCGGATGCAGCCAGGAGGCACGAGGACAACCCATCGTGGCCACGCCCCGTGCTTAAAACCCCAAGAAGGAGTGAACAATGGCAGAAGAGAAGTATGTGCCGCGTCTGAAGACCAAGTACAACAACGAGGTCAAGCAGCAGCTTCAGGACAAGTTCCAGTACGAGAACGTCATGATGATCCCCAAGTTTGAGAAGATCGTCGTGAACATGGGTGTCGGCGAGGCCGCTACCGATTCCAAGGCCATCGACGGTGCCGTGCGCGACCTGCGCGCCATCACCGGCCAGCAGCCGATGATCACCCGTGCCCGCAAGTCCATCGCTACCTTCCGCCTGCGCGCGGGTATGCCGATCGGCTGCAAGGTTACCCTGCGTGGCGACCGTATGTGGGAGTTCTTCGATCGTCTGACCTCCGTCGCGATCCCCCGTATCCGCGACTTCCGCGGCATCTCCGCCAAGAGCTTCGACGGCCGTGGTAACTTCTCCATGGGCGTCACCGAGCAGCTCATCTTCCCCGAGATCGACTTCGACTCCGTCGATCACCAGCGTGGTATGGACATCACTTTCGTGACCACCGCCAACACCGATGAGGAGGCCAAGGCCCTTCTGGACGCCTTCGGTTTCCCGTTCAAGAAATAGGTTCACCTGCCCTATAAGCGCCGTTCCCACAAGGGGGCGGCGCTTGGGGCGAACAATACTCTATGTGAGGAGGATATAAGTGGCTAAGACATCGATGATCGTCAAGTGCAATCGCAAGCAGAAGTTCTCTACTCGTGAGTACACGCGCTGCCAGCGCTGCGGCCGTCCGCACTCTGTGTACCGCAAGTTCGGCCTGTGCCGTGTCTGCTTCCGCGAGCTTGCACTCAAGGGCGAGCTTCCCGGCGTTAAGAAGGCCAGCTGGTAAGTCACTACCAGCGTTTCAAGCATCAGTTTGGAACAGGGAAAACGCGCTAAAAAGGCTTTGCCGTTAAGGGCGGCGAAGAACCAAGAGCACGTGTTCATCAAGAACGAAGGAGAATCTGTATGAACCTTACAGACCCGATCGCAGATATGCTTACGCGCATCCGTAACGCTAACTCTGTGAACAAGGCCACGGTCTCCATGCCGAGCAGCAAGAAGCTCGTCGAGATCGCTCGTGTTCTGCACGAGGAGGGCTACATCGAGGGCTACGATGTCGAGGACACCGTTCCCCAGAAGACTCTGCACATCACGCTTAAGTATGGTCCCAAGAAGGCTAAGGTCATCAACGGCATCCGCCGCATTTCCAAGCCGGGCCTGCGTAAGTACACCGGCGTTGCCGACATGCCCCGCGTCCGCGGTGGCCTTGGTACCGCCATTATTTCCACCAGCCATGGCGTCATGACCGACCGCGATGCTCGCAAGCACAACGTCGGCGGCGAGATCATCGCTTACGTCTGGTAATTCGCTCGGTAGGTAGAAGGAAAGGAGATCACCGTGTCTCGTATCGGTAATAAGCCTGTCCAGATTCCCGCCGGAGTCGAAGTGGCAGTCAACGGCAACAACGTTGTCGTCAAGGGCCCCAAGGGCCAGCTCGAGCTCGATGTCTTTGAGAAGCTCGCTATCAACGTCGAGGACAACGTCCTCACCGTTTCCCGTCCCGACGACGAGCGTGAGACCCGTGCCCGCCACGGCCTCACCCGTGCCCTCATCCACAACATGGTTGTTGGCGTTTCCGAGGGCTTCGAGAAGAAGCTCGAGCTCGCCGGCGTCGGTTACCGCGTGCAGCAGAAGGGCAAGAACCTCGAGTTCTCCCTGGGTTTCTCGCACCCCGTGATCGTCGAGGCTCCCGAGGGCATCACCTTCGAGGTTCCCGACAACACCCACGTGAACGTCAAGGGTATCAACAAGCAGCAGGTCGGTCAGATCGCCGCTGAGATCCGCGGCCATCGTCCTCCCGAGCCTTACAAGGGCAAGGGTATCCACTACGTTGGCGAGCACATCCGCCGCAAGCTGGGTAAGGCCGCCAAGTAGTCGTAACCGACTCACTCGCATAAGACCAGCACCCCGTCAGGTGCTGGCAAGATCAACCTTTTTAGGAGTTTACGTATGAACAAGCATAAGGCGAAGCTGGAAGGCCTCAAGCGTCGTCAGCGTCGTGTTCGCGGCAAGGTCTCGGGTACCTCCGAGCGTCCGCGTCTTCGCGTGACCCGTACTAACGCCAACATCTATGCCCAGATCATCGACGACAGCAAGGGCTCCAGCCTGACGCTCGTCTCTGCCTCGACCCTCGAGGCCGAGTTCAAGGGCACCCACACCTCGAACAAGGAGGCTGCGGAGAAGGTCGGTCAGCTCGTTGGCAAGCGCGCCATCGAGGCCGGCATCACCAAGGTCGCCTTCGATCGCGGTGGCCGTATCTACCATGGCCGCGTCAAGGCCCTCGCCGACGGTGCTCGTGCCGCCGGTCTCGAGTTCTAGGAGGTATGTAGCACATGGCTCGTAATCAGAAGCAGCAGCGCGAGGCCTCCGAGTTCGAGGAGCGCGTCGTTTACATCAACCGCGTGTCGAAGACCGTCAAGGGCGGTCGTCGCATGAGCCTCGTCGCTCTCGTCGTCGTTGGCGACGGCAAGGGCAACGTCGGTGTTGGCATGGGCAAGTCCGCTGAGGTGCCCATGGCCATCTCCAAGGCGTCTCTCGATGCCAAGAAGAACATGTTCCACGTGCCGGTGACCGATCAGGGCACCATTCCGCACGAGGTTCTCGGCCACTTTGGTGCCGGCCGCATCATCATCAAGCCCGCTGTCGAGGGTACCGGCGTTATCGCCGGCGGCGCTGTGCGTCCCCTCTTCGAGCTTGCTGGCATCAAGAACGTCCTGTCCAAGTCCCTCGGTACCGACAACGGCCTCAACATCATCAAGGCTGCCGTCGAGGGCCTCAAGGAGCTCTCCAGCCCTGAGGACGTCGCGGCTCGCCGTGGCCTGACGGTCTCCGAGATGTTCGTCGGTAAGGAGAACTAAGCATGGCTGACACCATCAAGATCAAGCAGGTCCGCAGCACCAACGGTTGCAAGCAGGACCAGGTCCGTACTGTCCGTGCCCTCGGTCTCCACAGGATCCGCGAGGTTCGCGAGATTGCTGACAACGAGTCCGTCCGCGGCATGATCTTCAAGGTCAAGCACCTTGTCGAGATTGTAGAGGAGTAGCAAATGCAGCTTCACGATCTTACTCCCGCGCCCGGTTCCACCAAGAACCGCAAGCGCGTCGGCCGTGGCAATTCTTCGGGTCACGGCACCACTTCTGGCCGCGGTCAGAAGGGCCAGGGCTCTCGCTCTGGTGGCACCAAGGGTGCCGGCTTCGAGGGTGGCCAGACTCCGCTGGCTATGCGCCTGCCCAAGCTTCCGGGCTTCCGCAACCCCCGTCGCATCGAGTACACCGCTGTTAACGTTGAGCGTCTCGAGCGCAAGTTCGAGGACGGCGCTGTGATCGACGGTGCTGCTCTTAAGGCCGCTCGCATCACCAAGAGCGAGTTCGAGCCCGTCAAGGTGCTCGGCAATGGTGAGCTCACCAAGAAGTTCACGGTCAAGGTCGACAAGGTCAGCGCTTCTGCGCAGGCCAAGATCGAGGCCGCCGGCGGAAAGGTCGAGCTGCCGTGCTAAATGGTCTTAAGAATGCTTTCCGCATCAAAGAATTGCGCGAAAAGATTCTTTTTACCATAGCTATGCTCGTCGTGTACCGCATTGGTGCGCACGTTCCTGTGCCCGGCATTCCCTTCCAGGGGATGCTGGGCCTTTTCTCGACCGATAACAATTCGGTCGCCGCAGGTGCTATGGCCCTCCTGAATCTTTTCTCTGGCGGCGCGTTGAGCTATGTGTCGGTGTTTTCGCTGGGCATCATGCCTTACATCACCAGCTCGATCATCCTCCAGATGCTCCAGGCCGTCGTGCCTTCCCTGCATGAGCTTGCCCGCGAGGGCGAGGTCGGTCAGACCAAGATTACGCAGTATTCGCGTTACCTCACCCTGGCTCTGGCAATCCTCAACTCCGTGGGTTACCTCTTCCTCTTTAAGAGCTTCGGCATCAGCTTCAATGGCGCCGGCGCTCCCGAGATCATCTTCGACCTCATGATCGTCGGTACGCTCACCGCGGGCGCCATGCTGATCATGTGGATTGGTGAGCTCATCACCCAGCGCGGTATCGGTAATGGCATGTCGCTGATCATCTTCGCGAACATCATGGCCGGTCTTCCGCAGGCTATCTTCTCCAGCACCGAGGGCAATGCCGGTGGCATCATCACCATGGTGATCATCTGCGCCATCATCCTGCTGGTTATCCCGCTGATTGTTTTCCTTGAGCGCGGCCAGCGTCGCATCCCGGTCTCCTACGCCAAACGCGTCGTGGGCCGTCGCATGATGGGTGGCCAGACCACCTACCTGCCCATCAAGGTCAACACCGCGGGTGTCGTGCCGATCATCTTCGCTTCGGCGCTGCTGTACTTCCCGGCTCAGATTGCCGTGTTCTTCCCCGGCATCGGCTGGATTCAGGCAGTTGCCTCTGCGCTTTCGACCGGTTGGCTCAACTGGGTGCTTAACGTTGTCCTCATCGTGTTCTTCGCGTACTTCTACACCTCCATGGTGTTCAACCCCGATGACACGGCCGATAACCTTAAGAAGCAGGGCGGCTTTATTCCGGGCGTGCGTCCGGGTAGGGCTACCGCGGCCTACATCAAGAACGCGCTCAACAAGATCACGCTTCCCAGCGCTGTCTTTTTGGCGCTCATCGCCATCGTGCCTTCGATCATCTTCTCCTTCACGGGTAACCATCTGATCCAGGCTTTTGGCGGCACGTCCATCCTCATCATGGTCGGCGTCGTGCTCGACACGGTCGATAAGCTCGAAGGTCAGATCAAGATGTATGATTACGATGGATTCTTTAAATAGGCTAGAGGAGGATTGCTCATGAACCTCGTATTGCTCGGAGCTCCGGGTGCCGGTAAGGGCACCGTCGCACAGGAGCTCGTCGCCGAGTTTGGCGTCGCTCACATTTCCACGGGCGACCTGCTGCGTGCTGCCGTCAAGGGTGGCACCGAGCTTGGTATTCAGGCTAGGAAGTACATGGACGCTGGCGAGCTCGTTCCCGACCAGCTCGTGATCGACCTTGTCAAGGAGCGCCTTGCCGCCGATGACGCCCAGCAGGGCTTCATCCTCGACGGCTTCCCGCGCAACACCGCCCAGGCTGTGACGCTCGATTCCGAGCTCTCCGCCATGGGTCGCGAGATCGACTGTGCCCTTCTTGTCGATGTGGCCCCCGAGGTCATTATCGATCGTCTGTCTTCGCGTCGCACCTGCCGCGCCTGCGGTTACACCGGCACCGCTGCCGATGCTACCTGCCCCAAGTGCGCCGGCGAGATGTATCAGCGCGATGACGACAAGCCCGAGACCATCAAGAACCGTCTTGACGTCTACGAGAAGTCCACGAGCCCGCTCGTTGACTACTATCGTGGCCAGGGTCTGCTCAAGTCGGTCAACGGTGACCAGGCTCGCGAGACCGTGTACGGGGATGTCAAAGAGGCTCTCGGTCTATGATCAAGATTAAGTCTGCAACGCAAATCGAGCAGATGAAGAAGGCAGGAGCGCTATCTAAGATGGCGCTCCGCCACGTTGGAGCCATGGTGCGCCCCGGCGTTTCGACTTTTGAGCTCGATCAGCTCGCGGAGCAGATTATCCGCATGCATGGCGGCACCCCGGCCTTTAAGGGTTACGGCGGGTTCCCGGGGACCATTTGCGCATCGATCAACGATGCCGTGGTCCACGGTATTCCCAACCCCGACATGATCCTGCGCGATGGCGATATCATCTCCATCGATACGGGAGCCGTTGTCGACGGTTGGGTCGGCGATAACGCTTGGACGTTTTTCGTCGGCACCCCCACGCCCGAAGCCAAGGCTTTGTGCGAGGTCACGCGCGATTGCCTTAAGGCTGCCATCGAGCAGGCTGTTCCCGGTAACCATATCGGGGACGTCGGTTATGCCGTTCAGTCCCTCGCCGAGTCTCACGGTTACGGCATGCTTCGTGATTATGTGGGCCATGGCATTGGCCGCGTGATGCACGAGGACCCCAACGTTCCTAACTATGGAAAGAAGGGGAGGGGCGTTCGCCTCCAGGCCGGCATGGTCATTGCCATTGAGCCGATGGTTACGATGGGTTCCAACCATGTGAGCACGGGCTCCGACGGTTGGATCGTTACGACCAACGACCACCTGCCCGCCGCGCACTACGAGAACACCGTCGCCATTACCAATGACGGTCCGGTGATTCTCACCACGGATGCCCAAGGTGCTTGGTGTTCGCTCCAAGGCGGAGAAATGTAATAAGTTCCACTTAGTTGTGGAGCCATTACGAAGTTATTACGATGCGTGCATACGTGTTGTAGAATACTCAATCGCTGTCGTTTTCTAGAGAAAGATGATTGCTTGTGAAGAAGGAAGACGCAATTGAGCTCGAGGGTACGGTAAAAGAGCCGCTGCCCAACGCCATGTTTAAGGTCGAGCTCGAGAACGGTCATTCGGTTCTGTGCAACATTTCTGGCAAGATCCGAATGAATTACATCCGCATTCTCCCCGGTGACAGGGTTGTCGTGGAGCTTTCCCCGTACGACCTGACCCGCGGCCGCATCACCTATCGCTATAAATAGCGGCACGCATACACGCTCTTTTCCGACTGCAGGCTTAGCTCAACCTACGGTCGGTTTGCGTGTGAAGACCAGCCATAGTTTTAAACGCCTGCGGCTGGGCGAGTAGATAGTAGGGAAGTAGTTTGAGCGCTACCGAAAGGAAGAACGATGAAGGTACGTCCTTCGGTCAAGAAGATGTGCGATAAGTGCAAAATCATTAGGCGCCATGGCAAGGTCCTCGTCATTTGCGAGAACCCCCGTCATAAGCAGCGTCAGGGTTAAGAGAGGAGACTACGTTGGCCCGTATTAATGGTGTCGACCTCCCGCGTGAGAAGCGCGTTGAGATCGGTCTGACCTACATTTACGGCATCGGCCGCACCACTGCGACGAAGATCTGCGTCGAGTGCAACGTTAACGTGGATACGCGCGTTAAGGACCTCACCGAGGATGAGGTTAACGCCATCCGCGATTATATCGATAAGAACCAGATCATGGTTGAGGGCGACCTCCGCCGTGAGCGCAACCAGAACGTCAAGCGCCTTATGGACATCGGCTGCAACCGCGGCCTTCGTCACCGCAAGGGCCTCCCGGTCCGCGGCCAGCGCACCCACACTAACGCTCGTACCCGCAAGGGCCCGAAGCGTCAGATCGGTGCTAAGAAGAAGAAATAAGGAGCGCTAGATAGATGGCTACTGCTAAGAAGAACGTTCGCGCTGCCCGTCTGAAGCGCGCGGACCGTAAGAACATTTCCGTGGGCCAGGCTCACATTCGTTCTACGTTCAACAACACGATCGTTTCGATCACCGATCCCCAGGGCAACGTCATTTCCTGGAAGTCGGCTGGCCAGGTGGGCTTCAAGGGCTCCCGTAAGTCCACGCCGTTCGCTGCCCAGATGGCTGCCGAGGCTGCTGCCAAGCAGGCCATGGAGCACGGTATGAAGAAGGTTTCCGTCTTCGTCAAGGGCCCCGGCTCCGGTCGTGAGACCGCCATCCGCTCCCTCCAGGCTGCTGGCCTCGAGGTCTCGAGCATCCAGGACAAGACCCCCATTCCGCACAACGGCTGCCGCCCCAAGAAGCGTCGCCGCGTGTAACTGAAAGGATCGTATCAATATGGCAATCGACAGGACTCCTGTTCTTAAGCGCTGCCGTCAGCTCGGGATCGATCCCGCTGAGCTCGGTTACAGCAGCAAGAAGGAATCTATCCGTCAGCCCAAGCGCCGTCGTAAGGAATCTGAGTACGGCATGCAGCTGCGCGAGAAGCAGAAGGTCAAGTTCATCTATGGCGTTCTGGAGAAGCAGTTCCACGGCTACTTCAACAAGGCCCGCAAGATGAACGGCGTAACCGGTGAGAACCTCATGATCATCCTTGAGTCTCGCCTCGACAACGTCGTCTTCCGTCTTGGCTTCGCCCGCACCCGCAAAGAGGCTCGTCAGTCCGTCCGTCACGGTCACTTCACCGTGAACGGCAAGCGCGTGGACATCCCGTCCTACCGCGTCAAGGCCGGCGACGTCGTCGCTGTCGGCGAGAAGTTCCGTGACCTCCTCCCCATCAAGGAGGCCCTGATTTCCTCCGAGCGCTTTGAGGTCCCTGGCTGGCTCGAGGTCGATATCGAGAAGCTGTCTGGTAACGTGCTCGCTCTGCCGACGCGTGAGCAGATCAGCGGTGATATCAACGAGCAGCTCATCGTCGAGCTCTACTCTAAGTAGTCCATCCGGGCTGCTGAGGCTGGAGGTAATACATGTCAGAATTCATTAGGCCTCAGGTTCAGGTCGAAGAGATCAACGAGACGTCTGCTCGTGTCTCCGTCGAGCCGCTCGAGCGTGGTTACGGCGATACGCTGGGTAACTCCCTTCGTCGCGTTCTTCTGTCCTCGCTCGAGGGTGCCGCCGTCGAGGCTATTCAGATCGATGGTGCGCAGCACGAGTTCATGACCATCCCTAACATGGTCGAGGATGTCACCGACATCGTCCTGAATGTCAAGGGTCTTGTCTTCAGGGCTCTCGGCACGACCGACGAGGCGACCGCCACCATCTCGGTTGACGGCCCCTGCGAGGTCACCGGTGCGGACTTCTTTATTCCGTCCGAGTTTGAGCTGGTCAACCCCGAGCAGCACATCGCTACGCTCACCGAGGGTGGCCATCTCACCATGAGCATGCGCATCGGCTATGGCCGCGGCTATGTTTCTGGTGAGGCCAACAAGCGCGACAACGATCCCATCGGTGTGATCCACGTCGACTCGCTGTACTCGCCGGTTTCCCGTTGCGCCAAGCTCGTTGAGGCTTGCCGTGTCGGTCAGCACACCGACTACGACCGCCTTGTCCTCGAGATCGAGACCAATGGCTCCATCGCCCCGCGCGACGCCGTGGTCCAGGCTGCCAATATCATCAACCAGCATATGGCCGCCTTTATGAACCTTGCCGAGACCCCCGAGGTCGAGGAGGAGGCTTCGATCTTCGCTCCCGAGGTCACCAACGACAACGCCGAGCTGGACAAGCAGATCGAGGATCTGGACCTTTCCGTCCGTTCCTACAACTGCCTTAAGCGCGCCAGCATTCACTCGGTCCGTCAGCTCGTTGAGTTCTCGGAGAACGATCTGCTCAACATCCGTAACTTCGGTGTTAAGTCGATCGAGGAAGTGAAGGACAAGCTTGAGTCCATGGGCCTGAGCCTGAAGGCTTAATGCTTCGCATATTTGAGGAGAAACTAGACCATGCGTCACAACGTTAAGAAGGGCCTGAAGCTCGGCACCGATGCGAGCCACACCAAGGCCATGAAGAAGAGCCTTGCTAAGGCCCTCTTCGAGAACGACCGCATCAAGACCACCGAGACCCGCGCTAAGGCGCTGCGTTCGGTCGTCGACCCGATCATCACTTGGGCCAAGAAGGGCGACCTGCACTCTCGTCGTCTGGCTATCGCCAAGCTCGGCGATAAGCAGCTCGTTGCCGAGATCTTCGACAAGGCTGCCCAGGGCATGTGGCAGGACCGCAACGGCGGTTACACCCGCATCATGAAGCTCGGTAACCGTAAGGGCGACAACGCTCCCATCGTTATCATGGAGCTCGTCACCGAGCCTTGCACGCCTAAGGCCAAGAAGGCTGCTCCGGCCCCCAAGAAGGCCGCTGCTCCCAAGAAGGTCGAGGCTGTCGAGGAGGCTCCTGCTGAGGAGACCGCTGAGTAGACATTCCGTCTGCATAGGCTATATTCGAGGGGTACGTTCGCGTACCCCTCTTTTTTTGTCGCGATACCGTTACTTGTTTGTTGGGAGCGCCCATGACTGCGCCGTTTGATTTCAATTCGATTTCCGAGCTTGACGCCACGCTCGTATTTCGCGTGGCCTATGATGGCTCGTCGTATAGCGGATTTGCCGAGCAGCCGGGACAGACGACGGTTGCGGGTGAGCTGCGTCGAGCCATCGAGACGCTGCTTCGCCGTCCGATCGATCTGACGTGCGCAGGTCGTACCGATGCCGGCGTGCATGCCGTGGCTCAGTACATCAGCGTGCCCGTAACGGACGCTGAGCTCGCCCTCACGCGCCGTAGGTGGCTGCGGGCTATGGATGCCCTGCTGCCTAAAGATATCGCCATAAACGAGGTCTACAGGGCCCGTAAGGGCTTTTCTGCACGCTTTGACGCGCGTTCCCGTACGTATACGTACCGTATTGCCGATCGCGATGCGCGCCCCGTGCTGTCCCGTGGTGCCGTGTGGTGGCATCGCTATCCCTTGGACGTCGAGGCCATGTCTGCGGCCTGTCCCGCGCTTTTGGGTGAGCAGGACTTTAAGAGCTTTTGCAAGGTTGCCTCTGCCGTGGGCAAGCCTACGCACCGCTGCGTGATGCGGGCCGAGTTTGGCCATGAGGTGGCCTTTGGCGAGGATATCCTGACGTTTACCATTGAGGGCAACGCATTTTTGCATTCGATGGTCCGCACGATCGTGGGCACGCTTGTCGAGATTGGCATGCATCGCCGCGAACCCGAGTGGATGCGCGAGGTCATCGACGCTTGCGACCGTACCGCTGCGGGCCCCACGGCTCCTGCCTGCGGCCTTACGTTTATGGGCGTGGATTACGATCCCGCCGAGCTTGCCGTGCTCGACTAGGGGAGGGCTCGACGCGTCGTGCGTCGACACCTGTCATCTGTGGGCTGCACGTGTGCAACATCTGTTCTTGGCGTGCAATACAACCGATGTCTCATTGCTTTTATTGCCGGGGTGTACCATGAACCACGATTTAATTCATTGCTGTCGAGAGGACGGATAACTTGGTTCGACGTGGCTCGCATCCGCGACTTTCGGTGATCCTTGTGGTAGAAGGTTCGCCCAGCTATGCGATGCGTGCGCTCGAGAGTATCCAGAACCAAGACCTCTACGATTTGCAGATTGTCGTTGTCTGCCGCGATGCTGCGCCCGGTGTGCGCCATTCGCTTCAAGTTGCCGCCGACAGGGACATCCATATTGATTTGATTGACGTCGAGGACGCGAAGCGCGGCGCTTGTCTTCGTGCCGGTTTTGCTGCCTCGCGCGGCTCTCAAATCATCGCCATGAACGCCGATGAGTGGTTTGCTCCGCAGTCTCTTTCCAAGATGGTCGATATCGCGTGCGATACTGTGGCAGACATGGTGTTCCCCACGGTGTCGCTCGACCGCTATGATGCACATCGAGAGCGCCATTCGCGCGTCTTGGATGCTGCCTCTATTGCCATAGAAGACGAGTCTTCTATGGTGACTGGGCTGCCCCAGTTGATTTTGGGCGGCCTAGTCGCTCAGACCTCTGGCGTGATGTATAGCCGTCCGCTGTTTGAGGCATGCCTGTCGCGCGGCAAGGCGTACCGTACGGTTGAGTTTATGGCTTATGCGCTCTCGCAGGCACGATTCGTGTCCGGCTGCGGCGACGCTTGTTTCCACGCGGTGGCACCTAAGCTTACAGATGCCTTTGATCCCACCATGTATGCCAGGATATCCGATGGCACTCGAGCGCTCGACGAGCTTGCGGACTCACTCTCGGAAGCAGATAGCGGTGGTCGGCTCAAGCTGGCAAGCCAAAAGTTCTACTTTGCCGGACTGGTCGCCTGCATCGAGAATTTGTGCCTGAGCCCGCATGGGGTGTCGTCAATTGAGCGTTCCGCCCGCATGCGTGATATGCTCGAGGCGCCTCGAACCCGTCAGATGGTCGCCGCGCTCAAGGACAACCATCGGGGACTCGGTCTGTTGTTTGGGCCGATCGCCAGCGCCAAGCCCGCGCGCTGCGTGATGTGTACGCATCTGGCAGCTTTTCTTAACCGGACGGGCGCAAAAACCGCCTAAACGGCTCATTTCGAAACAAATTTGCATAGAATTGTTTCGAAATGCGTTCTTATACACAAAAGCCTTCAAATAGCGTTAAACTATTCAATCACTGATTGATTGTCTCCGCCATCTTTTGGAGAGAGGGTTTGTATGGCTAAAAAACGCAATGGGCGCCAGGATGCCATTAGAGATATTGTGCGCAATAAGGACGTCCGCACGCAGCGCGTGCTGGTCGATGAGCTCCGCGCTATGGGCTTTGATTGCACGCAGGCGACTGTCTCTCGCGATATTGCCGATATGGGGCTGCGTAAGCTCCCTGAGGGCATCTATGTTCTGGCAGAGGACCTGCACCTGCAGCGTATGGTTTCCGAGCTCGTAACGGGCGTTCTGCGCACCGATAATCTGGTTATGATTAAGGCTCAGCCTGGCACGGCTTCCGGCATCGCCGCCGCTGTTGATGCGGCAGAGCTGCCCGATGTGCTTGGCTCGCTTGCCGGCAACGATACGATTTTGGTTATTGCCCAGACGGCCGAGGACGGCGAGCGTCTCGAGGCGCTGATCAATAAGCTGAGCAATTCTCGCAAGTAGGCGTGCGGGTCGTGCGCTCGGCCCTGCGCGCGCTGACATAGTTGCCTGTAAGGGGGTATCGACGAGGGTCGGTACCCCCTTTTTGTTTGCCGGTATAAAGACCGCCTGCCAGGTCGCTTTAAACTAAAAGGCCCCCGAGCAGTTGAATAAGCTGTTCGGGGGCCTTGTTGCTTATGGCCGGATGATTTCTAGCCGACCGTATCGTCAGGCGTGGGCGAGGGGTCGGGAGTGGGCGTGGGCGTAGGCGTGCCGCCATCGCCGCCGGTCGAACCACCGGTGGAGCCGCCCGTCGAGCCACCGGTCGTACCGGTGCCGCCGGTGGTGTCGCCGCCCGTGGTCTCGGTGGTCGTGGTCGTCGTGGTAGTCGTTGTAGTGGTGGTTTCCTCTTCGTCCTCGTTCTCGTCCTTGTCGTCGTTCTCCGTCTTCTTGGTGTTGTTGGTGCCGTAGAACTTCCAGACGCTGTTGTTCTTATAGGTGGGCGCCGTTCCGGTCGCAAACTCCTCGCGCTCGGTACCGGTCAGAACGGTGTTCATAAACCGCTTAAAGACAGGCAGGTTGGTGCTGTCGCCCAGCAGGTCTGTGCCGTATTTTTGGATGGGGATCTCGCCCGCGGAATAGCCGGTCCACAGGGCGCACGCCAGCTGCGGGGTATAGCCGCAGAACCACAGGTTGGTGGTGTTGTCGGTGGTGCCCGTTTTGCCGGCATAGGGCTGGTTGACGCTCAGGGCACCGGCAGCACCCGTACCGCCGCCCTGCATGACGCCGGACAGAACATCGGTGACCGCGGCGGCCTCGCCCTCGGTAAGCACCTGTGAGGGATTGTCGGTGTGCTGGTACAGCACCGAACCGGTACGAGAGTCAATCTCGGTGATGGCGATCGGCTGGCGATAGTAGCCGCCGTTGGCAAACGTCGCGTAGGCGGCGGCCATCTCGAGCGGCGAGATCGAGCCGGTGCCGAGGGTCATGACGGGAACGTCCTCGATGTTGTCCTTGGCGGGATCGATGCCGAGCTTTTTGACGAGCGAGATGATCTTGCTGTTGCCGACGGCTTCCGCCACCTGGATGTAGCCGGTGTTGGAGGAGTATGCCGTCGCCTGCTTAAGCGTGATGTTGCCATAGCTATGGTTGGCGTAGTTTTGGACCTCGGTCGTGGTGCCCTTGGCCTTGAGCGGCGAGTTGCAGTTGAGGGTGACGTTGGGGTTCATGCCGTTTTGGATGGCAGTTGCCAGCGTAAAGGCCTTAAAGGTGGAGCCGACGGGACGCTTGGCCGTGGCATGGTTTACGTGGTTCTCGTCGGCGTTGTAGTCGTAGCCGCCCACCATGCACTTGATGTAGCCGGTCTTGGGGTCGACGACGACCATGCCCATGTCCAGGCCGTCGAGCGAGAGCGTGTCGAGCTGCTCTCGGACGGCATTCTCTGCCACCTGCTGCATCGTGGGGTCGATGGTGGTCTTGACGGTCAGGCCGCCCTTAAAGAGCACGTCGGTCGAGAACTCCTGCTCCAGCAGCTGCTTAACATAGGCGACAAAGTAGGGCTGCGAGTATACGTCGACGCCGCTGCCCGAAATCTCGGTCACGTTGAGGGTGATGGGCTCGGCCTGTGCGGCATCGTGCTCCTCCTGCGTGATGTGGCCCAGGCGCAACATGTTGTCAAGGACCTTGTTGCGACGGGACAGCGCCAGGTCGGGGTTGACCGTGGGGTCGTACTGCGAGGGCGAGTTGGGAAGGCCGATGAGCAGTGCGGCCTCGCTCAGGGTGAGGTCGGCGGCGCTCTTGGACAGATAGGTTTCGGCTGCGGCCTCGATGCCGTAGGCGCCGTGACCGTAGTAGATGGTGTTGAGGTACATCATGAGGATCTCGTCTTTGGAGTACATGTCCTCCATCTTGACGGCGATGTAGGCCTCGCGCACCTTACGCTCGATGGTCGAGTCGAACTGCTCCTCCTGCAGGATGGTGTTGCGCACCAGCTGCTGGGTGATAGTCGAGGCGCCTTCGTGCCCGCCGCCGAGGGTTGCCACCGCAGCACGCGCGATACCCCACAGGTCGATACCGCCGTGCTCGTAGAAGCGCTCGTCCTCGACGTCAACGGTGCCCTGCAGCACGTAGGGGGAGACCTCGTCCTTGGTGATGGACTTGCGGTTTTGCGTGTAGAAGCTCGCAATCTTGTTGCCGTTGCAGTCGACGATCTCGGTGGGCTCGCTCACCAGATACGCGTTGGCGTCGGTGTAGTCGGGCAGATCGGACAGCCAGCGGTTGACGTTGCCGACCATGCCGATGCCAAACGCCACGCCCGCGATAAGCAAAAAGCCCAAAAACGAGAGCAGGATTATGGGCAGAGCATGCGTCTTTGAACGGCTGCGTCCCTGTCGTTGGCGAGGACCCATATATTGACCTCCAGGTATGTCGTGCCGGACGGTGGATGTGCCGTCGGGGCAGGATGGACATAAGTTATTACACGATAAACCAAACGGGGCGCGCGAGGCCTCGTGTATGCTGGAAGACGGCATTTTTCAGAGTGAATGCATACCTTGGTAAGGAGTATGTCGATGGCGATTCGGACGATGGGGCCGAGCGGACAATACGAGACTGGATTGGATGCTGCCGGTGCGGCGCTGCCCGAGCTGCTGGCGCCGGCGGGCGGACTCGACCAGATGCTTGCGGCCATCGCCGCGGGTGCCGATGCCATCTATGCGGGGTTGGGCGGCTTTAACGCCCGTGTGAGCGCCCATGGCTTTACGGATGACGAGTTTGCGCGCGGCTGCGCCGTGGCGCATGCCCATGGCGTGCGTGTGTACGTAACGCTCAACGTGTTCGTGTTTGACGATGAGTTGTCCGACGCGGTGGCGTTGGGAGCTCATGCACTGGAGTTGGGCGCCGATGCTCTGATTGTCGCCGATGCCGGGTTGGCCTGCGCGCTGCGCGCGGCGATTCCCGGGGTCGAGATTCACCTGTCCACGCAGGCGGGCGCTCATAGCGAGAGCGCCGTGCGGCTTGCCGCCGATGAGCTTGGGGTCGAGCGCGTGACGACGGCACGCGAGCTGACGGTCGACGAGATTGCGGCGCTATGTGCCACGGGCGTGCCCATCGAGGTATTCTGCCACGGTGCGATTTGCATCGGCTATTCGGGGGCGTGCGAGTTCTCGGCCCTGCGGCGTGGGCGCTCGGCGATGCGCGGCGACTGCACGCAGCCGTGCCGTTTGGCGTACGACCTGGTGGACGAGGCTGGACAGAGCGTTGTCGCCGTCGAGGGAGATCGCCTGCTGTGCCCGCGTGACTATCTGGGTATTGCGCATCTGCCCGAGCTTGTAGATGCCGGCGTGGCGTCGCTCAAGATCGAGGGGCGCATGAAGAACCCTGATTACGTATTCAACGTGGTGCGGGTGTGGCGCCGGGCACTCGATATGCTGTGCGACGGCGCGTGGGACCCCGGTGCCGTGGAAGAGCTCGAGCGCGAGCTGGGAAGGTCGTTTAACCGTGGGTTTACCGATGCGTACCTGCGAGGACGTTCGGGTGCCGAGCTTATGAGCTTTGAGCGTGCGATCAACCAAGGTGTGCGCGTGGGACGCCTGGTGGCCGTTGGCCACGAAGAGGTGACCGTTGAGCTCGATGCCGCCGTGGCGGCGGGTGACACGCTCGAGATTCGGTTCTATCCGGGTGCCGACGCGCGTCCCGATGTGCCCAAGCGCTGGCCGCAGGTGCCCTGTCCGGTGGATGCCGCAGCGGGGAAGCGCGTCGTCGTGCATTGCAAGCGTAAGGTGGACACGGGCTGCGAGGTGTACCTGATTCGCAGCGCCGGCGTGTTGGATCAGACGGCGGCGGTGTTGGAGCGCATGCGGGCCGAGGCGGATGCGATTGCGCCCGTTGCGCGTGCCGTTGAGGTACTGCCCTTTGAGGGCGTTACGGTGGATGGCGGTGCGTCGACGGAGTTGGTGGAGTGCGCGGTTCCCGCTCGCATGGTTTTTGCTTGGCAGCTGATGGATGCCGACCCGCGCGGAGAACTCGATTTGTCCGACGCTGTTGTGGTGCTTGACGAGGTGTGCCGCACGTGTGACGCTGACTGGACCCGCTCACTGATGCAGCGTGCCGGGCGCGTTGTCTGCCGCAACCTGGGACAGGTGGTGATCGCTCGCGAGCTGGGCGTGACGTTTGACGTGGCGGCGCCGGTGTTCTGCGCGAATCGGGCCACGCTTACCTGGCTGCGCGGACTCGGTGCGGGGCGGGTGTACTTGCCGGCCGAGTTGCTCGGCAATGATGCGGAGCGTATTGCCGAACTGGCTGCTGAACCCGGCGTCTGGGGTCCGGTCGACGCCGACCGTCCCGAGCTTATGGTGTGCGAGCACTGCCTGCTGACCGCCGAGGGCGTCTGCGCTACCGATGCGACGGGACAGGTCCGTTGCCGCGACTGCTTGCGCCGTCGGCAGGTACGCTATCTGGTCGAGCGTGACGGTACACGTTTGCCAGTTGCCATTGACGCATGCGGCAGGACGAGGATTTTCCTGTCGTAGGTGCCGCGTCGCGTCAGTTTGTTATCATATGAGAGTTTATGGACTTCCAGCACCGCCGTATCCGGTGAGGGTGCTATAGCAAAAGGAGGATACCCAATGCTGTCTGTTGACGAGCAAATGCGTATCATCACCTCGGGCGCCGCGCAGATCGTTCCCGAGGCCGACCTTCGCAAGAAGCTTGAGAAGGGCGAGCCCCTCAACATCAAGCTCGGCGTCGACCCCACCAGCCCCGACCTGCACCTGGGCCATGCCGTGCCGCTGCGCAAGATGCGCCAGTTCCAGGACCTGGGCCACAACGTCACCCTCATCATCGGCAACGGTACTGCGCTGATTGGCGACCCCTCGGGCAAGAACTCCACGCGTCCGCAGCTTTCGCAGGAGCAGATCGAGGCCAACGCCGAGACCTACGTGAGCCAGGCCATGAAGATCCTGGACCCCGAGAAGACCACCATCGTGCACAACGGCGATTGGATCCTTTCGATGGATCTGGCCGGCCTGCTGCAGGTGTGCTCCAAGTTCACCGTTGCCCGCATTCTTGAGCGCGACGACTTTACCAAGCGCTACCAGTCTCAGACGCCGATCGCCCTGCATGAGTTCCTGTATCCCGTGATGCAGGCTTTCGACTCTGTGCAGATCAAGGCCGACGTGGAGATGGGCGGCACCGATCAGCTCTTCAACCTGCTCGCCGGCCGCGAGCTCATGGAGAAGATGGGTATGGAGCCGCAGATTGCGCTCACCATGCCGCTGCTCGAGGGCACCGACGGCGTGCGCAAGATGTCCAAGTCCTATGGTAACTACATCGGCCTGACCGACGCTCCCAAGGACATGTTCGGCAAGACCATGTCCATCCCCGACGAGATGATCGGCAAGTACTATCGTCTGGCCAGCTCGCTCACCCCTGCCGAGGTCGACAAGATCGACGCCGCCCTGGCCGATGGCTCCGCCGACCCCTACGAGCTCAAGCGCGCTCTGGGCCGCGACCTGTGCGACACCTACCACGGTGCCGGCGCCGGCGACGAGGCTCAGGCCGAGTTCGACCGCGTGTTCAAGGAGGGCCAGCTCGCCGACTTCCCCGAGAAGCATGCCGAGCTGACTGTCAATGACGAGGGCCAGATTTACCTCGCCGGTCTGCTCAAGGACCTGGGTCTTTCGGCCAGCGCCGGCCAGGCCCGCCGCGATATCGACGGCGGCGGCGTCAAAATCAACGGCAAGGCCGTGGCTCCCAAGAGCTACAACATCGATCCGAGCGCCCTCAAGCTAGGCGATACCCTCTCCGTGGGCAAGCGCAAGGGCTTCAAGTTGGTCTAACGAGCGAGTTGACCTCACAAGTGCAACAAGGCCGCAGCCGGGATTTCCGGCCGCGGCCTTTTTTGGTTGCGACGATCCCTTGGGGACGGAGGGATCATTTGGCGGTGCCGTTAAGCGGAAGGGGTGTTAGCAGGGCTTCCTTTTGGGCATACAATGGCTATTGGCCTGCTGCGGTGAAGGTTTGCCCGCTCCGCAGCTTTTTTCTACGGTTAAAGGAGTATGTATGTCCGTTGAGGTCATGAGGACTGTGATCGAGGCCGCCGAGGGCCGCGTGCCCGTCGACACGCTGTTTACCAATGCGCAGATCGTCGACGTGTATGGCCAGCGTGTGGCGCCCGGTAGCGTTGCCGTCAAGGACGGTGTGATCGTCGGCGTGCTCTACGATGGTCGCGACGATGCTGCTGGCACCTACGAGGCAACTGAGGTCATCGACTGCCAGGGTCGCTATCTCGCTCCCGGTTTTATTGACGGGCATCTGCATATCGAGTCTTCGAACATTCGCCCCGCCGAGTATGCTCGCATGGCCGCGACGCGCGGTACTACCACCGCCATTGCCGACAGCCACGAGATTGCCAATGTTGCCGGTCTCGACGGCTTGCGCTTTATGATCGAGGACGGCCGCCGCGCACCCATCTCCATCAAGTACATGATGCCTTCGTGCGTGCCCGCGCTGCCCGACGAGCAGGCCGGTGCCGTTATTTCGGCTGCCGATATGCAGGCGTTTTTTGCCGAGCATCCAGGCGATGTCTTTGGTCTGGGCGAAATGATGAACCTGCCGGGCGTCTTTATGGCCGACCCCGAGACCTGTGCTCGCATCGATGCTGCCAACCAGACGCCGTCCAAGCAGGTCGACGGCCATGCGCCGCTCGTTGCCGGTAAGGACCTCAACGCCTATGCCGCAGCGGGCATTATCGCCGACCACGAGTCGACGATTCCCGAGGAGGCGCTCGACAAGCTATCCCGCGGCATGTATGTGATGCTGCGTGAGGGCACGTGCAGCCACGACCTGGCCAATTTGTCCCCGATGCTGCTGGAGAATCCCGCGCGCGCCCGCCGCTGCTGTTTTGCGACTGACGACCGTGCTCCCTCCGATGCGCTTTCGACCGGTATGATCGACAACGCCTGCCGCGTGGCTATCGAGGCCGGTATTGACCCCGTGGTTGCCATCTCTATGGCGTCCCTTTCTACGGCCGAGGCGTTTGGTCTGGACCACGGTTGTCGCGACCCGCACGAGCCCCGCGGCGCAATCGCCCCGGGCAAGCGCGCTGACCTGCTGTTGCTCGATGACCTGACGTTTGCTGAGGCTCCGCATCGCGTATATGCCGCCGGTGCCCTGGTGGCGCAGGACGGCACCTTTGTGGGCGAGATTGCACCCGAGATGGCCGAGGTTGCGGCCCTTGCCGATGAGCTGCGTGCTTCCGTTAAACTGCCGAAGCTATCGCTCGACGTGTTCGACTATGCCTTTAAGCCGGGCGAGGCTGTGATTGACGTGGTGCCGGGTAAGGCCATCACGGGTATGGTTCGTCCTGAGACTGACGAGGACTTGCGCCGCATTATGCTGATTGAGCGCCATGGCCGTGGCGTGTCGCTGCAGGCCGAGGGCGCCGACGGCGACGGCCCCGCGGGTCTGGGCTTGGTCGGCAAGCATATCGGCCGTGGTTGGGTGCGCGGCTTTACCATCACGGGCGGCGCCATTGCCTCCACGATCGGCCACGACTCGCACAACGTGTGCGTGGTGGGCGACAATGCGGCGGATATGATGGCTGCCGTTGAGGCCGTGGGCCAGGGCGGCCACGTGCTGGTGCGCAACGGCGAGGTCGTGGCGCGCATTCCGCTGGCGCTCGGCGGCCTGATGAGCGAGGGCGCTGCCGAAGACGTTGCGGCGCAGCACGACGACTTTATGGTCAAGGCGCGCGCCATGGGTATTGAGCCGCCGCTCGACCCCATCATGGGCATCATCTTCCTGCCCCTGCCGGTCATCCCGACGCTCCGCATCCGCCCCGAGGGCATGTTTGACGTTACAACCTTCACCTACGCCGACTAGTCATCGGGGACGTTCTTAAACGACTAGTCATCGGGGACACTCTTTGGCGGGCTGCCTGACGCCGCGACCGTAGGACCTCTGGCATGTGTGAGCTATTTGCCAGGTCCTTGTAACGTTTACGCCCCCGGAGTCTTATTTGAGCTCCCTTTGGGTACGTTGGAATCGGATACACGATCGATTCCAACAAGTCCCAAGGGAGCTATACTAAGTTAAAACTAATTGCATCAGATATAGACGGAAATATACTATATGAGAATAGCCAGGTACCGCCCGAGACATATGAGCTGATTGAGGCCCTGCGCGAGCGCGGCGTGCACTTTGCTGCGTCCTCGGGCCGCCGTTACGACCGCCTATGCGAGTTCTTTGCGCCCGTGGTCGACAAAATGGACTTTGTCGCGGCGAATGGTGCGCAGGTCTATGCAGAAGGGGTCGAGGTCGATCGCGAGGTATATTCGCATCTCGCCGTCCGCAAGCTCGCGCGCACGGTCAAGATGTTTCCTAACATGCATCTGGCGCTCTTTGATCGCACCAAGTCCTTTTTGCTCGACGACGAGGACAAATTTGTCCGCGAGATCGACAAAGATCTGCCCAACGCCGAACGCATTTGGGGACTGCCCGATCCGCATGTGAATATCATCAAGGCATCGATTATCTGCGATGATGGCAACGTGATGGACAACGCCTACGTGTTGCAGCGCGAGCTGGGCGGCCTGTTCTCTTTCGCGCCTTCGGGCAACGCGTGGATCGATGCCATGCAGCCCGGTGTGTCGAAGGCCTCGGGCATCGCACAGCTCATGGAGCACTATGGCGTCGAACGCGACGAGGTCATGGCGTTTGGCGACTCGATGAACGACTACGAGATCATTCGCTTTGTCGGCACGGGCTGCGCGATGGAAAACGCGCGCCCCGCGCTCAAGGCAGTCGCCGATCGCGTGGTGGGGTGCAACCGCGACCACGCCGTCCAGCAGGAGCTCCGTCGCGTGCTGGAGAGTCTCGTCTAATTCGGCAGATGGGGACAGTCCTTGCGGCGCCCCGCGAAGAGTGCCCCCAAATTAGCTACCCTGCCGGGTTGCTGTTGCTAGGCGAGGGCGTCCATGATGGTGCGGGCGACGCCGTCGTGGTCGTTGTCGTATTCGGTGATGGCGTCGGCGGCCTCGCGGTCCTCGGGCTCGGCGTTGATCATGGCCATGCCATGGCCCGCTGCCTGCAGCATGGGGATGTCGTTGATGTTGTCGCCGAACGCCCAGGCGTCGGCGAGACGCTCGCCTAAGTGCTCGCATAGCCACGTGAGGGCCGTTCCCTTGGTGGCGCCCTCGCCCATGACCTCGATATTCATGGCGTACGAACGCGTGACCTCAATGCCTCCGAGCGTGTCGAGCTCCGCCGCGATGGCGTCGCGATCAGCCGGGTTGTGCCAGTACATGGCGATGCGCTCGAGCGTCTCGACCTCGTCGATCTTGCTGTCGATATCCATGTCGATCGGTGTTCGTGTGCGCTTGAGCGAAGCCGCGATGTGGGGGTCGCCGCCGCAGAATTCGTCCAGGCGCGTGTAGAGCGAGCGGGGGAGGAAGCACTGCCCATCCGCGAAGATATCGAAGGTCACATCGTGGCCGGCGGCGATGCGATGGATGCGATGGGCAATGCCGCAATCGAGCGGACGGCTCAAGATGCACGTGGCGCGCGAGGCGTCGGTGGGCACATCGTCGTCGAGCTGCCAGACGCTGGCGCCATTGGCGCAGACGGCATAGTGCACGGCGGGATGGGCGAGGATGGGCTCAAAGATGCCCGACAGCGGACGTCCCGTGCAGGGCACAAATTCAATCCCGCGTCGAGCGAGCTCGTCGAGCATCGCCCAGGTGGCATCGCTCATCTGCTTATCGCTCGTCAACAGCGTTCCATCCATATCGGAAAACACAATCATTTGATGCAGCCCTTTCTGCTGGCATAAAAAGCGTGGCCGAGGGCGGTGATTCCCTGGCCACGCTCGAGTTCTATAACGGTCCGCGTCCTAGCGGTCGGCGAGCGGCTTGTACTCCAGCGGCTCGATAACCGGGCGATAAGCCGGGCGAATAATGCGGTGCGCGCAGAAGAGCTCTTCCATGCGGTGTGCCGACCAGCCGGCCATGCGGGCGACGGCGAATAGCGGCGTAAAAAGCGTCTCGGGTACGCCGAGCATCTTGTAGATAAAGCCTGTGTACAGGTCGATGTTGGCGCAGATGGGCTTGGTCATGCCGTGGTCGCGCATCACCTGCGGTGCCAGGCGCTCAATGCGCTCGATGAGCGCGAACTCATCGCCCAAGTCCTTCTTGGCGGCAAGGGTGCGCGCGTAACGGCGGCACACCTCGGCGCGCGGGTCGCTCAGTGTGTAGACGGCGTGGCCCATACCGTAGATGAGGCCCGTGCCGTCGAAGGCCTGCTTGTCGAGAATCTTGCCCAGGTAGGCTGCGACCTCGTCCTCGTCCTCCCAATTGGAGACATGCGCACGGATGTCCTCGTGCATGGACACGACCTTGGCGTTGGCGCCGCCGTGGCGCGGGCCCTTGAGCGAGCCGATAGCCGCGGCGTAGGCGGAATACGGGTCGGTGGCCGAGGAGGACAGCACACGGCAGGCGAACGTGGAGTTGTTGCCGCCGCCGTGCTCGGCATGCAGCATGAGCATCACGTCGAGCAGCATGGCTTCGTCGCGGGTGAATGCCATACCGCCGCGCAACACCTGCAGGATGGTCTCGGCGGTGGAGAGGCCGGGTGTGGGGTGCGGTACATGAACCTCGGAGCCGCGGCGCTTGGCGACCGAGGCCATATGCGCGAAGGCGGCGATACGGGGGAGACGGGCGAGCATGGAGATGGCCACGTCGATCTCGTGCTCGGGTGTAATGGCGTCGGGCTCGGCATCGAAGGCGTAGAGCAGCAGCACGGCGCGCTGAAGCACATTCATGATGCTCGACGACACCGTGGTCATGGGGAACTCGCGGACGTATTCGTCGCTCAGGTGCCTAAAAGCACCCAGGCGTCCGCAAAAACCGTCGAGTTCCTCTTTGGTGGGCAGCGAGCCCGTGATGAGCAGATAGGCGACTTCTTCGTAGCCGTAGCGGTTCTCGGCCTGGGCGTTGTTGACCAGATCCTCGATGCTGTAGCCACGAAGCGTGAGCTTGCCCTGATCGGGCACGACTTTGCCGTCGACCTTGTTGTAGCCGTGCACGTCCGAGATGCGGGTAAGGCCCGCGACCACGCCCGAGCCATCGGCATTGCGCAGACCGCGCTTGACGTTGTGCTCTACGAACAGGTCCTCGTCGTACGGGGCGGTCGGCAGGCCGTGGTAGAGGTTTTCGCTTTCGGGCGAAATCTGACGGCTCGCCTCGTAATCCAGAACCAGGCGGCTCAGGTGATCGTCGAAGCGGTAGTAGATTTTCTTGGCGTCGTAGGCCATGCGCGCTCCTCTCCGGTCCGCTTTGGGGCCGCGCGCTTGGACGATATGACGTCAAGCTGCCCCGAGCGGCTCGTTCGCTACAGGCGGTACATAAAGTTGAAGACGTCCTCGCGCTGGATGGACACGTTGACGCCCGAAAGCTCGCCGGCCTCGGCCAGCGCCTTCTGCAGCTCGGCGAAGTCGAGCTTGGACTCGGCGGTGTCGGCCAGCATGGTCATGGTGAAGATGTCCTCGATAATGGACTGCGTGATGTCGCGGATGTCGACGTTGGCCTCGCCTAGAACACGGGTGACGCCGGCGACGATACCGGGGCGGTTCTTGCCAAGGACGGTGATGACGATACGGGAGGACGAGATCTCGGCCATGGGAAACCCTTTCGCGTGGTTGCGGTGCGCGCGGGGCGCTCCGCTACGGTACAGTGTTCATCATTGTACCTGTCTGGCGCCAAAAGGGGTGTGCTTACTGCGGCGTTACACGTCTGCAACATGGGAGAAGGGGCAACAGGGTGCGTGTCCGCTGCGGTTGGTCACGCCGCGTTGCACAAAGACCGTGAACCTTTTGTGGGACACGCGGCGCCGTGGTACCATAGCCGAGTTTGTTGTCTTGGTCGGAAACCAAGACGCCTTATGCGCTGATCGGTAACCAGCGCCTGACTAATAAGGAGTCCTACCATGAAGCAGGGTATCCATCCCCAGTATGTCGAGTGCACGGTGACGTGCTCCTGCGGCAACACCTTCAAGACGCACGCTACCGTGTCCGAGATGAAGGTCGAGCTTTGCAACGAGTGCCACCCGTTCTACACCGGCCAGCAGAAGTTCGTCGACACCGGTGGACGCGTCCAGCGCTTCGCCGACAAGTTCGGTGGCGCCGCTGCCGCCCAGCTCAAGAAGGCTGAGGAGGCCAAGGCTGCCAAGGCCGCCAAGGCTGCTGAGGCCGAGGCCGCTCGCAAGGCCGCCGCTGAGGCTAAGGCTGCCGAGAAGGCTAAGCGTGCCGCTAAGTTTGCCGAGGAGGCTGCCAAGCAGGCCGCCGAGGCTCCCGCAGAGGCTCCCGTCGAGGAGGCCGCTGCCGAGGCCGAGACCACCGAGGCTGCTGAGTAAATAGCTCGCCGCGGAATCACTCGCATTCATGGCATAAGGGCCGTGCATCCGTTTGGGTGCGCGGCCCTTTTCTTTTTGATTAGTGCAAACTAACCTGTCCCCATGGCATCAAATGGCGGAGAGGCGGCGTTTACCCAGATAAACCCTCCAAAATTAACCTATCCCATTGTGGCAGGTTGGTCGTAGTTATTACGTGGCGGTCGAGCTCGACCGTATAGGCCGCGCCTTGTTTGGCTAAAGTACAATCATCTGTGTTTAACTCGCCCGCAGCTGCACGGCGTGGGCGATGGCCAAAAAGGAAAACCACATGGGATTCATGTCAAAGCTGCTGTCCTTTGGATCCGATAAGGACCTTAAGCGCTACTACAAGATCGTCGACCAGATCAACGGTCTTGAGCCCCAGTTTGAGAAGATGACCGAGGAGGAACTCCGCGCCCAGACCGATAAGTTTCGCGAGCGTTACGCCAACGGCGAGTCGCTCGACGACATGCTTCCCGAGGCCTTTGCCACCGTGCGCGAGGCTTCCAAGCGCATCACGGGCATGCGCCACTTTGACGTACAGCTCATCGGCGCCATGGCGCTTCATGAGGGTCATATTGCCGAGATGAAGACCGGCGAGGGTAAGACGCTCGTCTCCACCTTGTCCGGCTACCTCAACGCTATCGCCGGCAAGGGCGTGCATGTCGTTACCGTCAACGATTACCTGGCAAAGCGCGACTCCGAGTGGATGGGCCGCATCTACAAGTACCTGGGCATGACCGTCGGTCTGCTCCAGAACAACATGCCGCTCGAGCTCAAGCGTCCGGCCTACCAGGCAGACGTCACCTATGGCACCAACTCCGAGTTCGGTTTCGACTACCTGCGCGACAACATGGTCACCCGTCCCGAGCAGCGCGTGCAGCGCGGTCACAACTACGCCATCGTCGACGAGGTCGACTCCATCCTGATCGATGAGGCCAGGACGCCGCTCATTATCTCGGGCGCGGGCACTAAGTCCGCCAGCACCTACAAGGACTTCGCGCGCGCCGTGCGCGGCCTGGAGCGCGGCGAGGACGTGTCGCACGACATGCTCACCGCCACCGAGGACGTGGAGCCCACGGGCGACTACGTCATGGACGAGGCCAAGCACACCATTGCCGCCACCGAGCGCGGCCTTAAGAAAATCGAGCGCCGCCTGGGTATCGATGACATCTATGCCGATCTCTCCGGCCAGCTGGTCAACCACCTGCAGCAGGCGCTGAAGGCCCAGTACATGTTCCACCGCGATAAGCAGTACGTGGTCACCAACGGCGAGGTCAAGATCGTCGACGAGTTCACCGGCCGCATTATGGAAGGCCGCCGTTACTCCGAGGGCCTGCACCAGGCCATCGAGGCCAAAGAGGGCGTGCTCGTACGCGAGGAGAACCAGACCCTGGCCACCATCACCCTGCAGAACTACTTCCGTCTGTATGACAAGCTCTCCGGCATGACCGGCACGGCACTTACCGAGGATGCCGAGTTCCGCGAGATCTACAAGCTGCCCGTCGAGGTCATCCCCTCCAACAAGCCCGTGCAGCGCGTGGACCACGAGGACCTGGTGTACCGCACCATTCAGGCCAAGTACAACGCCGTTGCCGACGACGTCGAGCGTCGTCACGCCAAGGGACAGCCGGTCCTGGTGGGCACCGTCTCCATCGAAAGCTCCGAGAAGCTGTCCGCCGCCCTTACCAAGCGCGGCATCGCACACGAGGTCCTCAACGCCAAGCACCATGAACGCGAGGCCCACATCGTTGCCCAGGCCGGACGCTACGGCGCCGTGACCATCGCTACTAACATGGCCGGTCGTGGTACCGACATCCTGCTGGGCGGCAACCCCGACGAGCTGGTGCGCGAGCGCCTGGAGTACGAGGGTCTGACCATGGAGGATGTGACGCCCGAGCAGCTCGAGCAGTTTAACGCCGAGGCCAAGGAGACTTGCAAGGCCGAGCGCGAGCGCGTGCTTGCCGCCGGCGGCTTGACCGTCATCGGCACCGAGCGCCATGAGTCCCGCCGTATCGACAACCAGCTGCGCGGCCGTTCCGGCCGTCAGGGCGATCCGGGCGAGACCCAGTTCTACCTGTCGCTCGAGGACGACCTCATGCGCCTGTTCGGCGGCGACAAGATGGACCGCGTCTCCAAGATGATGGTCACGGCCGACATGGGCGACGACATGCCCATCCAGCACAAGATCATCTCCAAGGCCGTCGAGAGCGCCCAGCACAAGGTCGAGAGCATCAACTTCTCCATGCGTAAGAGCGTCCTTGAGTACGACGACGTCATGAACAAGCAGCGCCAGGTCATCTACGCCGAGCGCAATAAGATTCTGGACGGCAAGGACCTGACCGACCACATCACCGAGGTCATGCACGACACCGTGTACCGCTGCGTGCAGGAGTTCTGCACCAAGGACAGTCACGATGGCGAGCGCGACCTGGAGGGCCTGCGCAAGTGGGTTGTGGAGCTCACCGGCCACATCGATACGCCGAAGTTCCCCGACGAGGATTATGAGGCCCTGGCTGCCGATGTCCTGGCTTACGTAGAGAAGTGCTACAACATGAAGGCCGAGCGCTTGGGCGAGGACCTGATGCGCGAGCTCAACACCCAGGTCATGCTGCGCGTCATCGATACCCGTTGGATGAACTACCTGCAGGAGATGGACTACCTCAAGACCGGCATCGGCCTGCGCGGCTTTGGCCAGCGCGACCCGCTGGTCGAGTACAAGACCGAGGCCTACGGCGCGTTCCAGATGCTCGTCGATACCATGTATGAGGATTACCTGCGCACGGTTCTGCGCATCGAGATCAAGGCTGCCCCGCGTGCCGTGGAGCACAAGGAGGAGCCCGCGCTCGAGGGCGCGCGCTTCTCCGGCCCTGCCGAGGTCGATGGTGACAACGGCGACTCGGTGCTGCGCAAGCAGGCGCAGGTGCAGGCCCGCACGGCTGTCCAGGGTGGTCCGGCTGCCGTCAACAACGGTGGCAAGGTGACCACCTATCGCAAGTCCGAGAGCGACGATCCGTACGTCAACGTGGGCCGCAACGACCCGTGCCCCTGCGGTAGCGGCAAGAAGTTTAAGTACTGCCACGGCAGGAATCGTTAATGGCTGAGGCTTTAGAGGTAACGCCCGCCGAGCTGGACGCGTTTGCGGACCGGCTCGGTGAGGTCGAGTCGTATCTCCATTTGGACGAAAAGCGCACGCGCGTGACCGAGCTCGAGGCTAAAAGCGTGGCCCCCGGCTTTTGGGATGACGCCGACGCCGCCCGTGCCACCATGGAGGAGATCGCGCGCACCAAGGAAGATATCGCTGCCGTGGATACCGCGCGCGGCGAGCTTTCCGATGCCCGCGCCGCGCTGGAGCTTGCCGAGGAGATGGGGGATGACCCCGACGCCGCCGCCCTTCGCGAGGAGGCTACAGCCACGGCTGAGCGCCTGGCCCGTGCCATCGATGAGCTTGAGCTTTCGAGCTGGTTTACCGGTGAGTTCGATCACGGCGATGCCATTGTGACCATCAAGCCCGGACAGGGTGGTCTGGAGGCCCAGGACTGGACCTTCATGCTCTTTAAGATGTACATGAAGTACTGCCAGCGTCGCGGCTGGAAGGTCACCATCAACGACTGTCCCGCGGCCGAGGTCATCGGCATCGACCGCGCGACCTTTACCGTCGAGGGCAAGGACGCATTTGGCATGCTGCGCGCCGAGGCCGGTGTGCACCGCTTGGTGCGCATTAGCCCCACCGACGACAAGAAGCGCCGCCAGACCACGTTTGCCGGCGTCGAGGTCATCCCCGTGCTACCCGATGATATCGACATCGAAATCAGTCCCGATGACATCCGCGTGGACGTGTACCACGCGAGCGGCCCGGGCGGTCAGGGCGTCAACACCACCGACTCCGCCGTGCGCGTGACGCATTTCCCCAGCGGCATTGTGGTCACCTGCCAAAACGAGCGCAGCCAGATCCAGAACAAGGCCGCGTGCATGCAGATCCTCAAGGCTCGTCTGTACGAGATTGAGCTCGAGAAGCGCGCCGAGGCCCTGGATGAGATCCGCGGACCCAAGACCACGATTGGTTTTGGCAACCAGATTCGCAGCTACGTGCTCTACCCGTACCAGATGGTCAAAGACCTACGCACGGGCGTGGAGACCAGCAATGTCGAGGCCGTCCTTGACGATGGCGACCTGGACCCGTTTGTTATTGGCTACCATCGCTGGGCCACCGGCAACGCCGACGCGGAGACCCCGTCTGCATAAACCGCCCGGTTTATGTGGAGATGGATTAAAACCCTCCCAGCAGGGTGGTTTTGTATCCAGAGCAAACCCTGCGCAGGGGTGGTTTTTGTCCGGCGAATCGTTAGAATCGAATACAGCAAGAAGTTCGAAGCGCATCCGTTTGGGTGCGCTTTTTTGAGGGAGGCAGCATGGCATATCGTCTGGACATCAAGCGCATTCTATCGATGAACTTCTTTCACGACCTGCCCCAGATTATGTTGGGGTGCGCTCTGGCCGCTATTGCGACCGACCTGTTTTTGATTCCCAACGGCCTTGCTGCCGGTGGCGTTACGGGCCTTGCCACCATTATCCAGGCGGTCGGCGCATCGCGTGGCCTATCGCTTCCCGTTGGTATTCAGACGATCGTGATGAACGCCTTACTGTTGCTGGTCGTTATGCGCGAGGGTGGCATGTTCTACGTGGTGCAGACCGCGACGGGCTTTGTGCTGCTGGGCTTCTTTACCGATCTGTTCGCCCCGTTTGTAGCACCTCTGGCGGATGCGGACCTGATGCTCCCTGCCATGTGGGGCGGCATTATTACGGGCATCGGTTACGGCATGGTGTTGCGCGCCGGCGCCAACACCGGCGGCTCGGACACGATTGGCCAAATCATCTCGCGTAACACCTCGCTGCCGGTGGGCTCGACCGTCATGGCGATCGATGTTGCCGTATGCGCGCTGTCGGCTCCGGTCTTTTCAATCGAAAACGCACTGTATGCAGGCCTTTCGATGGTCATTAGCGGCTACGTGATCGATGCCGTGGTCGATGGTGGCAACAAACGCCGTATGGTACTCATCATCTCGGACAAGTTCCCTGATATCGCTGCCGATATCATGTATGGTCTGGGTCGTGGTTGTACCAAGTTTAAGGCGACTGGCATGTATTCGGGTGCCGAGAAGCCGGTGATTATGGTCATCGTGAGCCGTCGAGAGCTCAATACCCTCAAGACGATCGTGCGCGAGCGCGATCCTCACGCCATTGTGACGGTCGCTGACGTTACGGAAGCCTTCGGCGAGGGATTCAAGGACATTAGCGCGTAGGGCGACCGCGTTCCATCCAAAAGACGTTCACATTGATAAACCGTTTCATCAGCGGTTCTGCCTGCTAAATTGTTCAAATAATGATAAAAACTCTGGTAAAGCCATCAGTTTCCAGCATAATGAATGACGTACGTGCATTGCGGCTGTGTTGGGATTACCTTCGGTGCCGTGCGCATTTTGTCTAATGAGGATGAAAGGAAGGCACAATGAGCGACGAAGAGCTCAAAAAGGTTGCCAACGAGGTAAGGAAGGGCATCGTCACCGGCGTGCACGCTGCCAAGTCCGGCCATCCGGGCGGTTCGCTCGGCGCTGCCGACATCATGACCTATCTGTACTTTGAGGAAATGAACGTCGACCCGGCCGATCCCCGCAAGGCCGACCGCGATCGCTTTGTGCTCTCCAAGGGCCATTGCGCTCCGGGCCTGTACGCCGTGCTCGCCGAGCGCGGATTCTTCCCCAAGGAGGACCTCGAGACGCTGCGTCACATCGGCAGCCACCTGCAGGGTCATCCCAACATGAACGACACACCGGGCGTCGATATGTCCACCGGCTCGCTGGGCCAGGGCATCTCCGCCGCCGTGGGCATGGCGGTTGCCGCCAAGCACTGGGGCGATACTTACCGCACGTACGCCCTGCTGGGCGATGGCGAGAGCGAGGAGGGTCAGGTTTGGGAGGCCGCCATGTTTGCCGGCAACCAGCAGCTCGATAACCTCTGCGTGATCGTCGACCACAACGGCCTGCAGATCGACGGTCCCGTCGAGGAAGTCAACGACCCCATGCCGCTCGCCGACAAGTTCCGCGCCTTCAAGTTCCATGTGGTGGAGCTCGCCGACGGCAACGACTTCGACCAGATCCGCGCCGCCTTTGCCGAGGCCCGCGCCACCAAGGGTCAGCCGACCGCCATTATCGCCGAGACCACGAAGGGCAAGGGCGTCTCCTTTATGGAGAACCAGGTGGGTTGGCACGGTAAGGCCCCCAACGATGAACAGTTTGAGCAGGCCATGGCAGAGCTCACGGCCGCCGGAGAGGAGCTCTAGGATGGCAGACGTCAAGAAAATCGCCACGCGCGTAAGCTACGGCGAGGCCCTCGTCGAGCTCGCCAACGAGCACGATGACTTTGTGGTCCTCGACGCCGACCTGGCCGCCGCCACGCAGACCGGCAAGTTTAAGGCCGCCTGCCCCGACCGCTTCTTCGATGTGGGCATCGCCGAGAGCAACCTGATGGGTGTTGCCGCCGGTATCGCAACCACCGGCCGTGTCGCCTTCGCGAGCAGCTTTGCCATGTTTGCCGCCGGCCGCGCCTTTGAGCAGGTCCGCAACTCCATCGGCTATCCGCACCTTAACGTTAAGATCGGTGCCACGCACGCCGGTATCTCGGTGGGCGAGGATGGCGCCACGCACCAGTGCTGCGAGGATATCGCCCTGATGCGTGTCATTCCCGGCATGACCGTGATCGTTCCCGCCGACGACATCGAGGCCCGTGCCGTGACGCGCGCCGCCTACGAGTGCGACGGCCCGGTGTACATGCGCTTCGCCCGTCTGGCCTCGCCGGTTATCAACGACCCCGAGACCTACAAGTTCGAGGTGGGCAAGGGCATCGTCATGCGCGAGGGCACCGACGTCACCATCATCGCCTGCGGCCTGATGGTCGGCGAGGCGCTCGAGGCCGCTGAGCAGCTTGCTGCCGAGGGCATCGATGCCGAGGTCATCAACATGCACACCATCAAGCCCATCGACGCCGACCTGATCGTCAAGAGCGCCACCAAGACCGGCCACGTCGTGACCGTCGAGGAGCACTCCGTGATCGGTGGCCTGGGCAGCGCCGTTGCCGACGTCCTGTGCGAGCAGTGCCCGACGCCGCTCAAGAAGATCGGCGTCAACGACACCTTCGGTGAGTCTGGCCCGGGCGCCGAGCTCCTGCACAAGTACGGCTTGGACGCGGCCAACATCGTGGCGACCACCAAGGAGTTCTTGGCCTAGGACAAGACGAGGCAAAGTATCGCCTCAACAACCACATACAAGCCAGAACAGGGGCGTCCCCAAAGAGGGCGCCCCTGTTTTTTCGGCAACAAACAAGACAGGCCCGCACCAAGCAAGGGCTTCCTCCGGGAAACGGGCCCATCCCAGCCAAGTGCAATTCAGCCCCCAAGCATAGCGCTGCTGCACCCAAATAAAACGCAGCGACCCCTTAGTTACCGCAGGCCGGGCACAGGGTTACTCTCCAAATCTTTCCGCAGGACGGAGGAGCCCCCGCCGCGCGAAGTGCGCAGCGGGGGCTCCGACATGTCCGAGGACGATTTGGAGAGTAACCCTGTGCCCGGCCGACGGGATCCCTAAGCACGCCATGCTTCTTATGTGCAGCAAAGCTAATGCTGCTAAAATATAAAGCGCTCATGTAGTTTAAACGCACGACGATAAGGAGCACCAGTGGGTAACCACTTCCGTACCTCCGGTGCGGGCGATGATGCCCCCAAGACGCAGACAGGCGTCCAGGGCAGTCGTTTCGCCACTCCGGATTCAGAGGGCCAGCCTGTTGCCCAGGCCCCCGTTCAGCCGGCAGATCAGGCACAGCCGGCATCCGATCCCTTTGCCTACAATCCAACCAGCGATGTCGCGCTTTCTGGCACGGCGGGTTTTGAGCCCGTTCAGGCCGTGACTGCTCGCGTGGAGCAGCCTCAGGCTGGCGCCGCCACGCCGCAGCCTACCATGGCCGGCATTCCCGACCCCTTGGCCCCTGCGACGCCGGCTCCTCAGCCTGCGCAGTCCGGTCTCTTTGCCGCTATTCCCGACCCCACTCAGCCTGCTGCCCCGGTGGTCGAGAGCGATCAGGCCGCCGAGGTCGCAAGCCTCGATAACGCGCTCAACAACCCCGACTTTACGTCGGTGTTTGCGCCCATCGATCCGCAGGCCAGCCGCAAGAAGATGGCCAAGCAGGCCGGTGTCGAGCCCGTTATCCTTATGGAGCATGTCACCAAGATCTATCCGGCACAGCCCAACAAGCCTGCACTCGACGACATCAACATCGAGATCTATCCGGGCGAGTTCGTCTTCCTGGTCGGTCACTCCGGTTCGGGTAAGACCACGCTGCTGTCGACGCTCAACCGCGACGTCAAGCCGACGAGCGGCCGCATCCTGGTTGCCGGTCAGGACCTCATGAAGATCAAGAACCGCAAGGTTCCGTTCCTGCGCCGCCAGATTGGCGCCGTGTTCCAGGACTTTAAGCTTCTGCCGCAAAAGACCGCCTACGAAAACGTGGCGTTTGCCCTTCAGTGCATCGGCAAGCCCAAGGGCGTCATTCGCAGCCAGGTGCCCGAGGTACTGCGTCTGGTCGGTCTGGCCGATCAGATGGACTCGCTGCCCGACCAGCTATCCGGTGGCGAGCAGCAGCGCGTTGCCGTCGCCCGCGCTATGGTCAACCGTCCGCCGCTGCTGATCTGCGACGAGCCCACGGGTAACCTCGACCCGGCGATCTCGCTGGGCATCATGAAGCTGCTCGAGCGTATTAACCGCACTGGCACCACCGTGATCGTCGCCACGCACGACCGCGAGATGGTCGATAGCATGCACCGTCGCGTGATCGCCCTCGAGGGCGGCCACGTTATCCGCGACCAGGAGAGGGGAGGTTACGGCAACTATGGCACCAACTAACGTGGGCTACTCCTTCAAAGAGGCAATCAGCCACTTCTTCCGTAACTGGACTACCTCGCTCGGCGCCGTCATCACGATCTTCCTTTCGCTGTTTATCATCGGCCTGTTCATCATGGGCTCCGCGATGCTGAACTCCGTGATCGGCACCGTCGAGGATCAGGTTGTCATCAACGCGTTCATTAGTGATGACGCTGATCAGGCCGATGTTCAGGCTTTTGAGGCCGAACTTAAGACGTGGAATAACGTCAAGTCCGTGACCTATAAGGACAAGGACGACGCGCTGGCCGAGTATACGAGCAAGATGTCGGGCAACGCCGACGCCACCATGAGCGCGCTCGACGGCCAGAACCCGCTGCCGGCTTCCTTCGCTATTGAGATGGACGATCCGTCCAAGGTCGAGAGCACGGCCAAGAAGCTCAAGAAGGATGCCGATTTCCAGAAGATCGCGGATGACGGCGACGTCAACGCGAGCGTGCTGTACGGCCAGGAGGAAGTGAGCCGCCTGTTCCAGGTGACCAACTACATCCGCATCGCCGCCGTGGTGCTCGTTGGCCTTCTGACCTTTATCGCATTCATCTTCATCAACAACACGATTCGCCTGTCCATCACGGCGCGTCGTCGTGAGATTGCGATTATGCGTCTGGTCGGCGCCAGCAACGGTTTCATTCGCGGCCCGTTTATCACCGAGGGCGTACTGCAGGCCATTTTGGGCTCGCTGCTTTCCATCGGCGTTCTGGAGCTGCTGCGCAACCTGATGATTCCGCGTCTGCAGGAGAGCATCGGCTGGATGTCGTTTGCCCTGCCGATGCAGTACTACCTGGTGACCTATGCTGCGCTGATTCTGGTCGGCGTGATTATCGGTCTCTTTGGTTCTGCCATCGCCATGCGCCGCTACCTGCGCGTGTAGGCATGCCTGGAATTCATCCCTTCCAACGGGTCGTCTCTTATGGGGCGGCCCGTTTTTTTGATCCCTAGGGGACGGCAGGAAAGCGAATCATTTGGGTAGACTCTTTGGAGTTCGCAATCGATAGTTAGGAGGCGCCATGGGGCGCAATAACAAGCATAAGCGTGGAGCTCGCAATAAGCGCGGGCCGGTGCGCAGCGAACGCCGTCCGAGCCTGACCGGGCGCGTGCAGCTCCATGAGCACAGCGCCTATGTCATAACCGAGAGCGGCGACTACAAGGTCATGGGTCGCGGCAAGCGTGAGGTCATGGACGGCGATACCGTTGCCGTGAGCATTAAGAACAGCCCGCACGGTGAGCGGCGCGCCGTGATCGAGGGCGTGGTTGAGCGCGCAGCCATAAGCGTGGTGGGCACGTACCAGACCGCCGGTCCGCTCGGTGTGATTGAGCCGCTCGATTCGCGCCTGAAGGCCGACTTCTTCATTCTGCCCGAGGATACCTCGGCGGATCGTCTGGGCGTCCACCCGGGTGATGCCGTTGTCGCGCGCATTTTGACCTACCCGACGCGCCTGGAATCGGGAACCGTGACGATCGAGCGCCGCATTGGCGGAGATGACGCGCCCGATTTGGGCGTTCAATATGTGATGGCGCGTTACGGCTATACCGATAGCTATCCCGAGGCCGCGCTGGACGAGGCCGAGGGGCTTTCGCTCGATGTGTCCGCGGCGCTTAAGGACCCGCTCCGCCGCGATTTGCGCGACCGCTTTGTCATCACGATCGACCCAGTCGACGCGCGCGACTTTGACGATGCCGTTTCGTTGGAGCGCACGCCCGAGGGTGGCTACAAGCTGGGTGTGCATATCGCCGACGTTTCACACTATGTGACTTGGGACGGACATATCGATCTTGAGGCTCGCCATCGTACGACATCGGTGTATCTGGCCGATCGCGTGCTTCCCATGCTGCCCGAACGCCTGTCTAATGACCTGTGCTCGCTTCGCCCTGATGAGGACCGTCTTGCGTTTACCGTCGATATCGAGCTCGATGCGCAGGGTCGCGTGCGGCATTACGATCCGTACCCCAGCGTGATTCGCTCGCGTGTGCGTATGGACTATGACGGCGCCGAGGCACTGCTGGTGCGTGCCGGCGCGGTTGAGTATTCGGTGCTGGAGGGTGCAGCCGAGGATGTTGCGGCTGCCGAGACCTCGCGCGAGGAAGCGCTTGAGCGCGGTCTTGCGTGCGAGGAGGCCGCCCGCGGCTACAACATCGACCTCGGCGATTTCCTCGTCGCCGCTAACGAACTCGCCGAACTTCGCCGTCGTATTCGTCGCGCCCGCGGCTCAGTCGATTTTGACACAGCCGAGATTCGCGCTCTATTGGATGAGGACGGAGTGCCCGTGCAGATTGTGGCGCGTGAGCGTTCGTGTGCCACGTCGCTTATCGAGGAAGCCATGCTGCTCGCCAACGAGTGCGTTGCAGAGTGGCTGGCAGACCGCGATATCGAGGCCTGCTATCGCGTGCATGAGGATCCGAGCCCCGATAGCCTGCACGGTGCTGCCGTTGCGCTGGCGCAGCTAGGCATCATCGACGATCGCCGTGCTGCCGGTATTGCCCTGGGGAGCCCCGATGAGCTGCAGGCTGCAGTTGATGCTGCCGCCGGTACGGCCAACGCACCGCTCGTTAACGCGCTGCTTCTGCGCAGCATGCAGCGCGCGCTGTACAAGCCGCGCAACGAGGGCCACTTTGCGCTCGCCGCGCCGTGCTACTGTCACTTTACGAGTCCCATCCGTCGCTACCCCGATCTGGCGGTGCACCGCGTGCTCAAACTGCAGTTGGCCTATGAGCAGCTCGGCGGCAAGGACGCCTTGGTCCGTACGCCGTGGCTGATCGGCAAGGGGCGCGAGTCGCTGCCGCGCATTCTGCCGCAGATCTGCCGCGCATGTAGCGATGCCGAGCGCGCGGCAGATGCCGCCAGCCATGCGACGCAAAAGATCAAGATTGCCCAGTACTATGAGGACCGTCTGGGCGAGCGCTATGCCGGAACCGTCTCGTGGGTTAGCAGCATGGGCCTCTTTGTGCGCTTGGACCTAACACAGGTCGAGGGCCTGGTTTCAATTAAGAGCCTGGGCAACGAGTGGTTCGAGTTCGACGAGGACGCGCTTACGCTGACGGGCGCCGACACGGGGACTCGTTACGAGCTGGGGCAGCGCGTGATCATCGAGGTCTCGCGCGTCAATACCACGCGTGGGCACTTGGACTTTAAGCTTATCCATTAGCCAAATCCCGACTCATGGTGGGGGAGCGGAGGGCGGCCTTTCGGGACCGCCCTTCGCATTTGAATCGTGGCTACCTTGCCGTCTGCCTGGCTGCCCGCTTGCCTGCTATTTGGGAGGTAAAACCTACCAAAATAAACCTGTCCCTTTTTGGCAGGTTTACAAGAAAGCGGGGATGAGATGGCGACGGTGTACGGTTATGCGCGGGTGAGTTCGCGCGATCAAAATCTTAATCGGCAGCTGGATGCGCTGGGCGCCTATGGCGTGGGCTCGGCGAATATTTATGCCGACCATGCGAGCGGCAAGGACTTCGATCGACCGCATTATCGCGAGCTGCTACACGTCCTGGGAGACGGGGACGTGCTGGTGGTGCTTTCTATCGACCGACTTGGTCGTAATTACTCCGAGATTCTTGAGGAATGGCGACGCATTACCAAGGAGCTCGGGGTTGCCATTGTGGTGTTGGACATGCCATTGCTTGACACGCGCTTCAGGGCCAGCGGCGCGCCGGATGTGACCAACACCCTGATTGCCGATATTGTGCTGCAACTGCTGAGCTACGTGGCGCAGGTGGAGCGCGAGAATATCTATCGGCGCCAGGCGGAGGGAATTGCGGCGGCGCGGGCGCGAGGGGTCCGTTTCGGTCGACCTCGCAAGCCGTGCCCTCCTCAGTTTGAGCTGGTGCGCGATAGCTATGAGGCAGGCGATATTACCCGCAGCCAAGCAGCAAAGTGCCTGGGCGTGTGCGTGGGGACGTTTGATCGCTGGATGCGCGAGGCGGGGTAGGGGTTTGCGTCGCTTTGTCGCTTCCTGTTGCGATTCAAATTTTGATACGGTGACGATGTCATTTGGGGCTACACTCGCTGATATTCAAAATAAGGAGGTTGGCCCTTGGCGCGCGTAAAACAAATAATCGGATGGACCGCGATCGTTCTGTTCGCTGTAACGCTGGCGGGCATCTGGGTGCTGACGGAGCAAAATGCGGTGGAGACGTCGTTGCTGAGCGAGTCCACCGCGCGTGTGGTGGAGGGTCAGGCTACGGGCGTTCAGGCCGTCGATGCCACGGATGAAGCCCAGACGGAGAACGGAATGACCGGGGGCACCGATTCGGCTGCCTCGAATGTCCGGTCTGGCCGACTTGCTTCCATTCGCATATGGGCGGGCACAAACGTCCGTCGCGTTGCCCATACCGTAGAGTTTTTCTTCGTCGGATTGTTCGCCTCGGTGGTCGTGGTTTGCTTTTCCAAGCGTCCGTGGAGCGTATGCTCCCGTTGCGTGCCCGTATTGCTCTTTTGCGCCGCCTGCTCCGTTGGCGATCAGGTACATAAGATCTTTGTTCCCGGCAGGCATTTTGACGTTATCGATTTAGGATTCGATGCTGCGGGCTATGTCACCGCCATGCTGTTGGTATTGCTGGCAGCGGCGTTGGTGCGCCATGCGACTCGGCCGATCGGCGCCCATGCGAGGCGCTAGCCTTAAGACGAGACATCGCGACTGCCTATGCTTCGACATTGACTACAATAACGGCTGCAATCGCGAGTGGTCGTCGATGTGCAGTTTTCCAGACACCTGTTTTCTCTAAGAAAGGAAATCCCATGGCGGTATTGTTTGTTGAATATCCCAAATGCTCGACCTGTAAGAAGGCCAAGGCATGGCTGGACGAACACGGGGTAGAGTATATCGACCGCGATATCGTTTTGGACAATCCCACGGCTGATGAGCTTGCGACCTGGATTGCTCGTTCGGGGCTGCCGGTGCGGCGCTTCTTTAATTCGTCGGGCATGAAATATCGAGAGCTGGGCCTGAAGGCGCGTCTGGATGCGGGCATGACTGATCGGGAGTGCTACGAGCTGCTGGCGACCGACGGCATGCTGGTCAAGCGTCCGCTGCTGGTGGGCGACGACTTTGCGATTCCCGGCTTTAGGGAAGCGGCTTGGGCCGAGGCGTTGCTGTAGCGGCTGCGGAAAGTGCGACCCGTTTTGAGTGCTCAGAGTGGGACGTGTTTTCCATCGGCGGGCTCGCTCGGCTCAATCCTCGAGCTGTGCCCATTCGTGCGGATCGTAGACCTTTACGTGCTTGTTGGGCTTGCCGCTCCAGTACTCCTCGTCCATAAAGGGCAGATATGCCTGAACGCCGGGGCAGATAAAGGGAATCCGCTGCTGTTGCAGCCGCTCGCGCTGGCGCTGCTCCAGGTGCGCCTCGGATATGACGGTCGGCATACCGGACAGCTCGACGAGGCTTGCCTGGATTCGCTTAAGGTCGGGGAGTCCCGCGTGCCATGACACTCGCATGATCAAAAAGGATGCACGGCGGTATTTTGCCTGCATCACCGTGATGGCGGGGCGCAGTGTGGGATGGATTTTGTCCCGTTCGGGCCAAAGGTCAGCAGTGATCTCGAGGCCCAGGGTCTCCCATAGGTAATCAAGCTCTTCGTCCATGGTGCCTCGATATCCGTGCAATGATGACGGTTCGATTGTGCCATCAGCCGTGAGTGCTGCATTGTTGTAATCTACCAGCGGTAGATGTGGGATGTTTTACGGGCTTTGACGCCGTAGGTGTCGCTGGTGCTTCACAGGTCCTTCACGTGTTGGCCGTATTTGACTGAATTTCAAAAAAGTCAAAATTGGGGCTTGCGTCACGGCGAGACTTCCCGTATATTTCTTTCTTGCGCAAAGGCACAGCCGAGCGCAGCGATGCAGTCATTGGGATGTCGTCTAATGGCAGGACAGCGGATTCTGGTTCCGTCAATGGGGGTTCGACTCCCTCCATCCCAGCCATTGCATTTGCTACATATGGCCCGTTCGTCTAGCGGTTTAGGACGCCGCCCTCTCAAGGCGGAGATCACCAGTTCGAATCTGGTACGGGCTACCAAAATTGAACGCCCGGGCCTCGTAAGAGACCCGGGTTTTGTGTATTGACCGTATATACGGCGCCTGCCGTGTTTCGCTCAGATCGAGGAGTAGCCATGGATCTGCCCATCAGCTTGCAAGACATCACGTATGCCGAGAACTATCTGGCGCAGGGCGACCTGGCTACGGCGACGCCGCTGCTGGAGCGTCTGGTGGAGCTCGCCGAGGAGTATATCGACGCTGAGTGCAAGACGGAGGAGAAGCGCCAATACTTTAGCTTCGATAGCAAGTTTGAGCGCTTGGCCTATCGCCGCGTGGAGAAGGATCCGCGCGAGCTCGTGCAGGTCGAGGTGCCGTTTGACCGCCTGTACTCTGACATGGCGTTTGCCTACATTCGCCAGCAGGATTATGTGAGCGCTCGTAATGCCCTGATGCAGGCTGTGCGTTGGGACCCCATGAACTGCAACTATCGCTTGGATTTGGCCGAGCTGTTCCGCGCTCTCGAGGACAAGCAGGAGTGGGCTTCGCTTTCGTTTTCGGTGCTAGAGCGCGCGAGCGATGGCAAGTGCGCCGCCCGCGCTTACGCCAATCTAGGTCAGTACTTCTTGGAGCCCGAGACCGAGAACGTTTCGGCTGCCGTGGGCTGCGCGCGTCTGGCGCTGCGCCTGGCGCCCAACGATGCGCATACGACGCGCCTGCTCAACAAGATCCATACCACCTATCCGGATGCCGCCGATGAGAGCGACGAGCACGTGATGGGTGAACTGGCCCTGCAAGGCGTTCCGACCTCGCCTTCGGCCGAGATTGCCATCTGCCTGATTATGTGCGCGACCGATGCTGCAAGCGACGGCGACAAGCAGGAGGCGACGCGCCTGACGGTGCGTGCTCGCGACTTGGTGGGCGAGGAGGCCTGCGCGGCGATTATTAAACTGGTGCGCGAGAGCGATGCCGAGCTCAATGCCGAGCGCAAGGCAAAGCGCGAAGCTACGGGCAAAGGTTCCGATGGCGCCAAGGAGGCCGGCGATGCCCAGTAAGCGCGAGCGCAAACTCATTTCCAAGAATCGCTCGGCACATCACGAGTACTTTATCGATGAGACGTTTGAGTGCGGTATTGAGCTGAGCGGCACCGAGGTCAAGTCGATTCGCGAGCGCGCCTGTCAGATCACTGACACTTTTGCGCTGATTCGTGGCGGCGAGTGCTGGCTCGTCGGACTGCATATCCACCCTTATAGCCATGGTGGCGTGTGGAATCGCGATCCCGACCGTCGGCGTCGTCTGCTGCTGCACCGCAAGGAGATCGACTTTCTTGGCGGCAAACTTCGCAACCGTGGTTATGCGCTGGTTCCGTTGGAGCTCTACTTTAATACCGACGGCCGCGTAAAGCTGCTGCTGGGTCTGGGTCGCGGCAAGAAGCTCTACGACAAGCGCGAGGACATGGCCAAGCGTGATGTCCAACGCGAGATCGACCGCGCCCTCAAGGAACGTAACCGGTAGGCGCTCTATATAAGTTGCGGTGAGATACGGACTGTTTTGCCTGTTTGAGGGGCTATTCAGTCCCTATTTCACCGCAACTGCGGGCGTCTTATCTTTCTTACTGTTCTGACACATATGTCTCAAAGGCGGCGTCCGTTATGGGTGCCGCCTTTTTTGTGGGTACATACATTCATGAGGTTCCAACCCGAGCTAGGGGAGTGATCGTTATGGACAAAACTGCGTTCTTTACCATGCCGAGTGGCCTGTACGTGGTGAGCGCCGCGGCAGACGGGCTGCGCGCCGGCTGCGTCATCAACACGGCGGTGCAGGTGACGTCCATGCCGCCGCGTATTTCGGTTGCCGTGAACAAGGACAATGTCACCTCGGGCGTCATCGCATCGGCCAAAGCGTTCGCGCTGACCGTGATCGATCAGACCGCCGACATGCTCTACATCGGTAACTTTGGGTTCCGCACCAGCAGCGATTATGACAAGTTTGCCAAATACGAGACCCGCGAGACGGCTCTGGGCATGCCCTATGTGCCCGAGCACGCGGCGGCCCTGTTTAGCTGCCGTTTGATCGACACTGTGGATGTGGGCACGCATCTGCTGTTTATTGGCGAGGTCGAGGATGCCGAGCGCCTGAGCGACGAGACGCCGCTGACGTACGACTACTATCACAAGGTGCTAAAGGGCAAGACGCCGCCCAAAGCCTCGTCGTATCAAGGCTAGAAATGTTCTAAAAATACTTGCATTATATTATTGAGAATATATACTAATAAGTAAGTACACCAGCAGTCACGTTCGAGAGGAGAACATCATGGCTGAGGAGAAGAAGACGTATAAGTTTGTGTGCACCGTTTGCGGTTACGAGGTTGAGGTCGACACGCCCGAGCTGCCCGAGGACTACGTGTGCCCGGTGTGCGGCGTCGGTCCCGATCAGTTTGAGCTCGTCGAGGAGTAACTCGCAGGCACACGGCGAAAGCCGAACATAGCTCTGTCCAAGGGTCCCGGTCGAATTCTCGGCCGGGACCCTTTTGATTTATCTGACGGTTTAAAACGGTCTCACGTGTTACAGATTAAGACGTTATATCTGGACAGTCACGCCATCCCAATTACATCCCCGTTAGCAGCACGATGTCGAGAACCGTTACGATGACGCCGATTCCTACGAGCAGCGTGTTGAGCGGGCGCGAGTTGGCGTATTTGCCCATGACGCGGCGTGAACTGGTGAGCCGTATGAGCACAAAGACCGTAATCGGCAGCTGAAGCGACAGCAGTGCCTGGCTCCAGATGAGACCTTCAAAAGGATTTGGGACGACCAGACACGCCGCCACTGCGCCGGCGAAACAGGCCGCCACCCCGATCGAGGAATGTCGGTCGTGGATGTCGTATTCCTCGTCGAACATGCCCGCGGTGATGGTGCCTGCCGCCATGCCTGCCGTCACACTACTCGATATGCCCGCAAACAGCAGTGCCACCGCAAAGATGGTCGAGCTTGCCGGGCCCAGAATGGGGGAGAGTGTGTCCGCTGCGACGGCGAGGTCGTCTACGAGAATGCCGTGCGCAAAGAAGGTCGTTGCGGCCAGGATGACCATGGCCGAGTTGATTGCCCAGCCCACGCCCATCGAAAAGAGTGTGTCGAAGAGCTCGTAGCGCAGACGTTCTTCGATAACCTGCTCGCCTTGGCCTTCGAAGTGCATGGATTGGATGACCTCGGAGTGCAGGAAGAGGTTGTGGGGCATAACGACCGCACCCAGGACACTCACGATAATCGCGGCAGAGCCAGTGGGCATACTGGGCGTGATCCAGCTTGTGGCGGCTTGCGGCCAGTCGACGTTGACTAGTGCAAGCTCGGCCAAAAACGAAAGTCCTACCACGCCCACGAAGGCGATGATCCATCGCTCGGCGCGTTTGTAGGAGCTTGTCATGAGCATGGCAATCGATGCCGCCGCGACGATGACGCAGCCGGCGCGTACGGGCAGGCCAAAGAGCATTTGAAGCGCGATCGCACCGCCCAGGACTTCGGCCATGGCGGTGGCGATGGTCGCGAGGTAGGCGCTGGCGAGCACCGTGCGCCCAACGAAGCGGGGGAGAAAGCGGGTCGTGGCCTCGGCAAGGCAGGCGCCCGTGGCGATGCCCAGGTGCGCCGCGTTGTGCTGCAAGACGATCAGCATAATCGTGGACAGCGTGACGATCCACAGCAGCGCGTAGCCAAACTGCGAGCCCGCGGCCATATTGGAGGCCCAGTTGCCCGGGTCGATAAAGCCGACGGTCACGAGCAATCCGGGGCCGATATGCCGTGCGATGTCGAGTCCTCCGTGACCGCCGGTGCGTCGGGAGCCAAAATGTTGTTTGAGATGGTTGAGCATGGTGCGCTCCTGTGTGCCGTTTGTTTGACGCCGCAAAGGATACCCGTTTTAGGCTCAAAAGTTAACTATGACTAACAAAATAGTTGTATTTGAATGGGGTGGGGAAAGGGGGTTGCCGAAATGTCTTGATCTGTAACAACTGGGGATGGAAATTGGGTCTAGGTGTTACAGATCAAGACAGGAAGAAATGGTCCTATGGAAAATCTCGATCTGTAACAGCTGACCGCCAAAACTGACCCTTCGTGTTACAGATTGAGACATTCGGAACCGTCTCTCGAAAACATCTTGATCTGTAACAGTTAGTCGTCGAAATTGGGTCTTACTGTTACAGATTGAGATGTTTGAAGCGGTGAGCTTACAGGCCGAACTTGGGGCCTATGTTGTCGCCCTTGAGGTCGGCGGCACTCACTCGTAGGGCGTGCGTTACGCGATTGTTTCGAAACGGGTGGGAAACACAACGGGCCGGCGATGCTCCTAGTATGCCTATTCAATTGACTGTCTAAATATCTAGGGGAGGATCGCGATGCAGGCAGATTCCGCTCAGCAGCAGGGCCTTTATCGCCCCGAATTCGACCACGATGCATGTGGCATCGGCGCACTTGCCGATATCAACGGTGAGCGCCATCACCAGATTTTGGACGATGCGCTGTCCATTCTGGTCAACTTGGAGCACCGCGGCGGCACGGGACTCGAGAAGAACACCGGCGACGGCGCTGGTATCCTGTTTCAGGTTCCGCACCACTTTTTCCGTAAAGAGGCTCAAAAGTGCGGCCAGATTCTGCCGGCAGAGGGCGACTATGGCGTGGCCATGCTGTTCTTCCCGCAGGACGACAAGGGTGTAGAGGATGCCCGTCGCGTGTTTGAGGAGGGCTGCGCCGAAGCCGGCGTGCCGCTGCTCTTTTGGCGCGAGGTGCCGGTCGATCCGCACGACCTGGGCGAGACGGCCCGCGCCTGCATGCCCACCATCCTGCAGGCCTTCCTGGGCCGTCCGGACGACACGCCGGCAGGTGACGTCTTCGAGCGTCGCCTGTACGTGTGCCGCCGCACCATCGAGAAGAAGGCCGACGCCGAGTTTGCCCTGCGCGACAAGATCTTCTACGTGTGCTCTATGAGCTCGCGCACCATCGTGTACAAGGGCATGCTGGTCGCCACGCAGATGCGCCGCTTCTTCATCGATCTCAACGACGCCGCCGTCAAGACGGCCGTGGCGCTCGTCCACTCGCGCTACTCCACCAACACCACGCCCAGCTGGGAGCGCGCGCACCCCAACCGCTTTATCATCCACAACGGCGAGATCAACACCCTCAAGGGCAACGTCAACTGGATTCGCGCCCGCGAACCCAACCTGTACAGCCCCGTGCTGCAGCACGATCTTGAGCGCGTGATGCCCATCATCAACCGCGAGGGCTCCGACTCCGCGATTTTGGACAACGTGCTCGAGTTCTTGGTCATGAACGGTCGTCCGCTCACGCGTGCCGCATCCATGCTGCTGCCCGAGCCGTGGGACCACAACGACAGTCTGAGCGAGGAGCGTCGCGCCTACGATGCCTACCAGTCCATGCTCATGGAGCCCTGGGACGGTCCGGCGGCCATCGCCTTTACCGACGGCCGTACCCTGGGTGCCGCCCTCGACCGCAACGGCCTGCGCCCGGCTCGCTACTACGTGACGCGCGACGGTCGCTTTATGCTGGCGAGCGAGGTGGGCACCATCGAGGTGAGCCCCGAGAACATCCTGACGAGCGGCTGTCTGGGACCGGGCCAGATGCTCGAGGTCGACTTTGCCCGCGGCCGCGTCATCTACAACGACGAGCTGCGCGCCCGTTACGCCAAGGAAAAGCCCTATCGCGACTGGATCGCCGAGGAGACGCTGACCGTCGACGCACTCGACAAGCCCGCCGCGCCCGCGCCCGCCGAGGATGCCGAGGTGCCCGCCGCCGTGCGCATGGCCAAGCTCGGGTATCACTGGGATGATGTTGACGAGGTCGTGCGTCCCATGGCCCAGCAGGGCAAGGCGCCGCTCGCCTCGATGGGTATCGATGCGCCGCTGGCCTGCCTGTCCAAGAAGACGCGCTCGTTCTTCGACTACTTCTATCAGCTGTTCGCTCAGGTCACGAACCCGCCGATCGACGCCCTGCGCGAGCATATGGTCACCTCGACCACGCTCTACCTGGGCAACCACGGCAACCTGCTCGAGGACTCCCGCACGGCCTGCCAGCTGGTGCGTCTGGAGCGTCCGCTGCTCAACGAGGAGGAGTTCGAGCGTATCTGCGCCATCGACCGCGTGGGCTTTAAGACCCGTCGCTTCCGTGCCGTCTACCGCCGCGATGCCGGCGAGGGCGCGCTGCAGGCTGCACTCAAGCAGCTCGCAGAGGACGTTGAGGCTGCGGTCCGCGACGGCGTGAACATCGTGGTGTTGAGCGATCGCGCCGAAGCGGGCGAGGTGCCCGTGCCGTCGCTGCTTGCCGTGGGCTGCGTGCACAACCATCTGATCCGCGCTGGCGTGCGCACCTTTGCCGATATCGTGGTGGAGTGCGGCGACGCCGTGTCCCCGCACGACTTTGCGGCACTGGTGGGCTACTCCGCGAGCGGCATCTATCCGTACAACGCACATGCGTGCATCCGCGATCTGGCGGCACGCGGCGACCTGGACGTGACGGCCGAGCAGGGCATCGCCAACTACAATAAGGCTGCGACTGCCGGCATTGTCTCCATCATGTCAAAGATGGGCATCTCCACGGTGCAGAGCTACCATTCGGCGCAGATCTTCGAGGCCGTGGGCTTTACGCCGGAGTTCGTCAACGCGTACTTTGCCGGTACGGTGAGCCGTGTGGGCGGTATGGGTATCGAGGACGTCGAGCGCGAGCAAAATGAGCGCTACGACGCCGCGCTCGTCATCCTTAAGAGCCCTGCTCCCGATCAGCTGCCCACACTGGGCCTGACCAAGTGGCGCCCGCTCGGTGGCGAGGATCACCTGATTGACCCCCAGACCGTCTACCTGCTGCAGACCGCCTGCCGCGAGGACAGCTACGACACCTTTAAGAAGTACAGCGCCCGCCTGCACCGCACCGGCCGTGCCGTGCGCCTACGCGACCTGCTCGACTTTAATGCCAGCGGCCGCACGCCGGTTTCGCTCGACGAGGTGGAGCCCGCGCTCAACATCGTCCGCCGCTTTAACACCGGCGCCATGTCGTACGGTTCCATCAGCAAAGAGGCACACGAGTGCATGGCCATCGCCATGAACCGCCTGCACGGCCGTTCCAACTCCGGCGAGGGCGGCGAGGACCCGCGTCGCGAGACGCCGCTGGCAAACGGTGACTCCAAGAACTCAGCGATCAAGCAGGTGGCAAGCGCGCGCTTTGGCGTGACGAGCCGCTATCTTTGCAGCGCCTTCGAGATTCAGATCAAGATGGCCCAGGGCGCCAAGCCCGGCGAGGGTGGCCACCTGCCCGGCAAGAAGGTCTACCCCTGGATCGCCGAGGTCCGTCAGTCCACGCCCGGTATCGGCCTGATTTCGCCTCCGCCGCACCACGACATCTATTCCATTGAGGACCTGGCAGAGCTTATCTTCGATCTTAAGAACGCCAATCCTGGCGCACGCGTGTCGGTCAAGCTGGTCAGCGAGGCCGGCGTCGGCACCATCGCCACCGGTGTGGCCAAGGGTGCCGCCGACAAGATTTTGATCAGCGGCCACAACGGCGGCTCCGGTGCCGCGGCGCGCGATTCGATCTGGCACGCCGGTCTGCCGCTGGAGCTCGGTCTTGCCGAGGCCCAGCAGACGCTGCTGCAAAACGGCCTGCGCTCGCGCGTGGTACTCGAAGCCGACGGCAAGCTCATGGACGGCACCGATGTCGCCGTCGCCTGCCTGCTGGGTGCCGAGGAGTTTGGCTTTGCGACCATGCCGCTCATCTCCATGGGCTGCCTCATGCAGCGCGACTGCCAGCAGGATACCTGCCCGGCCGGCATCGCTACGCAAAACTGCCGCCTGCGTCGCGGCTTCCGCGGCAAGCCAGAGCACGTCGAGCACTTTATGCTCTTTGTTGCCGAGCAGCTGCGCGAGGTCATGGCGAGCCTGGGCTTCCGCACCGTCGACGAGATGGTCGGCCATCCCGAGTGCCTGCGCCAGATCGAGGTCCCGGGCAACCGCAAGGCCAACCTGCTCGATCTGTCGCCCGTGCTGGCAAGCGCGACCTGTGAGTTTGGTGCCCACATCCCGGGCGCCGACGGCCGTCACTTCCTGCCCCAGATGGCTGCGGACAGCGAGCTCGACAAGACGCTCGACTCCACGCTGTTTGTGCCCTATACGGCCGATGCCCGTGCGCACCTGCGCCCGATTCGCTTCCGCGCCGACATCGCCAACGTCAACCGTTGCGTGGGCACCATCTTGGGCAACGCGGTGACCAAGGCGCATCCCGAGGGCCTGCCCGCCGGCTCCATCACCATCGATTGCGATGGTTCGGCCGGTCAGAGCTTTGGCGCCTTCCTGCCGCGCGGCATTACGCTCAACGTGTGCGGCGACGCCAACGACTACTTTGGCAAGGGCCTTTCGGGCGGCGAGGTGTCGGTGCGCCCCAACCCGTATGCGACCTACAAGTTCGACGAGAACATCATCGTGGGCAACGTTGCGTTCTTTGGCGCTACGAGTGGCCGCGGCTTCATTAACGGCCTGGCCGGCCAGCGCTTTGGCGTACGCAACTCCGGTGCCACGGTGGTGGTCGAGGGCTGCGGCAACCATGGCTGCGAGTACATGACGGGAGGTCTGGCGCTCATCCTGGGCGAGGTCGGGCAGAACTTCGCCGCCGGCATGACGGGCGGCGTGGCTTACGTCTTTGACCAGTACGGCACGCTCGATGCCCGTGTGAACCACGAGAGCGTTGAGCTTAAAGCCCCGACGGCCGGTGAGCTGGCGCAGATTCGTGCGCTCGTCCAGGAGCACGTGGACGCGACGCAGAGCCCGCGCGGCATTAAGTTGCTCTACAGCTTTGAGACGATGAGCAAGCACTTTGTGAAGGTCATTCCGACCGAGTACGAGCGCGTGCTGGCGATTGTCGCCGCCGCCGAGGCCGTCGGCAAGACGCATGAGCAGGCCGAGGAGCTGGCGTTTGACATTGTGACCGGTCGCGCCGACGCCGCCGATGTCGCTCGCTTTGATGTGGCGGGTGGTGTCGCTGGCGCTGTGCCCGCCACCGCCAGCTCTGTTGCTTCGACCAAGAAGGAGGCGTAAGTGCCATGGGTAAGCCCGGTGCTTTTCTTGATATCGATCGCGTGACCCACGAGCTGCGCCCCGTGGAGGAGCGCAGCCGCGATTTCGATCCGCTGTACGTGGAGCTCGACGACGATGCGCGCCGTGCCCAGGCGAGCCGCTGCATGATGTGCGGTGTGGCGTTTTGTCAGATGGGCGCGAGCTTTGGCAAGGCACGTCCGAGCGGCTGTCCGCTGCACAACCTGATTCCCGAGTGGAACGAGCTGGTGTACCGCGGCCGTTGGGACGAGGCTGCCGAGCGCCTGTCACTCACCTCGCCCATGCCCGAGTTCACGAGCCGCGTGTGCCCGGCGCTGTGCGAGGCCGCATGCAACCTGGGCTCGGTCGATGGCCAGCCCACGACGATTCATGACAACGAGCGCGCGATCAGCGACCATGAGTGGGCAAATGGCGGTCCGCGCCGCTTTGAGCCGGCAGGGGAGGATGCACCCACGGTCGCTGTGATTGGCTCTGGCCCGGCTGGCCTGGTGGCTGCATGGGAGCTTGCACGTCGCGGTGCCCGTGTGACGGTATTTGAGCGTGACGACCGCCCGGGCGGCCTGCTCATGTACGGCATTCCCAACATGAAGCTCGAGAAGTCTGTGGTCGAGCGTCGCGTGGCACTCATGCGCGAGCTGGGCATTGTGTTTGAGCTGGGTGCTGACGTTACGAACCCTGCGGTGGCGGCCAAGCTCAATGGCTTTGACGCTGTCGTGGTGGCTGCCGGTGCTCGCGCCCCGCGTGGACTGGCTGCTGAGAATATTGACGCGCCCGGCGTGGTGTATGCCGTGGACTACCTGACGGCCTCGACCGTCTCGGTGCTCGATGGCGGCGAGCCTGTCATCGATGCACGCGGCCTGGACGTCGTGGTCATTGGCGGCGGCGATACCGGTAACGACTGCGTGGGCACCGCGGTACGTCAGGGTGCGCGCAGCGTGCGCCAGTTTGAGTTCTTGCCGGCGGCGCCTGATGTGCGCGCGGCGAGCAACCCCTGGCCGCAGTGGCCCAACGTTAAGAAGACCGACTACGGCCAGCAGGAGGCTATCGCTGCGATGGGTGGCGAGATGCGTGCCTGGGGCGTGGATACGCTCGAGGTGCTGCTGGACAAGAAGGGTGCGGCTGCGGGTCTGCGCGTGGTCGATCTGGACTGGTCGGCGGGAAAGCCCGAGCGCATCGCGGGCTCCGAGCACGAGGTACCGGCGCAGCTGGTGCTCATCGCCTGCGGCTTCACGGGCCCGGAGCACAGTGTGTTCGATGCGGTGAGCGTGCCTGTTGCCACCGCTGGTCGTCCGCTGCCTGTGATGGCCGCCGAGGGCTCGCACCTCGCGGCTCGCACAGAGGGTGTCGCCGCGGATGCCGCGCCGGTGTATGTGGCGGGTGATGCCCGCAACGGCAGCTCGCTCGTGGTGAGCGCCATGGCCGATGCCCTGGCCTGCGCAGCCGAAGTCGCCGATGCGCTGGAGCTGTAAAGTAGTCATTTAAGAACGTCCCCAATGACTAGTCATTTTTTTGTCTAGTCGTTGGGGACACTCTTTGCGAGCGATTTGCTCGTTTGTCGACGTACGGGTGTTCATTTGTCGACTTCTTGGGCTGTGGTCACCTGTTGTTTCTGTGGTGGCTGTGGGTATCTGGCTCAAAAGGGCGGGTTTGCCGTCTATGTTTACCTGCGGTTTTGTTGCGGTGCGCATTTTCGATCAAGCTTTTCGTCAAGTGTTTGGTCAGCATCTGGTTTGCAGCCGGAGGCCTATTTTGCCCGCGCTGGTCGTGGCCGACCACCCTCCTCGTAAGCTCAAATTGAGGTCTATCAGTTTGAGGAGGATGCCGTGACTGATCACGTTTTGGACCGAGCACATCTGGCTGAAGCCGTCGGCAACGATATTGCCGACATGGCCCATTTTTGGATGCTGCGGAAGTTTCAGTTTTTGGAGCCGGCGCGCGAGCAGTTCGAGATCATTGTCGACCCGTGGCTCGGCTATTGCACCGAGCCTTCCCAAAACGAAATCATGGCCTACAACATGGCATTTACCGATTGGCTGCTCTTCGAGCGCCCCTATCGCCATGGCAAGACGCTGCTCGAGCTGTATGTTGATGAGCCGCCGGCATCGCTTTCGCCTGCCTCGCTCAAGCGGCTCGAGCAGGTGCGCGACACACAGTATTTCTCGCGCTTTGGCATTTTGGACAAGGATCCTGCGAACGGCATGGTTGCGCTGAAGGATACGCGCACCGACCGTCGCTTTGATGTCTACGACCCGCATATCGTGCAAAAGGAGCATTGGAGCGACGGTGCGATTGCGGTGCGCCTCGCCTGCGTCGACGATATCTGGCTGACGGCGGGGCAGCTCTACCTCTACGACATAGCGCGCCTGAGCGATACGGCGATCGATGGGCCGGGCGCGGTGCATCCGGAGGACCTGCGGGACGGCTTTGATACCTCGTGCATCAGCTTCTTTTTGCGCCTGGTCCGCGACATCATGGGTGCCCAGGGGCGCTACGTAAAGTCCCTCAACATCTACGAACAAGAATGGGAGTAGGGGATGTGATTGGTGCCGCCCTACAGCCCTGACTTTGTCTCAATCTGTAACGTTTGGCGGCTGTTTGGGCCCGTAACTGTTACAGATTGAGACGGAAGGTTGGCGGCTGCCGAAAGATCTTGTTCTGTAACGGGAAAGGACCAAAAATCGTTCTACCTGTTACAGATCGAGACAAAGGCTGGACGCGGTGCCGAAAGATCTTGTTCTGTAACAACTAGAGGCTCAAAGACTGTCTTCTTGTTACAGATCAAGACATTTGTCAGCGGAGGCAACGGTGACGATGGTCCATTTGTCTGACGTGGTGGTGATGAAAGTGTCTAATACCGTTCTCAAACACAAGCATACGACTCGCAACACGCTGGCGCGGAACAGGATGCTTGCGCGTCTCACGGAGACGGCCAAGCAGGGTGCGCTGCTCGCAACGCATGACAATACCGAGCTCATGTGGCTGCGACGCCATGTTGGAACCGACGATATCGCGGAGCCCGAGCCGTACCTGTTCTGTTTTCAGCATGATTGGGATGCATTGACGCCGGCGGAGCGAGCGCTGAGGACTATCAAAGGGCTTGCGGAATTTCATCCCGATTGGGCGTTTTGGGGCTATGACGCGGCGCTTTTGTGGGGTTTGGAGGTGCCGAATGATCTGCTCGGGCCGCGTTTTCTTGTTAAGACGGGCTGTTCGATGACGTTGAACAGCGGGTGCAGGTTGTTGCGTCCGCAGATGGCGGGCGCGCTCGAGCGTGTTGATGGCGTGCAGGTGACGTCATTTTGGCGCACGGTGGAGGATTGCTTGCTTCGTGCGCCGTTCTCCTACGGGTTGGCGATTGCCGATTCTGCACTGCGGGCGAAAGGCGTTTCACGTGGGGATTTGTGCGAGCGCCTCCGCGCCGATTGCGAGGGCAGGCGAGGGTATCGCAGGGCACAGGTGATTGCGTCGTATGCGGACGGGATGTCCGAAAACGGTGGCGAGTCTCGGTTTCGAGCGTTCTTTATTGCATACGGCTTTCCGGTTCCGGAGTTGCAGGTGGAGTTTCGCGATCCGCTCGATTCGAGCCAGGTGTTTCGCGTCGATTATTTCTGGAGGCTCGAGGACGAGACATGTGTCATCGGCGAGCTCGACGGAAAGGGGAAGTATGCCTTGCAGAACGGCGAGGGTCGGGAGTCGGTCGACCCGTTCGTGGCAGAGCGTCAACGGGAGTCCCATCTGACAATGCTCGGGCATAAGGTGCTTCGGTTTACGTTTGATGAGCTCAAGAATCCGGGGAAGCTGGTTGAGAAGATGAGGCTGGCGGGTATTCCGCGACGGCCCGATTTGGCTGAGGAGTGGAGACGTCAGTGGTATGGGCGCTGAGAGGTTTTGTCTCAATCTGTAACGTTTAGAGGTTATTTGAGCTCGTAATTGTTACAGATCGAGACAAGCCGGTGAAACGTCGACCGAATGTCTCGATCTGTAACATCAAGGGGCTCAATAACCCTGTACCTGTTACAGATCGAGACATTTCCCTGTTGTCGCTAGGGTGGGACTGCAACGTATTCCGTCCCCCACATCCCCTCTTCCCTCCGTTAACCGATGCGTCTGCAGTAATCCAACGGGACTAGGTGATAATGGACAAATGTTCAAGTTAATCGTGAGGGAGGAGCTCGATATGGCGTCTGCCGATCGTTCCACGTTGTTTATCAATGCGACCATCCTAGATGGTTCGGAACATATGGAGCCGCAGCCCGACATGGCCGTGGCCGTTGAGCGCGGTGTCATCACGTGGATGGGGCCGAGTGCTGTGGCGCAGGCGCCTGCAGGTGCCGAGGTCATCGACCTGGCAGGTGCGTATCTCATGCCAGGCCTCATCAATATGCATGTGCATCTGTGCGGTTCGGGCAAGCCGGTTTCGGCGGGCGATGCAGGCGCGCTGATGAAGAAGCTCGATAATCCCGTGGGGCGCGCCATCGTGCGCCATATTCTTAAGGGCAGCGCCCAACAACAACTGGCAAGCGGCGTGACCACGGTGCGCGGCGCGGGCGACCCACTGTTTGCCGACATCGCCGTTCGTAATGCCATCGACGCCGGCAAGTATCAAGGTCCTCGCCTGGTGGCGCCGGGAACGGGCGTCACGGTGCCGGGCGGCCATGGTGCGGGCTTGTTCGCCCAGGTGGCAAACAGTCCCGCCGAGGCAGCCGAACAGGTGCGCGACCTGTATGCGCGCGGTGCCGACGTCATTAAGCTGTTCGTAACGGGCGGTGTGTTCGATGCGACCGAGGTGGGCGAGCCGGGCGTGCTGCGTATGCCGGTGGAGGTTGCCGCGGCGGCGTGCAAGGCGGCGCACGATATGGGCCTTCCGGTCATGGCCCATGTCGAGAGCACCGAAGGTGTGAAGGCCGCGCTTCAGGCCGGCGTCGACACAATCGAGCACGGCGCTCCGATGACCCCCGAGATCCTGGAGCTGTACCGCGGCGCCGCGGGAACACAGCTCGAGGGACGCGCGCCGAGCGTGACCTGCACAATCAGCCCCGCACTGCCGTTTGTACTGCTCGATCCGGAAAAGACCCATTCGACCGACACGCAAAAGAAGAACGGTGACATCGTGTGCTCGGGCATTATCGAGAGCGCTCGCGCGGCGCTGGAAGCCGGCGTTAAGGTGGGCCTGGGCACGGACTCGAGCTGCCCGTTCGTGACGCAGTACGACATGTGGCGCGAGGTGGCTTACTTTGCCAAGTACGTGGGCGTGAGCAACGCCTTCGCACTGCATACGGCTACGCAGGTCAATGCCGAGTTACTGGGCCTGGGTGGTGAGACCGGCACAATCGAGTGTGGCAAGGCAGCCGATATCCTGGTGACGCGTAAGAATCCTCTGGATGATCTGTGTGCCCTGCGTGAGCCGGTACACGTAATGTGCCGTGGCGATCTGGTACGCAAGCTCAAGGTGAAGCGCATTCCCGAGGTGGATGCCGAGCTCGATGCGATTATGGCCATGCCCGCTGAGGCGCTGGCCGAGGAGCTTGCCCGCGATGGCGTAGCGTAAGCGCTGGTGTGACGGAAACGACAGCTTCACCGTCGCATGCTGTCGCCCCATGCAAAAAGCCGAGGTCTCAACATGAGGCCTCGGCTTTTTTATCGACAAATATGTAAGATGCAGGACAAACACTTCTGATGCATTTGTCCCATGTGCGGGCGCTAGGAGCGGGTTTCCATCTTGGCGTGGCACTTGGGGCAGGTGACGCGGATCTTGCCCTTGCCCTTGGGGACGGACAGCATCTGACCGCAGTTGGGGCACTTGAGGTACGCCGTGGTCTTGCGACCCTTCCACATCTTCTTGGCCGTTCGCTTGGCGCGCTCAAAGTCTTCCTTGCTGGTGCCGGCCGCACGCGAGGCGTTGGCAGCCGCGGTCCCGCCGCCCAGGCTGGCGACGAACTTGCCCAGACAGGGAACGTTGGCAGTCGCGGCAACGAAGTCATCATTTTCCTTGCGGCGGGCGTCGATGTTTTTGGACAGGCCACGCAGCACGCCGAGTACGATTACGGCGATGGCGATCCAGCTGAGCCACTGGTGGTGGGCCATCGATCCGACCATCGCGAAAATAATTCCTATGAAGCCCAGCACGATGGTGAGCTCATCGGCGCCGTTGCGACCCTTCATAAAGTCATTCATGCGAATTGCCTTTCATTCGATATGCTGCACGCCTTTATACCCCTTTTGGTGCATTGGGGACAGGTTAATCTGCACCAAGGTGGTGCAAACGTACCTGTCCCCAATGCACCAATTACTTGGCGAGCTTGTCGACGACGCGCTCTATCTCGGCGAGCTTGGCGGCTTTGAGCTCCTCGTCGCCCGATTCGATGGCCGAGGCGACGCAGCCCTCGATGTGCGCCTTCAACACATCGGCGTTGATGCGCGCGATGAGCGCCTGCGTGGCCATGAGCTGCGTGGAAATATCGACGCAGTAGCGGTCCTCATCGACCATCCGCAGGATGCCGTCGATCTGGCCGCGCGCTGTCTTGAGCATACGGGTCACCGATTTATGGTCTGCCATCATGGCGGGTCCTCGTTTCTGGTCGATCTTCCGGATGCGGGGGTGCGGACGATTTCTTGGACCGCGCCTAGGCGTATCCAAGCTTCCTGCGGTACTCCATCGGGCTCAGCCACC
>CAJMEW010000018.1:0-53249 GCA_905212545.1 uncultured Collinsella sp.
CCGATGTGGGTGGCACCCTGACGCTGGGTGGTCAGGTTATCGCCGGCGCCTATCCCATCCGTGTTGCCGAGATGGCAATGACGGGCCAGCCCTTCTCCGATAGCACCTACTTCAACAGCTACACCTTCAACAATCTGTGGCCCTACATCGGCATCGGCCTCGCCTTTATCGTCACCGCCTACAAGGGGAACAAGGATAAGACCAAGGCCGTTATCATCCCGCTGATCATCACCGCCGTGCTCTCCTGCGTGACCGAGCCCATGGACTTCCTCTTTGTCTTTGCCGCTCCCGTGCTCTTTGTCGTTCACTCGGTTCTTTCCGGCATCTTCCTGGTTCTGCTCAAGGTCCTCTCCGTGCCCGCTTCGACTGCAGGCGGCATCATCAACATCGTGGTTTCCAACCTGGTCCTCGGTGTCGACAAGACCAACTGGCCGGTTATGCTGGTGCTTGGAGTCGTTAACGCCGCTCTGTACTTCTTCCTCTTCACCTTCCTTATTAAGAAGCTCAACCTCCACACGCCTGGTCGCGAGGAGGAGTCCGAGCTCGCCGAGTCCGTTGCCGAGGGCGAGGCCGCCGCATCTGTCGCGGTGAAGCAGGGCGCTGTTGCCGCAGCTCCCGCAGAGGGCGTCGATGCAGGTATTGCCGACCTGGTCGCAGGTCTTGGCGGCAAGGACAACATCGAGGAGCTCGAGAACTGCTTTACGCGTCTCCGCGTGAACGTTAAGAACCCGGATCTCATCGATGAGAACCTCATCAACCACGTGCCCAACAGCGGCATCAACCGCAACGGCAACAATATCCAGATCATCTTTGGCATGAAGGTCGCCGAGATGCGCGACAAGGTCGAAAACGCAATTGAGAAGGAGCAGTAAACAATGATCATTACTCTGTGTGGTGGCGGATCCACCTTTACCCCCGGCATCGTCAAGTCCATCGCCCTGCGCAAGGACGAGCTCGACGTTGACGAGATTCGCCTGTACGACATCAACGAGGAGCGCCAGCGCAAGATCGGCGTGCTCGTGGACTGGATTTTGCACGAGGACCTCGGCCTGGACATCAAGCTCACGGTGACCACCGACAAGGAGACGGCTTTTACCGACGCGAGCTTCGTGTTTGCCCAGATGCGCGTGGGCGGCTATGCCATGCGCGAGCAGGACGAGAAGATTCCGCTGCGTCACGGCTGCGTGGGTCAGGAGACTTGCGGTTGCGGCGGCCTTGCCTATGGCATGCGCACCATCTTCCCCATGGTCGAGCTGATCGATGACGTTGAGAAGTACGCCAAGAAGGACTACTGGATTCTCAACTACTCCAACCCTGCCGCCATCGTCTCCGAGGGCTGCCGTGTGCTGCGTCCCAACGCTCGTATCATCAACATCTGCGACATGCCGATTGCGATCATCGACGTGGTTTGCGCCGCGCTCGATATCGACAAGAAGGATGTCGAGTACGATTACTTTGGCCTCAACCACTTTGGTTGGTTCACCTCGATCCGCCACAAGGGCGAGGAGGTGCTCCCGCAGCTGCGCGAGTACATCAAGGAGCATGAGATTCTGCTGCCCGACTCCTACCTCAAGGGCATGGGCTCGCTCATGGCAAAGAAGCCCGAGGAGACCGCCGACGAGCACCCCGAGCAGAACCGCCACACCAAGGGCAGCTGGTACTACGTCTGGAAGGGCGAGTACGAGATCATGGAGTGCTTCCCGGAGTACCTGCCCAACACGTATCTGAACTACTACCTGCAGCAGAAGGAGTTCGTCGAGCATTCCAACCCCGAGCGCACCCGTGCTAACGAGGTTGAGGAGACGCGCGAGAAGAACCTCTTCGACGGCATCGACCACTACGAGAAGACGGGCGAGATCGACGAGAGCACGTTCTATGCGGGCAGCCACGGTGACTGGATCGCCGATCTGGCCATCGCTCTGAAGAACGACACCAAGCAGCGTTTCCTGGTCATTTGCGAGAACAAGGGCGCTATCCCCAACATGCCCTACGACGCAATGGTCGAGCTGCCTGCCTACATTGGCAAGAACGGCCCCGAGGTCATCAGCCGCGACAACATTCCGCTGTTCCAGCAGGGCCTCATGATGCAGCAGCTGAACTCCGAGAAGCTCGTGGTCGAGGCTACGATTGAGGGTTCGTACGAGAAGGCGCTCAAGGCCTTTACGCTCAACAAGACCGTGCCGTCGATGAAGGTCGCCAAGGAGGTTCTCGACGACATGATCGAGGCCAACAAGGGTTACTGGCCCGAGCTTAAGTAAAAGCAACAGGGTCGCTGACCGCATACCTGGAGCAATGCCCCGTCCACGTGACTGCGTGGGTGGGGCATTGTCGTTTGGTAACGCGTTTATCAAATATGGCATTTATCTGCGGTAATGTTCGTTTTCACCGCTGAGAGTGACATTTCATACCGCCTGCCGAACTGCGTGGAGACCTAACAACTTTTTAGGTCAGTGTTGTGCGTGTAGCAACTTCGCCCGGCCTCGCCTCCGGGCTGCCATGTGAGAGGGGATCTTATGGCTCGACTGCATGTAATGGAACGCAGCCACGCTCAGGCCGTCATGGACGACCTGCACGATGCGCTCGGACGTCGTCTGGCGGTGAGTTCGCTCGCCCCGTGTCCCGTTGAGTTTACGGCAGCGCTCGTCAACCTGTGCTCCACCCAGAGCTGCGGCAAGTGCACGCCCTGCCGCGTGGGCCTGAGCGCGCTGAGCGACCTGCTCGCCGATGTGCTCGAGGGCCGCGCCGATGAATCCACGCTCAACCTGATTGAGCGCACGGCCCGCACCATCTACCTTTCGAGCGACTGCGCCATCGGCTACGAAGCTGGCGCCATGGCACTCACGGCCATTCGTGGCTTCCACGACGATTTTGAGCACCACATTCGCGAGCACTCCTGTGGCTTTGACCGCGAGGCCCGCGTTCCGTGCGTCTCGGGCTGCCCGGCGCACGTCGACATTCCCGGGTACATTTCGCTTGTCGAGGCCGGCCGCTATGCCGATGCCGTCAAGGTCATCCGCAAGAACAATCCGCTGCCGCTCGTTTGCGGCCTGGTGTGCGAGCATCCCTGCGAGATGCACTGCCGTCGCGGCATGGTCGACGATCCCATGAACATCCTCGCCCTTAAGCGTTTTGCCGTTGAGCACAGTGACCTCAACGACCACAAGCCGCATGTAGTGGACAACACCGGTAAGCGCGTCGCCGTGATCGGCGGCGGCCCGGCCGGTCTTTCCTGCGCCTACTACCTGGCCGTGATGGGCCACAAGGTGACCATCTTTGAGCAGCGCCACCACTTGGGCGGCATGCTGCGCTACGGTATCCCCAGCTATCGTCTGCCACGCGAGCGCCTGCAGGCCGAGATCGACTGGATCTTGAGCGCTGGCATCGATGTGGAACTCGATCACTCCGTGAACGGCGAGGAGCTCGCTCGCCTGCGCGACGAGTTCGATGCCGTCTACCTGGCCATCGGTGCCCACAGCGACAAGAAGCTCGGCCTTCCGGGCGAAGAGGCGCCCGGCGTGGAGTCGGCCGTCAAGATGCTGCGTGCCATCGGTGACGACGAGCTACCCGACCTGAGCGGCCAGCGCGTGTGTGTCATCGGCGGCGGCAACGTTGCCATGGACGTGGCACGCTCCGCCGTGCGCTGCGGTGCCGAAAAGGTAAGCATCGTCTACCGCCGTCGCATCTGCGATATGACGGCCCAGGACGCCGAGATTGCCGGTGCCCAGGCCGAGGGCTGTGAGGTGCTGGAGCTCACGGCGCCGCTCGCCATCGAGACGGGCGAAGATGGTCGCGTGAGCGGCCTGCGCGTGCAACCGCAGATTATCGGCGAGCCCCGCCGCGGTCGTCCGGCTCCGCGTGCCGCCGCTACGCCCGAGCGCGTCATCCCCTGCGAGCGCGTGTTTGTCGCCATTGGCCAGGACATCGATTCCAAGCCGTTTGAGGACATGGGCATCGCCTGCAAGTGGGGTTGCGTGGTCACCGACTCGGACGGTGCCGTGCCCAACTTCGATGGCCTCTTTAGCGGCGGCGACTGCCAGACCGGCCCCGCCACCGTCATCCGTGCCATCAACGCCGGCCGCGTGGCTTCGGCAAACATCGACCGCTATCTGGGCTTCGACCACAAGATCAAGCTCGACGTGGAGCTGCCGACCGTTCAGTTTAAGGGCAAGCACGAGTGCGGCCGCTGCGAGCTGGGTGAGCGCGAGGCCGGCGAGCGTATTCACGATTGGAATCTGGTCGAGCAGGGCCTTACCGAGGAGGAGGCGCGCCAGGAGGCAAGCCGCTGCCTGCGTTGCGACCACTTTGGTTTTGGCGCGTTCCGCGGAGGGAGGAACCTGGAATGGTAGAGCTCAACAACCCCACTGTCAGCGATAACACCGAAAGCGGAGCACTCAATATGGTCAAGCTCACTATCGATAATTGCGAGGTCGTGGTGCCCGAGCACACCACGATCCTGGACGCGGCCAAGTCCGTCGGCATCCAGATTCCCACCCTGTGCTACCTGCGCGATCTGAACGAGATCGGCGGCTGCCGCGTGTGCGTGGTCGAGGTTGAGGGCTGCGACCAGCTGGTTGCCGCCTGCAACAACTACGTGCTCGATGGCATGGTGGTCCACACCAACAGCCCCAAGGCCCGCGAGGCGCGCCGCACCAACGTGCAGCTGCTGCTTTCGCAGCACGATTCACGCTGCACGAGCTGTGTGCGCAGCGGTAACTGCAACCTGCAGACCATTGCCAACGACCTGGGCATTTTCTATCTGCCGTATCAAAGGCATTTGGCGGGCGAGGGCTGGGATTTCGATTTCCCCATCATCCGCGAAAACGACAAGTGCATTAAATGCATGCGCTGCATCAAGGTGTGCGAGAGCGTACAGGGCCTAGGGATTTGGGACCTGACCAACCGCGCCACGCATACCGCCGTGGGCACCCGCGGGCGCGTGCCGATCGGCAAGACCGATTGCGTCGCGTGCGGCCAGTGCATCACGCATTGCCCGACGGGCGCGCTGCGCGAGCGCGACGACACCGAGACCGTGTTTGACGCCATCGCCGATCCCGACAAGATCGTGCTGGTGCAGATTGCGCCGGCCGTGCGTAGCGCCTGGGGCGAGGAGCTCGGCATTCCGCGCGATGAGGCCACCGTCGAGCGCCTGGCCTGTGCGCTGCGCCGCGTGGGCTTTGAGTACGTGTTCGACACCGATTTCTCGGCCGATCTCACCATTATGGAGGAGGGCTCCGAGCTGCTCGAGCGCCTGGGTAAGGCCGCCAAGGGCGAGGGCGACAGCCGCAGCTGGCCCATGTTCACGAGCTGCTGCCCGGGCTGGGTACGCTTTGTGAAGGCGCGTTACCCCGAGTTTGTCGACAGCCTGTCCACGTCCAAGTCGCCGCAGCAGATGTTCGGCGCCATCGCCAAGACCTACTACGCCAAGGTGCTGGGCGTGGAGCCCGAGCGCCTGTTTGTGGTGTCCGTGATGCCGTGCACGGCCAAGAAGGCCGAGTGCGCGCTGCCGAGCATGGTGGGCGAGGGCGGCACGCCCGATGTGGACGTTGCGCTGACGGTGCGCGAGATGGTGCGCATGGTCCGCGCGAGCCACGTGAGCGTGGATACGCTAGTTGAGGAGCCGCTCGATACGCCGCTGGGCTTTGGCACGGGTGCGGGTGTGATCTTTGGCGCCACGGGCGGCGTGATGGAGGCCGCCGTGCGCTCGGCCTATTACCTGGTGACGGGCAAGAACCCCGACGCCGACTTCTTTACCGATGTGCGCGGCCTGGACGGCTGGAAGGAGGCCGTCGCCGATATCGATGGCACTAAGGTGCGCGTCGCCGTGGCACACGGGCTGGGCAACGCTGCCCGTCTGCTCGACGCGATTCGCGACGGCCGCGTGAGCTATGACTTCGTTGAGGTTATGGCGTGCCCGGGCGGCTGCGTCGGTGGCGGCGGTCAGCCCATCCACGACGGCTGCGAGCTGGCAGCCGAGCGTGGCCAGGTGCTCTGGGGCCTGGATGCCGCTGCGGACATTCGTTTCTCGCACGAGAATCCCGATGTCCAGGCGTGCTACCGCGAGTTCTTGGGCGAGCCGCTCTCGCCGCTGGCTGAGGAGCTGCTGCATACCGACCATCACGCATGGACGATGCCTAACGAGGGGACGTGCTAGCGATGCGCGCGTTTGATTTTGAGATGTCGCGCCGGGGGTTTGCCTCGGCGCTTGCCGCGGGTGCGCTGTCGCTCGCACTCGCGGGCTGTGGCGGCGGGGCTGCCGGTGCCGGGTCCGCCGCGGGCTCGGCTGCCACGGACGGCGCCGGTGCTGCTGCAGAGCCGGTCGAGGTGCGCGTCGCCTCGCTCAAGGGGCCGACCTCGATTGGTCTGGTGCAGTTTATGGACCGGGCAGTCGATGGCGAGACGGACAATGAGTTCGACTTTGCGATCAATACTGCCGCCGATGAGATTGTGCCCAAGGTCATTCAGGGCGATATCGACATTGCCCTGGTGCCCGCCAACGTGGCGAGCGTGCTCTATAACAAGACTGAGGGCGCGGTGCAGGTCATCGACATCAACACGCTGGGCGTGCTGAACGTTGTGACGGGCGACGCGAGTGTGACCTCGTTTGGCGATTTGGCGGGCCATACCGTCTATATGACGGGCAAGGGCACCACGCCGGAGTACGTCATGAACTACCTGCTGGGGCGCGCGGGCCTGGCCGGCCAGGTGGCGCTTGAGTTTAAGAGCGAGCCCACCGAGGTGCTGTCGGCCCTGCTTGCCGATCCTTCTGCCGTGGGCGTGCTGCCCGAGCCGTTTAAGACCGCTGCCATCGCAAAGAGCGAAGGCAGGCTGTCGGCTCCGGTAAGTCTGACCGATGTGTGGGATGAGCTGGCAGGTGACACGGGTTCGCGCCTGCTGACGGGCGTGACCGTGGTGCGCCGTGCCTTTGCCGAGGAGCATCCCGAGGTCGTGGCGGAATTCCTGAGCTGCCATGTTGCGAGCGTTGAGGCCGTGAACGCGGCGCCGGCGGACTGGGCTCAGGCCGTGGTCGATGCGGGTATCGTCGATAACGCCGCGATTGCCGAAAAGGCGATTCCCGGGTGCATGCTCGTGTGCCAGACGGGGAAGGATATGAAGGCGGCGCTCGGTGGGTACCTGCAGGTGCTGGCCGATGCGGACGCGAGCGCCGTGGGCGGAAAGCTCCCGGCTGACGATTTCTACTACATGGAGTAGCCCGTGCGTGCGTTTGCTCGACAAATGGCAGAGCGTATGAAGGCGGTGGCGGCAGCAGGTGCCGTTGCCGCCTTTTGGCTTGCCGTGTGGGTCTTCGCGGCGGCGCTGGTGGCGCAGCCGTTGATTTTGCCGGGGCCGGGCGCTGTTGTGGTGGCGTTGCTACGGCTGGTGTGCGATGCCGCCACGTGGGCGATTCTGGCGGGCTCGGGTGCGCGGATTCTAGGCGGTTTGGCGCTTGCCGCGGTGTGCGGCGGTGTGCTGGCGGGGGCCTCGGTGCGGTCGCGAACGTTTGCCCGCCTGGTGGCGCCGGCGCTTTCGTTTGTTAAGGCGACACCGGTTGCCTGCGTGGTGGTCCTGCTGCTCATTTGGTTGGGGTCGGCGCGCGTGAGCATTGCGGCGGTCTTTTTGATGGCGCTGCCGGGCGTGTATTTTTCGCTGGTTGAGGGTTTGACGCAAGCGGATAAGCCACTGGAGCAGATGTTTCGTCTGCATGGCGTGCGGGGTTGGCGTCTGTTTTGCGCCCACACCTGGCGCGAGGTCCTGCCGTTTGTGCTTTCGTGTTCCCGCGCCGTGATTGGCATAAGCTGGAAGGCCGGCGTGGCGGCGGAGCTCATCGGCATGGCGACGGGCACCGTGGGCGAACGCATCTATCAGGCGAAGCTGCTCATCGAGACGGCTGACCTGCTGGCGTGGACCGTGCTGGTCGTTGCCGCCTCGTGGGCGTGCGAGCGTGTGCTGGTGTGGCTGCTGCGGGTTTCGGGGCCCGTAGCGTGGCGCGCTGCCGTGCGGGCGCATGGGTGTGGTAGTCGCGGACGTGCGGGCGGCTCTGCTGGCGGCAGGGCTGCTGCGGAGCTTGCGCTCGCCGTGGGCGACCGAGCGCCCTGGGCGCCGGCGCTCGATGGACTGGTACTTCGCGTTTCTGCTGGTGGGCGCACCTGCGTGATGGGCGCTTCGGGCGTGGGCAAGTCGACGCTGCTTGCGCTGGCGGCGGGCGAGTGCGCGCCGTGCTCCATGGTGTTTCAGGATGTGCGCCTGGTAGAGGGCGCCTCGGCTTTGGATAACGTGCTGGTGTGCGCCGACGCGCGCGTGGATGCCTCGAGTGCCGCAGCCCTGTTGCGCCTGCTGGTGCCGGGGGTCGATGTACATGCTCGTGTGGCCGAGCTCTCGGGCGGGCAGCGCCGTCGCGTCGAGATTGCCCGAGCCCTGCTGTGCCCAGGCGACGCGGTGATTCTGGACGAGCCCTTTACCGGTCTAGATACCGCTGCGCGCGACGCATGCGCCGAGGCCGTGCTCGACTTGCTCGACGGCCGTATGCTGTTGCTTGCCACGCACGATTCCGCTGACGCTCGGGCCCTCAATATCTCGGACATCATCACGCTCTAAATACTTACCCAGCAACAAAATGATCCGTTTTTCTCCGTCTCCATAGGGCCGGGTATGGTATTCTATCTGCGGGGTAATACTTAGGAATACCAAGTAATACCAACGCCGTAGAAACAAACTCCAGATGCGGGCCAATCGGGTTGCCTTCACAGCCCGTCGCCCAGCCGCGTGGCCCGCATCTATCCGCATCACCGTCGTTTCAAAAAGGAAGCGCCATGGCAGAACACATGACCCCGGTTGTCGCGAAGGTCTTGCCCGAGGAAAAGGCGGCCTTCGCGGCGGCAACCCAGCTCGTGGGCACCACGCCGTCCAACGCCATCCGCATGTTTATCGCCGCGTTCAATCGCTGCGGCACCTTCCCGTTCGACATTTCGCCCAACGGGGCCTTTGGCGCTGCGCCCGATTCTCGTCAACAATGACCGTCCCAAACTGCCGGCACTTGGGGACGTTCCTTTTCTGCCGGCAGTTAAGGAACGTCCCTAAGTGCCGGGTTTTGAGGAGGTTGGCATGCTCAATGCGATGATTTGGGCGCTTGCCTGTTTTGGTGTTGTTGCTGCCGATATTGCCCTGAGCATGGTTCTGTTTTCAGTTCTCGATGCCGTGTCGGTGCTGACGGGCTATCCGATCGACAATCTCGATATCCAATGGTTCCAGGCTGCCGCTCAGACGGCGTCATTTTTGATGGCGCTGCTGTGGTGGCGCTATCTGTGGCCCCGCTCCTTCATGGCGCGCCGGCAAGGCGAACGCCCACTCGGCGGGGGAGCAGGCGCGGCATGGAAGCGCATTGCCTGCGTTGTCGTGATCGGCCTATCCATGCAGGTGGTCATTAGCTACCTATGCGACGGCGTACTGTCGCTGCTGCCCGAGGTCGCGGCAGACTATAGCGAGCTCGTCGAGGAGACGGGCATGGGCGATACCAGCCTTCTTGCTGTCTTGACCACAGTGCTCGGCGCTCCGTTTTGCGAAGAGCTCCTGGTGCGCGGCATCATCTTTGAGTTTTCGCTGCGTGCGTTTAATCCACAGTGCCGTTCGTTCTGGAAGCGCCGGCGCCGCGCGAACGCGCAGGACGGCGCCATAGTGCCCTGGGCGGCCCCGAGTACCTGGGGCGTCGCCGCGGCAATCGTGCTGCAGGCGGCGGTCTTCGGCTTTATGCACATGAACTGGGTGCAGGGCTGCTACGCGGGCGCTGCCGGCCTCATTTTTGGTTGGGTACTCGTGACCACCGGAAAGCTTCGCTACACGATTCTGCTGCACTTTGCGTTTAATGCCGGGTCGTATCTCATGGGGCTGCTGTGGTTTGTGGGCACACCGCTCGACGTTGTGGTCACGGTTGGCATCGCCGGCTTTGTGCTGGTAGAGGCGATGCGCTCGCTGCTTCGATTGCGCATTCCCGTGTCGCGCGAAGCTGATCGGTCTGAGTAATAACGCCTTTAATTAGACCGATGCGTCCTGAACGCACCTGGCGTTTCGCCGAATGCTTCTTTAAATTTTGAGTAAAAGAATGACATGTTGGAGATGCCGACTTTTCGGGCTACATACTGCACGCTGCGCTCGGTGTTATTGAGAAGATATGCCGCCTCTGTGAGCTGCTGGTTGAGCTTGATTTGCGAAAACGTTTTGCCGGTTTTTTGCTTGATCAAGCTGCTGAGATAGCTGGTGCTATAACCCGTATCGCTCGCAATGCTTTCGAGTGTGCAGTCGCCGTAGCTTCGCTCAATATGATTCAGAATCGACACGATGCGTTCGTCCGACATGATCGCCTGGTTATCAGTTGCGGAGCGTCGGTACAGTCCTCGAATGAGAACAAGGAATAGGCTGACGGCGAGGTGCCTCATGAGTTCATTGGAATAGGCATCTTTAAAGTGATATTCGATAAAGAGCATTTCGATGAGGCGTCGCGCATGTCGGGCGTATTCCTCTGGAAGAATGAGATATTTTCGGGCCTCGCGGTTTTTGGACACAAAATCAAATAGAAGATTCGTTAATGGTGACGCGCCGGGTAGCTGGCTCAGGAACAACGAATCGAACATTTCTTTTTTGAAGACGATCGAAATGACGATATCATGCTCGCCCTTAACGTATGGAACGCTTCTGACTACGCCGGTGTTGCAAATGAGCACGTCGCCCTTTTTAAGGAGTAGTCGCCGTCCGTTGACGATAAACGTGCAGACGCCGTCGTACACGTAGTTAAGCTCCATATCCCGATTGATATGAGGAGGAATATCGGTAAAGCGCGACTCCTTGATAAGGCCCACGGGGTTTTCGTCGAGAGTTTCTTTCCAATCAAACAGATAGACCTCTTCGCCGTTAATGGTTGTGGTTTCCACCCTGTTATATCGCGGGCTGAGCTCTCCCGGATGTGTGCGATGCCACTCTTCGGTCTCGGTATGCGTATAGAGCAGCTGTTTGAGATTCGAATCCATGGGGTGCTCCAGGGGTGAACGGTAGAATCGATGCCTTAAACGGTATTATATCTAAAAAAATGTTATAAACAAACGCTTTCTATGCGATATCTTATGCATCTTGTTCTTCCTAGTATTGGGTTATCCGCTGGAGCATCCGATCAAGGAGGGCAAATGAGTAAGTTAAAATATGGGTTTGACTCCGACTTTTTATGGGGCGGAGCCATATCGTGCTCGCAGGCCGATGGCGCCTGGAATGAGGGCGGAAAGGGAAAGTCGACGCAGGATTGTCGATGGCTGGATGGTACCTGGACTCATGACCAGATTGAGGACAAGCATCAAAACAACCCCTTCTGCCATGACGAGCTAATGAACGCTCTCGCAGATGACGGCGTTGAGTTCTACCCGTTTAGGCGTGGCAACGACTTCTATCATCACTATCGTGAGGACATCGCGCTTTTTGCGGAGATGGGTCTCAAGCTGTTCCGCACCTCTATTTGCTGGAGCCGAATCTATCCTAACGGAGATGATCTTGAGCCTAACCGCGAAGGCATCGAGTGGTATCGAAGTATGCTGGGTGAGTGCAAAAAGCACGGCATTAAAACCTTCGTCACCATGCTCCACTATGACATCCCGGTAAATCTTGTCACCACATATGGGGGATGGAAGAATCGCAAGACGATTGATTTCTTCGCCCGCTATGTCGAGACAATCGTTACGGAATTGGGCGATCTGGTCGATTTCTGGCTGCCTTTTAACGAGTTCAATGCAGCGCGTTTTTCGCCTTGGGACGGGGTCTGTCTGGTCAAAGACGAAGAGGGGGAGAACTTCGATCGAGCCATCTTCCAGTGCCTGCACCACGAGTTTGTTGCCAATGCGCGTGCCGTCGAGATTGTCCATCGTCTTTCGCCCGATACTCCCGTTGGCGGCATGATCGCTCGATTCTGTACGTATCCCGCCACCTGCCGTCCCGAAGATAACATGCAGGCTATTCACGACGACCAGTATTCCAACTGGTTCTATACGGACGTGATGGCTCGTGGAAAATACCCCGCTTATATGAATCGCTATTTCGATGCGTGTGATATCGAGATTCAAATGGAACCGGGCGATGAAGAGCTCATCGCTCGCAACACGGTCGACTTCCTGGCCTTTTCGTACTACTTTTCCCAGGTATCCACCTGCGATCAGGGATGGGAGAAGACTGCGGGTAATCTGGTCATGGCAAACAAGAACCCTTATCTCGAGACGAGTGAGTGGGGCTGGCAGCTCGATCCCATTGGCCTGAGGGTTACCCTTAACCAGATGTATGACCGCTATGGGCTGCCTCTGTATATCGCCGAGAACGGCCTCGGTACATCTGATGTAGTCGAGGAGGATGGCAGCATCCACGACGAGTATCGAATCGATTATTTGCGCCAGCACATAAAGTGCCTTAAAGAAGCGGTGATCGATGGCGTTGACGTGCGCGGATACATGATCTGGGGATTCATTGACCTTGTTGCCTGCGGTCCTCTTACGATGGACAAGCGCTACGGGCTTATCTATGTCGATCTGGATAATTGCGGCAACGGCACTGCGGAGCGCTCGCGTAAAGACTCTTTCTATTGGTATCAGAAATGTATCGCCACTAATGGCGAGGATCTTGGGTAGGAGTGATTGTCGTGGCAGACAAGAAGGAACTGGCCGCTCGTGTCCTCGAGCTCGTGGGCGGCGCCGATAACGTTGTTATGGCAACGCACTGCATTACAAGGCTCAGATTCAACCTGAAGGACGATAGCAAGGCAGACCTGGAGGCCCTTAAGACGCTTGACGGCGCCTTGGGCGCGCAGGTTAAAGACGGACGGTGGCAAGTTATCATCGGCGCCAGCGTGGGGTCGGTATATGACGAATTGGAGCCCATGCTAGGTGACAGGATGGGTGGCGAGGTCTCCGCCGACGCCGAGCAGCCTGAGCTCCAAAAAGGTTCGGCTCGCGTATTCGATATCATCACCGGCATCTTTTCCGCTATCATTCCCGCACTGGTGGCGGGAGGCATCGTAAAGGGCATCCTGGCTGCTATCGCGGCTTTTGGAATCGACACGGGTGCCGGCGACTTTGCGATATTCAATATGATTTCGGATATCCCGTTCTACTTCTTGCCGTTTTTGCTGGCAATGTCTACAGCTGATAAGTTCCGGGTCAACCGTTCGCTTGCGCTTTGTGTTGCCGGATCGCTGATGTACCCGACCATTGTCAACGCTGTCGGTACGGGCGAGACGCCCCTTGCGCTGTTCGGTTTTGCGGTGCCGATTTTTAGCTACGCCGATTCCGTGTTCCCGGTTATCTTTGGCGTCATTGGCTTGTCTTTTGTATATCGTGCAATCGACAAAGTCGTGCCGGATCTTTTTAAGCTCGTTGTCGTTCCGGCGCTCTCCCTTGCTATCGTGATTCCCGTCAACCTGTTTGTGCTCGCTCCGATTGGTGCCTGGTGCGGTCTTGGTCTTGCCAACGGTATCGTTTGGCTATTCTCGACGTTAGGCCCCGTTGCCGGTTTTCTGCTGGGCTTCTTTATGCCGCTTATCGTGCTCTTCGGCATGCATCAGTCAACGAGCCCTATCCAGATTTCCAATATCGCAACGCTTGGGTATGACTATCTGCTCCCGATCTCTTTCTGCCATAACCTCGCCGAAAGCGGTGCGTCTTTTGGTGCAGCCCTGCGCATGACCGACGAAAAGCTCAAGTCCGCTGCAATGACGTGCGCCTTCTCAGCATTTATGGGAATTTCCGAGCCCGCCTTGTTTACCGTTCAGGTTCCTAACAGGACTCCGCTTATCGCTGCGATGATCGCGGATGGCATTGGCGGTGCGCTTACCGTTGTTCTCGGCGCAAAGTGCTTCGGCTTTGTTATGCCCGGCATTACCTCGTTGCCCGTTTATGCCGATCCAAGCGGCAATCCCATGAACCTTATCATGATTGTCGTCTGCATCGCTTTGACTTGGGTTATCTCTGCGGCGCTCTCGTTTGCGCTCTATGGTCGTTTCGACAAAAAGTAACGACGTTTTGAGATAGACAATATTAATTGGCCGCTCGCCGGGGAATCGTTCTGCGACGCCCCGGCGAGCGGCATTTTATTGGTGGGGCGTGTCGTGTCGCCAACGGCGGCATGCCGCCTCGCCGCGCTAGTTGCGGCGTCCGCCTCCGTTGGCACCCTGACGCCCCTGAGCTGCACGGTTGCGCCCGGCAGTGTTCTGCGCGCGCGACATGCCGCTGTGCCCCTTGCTGCCCTTAGGCCCCTTGCCAGCGGCGCCACCGTGGGCCTTGCCGCCCTTCTTGGCTGCGCCATGCCCACCGCCAGCAGACGTCTCGCCCGGGCGCGGCGGCACGGGACGGATCAGGCAATGCTTGGTGTAGCCGATCAGGTCGCGACGGCCAGCCTTTTCCAGCGCCTCGCGTACCAGCTTGTAGTTCTCGGGCTTGCGATACTGGATGAGCGCGCGCTGCATGGCCTTCTCGTGCGGGTCGCGCGCCACATAGATCGGTTTCATGGTGCGCGGGTCCACGCCGGTGTAGTACATGCACGTCGACATGGTGGACGGTGTGGGGTAGAAGTCCTGCACCTGCTCGGGCATGTAACCCATGTCGCGCACGGCTTCGGCAAGGTCCACGGCTTCCTTCATCGTTGAGCCGGGGTGGCTCGAGATCAGATACGGCACCACGTACTGCTTGAGTCCGTATTCGCGATTCAAGCGTTCAAATTTACGGCAGAATGCGTCGTAGACAGCTCGGCTCGGCTTGCCCATCACGGACAGTACCGCGTCGCTCACGTGCTCGGGCGCTACGCGCAGCTGGCCCGAGACATGGTGTTCCAGCAGCTCGCGCAAAAACTCGTCCGAGGCATCGGCCATGGTGTAGTCAAAGCGGATGCCGCTGCGGACGAAGACCTTCTTGACGCCCGGCAGCTGGCGCAGGTCGCGCAGCAGCTGCGTGTAGCCGGTCTCGTCGACCACCATGTTCTTGCACACGCTCGGCCACAGGCAGCGCTTGTTCTTGCACACGCCGTGCTTGAGCTGCTTGTCGCAGGCGGGGCGGCTAAAGTTGGCCGTCGGTCCGCCCACGTCGTTGATATAGCCCTTAAACTCGGGATCGCGCGTGAGCAGCTCGGCCTCGCGCATGATCGAGTCGTGGCTGCGCATCTGCAACACGCGGCCCTGGTGGAAGGTGAGGGCGCAAAACGAGCACTCACCAAAACAGCCGCGGTTGGAGCTTATGGAAAACTTGATCTCAGCAAAGGCCGGCACGCCGCCCGCCGCGTCGTAATCGGGATGCCAGTCGCGTGCGTAGGGGAGTTCGGCCACCTCGTCCATCTCATCGGTAGTGAGCGTCGCCGACGGCGGGTTTTGCACCACATAGACGCTGTTGGGGTAGGGCTCTACCAGGCGATGCCCGGTGATGGGGTCCATATTCTGTTGCTGCACGTTAAAGCTGCGCGCGTAGTTGAGCTTGTCGGCGGTAAGGTCGTCCCAGCTGGGCAGCAGATCGTAGTCGTAGACCTCGTCGAGCGAGCCTGTGCGGTAGACGGTGCCGTTGATATAGGTGATCTGATCGACGGGCAGTCCCGCGTCGAGCGCGTCGGCGATCTCGACGATCGCGTGCTCGCCCATGCCGTAGATGAGGATGTCGGCGCCCGAGTCGAGCAGTACCGAGCGCTTGAGCTTGTCCTGCCAGTAGTCGTAGTGGGCCAGGCGGCGCAGGCTCGCCTCGATGCCGCCGATGATGATGGGGGCGTCCTTGAACGTCTGGCGGATGAGGTTGCCGTAGACCGTGACAGCTCGGTTGGGACGGTGCCCCTCCTCGCCACCGGGAGTGTAGGCGTCGGTGTGGCGGCGGTGCTTGGTCACCGAATAGTGGTTGACCATGGAGTCCATGTTGCCGGCACTGACGAGAAAGCCCAGGCGCGGCTCGCCGAGCACGGTGATGCTGGCGGGGTCGGTCCAATCGGGCTGGCAGATGATGCCCACCTTGTAGCCGTGTGCGTCGAGTACGCGGCTGACGATGGCCATACCAAAGCTGGGATGGTCCACGTAGGCGTCGCCGCAGATGTAGACAAAGTCGCACTGGTCCCAGCCGCGCGCATCCATGTCGGCGCGGCTGACGGGGAGGAACTTATCGCGGCCCGGTCGCCAGGGGCGGGCGGGCGTCGCTTGGGAATGCTTGGTGCGGGCGACCGTGGCCTGCGCCTTACCGCCACGCTTTTGCTGCTGGCCCTGTTTGCCCTGTTGACTGCGCTGGTTGTTCTGAGCGTGCTGAGGCTTTTTTGCCACGATCCCTCCCGGTGTCTGTATGCTGCACGTAATTGTAACCAGTCTTTTTGGGACGGCGCTAAAAAGACTGGTGGAGTACACGAGGCGTCGGGTGTCGGCGCCGCGCCCGCTGTTTGTTTCCAGACTGTGTATCTGCGCGTTGGAGAACCCGTCTCGCGCGCACGCCATGTTGTCAATGGGTTACAGTATGAACGGCGGCTATGTTTCCGCCAACGCACGAGAGAGTCGTCAACAAGGAGGATGCACGACGATGCAGCGTGCCAAACAGATATCGGAGTCCATCGAGCTGGGCATTATCTTGGCGCTCGCCGGTGGCTTTATGGACGTCTATTCGTACATTGGGCGCGATCATGTTTTCGCCAACGCGCAGACAGGCAACATCCTGCTCGTGGGCGTGAGCATCTCGGAGGGCAACTGGGCACTTGCGGGACGCTATTTCTTCCCCGTGGTGTCGTTTGCCGTGGGCATTATGCTTGCCGATCTGGTACACGAGCGGTTTGGCAGCGTGATTCACTGGCGCCAAGTGACGGTGTTCTTTGAAGCCGTTATCTTGCTGGGCGTGAGCTTTATCCCCGGCGGCAATTTCAACCTGCTCGCCAACTGCCTCACCTCGTTTGCCTGCGGTATGCAAGTTGAGAGCTTCCGCAAGATCCACGGTCACGGCATCGCTACGACCATGTGCATCGGCAACTTGCGCAACGCGCTGCAAAACGTGGACGATTACATCATCACCCACAGGCGCGGCTTTTTGGAAAACGGCCTGCTGTACTTTGGCGTGATCTTTACCTTTGTGTTTGGCGCCGTGTTGGGCAACTGGTGTATTGAGCGCATGGGCCTGCACGCCATCGTCGTGGCGAGCTTGCTGCTGTTTGTCGCGTTTGCCATCATGTTCATCGACCGCGAGCGCGATTTGCGCTTACGCTGGAAGGTTGCGGCCGAGGCTTGGAAAGAGGGCTGCCGAAAGTAACCGAATGCGGCAAAGGGGCTGTCCCTTTGCCGCAATATTTTTCATCATCTGTTGAAACGCTTTAACACTTTTGATGTTCTCACGCGTTTTTTGTTTCAAAAGCGTTAGGATGGGACTCATAGCGTGGGGCGTAATGGATGCCCCGCACACGATGGGAGGCTATCAATGGCTAATCGTTTCGTTCTCAATACCATCTCTTATCATGGTTCCGGCGCCATCAAGGAGATCCCCGGCGAGCTCCAGCGTCGCGGCTACAAGAAGATCTTCGTCTGCTCCGACCCCGATTTGGTTAAGTTTGGCGTTACCGCTAAGGTGACCGACGAGCTCGACGCCGCCGGCATCGCTTGGAGCCTCTACTCCGAGATTAAGCCCAACCCCACTATCCAGAACGTCAAGGACGGCGTCGAGGCCTTCAAGGCCGCCGAGGCTGACGCTATCGTGACCATCGGTGGTGGCTCCTCCATGGACACCGCCAAGGCCATCGGCATCATCATCAACAACCCCGAGTTCGCCGATGTCCGCAGCCTCGAGGGCGTTGCTCCCACCAAGAACCATGCCGTGTTCACCATCGCCGTGCCGACGACCGCCGGTACCGCTGCCGAGGTGACCATCAACTACGTCATCACAGACCCCGAGAAGGTCCGCAAGTTCGTGTGCGTCGACACCAACGACGCCCCCGAGGTCGCCGTCGTCGACCCCGATATGATGGCTTCCATGCCCGCCGGCCTGACCGCTTCCACCGGCATGGACGCTCTGACCCACGCCATCGAGGGCTATACCACCAAGGGCGCTTGGGAGCTCTCCGACATGTTCCACTTTGAGGCTATTAAGCTGATCAGCGAGAACCTGCGCGACTCCGTCGCCGAGGCCAAGTCCGGTCAGCCCGGCTCCGGCCGCGAGGGCATGGCCCTTGGCCAGTATGTCGCCGGCATGGGCTTCTCCAACGTTGGCCTGGGCATCGACCACGCCATGGCTCACACCCTGTCCGCTCACTACGACACCCCGCACGGCGTCGCTTGCGCCATGCTGCTGCCGATCGCCATGGAGTTCAACAAGCCGGTTTGCGCTGAGCGCCTGGCCAAGGTTGCCGTCGCCATGGGCGTTGACACCACGGGCATGAGCACCGCCGAGGCCGCCGATGCCGCCATCGCCGCCGTCAAGCAGCTTTCCGCCGACGTGAACATCCCGCACGTCTGTGAGGCCATGAAGGCTGACGAGATCGAGGTCCTGGCCAAGGACGCCATGGCCGACGCCTGCTTCCCGGGTAACCCGCGCGAGGCAACGCTCGACGACGTCATCGAGCTCTTCAAGAAGATCTGCCCGGCTGCCTAACTTGGTTCGGCGGGCCCCTGCCCGTTAGCCCCAGAATCGTCCTCGGACATGTCGGAGGCCCCGTTGCGCACTACGTGCGGCGGGGCCTCCTTCTGTCCTGCGGAAAGATTCTGGGGCTAACGGGCAGGGGCCGCCGGCTCGTTATCGTGACGGGCGCTGCTCTGAGAAGCTCGATGGGTTGTCTCGCTAGGTAAATAATTGTGCGTGGTGGTATTGTTGCTGTGGGTTTAATTCGATATGAAAGGGTGACTTTGGTGTCCAAGATGGATTCTATGCTCTCCTATATTACTGACCAGCTGAAGGCGCTTACCTCGATTGCTTCGCCTACCGGCTATACCCGTGCGGCGACTGATTATCTAATGGAAACATTGCGCGATATGGGGTTTGGGCCTGAGCGTTCTAATAAGGGCAACGTGCTCGTTGAGCTTGGTGGTGAGGGTGAGCCGCTCGTGTTGGCGAGCCATGTCGATACCCTGGGCGCTATGGTGCGCTCTATCAAGGACAATGGTCGTCTGCGCCCCACGACGATCGGCGGGCATCAGTGGTCTACGGCCGATGGCGAGAACTGCACCGTCTACACGCGCGACGGCAATGTGTACACGGGTGTGGTCCTCAATACCGAGCCTTCGGCGCACGTGGCCGACGAGCCGGTCAAGACTATCGAGAAGAACATGGAGATCCTGCTCGACGAGAACGTCGACAGCAAGGACGATGTGCTCGAGCTGGGTATTCAGACTGGCGACATCATCGCTATGGACCCTCGCACGACGGTGACGGAGAGTGGCTACATTAAGAGCCGCTTCCTGGACGACAAGCTTTCGGCCGCCATTTTGCTGGGCTTGGCGCGTGCCGTCGCCGCTGGCGAGGTGACGCTTTCGCGTAAGGTTTCGCTGCTCTTTACCGTGTACGAGGAGGTCGGCCATGGCGGTGCCTTTGTGCCGGCCGACACGCGCGAGATGATCAGCGTGGACATGGGCTGCGTGGGCGACGACCTGGGCTGCACCGAGCGCATGGTGTCGATTTGCGCCAAGGATTCGGGCGGCCCCTACAACTACGATCTGGTGACCACGCTGTCCAATATCGCGCGCGAGCTTGAGCTCGATTACGCCATCGACGTGTACCCGCATTACGGCTCGGACGTTGAGGCCACGCTCTCGGCCGGCTACGACATTCGCCATGGTCTGATCGGCCCCGGCGTGTACGCGAGCCACAACTACGAGCGCAGCCACATCGACGGCGTGCGCAACACCTTCGAGCTCGTCCGCGCCTACGTACAGCGCTAGCGATGCAGCGGCCTCGGCTGATACGGCAGTACCGACCGAGGCCGTCCTCTCTAAGTTGCGGTGAAATAGGGACTGTTTGGCGGTTTTAAACGCTTAAACAGTCCCTATTTCACCGCAATTTATGAAGGGGATGGGGCTACTTAAGTGCGCCGGTCACGGTGCCGCCGCCCAGGACGACGTCGCCGCGGTAGACCACAACGGCCTGTCCGGGGGCGATGGCTCGTTGTGGCTCGTCAAAAGTTAGCAGCATTTGCCCGTCTTCGTCACGCGTAAGGGTCGCTGCCTGGTCTTTCTGACGGTAGCGGTACTTGGCGCCTACGCGAATGCCGCCGGCATCGAGCTCGGCCTCCATGCGTGCGTCCGGCGCGCTCCAGATCCAGTCGTCGGCCGTGAGTGCTGTGGCCGTTAGGTCCTCGGCCTCGCCCAGATGCACGGTGTTGTTGGCGGCATCGACGCCCGTCACATACACGGGATGCGCCATCGCGACGCCCAAGCCCTTGCGCTGGCCGATGGTATAGCGCAACGCGCCGTTATGGCGTCCGACCACGCTGCCGTCGCGCCACACAATGTCGCCCGGTGCAGCGGGATGTCCGCAGCGGCGCTCGATATAGCCCGCGTAGTCACCGTCTGGAATAAAGCAGATGTCCTCGCTTTCGGCCTTCTTGGCGTTGATGAAGTCCTGCTCGGCGGCAATGCGGCGCACGTCGCGCTCCTTGTTCAGGCCTGCCAGCGGAAAGATTGTGCGTGCCAGGCGCTCTTGCGTGAGCGAATACAAAAAGTAACTCTGGTCCTTTTTGGGGTCCTCGCCGCGATGCAGCTGCCAGGTGCCGTCGGGCGCCTGGCTCGTTTTGGCGTAATGTCCCGTTGCGATGTAGTCGCAGCCCATGTCCAGCGCCGCATCGAGCAACGCGCCAAACTTAATGTGGCGGTTGCAGATGATGCACGGGTTGGGCGTCAGCCCCTCCTGGTAGGCGTTCACAAAACGCTCGATAACACTGTGGTCGAAGGTCTGCTGCAGGTCGAGCACATGGTGGGGTATCCCCAGGCGCTCGGCGACGGCCTTTGCATCGGCGATGTCGCGGTCGACCTTACTCGTGCCCGTGGCGGGGTCGGGCGCGGGGCAGGTGAGGCGCATGGTGGCGCCGACGCATTCGTAGCCCTGGCTTTTGAGCAGGTACGCGGTCACGCTAGAATCGACGCCGCCGCTCATGGCGACGAGCACGCGCTTGTTGTGCATGGGGAGGTTCTCCTTGGTGGCATGTGGCCAAAAAAGAAAAGCGGCGCGGGAGGCTGGTTCCGCGCCGCAGACATTGTAGCAAGTTCGGACGTCTCGTGGGACACCCTAACGAGATGGGCTCAGGCAGCCAGAAGAGAGGATAGGCCGGCATGCCATGGGCCTATCGACAAGTGACGGGCCCTTAGTCCTGGAACAGTGCCGTGGACAGGTAGCGCTCGCCGGTGTCGGCAAGCAGGGCCACGATGGTCTTGCCCTCGTTTTCGGGGCGCTTGGCCAGCTGCAGCGCGGCCCACACGGCGGCACCGGACGAAATGCCCACGAGCACACCCTCCTTGTGGCCCACGGCGCGGCCGGTGGCAAAGGCGTTGTCGTTCTCGACGGGGATGATCTCGTCGTAGACCCGGGTGTCGAGGACGTCGGGCACAAAGCCGGCGCCGATGCCCTGGATCTTGTGCGGGCCGGCCTGGCCCTTGGAGAGCACCGGGGAGGTGGCGGGCTCGACGGCGACGACCTTAATCTCGGGGTTCTGCTCCTTGAGGAACTCGCCCACGCCGGTCACGGTACCACCGGTGCCGACGCCGGCGACGAAGATGTCGACCTTGCCGTCGGTGTCGTCCCAGATCTCGGGGCCGGTCGTGGCCTTGTGGATGGCGGGGTTGGCGGGGTTCACAAACTGGCCGGCGATGATGCTGTTGGGAGTCTCCTTCTGCAGTTCCTCTGCCTTGGCGATAGCGCCCTTCATGCCCTTGGAGCCGTCGGTGAGCACGAGCTGCGCACCGTATGCCTGCATCAGCTTGCGGCGCTCGACGGACATGGTCTCGGGCATGGTGATGATCACCTTGTAGCCGCGGGCGGCCGCCACCGAGGCGATGCCGACGCCGGTGTTGCCGCTCGTGGGCTCGATGATGGTGTAGTCGCCGCCGCGCACGAGCTTGCCTGCCTTCTCGGCCTCGTCAATCATGTTCTTGGCGACGCGGTCTTTAACTGACCCGGCGGGGTTGAAGTATTCGAGTTTGACGAGCACACGAGCCTTGAGGTCCTCGTCGGCCTCAAAGTGAGTGAGCTCCAGGAGCGGGGTGTGGCCGATAAGCTGATCGATGGACGTGTAAACCTTGCTCATGGTGAACCTCCAAAGTGTTCAAGTTGCTGGTTGCCGTGTGGTTTCACGGTGCGTGTAGCAGCTAAACCCATAAACCTTATAGGTTGTTCGTTTAGCTGTTGGGAAGCATACTAGACACTAAAGCCTAGTAATGCAATAGGAAATAGAAGATTATTACGAGCTGATTAACCATCTTGACCGGAACGGGTATTTTCAAAACCAATTTTTCGGCTAGAATTTCTACGGACTAAATGACCGAAAGGCAGCACTATACATGTTGGTTTCTACAAAGGGCAGATATGCCCTGCGCGTTATGGTCGATCTGGCCGAGCACCAGGCGGCCGGTCGCATCCCGCTCAAAGAGATCGCGGCGCGACAGGGGATTTCCGAGAAATATCTCGAGAACATCTTGGCTACGCTCGTGCGCGCCAACATGCTTTCGGGCATGCGCGGCAAGGGCGGCGGCTACGTGCTCACGCGCCCGCCCGAGCAGTACACGGTGGGCGAGATCCTGCGCCTGACCGAGGGCAGTCTGGCACCGGTTGCATGCCTGGATGGCGACTGCAAGGGCTGCTCACGCTCGGATGAGTGCCCCACGCTCGACGTGTGGAAGAACCTGGACAAGCTCATCAACGACTACCTCGACGGTGTGACACTCGATCAACTTGTCGCTCCCAACCATGGCTACGACTACGTCATCTAACCCACACCTGCCATTTGGGGACGGGGTAGAAATGGTAGATTCTCTCGCCCTTTGAGACTTGACAAATAAGAAGGCCGCCCATTTTTGCGATGGGCGGCCTTCGTTTTGGGCTGTTGAGACGGGCACGGCCGGAATGGCCGTTTTAGTCCTCGGCGATGCTGTCGAGGATGCTGCGCGTGATGGATACCAGGATACTGCCCATAAAGGCCGATCCAAAGCTGGCGATGGAGATGCCCGCGCCCAGCAGATTGACCGACAGGTAGCTGGCCAGCTCGAGCATAAAGCTGTTGACTACGAGCTGAAAAACACCAAGCGTAATAATAGTGAGCGGCAGTGAGATGACGGTCAGGAACGGCTTGACGAGCGAATCGACAATGTTCAGGAACAGTCCCACAAAGGCAAAGCAGACCCAGGTCTCGGCAAAGCCGAAGGGTTGGATACCGGGGACGAGGAACGTGGCGATCGCGATGGCGATCGAGGTGAAGAGCCAGTTAAGCATAAAGCGCATGGCGTGAATCCTTTCTTGCGCCGGGATTGCTGGCGTCGCGTGAAGCGGCTTACGGCGGCGACCTGGATGGTTGCGCGGGCGCGCCGCGGTGTTTGGGCGCCCATTGTCTCAAATATTCGTGGAGCTTACGTGCGCATATGGTTTCTAAACGGCGTTCGTCCTGAAAAACGCGCCGCTGGCAGAGAGTCTTGTCGCTTTAGTTTGGTGGTGTGCTACACTGCTACGGGCAAAAGCCACAGGCGTTGCCCTATTGCATAGAACGGGTGAACGATGCCCGATGTCAGTATCAACTTCGATGCCTTTTGGCGGGTTTGGCGGTGATCGATGAATATCGAGAACATGTTTGACAAGCCTGATGTCAAGCAGCTGGTCCACGCATTTAGCCTTTTGGACGACGAGAAGGATATCCAAGCGTTTTTGACCGATATCTGCACGCCGCGCGAGATTTGCGACCTTTCTCAGCGTTTGCAGGTTGCGCGCTATTTGGACGAGGGCGAGCCTTATGTTGAGGTTCAGGCCCGCACCGGCGCTTCGTCCACCACGGTGAGCCGCGTTTCAAAGGCGCTGAACGGCGAGTACGGTGGCTACCGCAAGATCCTCATTAAGTTGGAGGATGGCGAGTAGGCCAGCGACAACATTGAATTACGAAGAACCGTCCCTCCGGGGGCGGTTTTTATATGCCCGCAATCGGCTGGTGCGTTGGGGTCAGGTTGCTTTGTACCAAAAGATGGAGCTGCGGTGGCAATGTGTCCGCTTGGGCGGGTAGGATGGATGCATTGATTATTGCGAACAGTTTGAGCGGAGGACCATGCCTGTTCGAATCTATACCACCAATGCCGGCACGGATTTGAGTGATGCCGAGTCGGCGCTGCTTGCCGACCTTGTTGGCTGCCACGGACGTGCCGTGCTGCTGGCACCTACGTTTGCCGAGCTCGACCTGTGCCGTCATGATGCGGCGGAAGCCGGGATTTCGCTGGGTATTGACTACAAGACGCCTACATCGTGGATTCGCTCGCTTTGGGAGCTTTTGGGCGACGGGCGCGGTTTCGTTGACAACCTGCAGCGCCAGATGCTGTTCTCGGACATGGTCACGCGTCTCGACGATGCCGACCTGCAGCCGCTTTCGCGTAGCCAGGGCACGGTGCGCATGCTCGCGCGCATGGCCCGCGATGTGCTGCCGGGTGTGGCGGGGACGACGGCCGAGCGATGCGGTGGCAACAATTGCCAGCCTGAGCCAAAAAGCGATGCCGAGGCTCGTGTGTTTGAGCTTTTGCGTGCCTACGCGGGCGGTTTGGACCGTCGAGATATGGTCGAGCCCTGCGAGGCAGCTGACATTATGGCCGGTGCCCTGGCCGATAGCCTGCCGGCGTGCGCCCGCGCCGTATGCGTGCGCGGTACCACGTCGTTTACGCACGGTCTACTCGAGCTGCTGTCTGCCGTGGCGAACAATGGGGGAGAGGTCGTCGTGCTGCTTGCCCGCGAGCAGGCGGCGATGCGCGAGGAGCTTGCCACGGCATTTGATGCCCGCGGTGTGCTGTTTGAGATCGCGCCGCTGGGGGAGGACGCCGTCGCGTCTGATGTCGTTTGCGGGGCCGCCGCTCAGCCTGTCTTTATTGAGGTCGCCGGCCCCCATGCCCGTGCTCATGTCTATGCGGACGCCATCGATAAGTTGGTGAAAGCGCGCAAGGAGTCCAAGGCCGATAAAGCTACTGCAACGCCCGCCGACCCCGTGCGCGTGCTCGTCGTTTCTGCCCGGGCACCCCAGCTGTTCGGCGAGCTCGCCGCCCGTTTTGCGGCGCGTCACATTGCGGCCGAGACGACTGAGTTCACGGCGTTTTCCCAGTCCATCGCGGGCAGGCAGTTTACGGCGCTCGCCAACCTGATCGAGCGTATGAAAGCCGCCGACGAGGGCACCGCTTCCAAGACCGAGTGGTGGCCCGCGCCGGAGCTTACCGACTGGATCTACAGTCCGCTTTCGGGCGCTGATGCCGTCAATGCCCGTACCTTCGATAAGAATATGCGTCTCTCGCGCAACAAGACTACCGCGGGCGTCAAGAGCCTGCTGCAGAGCGTTCAGGGCCAGGTGAGGGGCGCGCGCAAGGCGACGAGCGACGATAACTGGTTTAAGAACGTACCGTGTGTGGTCTCGGACGTGTTCCAGGCGCTGTGGCGTGACAAGCCCGTGACGGCGCTTAAGGCCATGCTTGCCGTTGCCGAGGCGTTGCCCGATCGCGCTCTAGGCGGCCTTGACGGCCAGGCCCGTCGCCAGGCAGAGACGGCTTTGCTGCGCCATGCCATCGACATCCTTATGAACGATGCTCGCGCGCTCGACGTGTCGCAGGCCGCGACCGTGCCGGTTCTCGACGGCGTTCGAACCAAGGTGGACAAGCGCAGTACCGCCTACGATTACGAGACCTACGAGGTCGATCGCACACCACGAGCACAAGTGCGCTTCGTGTCGCTTGCCGATGCGTCGGTTTTGCGTCCTGGCGGCTACGATGCCGTGCTGTTTGCCGATGTCGACCTGGACAGCTATCCGCTTTCGCACGAAGAGGGCCCGCTTGCCACGTTGACAGCCGAGCTGCGCCGCGACGGCGTGTCTTTGGAGCCCGCTGCCCTGCTGCGCGTGCGCTTTGGCCGTGCGATGCAGGCGGCGAGCGGTCCGGTCGCGCTCGCCCGTGTGACGCACGATCGCCAGGCACGCGAGTGCTACCCGGCAGCCGTATGGACCGAGCTGTGGGCACATGCCGAGGCCGCTGGCGCTGCCAAGCCCATGCGCGTGGGCGAAGGCGATATCATCGCCGACTTTGATCCCGCGGCAGGCGAAGGTCTCAAGCGCGAGCGCGTGACCTGTGAAGCCCCTCAGCATCTGAGTGCCGAGGCCGTGCCGTATTTGGTCCTGCGTCGCCGCGATGGCGAGGGCGAGAACGCGCCGCTCGTGCCGCGTCTGACGTCCGCCTCGCAGATTGAGGCGTACTCGACGTGCCCGCTGTGCTGGTTCGTGTCGTATCGCGTCAAGCCCCAGTCGATCGACGCGGGCTTTGGCAACATGGAGAAGGGCAACTTTGTCCACGACGTGCTGGAGCATCTGCATGCCCGTCTGCCCCAAGAGGGCATGAAGCGCGTGACGCCCGAGAATCTGCCGCGTGCACAGGAGCTGCTGCACGAGGTCTTTGACGAGACCTTGGCCGAGCACGCCGGCAAGCGCGGCGCCGAGGGCCCGCTGGTGCCGCTCTCCCCGGTGGAGGAGCGTCAGGTGGCCGAGATCTTGCCGCAGTTGGAGGGCGTGCTTGCCTACGAGTCCGAGGCACTTGCCCCCTTTGCCCCGCGCTACCTGGAGTTTGCGTTCAACGAGCTCCAGGTCGAGTATGCCGGTTGGCCGCTCGGCGGGCGCATCGACCGCGTAGATGTGGATGCCGAGAATCGCGCCGTGGTAATCGACTACAAGCATCGTTCGGGTGTCGAGGAGTTTAAGCTTGCCGACCCCACGGTGCGTGACGAGGAGACGGGCGAGGCTCCCATCGACGACCCGCGCTGGCTGCCGCCCCATACCCAGACACTCATCTACGCGCAGGCCATGCGTCGGGCGCTGGGCCTAGATACCCGTGCTGCGCTCTATTTCTCGACCAAGGGCGGCAAGCCCGCGCTGCGCGGCGCGGCGAGTGCCGAGTTGCTCGAGGAAGAGCGTGGTGACGGTCGCATCCCGGGCCTCAAGAAGGGCTTCCCGGGCGAGGGCGGCAGCATGGACTTCGATGCCCTGCTCGACCGCGTGGAGACCGGCATTGCCGAGCGCCTGCGCGAGCTCGAGGCAGGTGACGTCGCCGCTGTCGACCCGACATCGGCGCAAGCCGCGCATGCGCGCTGTTCGTATAACCACCAAGGAACGTTTGTAAGGAGGGGCGTGTAGACCATGGATCTTTCGACTTTGATGCCGCAACAGCTGCAGATCGTCAAGACGCTCGACCGTCCGCTGTTTGTCTCGGCGGGCGCCGGTTCGGGCAAGACCTTTACCCTCACGCGCCGCATCGTCTACGCGCTCTCGCCCGAATCCGGTCCGTTCGTCGAGCATCTGGACCAGGTGCTCGCCATCACTTTTACCAAAGATGCCGCGGCCGAGATTCGCGACCGCGTGCGTCGTGCGCTTATCGACGAGGGCATGGACGAGGAAGCACTGACCGTCGACGACGCGTGGATTTCGACCATTCACGGCATGTGCTCGCGTATCCTGCGCGCGCATGCGCTGGAGCTGGGCATCGACCCCGAGTTCACGGTGCTCACCGATACCGACGAGCTTATGGACCAGGCTGTTGAGCATGTGCTGGCCCGCGCGACGGCGCCCGATGCCGCCCCCGAGCTCGCGGCATCGCTCAAGGCCCTCTATGCCTGGTATCCCATGGCGGGCGAGGGCGGTTCCTTTGGCACCGGCACGACCATCAAGGGCCTGGTGCGCGACCTGCTGGAGCTGTCGAGCCAGTTGCCGGGCGGTATGGACGACGTGTGCGTGGCGCGCGGCCAGGCCGATACCTTGGCACTCGCCGATGCCTATCGCGCAGCGCTGGGCGCAAGCAAGGCCGCGACCGAGAAGGCGCAGATGGCACTCGACGCCATTGACGCGTTCGAGGCGAGCGGCAAGACCATGGCCGATGCAGCGCGACTCATGATGTCGTGCACCATGCCGCGCGCGAGCAAGGCATTCCCTAAGGAGCAGGTCGAGCTGCTCAAGGCCGAGGCCGCCGATGCGTTTATCAATATCGTGCTTGCCTGCGGTGGCCCGGCGCTCGATGCGCTGGTGGGCCTGGCCCGTTCCGTCGAGGCCGAGTATCGCGCTTTGAAGGCTGCCCAGTCCGCCCTCGATAATAACGACCTGCTGCGCATGGCCTACGAGGCCCTGCGCGATTACCCGGCCATCCGAGCGGCATACGAGGGCCGCTTTAAGATGGTCATGATTGACGAGTTCCAGGATACCGACCAGATGCAGGTCGATCTAATCCGCTACCTGACGGGTGCGGGGGAGCGCGCGCTGTGTACCGTGGGCGATGCACAGCAGTCGATCTATCGCTTCCGCGGCGCCGAGGTCGAGGTATTCCGTCGCCAGGAGCGCAAGGTGGGCTCGTCTGCCGCGCCCGAGGCGACTGCCGTGACCGACACCCCCGCCGGCGAGCTCGTCAAGCTCGTGCGCAACTTCCGCAGCCATGACGAGGTACTGCGTTACGTGGCACGCGTCTTCGACGGCGATGACGGCGGCCTGATGCAGGGCTTTTTGGACCTTGAGGCGAGCGACGGCCGCAAGGACACGCTGGTGGCAGATGCCTCGCGTCGCCAGGCCCTCTTTGTTGCCGGCGGCAGTACGCAGGAGCGCACACAGGCCAAGGCCCGTGCGATCGCCGAGCGCTTCCGCGCGCTTGCCGATGCCGGCCAGCCCCAGGGCGGCATGGTGCTGCTGCTGGGCCGCATGACCAACGCGGGCGTCTACGCCCAGGCCTTCCGCGACCAAGGGCTCGACTGCGTCATCGCGGGCGGCTCGGTCTTTGCCCAAGCAGCCGAGGTGCAGACGGTGCGCGCCCTGGTTTGTGCGCTCGCCAATCCGGCCGATACGGCGCAGGGCCTTATGCCGCTGCTCGCCTCGCCGATGTTTGCGCTCGGCGCCCAGGAGTTCCTGGCGCTGGCGACCAAGCTCGATAGCGAGACAGGGGAGACCTCGCGCCGGAATATCGACATGGGCATCATGAGCGATTTTGACGTGCCGGGTTTGCAAGACTTGCCGCTTGTGACGCGCGCCCGCGAGGTGCTGCGGTATGCGCTTCGTCGCGTGGGCCGCGATTCGTTCGCCGCCATCGTGCGCGACGTGGTCAACGCCTCCGGCTGGTTTGTGCGTCTGGCACAGCGTGGTCCCGAGGGCAAGGCCATCGCCGCCAACGTGCTCAAGGCGCTCGACGCTGTGGCCGAGGCGGAGGCCGAGTTCGGCAACTCGCCGCGTTCCATCGCGCTTGCCTTCGATCGCTTCCTGGCGGGCAAGGAAGCTCCGGGTGCCCTCAACGAGGAGGGCGACGGCGCGGTGCGCATCATGACGGTACATGCCTCCAAGGGCCTGGAATATCCGGTCGTGGCGGTCGCCGAGTGCTTTGGCGTGCGTAAGTCCTCGGGTGCGGCACAGATGGGTCGCGTCGAGGGCGGAGCGCAAGTCGTGGCACTGCCGGCACGCTTCGACGGCGTTAAACTCGTGGACGGCACGTTCGTAAAGGGCGACGACGTCAAAAAGCAGTTTGAGCATGCGTTTAAGGGCAAGGGCACGTCGCTGTGGCTGCCGCCGGAGCTCATGGAGGACGTCTGTGCGACGGGTTCTCCCGCCGAGACATTTGCTCGCCTGCGCAACGACGACCTGCAGCTTTCGCTCGAGGAGCGGGCTCGTTTGCTCTATGTCGCCATGACGCGTGCTCGAGAGTTGGTGATTTTGGCGATGGATGCCGGCGTGAGCCGCGGCAAGGTGGCGGCGCCGACCTTCGACGTCGAGACCGATCTGACCTATGACGTGCTGCGCCGTATTCTGCCGACGGACGCTCTGGACATGCCGCAGCTCGATAGCGACCGTTTGGTGTTCGACAACTCCAAACCGGGCGACTACGAGCTCATTTCGCTCGCGGGCTTTACCTTTGGCGAGCAGGCGTTTGAGGCCAACGCTTCGTTGGATGCCGAAGGCAGGCTTGTTCGCGGCGATGTCGATGTCGCCGATAGTGCTGCGCACTCAACTGTGCCCGGTCCTGCTGACCCCAAGCCCGATTCGTTTGAGCTTGTGTATCCCCAGGCAGTGGGCGTGCGCATGGGCATCTGTCCGTTCCCGGCGCGTGACTCGTATAGCTACTCGTCAATCGCCGCGGCACTCCATGCCGAGACGGAAGACCGTGCCGCCGAGGCTCGTGTTCCCATGGACGAGTCCGGCGATGATGCAGAGTCGGATGGCTCGGAGATGACGGATGCAGACGTGGCCGCTGTCGAGCCCGCCGGCAATCCCATGGCGCTGGGCTCGGCCTTCCACGCCGCCTGCCAGTGGCTCATTGAGATGGGTGCCGACGCGTTGCCCGCCGCGCGTGCCGATGCGCTGGCACGCTTGTGGCGCCTGACGCCGGAGCAACGCGAACGCTTCGACGTTGCTCTGGACCGCTGGCTCAAGTCGGCCGTTCGTGCCGACCTGCTCGCGTGGCCGTGCGTTCGCGCCGAGGTGCCGTTCTTTTCACTGGGCTGCGAGGACAAGGACATCGCTCGCTACGGTGCCTATGCCGAGGGCGCCATCGATGCACTGGCCACCGACCCGGCCGATCCGTCGCGCGCGCTGGTCATCGACTACAAGACGGGCGGCACACCGGACGAGACGCCGGAACAGCTGCAGGAGAAGCACGCCCTGCAGGCGCGCGTCTACGCCGATGTGTTGCACAAGGCGGGCTTTGAGGCCGTGACCGTCAAGTTCGTTCGCGTGGAGCAGGCGAATCCAGCCATCTTCGTCGAACCCGCCGAACCTCAAGTGGTCACCTACAACCTCTAACCCTCAATAACTTGCGGTGGAATACGGACTGTTTTGGCCAGAAAATCCGCCAATCAGTCCGTATTTCACCGCAACTGAGAGAGGGGAGGGGTGGGTAGTGCTGCCTGATCGTTCTGATCGCTAAAACCCGTGTTGGTTTGGCTAGGTTCGGGTGCTGTCCGTGCCGTGGGGTAAAATCGTTCAGTCAGAACACGAACCCGCATCGGAGCTCATCACATGGCATTCGTCCATCTGCACAATCACACTGTCTTTTCCATGCTCGACGGCGCAACCCGTATCCAGGATATGGTCAATCGTGCCGTTGAGCTTGGCATGCCCGCCGTGGCCATTACCGACCACGGCTACATGTACGGCGTACCCGACCTGGCGCTGGCCTGCGACGCCGTCAACCACAACACGCCCGAGTACAAAACCTGGAGCCACGACAAGGCCTTCTTGGAAAAGGACCGCCGCGACGAGCTGGTGGAGCCCGATCCTGAGTCAAACCCGCGCGAGCATGCCCAGTATGTGAAGGACATGGCCATGTGGGACGAGAAGGGCAACATCGACGAGCTCAAGCCGCCCCTGGTCATTAAGCCCATCTTTGGCTGCGAGGTCTACTTTACGCCGGACGAGACGCTCGCCCGCGACCACAAGCCCGAGCTCTACCACATGATCCTTCTGGCCAAGGACCAGGAGGGCTACGTCAACCTGATGCAGACGGTTTCCGAGGCCGCCGTGCAGGGCTTTTACTACAAGCCGCGTGTAACGCTCGACAACCTGCGCCGCCATGCCAAGGGCATGATCTGCACGAGCGCCTGCATCGCGGGCATCATCCCCAAGTACATCGACCGCGGTGACATGGAAGGCGCCATCAAGTGGGCCGAGACCTTCCGCGACACCTTCGACCCCGGCGACTTTTACATCGAGATCCAGGAACACGGCATTACCACCGACAACGGCCTGACTGACGAGCAGATGGACCGCACGCTCATCGATATCGCCAAGCAGGTGGGCGTCAAGGTCATCGCCACCAACGACTTCCACTACCTGCGCCGCGAGGACGCGCCGGTGCAGGACGTCATCATGTGCATTGGCATGAACGCCAAGGTTGACGACCCCAACCGCATGCGCATGACGGGCTCGGAGTTTTACATGAAGACCGAGGAGGAGATGCGGGCGATGTTCCCGTATTGCCCCGAGGCCTGCGACAACACGCTCGAGATCGCCGACAAGTGCTACGTGGAGCTGGACTGGGACTCTATCATCCTGCCGCGCTTCCCGTTGCTCGATCCCGGCGAGACGCACGAGAGCCAGTTCCGCCGCGAGTGCGAGAAGGGCCTGCGCCAGCACTACGGTGACGACTGGGCCACGCGCGAGATCGGCGGCGTCAACATCAAAGAGCGCTTTGAGTACGAATACAAGGTCATCTGCGACAAGGGCTTTGCCGCCTACTTCCTCATCGTTGCCGAGTACGTGCAATGGGCCAAGGACAACGGCATCGGCGTCGGCCCCGGCCGTGGCTCGGCCGCCGGCGCTATCGTCGCCTACGCCATGAACATCACCGCGTTCGACCCGCTCGAGAACGGCCTGATGTTCGAGAGGTTCCTGTCCCCGCAGCGTACCGAGATGCCCGATATCGATATGGACTTCGACGATGAGCGGCGCCTCGAGGTCGTGGAGCACGTTCGCCAGCTCTACGGCCCCGAGAAGGTCACCCACGTTATCACCTATTCGACCATTAAGGCCAAGCAGGCCATCAACGACGCCGCGCGCGTTCTGGACTACCCGGTCTACATGGGCCAGCGCCTGTCCAAGATGGTCTCGAGCGACCCCAAGGTCAAGCTCAAGCAGGTACTCGAAAAACAACCCGGCAAAGAGGATCTGTTTAACCCCGACTTTGCCGAGGCCTATAAAAAGGACGACGACGCCCGCCGCATCATCGACACGGCGCTCTCAATCGAGGGCCTCACCCGTGGCGAGGGCGTGCACGCGTGCGCCGTTCTGATCTGCCGCGACCCCGTCAACGAGCATGTGCCCACCAAGCTCGACACCAAGGGCGGCGTCGAGATTACCCAGTACGAGGGCCATACCGTTGCCGACATGGGCCTGCTCAAGATGGACTTCTTGGGCCTGCGCACGCTGACGGTTATCTCCAAGGCCAAGGCAAACATCAAAAAGAACTTCGGCATCGACATCAAAGAGGAAGAGATTCCCTTTGACGATCCCGAGATCTTTAAGCTCATGGGCTCCGGCCACACCGCCGGCGTCTTCCAGGTCGAGTCCGCCGGCATGACGGCCACGATCAAGAACATGAAGCCCACCGAGTACAAGCACGTCGTGGCATTGATCGCTCTGTACCGCCCGGGTCCGCTGGGCGCCGGCATGGTCTCGTCCTACATCAACCGTATGAACGGCAAGGAGCCGGCGGTCTCCTACGACGACCGCCTGGACGACATCCTGGGCGAAACCTACGGCACCATGGTCTACCAGGAGCAGGTTATGCTCATCTCCGTCGAGATGTGTGGCTTCTCCAAGGGCGAATCGGACTCGCGTATCCGTAAGCCCGTGGCTAAGAAGAAGATCAAGCTGCTCACGTCGACGGTGCTCCACTGGGAGGATGGCTCGGACGAGACCACCTACGACCACTGGATGAACGGCGCCATCAAGAACAACTACACGCGCGAGGTCGCCCAGAAGATTTGGGACGATGTTCTTGAGTTCGCATCTTACGCCTTTAACAAGTCGCACTCCGCCGGCTACGCCATCCTGGTTATGCAGACGGCGTGGCTCAAGGCGCACTATCCGCACGAGTACATGGCGGCCGTTCTGACGTCCTACACGGGCAAGACCGACAAGATCGTGCACTACGTCTCGGCGTGCCGTCACGACGGCATCCCCGTGCTGTCGCCAGATGTCAACGAGTCCGGTACCGAGTTCACGGCCACCAAGGAGGGCGTGCGCTTTGGTTTGGCCGGCATCCGCGGCGTGGGCACCGGCGTGGCGCAGGCGATTATCGCCGAGCGCGAGGCGGGCGGCCCGTTTAAGACACTGCACGACTTTGTCGAGCGTGTGGACTCGAGCCAGGCCAACCGTCGCGTGATCGAATCGCTCATCAAGGCAGGCGCCTTCGACTCCACGGGGTATCCGCGCCGCCAGATGATGCACTTTGTGGATAAGAACAACCCCGAGAACATCATCGATGCCGCGGTAAAGCGCCAGAAAGATCGTGCGAGCGGCCAGACGTCGTTCTTCGACATGTTCGGCGACGTTGAGGGCTCGGGCTTTGAGGTGAGCGTGCCCGATCCGGACGGCCAGGAGTGGGACCGCCACCTTAAGCTGAGCCAGGAGAAGGAGGTTCTGGGCATCTATGTCTCGGACCACCCGCTGCGCCCGTTTGAGTATGCACTAGCCAAGGCACGCGACTTCTCGTTCTCGCAGATCGACACCGGCTACGAGGTGCAAAACCCCACGGGCGGCACCATCAACCAGGAGATTCCCGAGGGCAAGGCACTGTGGTGGGCCGGTATGGTCTCGAGCGTGTCCAAGCGCGTGACCAAAAACGGCGACCCCATGGGCATCGTGCAGCTCGAGGACATGGAAGGCGAGGCCACGGTCGTGGTATTCCCCAAGACCTACAAGGAGGCCGAGGGATACCTGTACGGCGAGGTCGATCCCGAGACCGGCGCGCAGCTGTCCGATGCGTTTGTTCGTATTAAGGGCAAGCTCGAGCGCTCGGACCGCGGCGACCAGATTATCGCGCAGGAGATCGTGCCGTTGGAGCTTAACGAGGAGAACAACAAGCCCAAGGTGTTTGAGGTCATGGTGCCCAACAGCCGCTTTAGCCAGGGCAATATGGCGCGTCTTGCCACGGTGCTTACCGCCAACCCGGGCGGCGACCGCGTGGAGATTTTTATCGAGCAGGTGGACGGGCGCGTACTGCGCGCCGAGGTGCCGGCTAAGGTCAACGCACGCTCGATTCCGCTGTTGGCAGAGGCCAAGGCCATCGTGGGTAACCAAGGCAGAGTGACGGTGATCTAAGGGCGACCTTGCTGGTCCGCGCGAGATTGGAGGAAGTGATGGCGCAGGGGACGTTTGTGCAGGCGCTTCGCAAAGAGGCGGCGTTGAGCGGCACCTTTATGAAGGGGCGTTCGCTCATGCTCAACGGCGCCGTGCTGTCGATCGAGGACAGCGGCTCGCGCTTCTCCAAAAACGTGACGGTTGAGGGCTCGGTGCGCGGTTCGCGCGGCGACCTGTACAAGACGCACGTGGCGCTCGATATGGACGAGCACGAGGTGATCGACTACGACTGCGATTGCCCCGCCGCCTATCGTTACCCCGGTATGTGCAAGCACGCTATTGCCACGGCTCTGGCATACCTGGACGCCAGCGGCATTGAGCCTGTTGAGGGGCTGCGCACACCGGTTCGCACGTTTACGGCGCAGCCGAAACAGCCCGTTCGCACCGCGCCCAAAGCGCCGGCCGTCAACCCCAACTTTCCCTTTCCGGCGCCCGTCCCCACGAGCCCGAGCCTTGTGGCAGCGCTTTCCGATCTTTCGGACGCGCGCATGGACGAGCTCGTGGCTATGCGTCGCAAGCTCGCCGGCACCATCGACCCCGATGTGCCCAAAGCGGTGCTGGAGTCCTCGCTGGTGCCGTACTACAATCCGCTGTTTGCCGATCGCTTTAACTGGGCGCTCGAATTTCGCATTCGTAGCGGTTCGGTGTCCTACGTGGTTAAGGATATCGACGGCATGGCCGATGCCTATGTGCGCGGCGGTACGTTCTCCTATGGCAAGAAGCTTACGTTTGTCCATGTGCCCGAGGCTTTCGATGACGTGTCGACAAAGCTGCTTGACTTTGTCGCAATGACGGTCGCCTACCTGAGCGACATCACGAGTTCGCGCTCGGCATCGTACGACTTTGCCCGCAGTGGTTTTGTCGCCGAGCGTCAGTTGCCGGTATCCGAGTATTCCGTCGTGTCCGTGCTGGACCTGCTGCGTGGCAAGACCCTGTCCTTTGAGCCTGCTTGGTCGCGGGGGACGACGACGCATCGCGCCTACGAGGTGGCAGTCGAGCCGTCGCCGCAGGGGGAGGGCGAAGTCCCGGCTAAGCGCCCGCCGCTCCTTGCCGCCAAAATCGCGCCGGCGGCTGGTGGCAGCTACGATCTGCGCCTGCCGGCCGATGCATACTGCTTTGCTTCGGGCGACGTTGCCTATCTGGTCGACACCCGCCGTGCGCGCCGCGCCGATGTGGCGTTTGCCCAGCATGCGGCGCCGTTCCTATCGCGCTTGCTGCCCTGTCGCACGCCGGTCCATATCGCTGCCGAGCAGGTGGGTGAGTTCTGCCGCATGGCGCTGCCCATTTTGCGCGACTACACCGACCTCACCGCGCCCGCCGCGCTCGATGCCGTGGCGCCCGAGCCGAGCTTTGCTATGGCGATCGGCGTCGACGATGGGCTCGTGACCTGCAAAATTACGGTTACCTACGGCGACTGGTCGGCAGATCTCTTTAGCCTGGGCGCTCCGGGCAGTCCCTTCGAAGAGCAACGCCCCGGCGTGCCGCCCCGCGACGAGGTGGCGGAGTTTCGCGTTATGGACATGGCGGCCCTGTACTTCGATTTCTACGAGGGCGGTCTGGCGTTTGAGGAGCGCGATGACGAGAGCTTGTTCTGCCTGCTGACCGAGGGTCTGTCTGCCCTGTCCGAGCTGGGTGAGGTCATGCTCAGCGACCGTCTGCGCCAGATCTCGGTCCGCCCTGCGCCCAAGCTCTCGGTTCGTGCGACCGTCAAGAGCAACCTGCTCGATGTCGAGCTGGGCGCGAGCGGGCTTTCGGCCGCGGACCTTGCCGTCTATCTCGATTCGTACAAGCGTCATCAAACGTTTGCGCGCCTTACGTCCGGCGACATCGTTCGCCTGGACGAGGGCGCCCGAGCCGCGTTTGGCCTTGCCGAGGATCTGGGGGTCGATGCTGTCGACCTGCTCGACGGCGTGTCGCTTCCCGCGTCGAGCACCCTGTTCGTCGATAGCATGCTCGCGCGCACGCCCGCGCTCGAGGCCGATCGCGACGCTGCGTTCCGCCGTACCGTCGAGCGCCTGGACACGCTCGGCAAGATAGACTTTACGGTGCCGGTCTCGCTCAAGGCCACACTGCGCGGCTACCAGGTCGACGGATACCAGTGGCTCGGCTCGCTCGAACACCTGGGCCTTGGCGGCATCTTGGCCGACGACATGGGCCTGGGCAAAACGCTCCAGATGATCGCGCATATCCTGGCGCGCGTGGAGGCGGGGGACACCAAGCCCACGCTCGTGGTATGCCCTGCGTCGCTTGTGTACAACTGGACCGCCGAGCTGGAGCGCTTTGCCCCGTCGCTCGATGTGTGCGCCATCGTGGGCGCCAAGGCGCAGCGTCGCGTGCAGATTGCCGGCGTTGCCGAGCATAACGTGGTCGTGACGTCGTATGACCTTATGCGGCGCGATATCGACGAGTACGTCGAGCAGGATTTTGCCCGCGTGGTGCTCGACGAGGCCCAGTACATTAAAAACCCGCTCACGCAGGTAGCGCACGCCGCCAAGCGCCTGCCTGCCGGCGTGCGCTTTGCCTTGACGGGCACGCCCATCGAAAACCGCTTGTCCGAGCTCTGGAGCATCTTCGACTTTTTGATGCCGGGCCTACTTGGCACGCGCGAGTCGTTTGCCAAGCGCTTCGAAAGCCCGGTCGAGCACGCCGAGGGCGACAGCGCCGCTCGCCTGCAGGCGCTCGTGTCGCCGTTTGTGCTGCGCCGCGTAAAGGAAGACGTGGTGGCAGACCTGCCCGAGAAGATTGAGGATACGGTCATAGCGCAGCTCACCGGCGAGCAGCGCAAGCTGTACCTGGCAAACCAGGACCGCATCGCCCAGCAGGTGCAGCACCGCGAGGCATCCGAGTTTAAAAAAGACAAGCTCAAGGTACTCGCCGAGCTCACCAAGCTGCGCCAGATCTGCTGCGACCCGCGTCTACACTACGAGGATTACAAGGCGGGGAGCGCCAAACTCGATACGTGCATGGAGCTCGTGCACGGCGCACTCGACGGTGGTCATCGCATCCTGTTGTTCAGCCAGTTTACGGGCATGCTCGATATCATTGGCAAGCGCCTGGCCAAGGAGGATATCGCCTTCCTTAAGCTCATGGGCGCATCGTCTAAAGAGAGCCGCGCCAAGATGGTCGCGCAGTTCCAAGCGGGCGAGGTTCCGGTCTTTTTGATTTCGCTCAAGGCGGGCGGCGTGGGCCTTAACCTGACGGCGGCCGACGTGGTCATCCACTACGACCCGTGGTGGAACGTGGCCGCACAGGATCAGGCGACCGACCGCGCGCATCGTATTGGCCAGCAACACACCGTGACCGTGTACAAGCTCATCGCCAAGGACACGATTGAGGAACGCATTATGCAGATGCAGGAGTCCAAACGCGACCTGGTCAACAGCGTGCTCGGCGGCGACGGCATCTCGTCGGCGCTGTTTACCCGCGAAGATGTTCTGGCGCTGCTGGGCGGCGACGGTCGCTAGCCGCGCGCGGGGTGGGACTGCTGGAGCGGGCAGGGCGGTCGACGCATTTTGGCCCGACCGCTTGCCTGGTCCGTTATGTGTTCATTTGCAATGCCGTGGATGGTTTGTCTGCCTTTGGGCATAAGAACCATCAAGAACATTGGCACATCAGCAAAGGAGAACATCATGGCGAAATTCTTTAAGGACCCCGACGGCAAGCTCATCGCCGCCCTTGGCGACGGCGTTGCGACCCCTGCCGGTTGCACGGAGCTGACCGCAAACACTGAGGACGCGGCGCACGAGAAGCACGTGCCTGTTGTCGAGACCGAGCGCGACGGTCACGTGATTCGCGCACGCGTTGGCTCGGTCGAGCACCCCAGCCTGCCCGAGCACTACATTGAGTGGATCGCCCTTGAGGCCGAGGGCCGCTTAGAGGTCCATTACCTTGAGCCCGGCATGAAACCCGCGACGTTTTTCGCGGGCGGCTCCAAGACCGGTACCGTCTATGCCTACTGCAACCTGCACGGGCTGTGGTCCGCGACATTCTAGGAGCGTGCCCCCGCTCGGGGTATCATAGCTAGCATATGCACATGCAAGCGCCGACTGCATTATGCGGCCGGCGCTTTTACTACGATTTCGATGGTTTACGACGGAAAGGGCTGGGCCATGAAGCTCGCGCTTGCACAGATCGATATGCGCCTGGGTGATATTGAGGGCATTTGCGGCCGCATCGAGGACCAGGCTCGTCTGGCCCACGAGCGCGGGGCGCGCGTGCTGTGCGTTCCGGCTCCGCTCTTTATGGGCGCCATGCCCGGTGGCCTGGTGGGCGCTGCCGACTTTGAGCACGACGTGCTTGCCGGTTTGACTGGTGTCGCTGAGCGTATCCAGGAGCTTGACATGATCTGCATCGTGCCCGCGGCGGTTTCGTTTGAGGGCCAGCCGCTGCTCGACTACATGATGCTCAAGGACGGTCATGTGGTGCCGGCGCGTTCGAGCATTGCTCTGCAGCGTGGCGAGAACAACGACACGCGTTGGGCGCCGCCGGTGTTCGACGTGGACGGCGTGCGTATCGCCGTGATTTTTGACTTGGACCGCGAACTCGAGATGCTGCCGACCGGTGTTGACCTCATTACGTATTTCCAATTCAACGCGTTTGACATGACCGACCGCGAGACTGCCGCCATTGCCGCCGTTCGCAGCGGCGCCTACCGTAAGATCGCATCCAAGCGCAGCGTGTGGTTTGCCTGCATGGCGCCGGTCGGCGCCTATGACGAGTCGGTGTATACCGGCGGTTCGTTTGTGCTCGACGACTGCGGTCGCGTGGTGGCCCAGGCGCCGTGTTTTGAGGAGAGCCTGCTGGTTCAGGAGATTCAGCGCGGCGTGATGCTCGATGCCCTGGAAGATCACGAGCTGCCCGAGTTTCGTTCCGAGGAGTGGCTGTGGCAGGCGCTGGTGCTCGCCGTGCGCGACAACGCCCGGGCCCGCGGTGCGTCGCGTGCTGTTGTGGCACTCGAGGGTGACTTGCCGTCGTCTTTGCTGGCGGCGCTGGCCGTCGACGCTCTGGGCCCGCGCAATGTGATTGGCCTGGTGCTGGGGCGGAACCGTATCTTTACGCCAGCGCAGGAAGAGGCCGAGGCTGCCCGCTGTGCCGCCGTCCGCGCCATTGCCGAGCGTTTGCACATTCGCACCGTCGAGCGCGATGCACCGGATGCGGCGCGTGTGCTCGATCGCGACGTGTCGGCGGGCGATGCCGAGCGCCTGCGTTCGCGCACGCTGGGCCTCATGCTGGAGGACACAGCGCTCGAGCTGGGTGCGATGGCGCTGAGCCCGCTGTCCAAAACCGAGTACGCGCTGGCGGCGCCGGCGCTTTGCGGCGGCTACCAGGGCGATTACGCGCCCTTTGGCGATGTGTACCTGTCGACGCTTGAGTTTGTGGCGCGCGTGCGCAATCGCACGTCTGCCGTGGTGCCCCAAGAGCTCGTGACGCTCAACGCGGTGGAAGATTGTATGGAGCGCGTGCTGGCGCAAGCGCTCTCGACGCTCGACGGTCCGGTCGATATGCTCGACCGCACGGCACAGCTGCTCGGCGGGCTTGAGCCGGGTGAGGTCGATGGCGCGCTCGAGGCGCACGTGGACCGCAATCGATCTTTCGACGACATCCCGATGGCCACTGGCAAACCTGAGGCCTGCTCGCTGCTGCTGATGCTCGTTCGACAGGGTGAGGCTGCCCGCCGCATGCTGCCGACGGCACCGATCGTCTCGTCCCGCTCGTTTGCCGAGCGCTCTTGGCCGTACATGCTCGCATGGTCCGACCTGGGGCTTAATGGCAAGGAACGTATGTCGGTCGATTCGCTGGCGCGCGCCGAGGTACGCCGTTTTGCCGACGAGGATACGAGCGAGCGCATGCGAAACGAGATGATGGGCGTGCTGGGTGAGCTACTGGGTATTACGCCCGAGCAGATGGAGGAGCTGCGCTCCGAGGACGGTCAGCGTCGTTTGCACGAGGGAATGAAGAAGTTCGAGGGCGAGGTTCAGGACGCCATCGATAAGATGATGGGCGGCCAGGGCGGACCGCAGGGTGGGCCTCAGGGTGGTCCGATGCCGCATCCGCCGGTTGATCCCCGACAGTTCCCATTCTTCTCGCAGAACTAAACTGGGGATGGGATTCGCTGCCAACCCCGATACTTCAACTAAGCATCTTGACCCCGTTGTGTTATTCTAGAACAGACGTTCGTGAATGATGCGCGGGGCCTTGCCTTGTGCTGTGCTGGTGACGAGGGGAGGTTGGCTTGGTTATCTTGGGCATTGACCCCGGTTTGGCTCATACGGGTTGGGGGATTATCGAGGAGCGGCGTGGCGAGGTTCGCTGCCGTGCCTATGGCTGCATCGAGACCAATGCCGGAAGTCCGCTCGCGGTGCGCCTGTCGCATATCGCCCATGACCTTAAGGATGTCGTTGAGCGTTATCGACCCGACACGGCTGCTGTCGAGAGCATCTACTTTGGCGCCAACGTTCGTTCCGCCATCCCCACGGCGCATGCCCGCGGTGCTGCGCTTGTGGCGCTTTCGGAGTGCGCGCTCGAGATTGGCGAGTATACGCCCATGCAGATCAAACAGGCTGTGGTGGGCACCGGCGCCGCGGACAAGCGGCAGGTCGCCTACATGGTGCGCACGCTAACGCAGCTCGACCACGACCCGCATCCCGACCATGCCGCCGATGCCCTGGCTTGCGCCATCTGCCACGTAAACCTCAGCCGCACCCGCGCCCTTACCGGTGGCGAGTTCTATCAACAGAGAGGAACCGGATACTGATGATCTCCCAGCTCCACGGAACGCTTGTCGAGGCCACGATGAGCTCTGCTGTCGTCGATGTGTCGGGCGTTGGCTTTGAGCTCGGCATCTCGGGCAGCACTGCGGCCACGTTGCCGACGCCCGGCGGCGAGGTCCGCCTCTACACGCGTATGCAGGTGCGCGAGGACGCCATGACACTTTTCGGTTTTTCCTCAAAGGATGAGCGCACGATGTTCGACCGGCTCGTGTCTGTCTCGGGCGTTGGCCCGCGCCTGGCGCTCGCCGTGCTTTCCACCTATACCGTGGGGCAGCTGTATTCGCTGGTGATGGCCGAGGACGACAAGGGCATGGCCAAGGTGCCCGGTGTGGGCAAAAAGACAGCTCAGCGTCTGATCCTGGAGCTCAAGAGCACCTTTGCCAAGGACAAGGGCTTTGTGCCGGTCGACGTGATTCCCGGCCAGGTTGCGATGCCCGTGCCCGCTGCTGCTCCCTCGGCCATCGATGATGCCCGTGCGGCGCTCCTTTCCATGGGCTTTAGCCCGCAGGAGACCGATGTTGCCCTGAGCGGGTATGATGGGCAGAATATGCGTGTCGAGGATCTGCTCGGCGCGGCGCTTAAGCGACTCGGAATGGATGCGTGATGTGGGAAGCCGATGACTCTCAGGACCTGTGGGCGACGTCCGGTAACTCGCCGGCGGCATCCATGGCGCACGGCGAGCGCATGGTGGGCTCGGAGCTAACGCCCGAAGACCTCGATGTCGACCGTACCCTGCGCCCTCAGCGCCTGGACGACTACTGCGGTCAGGAACATATCAAGCAGAGCCTGCGCGTGTTGATCGAAGCGGCGCAGAGCCGTGGCGAGACGCTCGACCACGTGATCTTCTCGGGTCCTCCGGGCCTGGGCAAGACCACGCTGGCCACCGTTATCGCCAACGAGCTGGGCGCTCAGATCAAGACCACGAGTGGCCCTGCCATCGCGCGCACGGGCGACCTAGCGGCCATCCTTACTAACTTGCAGCCGGGTGATGTGCTGTTTATCGACGAGATCCACCGCCTCAACCGTTCGGTCGAGGAGGTCCTGTACCCCGCGATGGAGGACTTTGCCCTCGATATCGTGATTGGCAAGGGTCCGGCGGCGCGCTCGATTCGCCTGGATATTCCCAAGTTTACGCTGGTAGCGGCCACGACCCGCTCGGGCATGCTCACGGGCCCACTGCGCGATCGCTTTGGCATCTCGTATCGCTTGGATTACTACACCGTCGAGGAGCTCGCCCAGATCGTGACGCGCTCGGCAACCATCCTGGGCGTGACGATCGACCATCCCAGCGCGCTCGAGATCGGTTCGCGCTCGCGCGGTACGCCGCGCTTGGCCAACCGTCTGCTCAAGCGCGTGCGCGACTATGCGCAGGTGCGCGGCAATGGTCCTATTGAACTCGATATCTGCCGTCAGGCACTCGAGTTCTTCGAGATCGATGAGCTCGGCCTGGACTGGATGGATATCCGCATCTTGGAGACGCTTGCCAAGACGTTCTCCGGCCGCGCCGTGGGCCTGACGACCCTTGCCAGCGCGGTGGGCGAGGACCCGGGCACGCTCGAGGATGTCTATGAGCCCTATTTGCTGCAGTGCGGGTTGATGATTCGTACGCCGCAGGGCCGTCAGGCAACCCTTCGCACCTTTGAGCACCTGGGGATTGAACCTACCGTTTAGGGCGCTTTGTTTTGGCGGGCTGTTGGACTATCGCTGGGCATCGGGTAAACATATCGCCGTTCATCGGTTATGGGCGTTTTACTATTGCGCGCCCGTGCTATGCTGAATTGGTCTTTTTCTCATTCGGTAACGAAAGGACCGCCCATGCCTACTGACATCGAAATCGCACGTTCTGTCACGCCACTGCCTATTACCGAGGTGGCCAAGAACGCCGGCGTCGACGTTAAGCACCTTATTCCGTACGGCTTCGACAAGGCTAAGGTCGACTATTCACTGCTCAACGAGCCGACTGATCACCAGGCCAAGCTCGTCCTCGTGACCGCTATCAACCCAACGCCCGCGGGCGAGGGCAAGACCACCACGACCATCGGTCTGGCCGACGGCCTGCGTCGTCGCGGCGTCAAGAGTGCTGTTGCCCTGCGCGAGCCTTCGCTCGGCCCCGTCTTTGGCGTTAAGGGCGGTGCTGCCGGCGGCGGCTGGGCTCAGGTCATCCCCATGGAGGATATCAACCTGCACTTTACCGGCGACTTCCACGCTATCGGTGCCGCCAATAACCTGCTGGCCGCCATGCTTGATAACCACATCCAGCAGGGCAATCAGCTCGGTATTGACGTTAAGCGCATCACTTGGAAGCGCGTCGTCGATATGAACGACCGTCAGCTGCGCCACGTCATCGACGGCATTGGCGGTAAGGCCCAGGGCGTGCCGCGCGAGGACGGCTTCGATATCACCGTCGCCTCCGAGGTCATGGCAATCCTGTGCCTGTCCACGAGCATCAACGATCTTAAGGAGCGCTTGGGCGAGATCGTTGTCGGCTACAGCTATGCCGGCGAGCCCGTCCGTGCCCGCGACCTCAAGGCCCAGGGTGCCATGGCCGCGTTGCTTAAGGACGCGCTCAAGCCCAATCTGGTGCAAACGCTCGAGGGCACGCCCGCGTTTGTCCACGGCGGTCCCTTCGCCAACATTGCCCACGGCTGCAACTCTATCATGGCCACGCGTATGGCGATGCGCTTTGGCGATGTTGCCATTACCGAGGCCGGCTTTGGCGCCGACCTGGGCGCCGAGAAGTTCCTCGATATCAAGTGCCGCATGCCGGGCGTTCGCCCCAGCGCCGTCGTGATCGTCGCGACCGCTCGTGCGCTTAAGTACAACGGTGGCGTCGCCAAGGCCGATCTCAACGAGGAGAACCTCGAGGCACTCAAGGCTGGCATGCCCAACCTGCTGCGTCACGTCGACAACATCCAGAACGTATATGGTCTGCCCTGCGTGGTCGCCATCAACCGCTTCCCGACGGACACCGAGGCCGAGCTTGCGCTCATCGAGTCCGAGTGCCAGAAGCTCGGCGTCAACGTTAAGCTTTCTGAGGTCTGGGCCAAGGGCGGCGAGGGCGCGCTCGAGCTTGCCGATGAGGTCATGCGTCTGATTGAGCAGCCGAGTGAGTTTAAGTTTGCCTATGAGGACGGTGCCGATGTGGCCGACGCTCTCGAGGCCATTGCCACCAAGGTCTACCGCGCCGACGGCGTCGACTTTACGCCGGCCGCCAAGCGCCAGCTCGCCGAGCTGCGCGAGAACGGCTTTGGCAACCTGCCGGTGTGCGTCGCCAAGACGCAGTACAGCTTTAGCGACAACGCCAAGGCCCTGGGCGCTCCCGAGAACTTCCGCATCACGGTGCGTGAGCTCAAGGTTTCCGCCGGTGCCCACTTTGTGGTCGCACTGACTGGCAGCGTTCTGACCATGCCGGGCCTGCCCAAGATCCCCGCGGCCGAAAACATCGACGTCGACAACGACGGCAACATCACCGGCCTGTTCTAAGCTCGCTGCTCATAGCCGCTTGCACGCCCCGTCGCGCCTACCAAGGCCCGGCGGGGCCTTTTGATCCTTAGGCCCGCGCATGTCTTGTAGATACCGACGGACTCTGCCCATCATAGGCTTTTGCGCGGGTAGAATGCATGGATAACTTGAGGCTCACGCGCGACGGAAAGGAATCGTTGCATGGATCAGGACAAGACAACCGTGATGGGCGGATATGATTCCGCACAGGCTGGCGGTAGCGCCGATGCGACCCACGTTGTTCCCAACCCCGGTTATGCCGACCCCGCCGCGACGCAGCCTTCTGCCGAGCCCACGCGAGTTATGGGCTATGGCGACTCGGCGCAGGATTCTTACGCTGCATCTTCGCAAGGCCCCTATGGCAACGCAGCTCCGGACCCGTTTGATTACGCGCCGCAGGATTCTTACGCCAGTTCCGCGCCAGACCCTTACAACGATCTGTCGCAGAATCCCATTCCGCAGCGTCAGCAGACGACGTATATGCCGCGTGCGGCACAACCGCGTTACGAGTCGAGCGAGCCGAATCGTGAGTACCCCAGGTCGATTCCGCAGTATGGCGAGGACGAGGAGAAGAAGCCGTCGCGTTCTTCGAGTGTGATCAAGAAGATTCTCATCGTACTGGCGATCTTCTTTGCGCTGTCGGTTGTGTTTGCCATCGTGTCGGGCATGCTCAACAAACGAGGGAGTTCAACGGCCGATACCACTGCCGAGCAAGCCGAGTCCGCCTCGTCTAGCACCGTCGATCTGAGCGATATCCCGGGACAGTACTGGTCCAACGCCAAGAAGCTCCTCAAGTCGCGCGGAGCCGACCTTTCGAACGCCGTGATCCTGACCGACGATGGCTCAACGCCCGTCATCGATTCCAACTGGGTTGTTACGAATGCCTACTATAACGACAACGGCAACCTGGAGATTCAGCTCACGCACAAGAACAGCTATGGCAACTCGTCCGGCGGCCAAAGCGGTACCGACAGCTCGAGCTCCAATACGCTGGAGGACTTGAGCAACAAGGCGCAGGAGTTGGGAGATAAGGCGCTAGAGCTGGGCGATACGGCACAAAACCTGGGTGATACTGCTCAGAATCTGGGCGATATGGCTACCAATGCCTGGGACGCGCTGCAAAACGGCATCTCGGGCGCGCAGGGAAACTAGCTGTTAAGCAGACTACAGCTGCTCGGCCGGACGGTCGGGCGAGCTAAAACCCGAGTCAAACGTAACGACGCATGAGGCATCGGGCCGGCGCTCGTGCACGATGCGCGTGACGAGCTCCAGCAGCTCCTCGTCGGATATGTCAAAGCCGTCGGGACGCACCAGGTCAAACGAAACGAACCCGTCGTGCTCGTGCAGGTCGTGGATGGAGAGCGCGGGATCGATCTGCATGACGCCGCGCTTGACCCAGCCGCGCAAGTCATCGCCGGTTGTCGCGATGGGGTCGCAGTGCAGCGTGATACCAATGCCCATCTGGCGCTTGATGTCGTGCTCGATGGTGTCCAGAATCTCGTGGTGCTCAAACGCGTCGCCCTCGCCGGGCATCTCCACGTGGGCGCTGGCAAACTGACGACCGGGGCCGTAGTCGTGCACCATCAGGTCGTGTGTGCCCAAGACCTGCGGATAGGACATGATCTTGTCGCGGATTGCTTGGACGAGCTTGGGGTCGGGCGCTTGCCCCAACAGCGGGCTGATGGCGTCGCGCACCAGGCCCATGCCGCTGATGCAGATGAAGATGCCCACGCCCAGGCCTGCCCAGCCGTCGAGATCAAAGCCGGTCGCTTGCGAAATAAGCGCCGCCGCCAAGACCGAGCCCGAGGTGATGACGTCATTTTTGGAATCCTGCGCTGTGGCGATGAGCGTCTCGGAATCGATGCGGTTACCCAGTGCGCGGTTGAACGCGGCCATCCAGAATTTGACGAGCATGGACAGAACAAGGGCGGCCATGGAGAGCGCCGAATACACGGTGGGCGAGGGCTTGATGATTTTGGTGACCGACTCGAGGATCAGGTTGATGCCGACGGCGCAAACCAGGACGGCGACAAACAGGCCGGCCAGGTACTCGTAGCGGCCGTGGCCGTAAGGGTGGCCCTCGTCTGCCGGGCGGCTGGCAAGGCGGAACCCGAGCAGACTCACGATGTTGCTCGAGGCATCGGAGAGGTTGTTGAAAGCGTCGGCGATGAGGGAGACGGAGCCGGCAAGCAGGCCCGCGATGCCCTTGGCTAGGCACAGAGTGATGTTGAGGCCAATGCAGATGAGGCTTGCGGCAAAACCCGCGTTGGTGCGGCAAGATGCATCGACCGGCTTGCCCTCGCTGCCGGGAACAAGCGTATGTACCAGCCGATTTACAAATAGCATAGCGGTCGTCCTCACAATCATGTTTAAGGGGATAGTGTAGCTCGCGCGGGGGCGCCGTGCACCGATGCTCAGAAAATGCAGCAATAGTCTGCCGGCGCTAACGAGCGAGCCTTCTCGTCTGCCTGGGTGGTCCATTTTGGGCCACATGGGTATGGGCATGTGCCTGTTTGCTCGACATACTTAATGTCGACAGCCCCTGTGCAAAGGAGGACGTTTCCATGGACGAGATGTTTGCCATTAAATGTCAAAACTGCGGCGGCCCTATGTACTCGCACCAAGCTAAGCGCAGCTTTGAGTGCGCTTATTGCGGTGCGGTCATTCCGTGGCAGGCGGACGCTGGAGAGCCCAAGAGCGCTTTGGGCATTCGCCATACGCCGTTGACGGTAGTGGATGGACTGCTCAAGCTCACGCATGTGTCGCAACTCGAGCGCCCGGAGGACCCGGACTGGTATTTCTTCAATTCGCACTGGCGCAATCAGTCGGTCCTGGAACATCTGCTGTGGGAGGACCGCGGCACGGCGCAGGAGTTCCAAGAAGCGACGCACGTGAGCATTCCTTGTCCCTTCTGCGGAGCGTCCTTTGAGGGCGAGTCAACGCAGCGTGCGTTTGAGTGCCCGTCCTGCGGCAACAAGATCGGCATTGCCGACCTGCTCAAGCCGGGGACGTTTAGCAAGCGCCTGACCTTGGGCGTTGGTGCGGAGTATGTACCTGGGCAGGGTATTCCCTGCGAAATCTCGCCGCAGCGGGCACGTGCCAACGCACTGCAGCTGGTGCGCCAGTATGCGGAAGCCTTTGCCGGGCACGACGTGGAAGATGCGATCCAAAACGACATGATGCTCTTCTATTTCCCCATGGCGCTGGCGGACCTGCGCATGATGGCGAGCTTCCCGGGCAAGGGCCTGAGCAAGGAAACCCTGGTGTACTACGAGGTGCTCGACTGGGCATACCCCAGGGCAAACTACCTGGACGTTCGCCTTATGGGCATTTTGGAGCCGTGGGACTTTGCCAAGGTGGGCCCGTTCGATCCTGCCATGCAGGAGGGCGACTTCCGCGTTGTCTCCGTCGATGCGTCTACCAAGGACCAGGTGGTCATTGATAAGCTGGCGCTCGACGTTGCGGGCAACGATGCCGAGACCGTACTGGGGCTCAATAAAAAGAGCATCCGAACCTGGGCGCGCAAGGCCCGCAAGCATAAGGATGGCCTGGTGATGGTGCCGGTCTACTTTGTCGATCGTCCGGCGACGGACAGCCGCGATGGCGAGCAGGTGCGCATCGCCGTGAACGGCCAGACGGGTCGTGCGGCCGCGGTGGTGTTTAGCGACAAGCGCGAGACGCATATCGTGGCGCCGCTCAACCCGAGCCTGCATCTGTCCGGCGAGAGCACCGTGCACGCCACGCCCATCGAGGTCAAATACGTTAAACCGCCCTTCCTGTACCAGATCGTGCGCCGTGGAGGCGGCGAGCAACCGCGCCAGGTTGCAGCGGTTGCCGAGGGTTCCTACCGAGAAGAAAAGCCCAAACGCCGCGGTCTGCTGGGTGCGCTATTTGGGAAGTAGGGGAGTAGCGCCGGTTGTTGCCGTAACGTGATGGCCGGGGGTGCGGGGCGGCTCTCAGGAGTGCGGGCTGCCGTCTGATTGTTTGGGGGTGCCAGATGAAAATAAACAGTGGAGCGGCTGCAAAAGAGCCGCCCCACCAGGTAAAATCAAGGCGTGCCGCGGAACCCGCTCCTCAGCGCTTAAACTTCGGAGACGCGGGCAACGCAGGTATTATCGTCTAAAGGGCCGGCTGCAACCGGCCCTTTTCTGTGGCAGCCAATGGACCCACATCAGACGAAGGCCGCGTCTTTGCCTGTCAGGTCACGCTCGCCAGCCACGGCTAGAATGTCGTTGCCGGCGTCCATGACCGGTATTGTTTTGTAGCGTGCGTCGCAGCCGCGAGTGCGCCTGCGACGGCTGCGGTGGTTTCGGTCGCAACGTGCTGCTACCCTTGCGTTTCGCCATTGGTCGCTTCATTGATGGCGCGGTACTCGGCACTCAGCTCGCGTGCCAGCTCTTCCTTACTTGGAAGATACGGCAGGTATTTGGCGGCAAACACTTGGTCGTTGTCTTCGGGCAGCGTGTACTCGACGATCGAATCGCTTTTGTCCGCGCAGAGCACGATGCCTATGGGCGGATTATCGCCTTCGTTCATGAGCTCGCGCGTGTAGTAGTTCACATACATTTGCATCTGGCCCAGGTCCTGATGCGTAAGGTCATCGGTCTTAAGGTCGATGAGCACGAAGCAGCGCATCAGATAGTTGTAAAAAACAAGGTCAATATAGAAATGGCGTCCATCAAAGGTGATGCGCTTCTGACGCGCCTCGAAAGCGAAGCCGCGGCCAAGTTCCAGCAGAAACCTCTGAAGATGCGTGATGAGCGCTTGCTCTAGATCGCTCTCGCGAAACGCAGCGTCGTCCGAGAAGCCTAAAAATTCCAGCACATATGGGTCGCGGATAATGTCCTCGGGGCGACGAGCCGGGGCGCTCTTTTGGATTTCCTGGGTGACAGCCTCCTTGTCCTTGCTGGCAAGTAGGCGCTCGCGGAACATGGTGTTGATCTGGCGCTCGAGCTGACGCGTGCTCCAGCGAGAATCGGCACATTCGTTCATGTACCATGTTCGAGCATCAGGGTCGGTTATACGCGATAACCTGCGGTAATGTGTCCAATTCAATTCGGAACGCAGCGCGTTCCGAATTGGGAACGCAAGATAAAACTGACGCATGTATCTTAAGCTTCTGGCGTTGAAGCCTCTGCCAAAATCCTTAGTCAATCTAACGGCAAGTTCGTCGATCAGTGCATCGCCATACTTGGCGCGCTCCTCTCCGCCCTGCTCATCAACAATACTCTTGCCGATCTCCCAATATGCCTCAACCATCGCAAAGTTAACGGCGGTATAGGCCTTGTCGCGAGCGGCGTTGAGAATCGAGGAGACCTGCTTGTAAAAACCTTCGGGCACGATTGCCGATTCTCCACGGTTTACCAGTTCACCCATCACTGTCGCCCCACTTTCCTCTTGTGGAATGCATCTTTATCGCATTTAGTTTAAAGCCTCGCGCGGACTCGCATTACTGTGCTGTTTGGCACCTTCGCATGGGGCCTTGCGGTGACTAAAATGTGGCCATAGAGACAGTTTTAGCGAACCCCGCGGGAGTGACGCGTATGGACAACAACACCTTGCTGTTTCAGGACAAGGGTTCGGGCGGGTTTAAAGACGTCAGGATTTACCCCAACCGCATCGAGGTGCTCAAGAAGGGCACTTTTGGCGGCAAGCACACCGAGATTGTCTACCTTAAGGACATCACGGGGGTCAATAGGATCAAGGGCCGCGACGTTTTCCTACGTAACAGGCTGTTGACTGCTTGTGTCTTTAGCCTGAGCAGCCGTGCGAAGGCCCAGGAATTTGTGAACGTGCTGAACATGGTGATGTAGCCGATAGCGGCGTTCGGGCCAAGGTAAAAATCGGGGGCACAGAACGGTGTTCTGCGCCCCCGATTGAGTCGATGTGTCTAAAAGGCCGGCTTGCCTATTCGCTAGCGCCTTCGCTGTCTTCGCGGTCACTGGCAAGCATTGCTGCACCTGCGACCGTTGTCGCCACGGCGGCAGCGGCGAGCCCGGCGGCAACGCCGGAGCCGTCGCCCGTGTCGGCGAGCTTTCCACTCGAGCCCTTGCCCTTGTTGCCCTTACCGTTCTTGTCGGCGCTGTCCGTGGTGGCATCGTTGCCGTTGCCGCCGCCGGTACCGTTGCCGGTGTCGCCCGCGTTGCCCGAAGTCGTCACAGTAAAGCTTGCGGCTCCGTCGGTGGCAAGCGTGTAGTTTTGCGCCGCGTCGCCCAACAGGCCTTTCGCACGCACCCAATACGTCCCCGTGGCAAATGCCTCGCCCTCGGCCATCGCCGTTCCCGGAGCGCCGTTCGCGTCGTGCACAAACTCGAGCTGGGCCGTGCAGGCATCGGTTTCGAGCTTGCCCTCGAGTGATGCCGCAATCTTGGCGCGCACGTCTTCGCCGGCCTTAAGGCCTTCGAGCCCCTCAAAGTGGGGTGTCAGTGCGCGCGGATCGATATCGATGGGCACGGATCCCTGCAGCCCCGTAACGGTCTCGTTGCCCAAGGCGTCGACATCCACGTATTCGATGGTAAACGCATGGCCCGAAGCCGCCACGTTGAGTACGTTGCTGCTGTCGACAAGGCGGAAATGGCCCTCGCCAACGGTCTTGCCATCCTGGAGCGAGGCGTCGCTCAGCGAGTCGCCGTACGTCATGCGCATGCGGGTCGGGAGGCAGCACGAAGCCGACTGCGTGTGCTTCGTATCGTAATTGTAATTGCGCTGGTAGATGCTCCGGGCCAGCGCCGCATCAACAAAGTCGGATGCGATGATGCCAATGTGCTTGAGGTAATCTGACTTTGTATCCTCGGTGCCGCTGGGATTGATGTACGGGCTCTTGTACAGATGCTCGTTGACTACTCGTGCCGAGGTAAAAGGATTGCCTCCGTGCGACAAGCCCGTGCAGCTGGTGTAGTTGATAGACCAGCAACGCTCCTGGACTTGCACCTCGGCCCCGGCATCGTCCACGACGTCCACCTTGTTGCACGTGCGCCCGGTCGTTTCCTTCAGCGCATTATCGACCCAGCTGAGCTTGTCGGTTCCCGTGAGTTTGTACTTGTCCTGGGCATATACCTTGGTGCAATAGGGCTCTTCATTGCCCGTTTCCCCTATGGCTTCAAATCCCCGCGCGTCTTGGACGAGACACATCGACTGCCCGGAATGCGCCTTGATCTTGTCATCCCATTGGGTGAGGTCGAGGCCCCACGTGTGGCCGCTTACGCTGTTGCCGGCGAGCCCAAATCGACGCAGCAGGACGATCTTTCCGCGCACCTCGCCCAGCGTGGGGACGTGGCTCGACGTGTAGAACAGGTTGGGGTTATCGGCCATAACCTTGGCGAAGGCCGTCGTTATGCTTTCGTCGGTAGCCTCATCGTTGCCGCGCGATGCGAGCATGATGAGCGCTTCTGACGGGTTTTCGTTCAAAAACGTTTTGAAGTACCCGATGACATCGGAGAGATGCAGATAGTTCCCGTCTTTTTTGAGTAGGTAGAAAATCCCGTGGTCGATGCCGGGGTCATCGCCCTTTCCGAGCCGGATATCAAAATAGCGAATGCCTTCGAGCAACTGCGTGGGAATGTAATCCTGCTGGCATTTTACTTGCGAGGATTGGGGCTCAGTGTCGTTGTCCACGCTGCAGGTGCCCGAATCGTGCGTACCCGGGATGCTCAGCTCGTCGAGGAACTTGTTGTCGTCGACGTATTTCATCCAACATGGTCCGTCGACGTAGCTGCTGTACGTGATCCAGTCGAGGCTGCTAACCGTGGCATCGTTCTTTTTCATGTCGTAACCGATAAGTTCGAGCTCCCACGGAATGCTCTTACTCTTATGGCAGATCTTATTGTTGTCCTGGTCTTTGCCGTTCGATTCTATTGCCAGGTACTTAATGTCTTTTTTCGGCTCTTCGGTGGTTTCTGTGGGAGAGATTCCGGCATAGGCCCAGCTCAGCGGGCGAAAACAACGATCTGGAACTGA
>CAJMEW010000019.1:0-52950 GCA_905212545.1 uncultured Collinsella sp.
GGGTGGCTGAGCCCGATGGAGTACCGCAGGAAGCTTGGATACGCCTAGGCGCGGTCCAAGAAATCGTCCGCACCCCCAATTCGAATACAACCGAGATGTCGATAGCCTTGAGCATATCGGGTGGAATGCCGCAGTCGACTAGGGCCTGCCGTATGCGCGCAACGCGTTGCTGGGTAGAGAGGCCCTGCGCACCTATCTTGTAATCGCGTTGCGCAAGAGACTGCACCAAATTCTGGGGTGCATGATGGACAAGCCATGCGGTTTTATGCGAAATGAGAACAGGGGTATCCATTGAGGGCCTCTCGCTCTGAGCCGGTATCCAACTCTTATGTCCGTTGAAGTGGGGAAATATACCGGATGTGAGTAAATCAACTCACTCATGCTGTGAGTTCAATCCAAACGCGTACGTCAGCCTCCAAAGATGTCGAATAATGTCGTTTTTGGAGGCTGACGTACATGTTTTGGACCCTTGGCATTCCAGTAACGCCACGCCCCCACCCAGTCCCGACCGTTTGCCGAGCAATAGGGTCGCAATCGGCGCCGAACATGTACTATGTACGGGCATTGTCTAAACCCGCAACCAGAAGGACCCCATCTTGCCCGTCGTCGCCGCTATAACCGTTACCTCACATGCCTCGGATGCCATGGTCGCTATCCCCTTTTGGCTCGAGATGTTCGCTGTTGTCGCGGCATCGATCTCGGGTGTGCTGGTCGCGCGCGAGCACAAGCTCGACCTGGTGGGCGCCGTCGCGCTCGCCGTGGTTTGCGGCCTGGGCGGCGGTCTTTTGCGCGACATGACGCTCCAGGTGGGCAACGTCTACATCCTCAACCAGCCGATGGCGCTGCCGCTTTCCATTGCCACGGCAGCCATCATCTACATTTTCCCGGCAATCGTCGACAAGCCCGAAAAACTCATTCCCCTGCTCGACATCATCTCGGTGGGTATTTATGCGGCAACCGGAGCGGACAAGGCGCTGGTCTACGGCTTTGCGCCGGCGGCGTGCATCATGATGGGCTTTTTCACCGCGGTGGGCGGCGGCATGTTGCGCGACGGCTTTATGGGCGTGGTTCCGGGCATTTTCCAACGTACTAACTTTTATGCCATCGCCGCCATCGCCGGATCGACAAGCTATGTTTGCCTTGTCATGAGCGGCTTGGTCAGCAATGTCGTCGCACTGGTCGTTTGCGTCGTGGTGACCATGGGGCTGCGCTGGCTATCGCTACGCTTTGATATCAAAAGCCCCACCGAGGACGACATCGCACGCTTTTTGCACCGCAAAAAGTAGGTGGCGCGGCACGACCCTTCGAAATGCAACCGAGAGGCTCTTTTAGAGCGCCCGCGCGTTGGGTACCCTGTTAGGTATATGCCAAACACCTAACAAAAGGATCAACCATGGCTTTCAATCAAACCGCGGCGGCGCCGTCACACAAGATGCGTCGCTGCCTGCTTATGGCATTCGCGCTCATCGCGCTCGCGCTCACCGCTCTTCCCACGGCGTCATTTGCCGGCACGGACACGGCAGGCAACGTACTTGCAACCGACAACGACTCTAATCCGTCCGGCGTCGAGGGCGACCTGTACTGGGCCGGTCAGGCCCTCAACTTGGACGACGCCTCCATCGACCGCGACATAATTGCGGCAGGCGAGAGCCTCTCCATCCGCGACTGCACGGTGGGCGGCGCCGTTCGTCTTGCGGCGCGCACGATTGATATCGCCCAGACCACGGTTGATGGCAGCGTGACCGTCGCTGGCCAGCACGTTGTTCTCAACGCCGGCAGCACCGCCAACTGTTTCTATGCGATAGGTGAGACGGTTGCCCTGCGCGGCTCTGCCAAGTCGGCAGCGCTGGCAGGCGATACGGTGACCATCGATGGCACCGTCGAGGGCGATGTCGAGGTTTGGGCCGACAAGCTCATCCTGGGCAAGAATGCCCATATCACCGGCACCGTGAACGCGCACGTCTCCGAGGACCCCGAGCGTGCCGCAGGAGCCGAGGTAGGCGCGCTCAAGATCGACCGCACCGAGAACGAGGATACTTCCACCGTTAACGATGTCATCGGCGGTATCGTCGCCGCGGCACTCTCGACCTGCTTTGTCGCTCTGCTGCTCGAGCTCGTCTTTCCGCGCGCGACCGCCAGCGCCGCCGGCATGCTCCACCAGCGCCCCATGCCCCTGTGGGTGAGCGGTCTTCTGAGCACGATTGCTATCGTCCCCGCCGTCCTACTGCTGATTATCTCCATCGCTGGTCTGTCGCTTGCCGGAGCCCTCTTGTGCGGCGTTATCGGCATCGCGTTGGTGTCGAGTGCCTTTGCGGGGTGCGCGATCGTCCGCATGGTCGGACACAACCAGAACCGCTACGCCATGGCAGCCGTGGGCGGCATAATCGCAGGCGCCCTCACGGGGCTTCCCCTCGTAGGCGACTTCATCAGCGGCGTAGCCTTTGTCTTTACACTCGGCTACGTTATCCAGATCATCTGGCGCAACGCCCGCCTCAAGCCGCAGCAGCCGGCTAACACGCCAGAACTCCCCACCGCTTAGCAGCCGATCACCACAAAGGGGCCAGGCACCTTTGTGGTGGTGCAAAGGGGTCAGGTTACTTTGCACCAACAAACGAGGCGGGGCACTCGGTCATATCGACCGGGTGCCCCGCTTTTCTTGGAAGGTTCTCTAGTAACTTTTTCAAAACCAATGATCACCAGGTCGGTAGGCCTGCGCGTCACTCGCTACGGAGGCAGCACGCCATTGAGTAGGGGGGCAATTATTTTTCACGACGACTGCCTCCCCGCTTGATGACGAGCGCGACAACAATAGCCGCCACTCCGATGGCAGCCAAAACCGCCACCAGCACCAACGTTCTATCTCCCGTCAAGGGCATAAAGCCTCGACTTGCTTCTTTGCTTGGGGTGTTGAGCACCGACAGCTCAATCGAACCCGTCCCGGCATCGGCGGCATCAACCCGTAGGGGGCTTTCGGCCGACACGGCCACCTTGGGCTTCGCTGCTGCTACCTGTTTAACGTCCAGGCCCTCGGCCGTAACTGTCACCGCACGTTTGTCATCAAAGGCGGTGTAGCCCTTGGGTGCCGCGATTTCCTCGACGATATAGACACCCGCATCCACACCGGTCAATTCCACATGGCCGTCCGCGCCCGTGGTGACACACGCGTCGGCATCCGTCGGCCACGCGCCGTCAGTCGTTAGAATGCGCCCGCGGTCATCGATGATGCGCAGCTTGGCGCCGGCGAGCGGCTTATCGTCCGAGCTTGAGCGCTTGATAAGGCTGAGCTCCCAGGTGTAGGCCGTTGCGTCGTCGCTCGGCGTGCGGGTGAAGCCAGCGTCGCCGGACTGGTCGGCGAGGGGAGAGCGCGGGTAACGCAGGTAGACCTCGTTGGGGTTGCCCTTGGTAGCGCCCCGATTGCAGTTGGCCCCCAACGGCGCATTGTAGACAGCAACCACGCGGGCGCCCGCGGTAAAGGCGTCTGCGCCGCCGAGCACGGCGATGAGGTCGCCGGTGCGCACGGTGAAGGTCTTACCGTCGACCGAGACCCTGCACTGGGCCGTGATATCGGTCCAGCCCTTCGCGGGCTCGGTGCCGACGCGGCCGTCCCTGCCGGTCGCGACGGCGTCGAAGCCGCCGTCCGCGCCCGCCGCCACGTACACGCGCATGCTCGCGGCCACCTTGGAGGAGTCGAGCCCCGCGCTCATGGTGTCGACGAACTGCACCGCGTAGGTGTCGTAGGCGGTGAGGCCCGCCGGGACCGTGGCCGAGAGGCGCCAGCACAGGTCGTCGGCGACCGTGGCGTCGGCGGCCTTGCCCCATGCGGCGGTGCTGTCCTCCAGCACGTGCTTGGCAACCTTGGGCGTCGCGGCCTTGGGCTTGACGGTGACGGCGCCGCCGCCGACCAGCGCCATGATCGGCGCGGTGCCGGCCTCGCCCCGGGCGATGGCGTCGTCGTCGGCGACGATGAGCCAGTAGCCGCAGGGCAGCTCGGCCGCCGTGCCCGCGTTAAGGGCCACGGAAGTTGCGTCGGCATTGCAAATCGCGCGGGCAAGCTTTGCCGTCAGCGCGGTCGTCATATGCCCGTCGGCATTCATCCATTCGGCAGTCTCTTGCGCCGCCGATGCCGAGCCATCAAGCCCCGCATCATAAAGCACGGGAAGAACGGCTTGACGAACCGCGCCATTCGCCCACGTTACGTCAGTTGCAATTTTATGGCCAGCATCGTCATCATCGATAACTGTCGCCGAAAAGAGCTGGTACGCGTCATACCGCGTCGCGACTGTACCGTCCACCGTAATGGCACCGGTGTCGGCAGCACGAGCCGTCCTGGGCAGCATCGCAAAAGAGAACATAGCGACCGTAGCTATCGTCGCGACGGCCAACAAGCGGCACCAAAGCCTACTCACGGCGACCACCTCGATCTTGATCGCGATGGCGGTGAGCATGCATCCATGTCGCGGCAAAGCACAGCATCGAGGCGCCGGCAAGATATGTCATAGTCAAGCCGGCTCCGCCCGCCTCAGGAAGCGTGGTCGAATACTTGTTGGTAAAGGTCGGTGGGGTCGGGGTGTCGGTATCGTCGTAGGTGACGACAGTGTTGAGTTTCCCTTCGCCATTAGTCACAACAACCTTAACCTTGTGCACGGTCGTGTCGTAGGCGATGTGGTCCTTGACGTTGTTCTCGTCGGCGCCCTCGGGAATGACCTCGGAGATGGTGTACTCATAGATCCCCGTCTCGGTGTAATCCAAGACAAAGTTAATGTCGCCATCCGCACCGTTCCTGATGGTCCGGAGAACCTTACCGGTCTTCTTGTCCTTGAGCACAAACCCGAACTGGCTTTCTTGCAAGGTCGAGCCTTGGAGCACCTTTGTGGCAGAAATCTCAGCTTGCCCACTATACGGTTCGTCAGAAACCATAATGGCAGTATTCGGCGTTGGGGTCTTGACGACGGCACACACCTGCTTCAAGCGCTCTGCCTCAGCAAGGGCATCTCTGTATTGTTGCTCGTCTTGCCCTTTCAACATAATCCATACGGGTTCGGAAATCGCAGTATAGCCCTCGGGCGCGGTGGTTTCTTTGAGACAGTACAGCGTATAGGCCTTCATCTTATTGCCCTCAGACCCAAACGCTGCCTCACCATTGCTATTAGTCGTGGCCTTCTGAGGAAGCTCGGCCATGGCGGCGTCGACACCTGACTGCATAGCCTTATCCATGTCGACCTCATAAAGCGTAAATTCGGCACCGGGCAACTTCTTTGTGATATCGCTCGCATCGACCTTGGTCACCGTGATACCGCCACCGCTACCGACAGCCGAACCATTCAGCTTTTGAATTTCCCAGTCCTTTGTATGGCCAGTATCGCCCCCGAAAACGCCCTTAAGAGACGCTTTATTAGTCAGAGAAACATGCTCGCCCGTATTGCCAGCAGGAATAATCTCGTATTCAACCTTGAGATACTCCTCGTCGGGTACCGTAAGCGTCATTTGTGTACAAGTCGAGCCCGATTGATCGGGAACGGCCTCGGCACCGACCCTATATTGATTCGAGCTAAGTAAACTCCAGCCCGTTCCATTGCGCTGGTACACCTTGACCGAAGACGGCACCAGCGTGCATTTGGCATCCATGACATCGACAAGCTCAAGGAGGCCGCTGTCGCTCTTAAGGTCAACCGCTGACTCGTTAACGAAAATGGTGTACTTGATGCGATTGCTATTGTCGACCTGATCGCCGGTCTTTTGCAGTACGTTGTTCTTAATGGTGACGGTTCCACTACCGGAGCCGAACGTCTTGCTCCCCGACTCGGCACTGGCCGAGTTTTTGAGCGTAGTCGAGTTCGTAGAAGTGTTGAGCACGCTGCGCTTTATTGCCGTTTTATACGTAAGCTTGGCATAACCGGCATATTTACCGAGTGCCGTCGTGGGGATGGAGAAGGTAACTTCATTACCTGAAACATTCCCTTCAACACTCTGATTCGCCACTTCACGTTCGGCTTCTTTACGCTCGTCATAGGGATTCGCATAAAGCGTATATGTGGCCGATCCGGGAACAAAGCTCATAGTTCCGTCCGCCGGCAAGGCATCCTTAATCGTTATGGGCTGACCGTCAAGCTTTCCAGCACCATAGAATTCATCAGCAGGAGTCTTATAGCGGTTGGCATAGACTGTCCACGTCGCAATCCAAGCCCCTTTTTCAGTTGAGCCGCGCTCGACCTTCGACCAGTCAAAGTTGCCATCCCACGTATATCCATCCGACGATTTGTCAACATCGGGAGTCTTGGAGTTGTTGACGATGTAATACGGTTCGCCCGAATACTGTTTGAAGCTCTGTCCTGCAAATGGGAACTCCACAGCCGCCAAATTCCAATACTGACCATCAAGGTTGTCGGTCTTGGTCGTATAGATAACATCAATCTTGTATTCGTTGGATTTAAGCTCCCTTGTCACCTTATCGGTATTACGCAACTGAATATCGAAGTTGATCTTGTTACCACTCGTCGTCTCTTCACGCTTGCAAAAGTAATAGTCTCCGCCCTGGCCGGTATCTTCAGTGAGCGTAACATTGCCAATTTTCACAGAAAGCGACTGGACTTTAAGATGCTGCAGGTATGTACTCTTGAACGTGTCCAGGATCTTAACTTGAGACACATCGACCGTCTCAGGAATCTTCACATGGGTGATCCAGGTGGCATTGCCGTTTTCATCATGCGACTTCAACTCTTTGGTGATCAGCTGCTCGACAATGCCGCGCTTAAACGTTGCCGTGCTTGTCCCCGATGGCAGCGTCGTCCTCTCATGCTCGATCTTCGCCGTATTTTTAACGGGCTCATACGAGTCTGGATCTCTCATTTTGGTGTGGTAGACAATGCGATAGGGCTTATACCCATCTTCTTCAGACAGATTTGAGAACCTATAGCTAAACGTCGTGTCAGTGGAGCTATCGAGATTGCCGTGGGCAATCTCCTCTTCACCATAAAGCCCCTTATAAACAACGTATTCACCCGTATAAGTCTGATTTTCGTCCAGTATGTCGGTGAATGTATAGCCATTCATGTCGGTTTTGATATCACCGTTGTTGAGCGTGACCGTCCAGGTGATATCGGACGGCGTTCCGGTGCCATCGCTCTTGTTGATCATGTCATAGCGGAAATCATTTGCTGAACCTGGCTTTTCTAATCCACCTCTACGGTCTCCGCCCCATGTCCAGCTGGCATTGTTTTTTGAATCGTCGAGTTGGTTAATCCAAACTTTGTTGCCCACGGATACATCCGGGTTCATCACCGAATCATAGGTAATCGTATAAGTCCCTTTGGACAAATCCCCCAAATTCAGATTCGCGGTCTGTTTATTTATGGTTGGTTGTGGATTGAGCTCCCGATCGTTCAGCTTAAATGACCCAGGCACGAACGAGAAGTTATTGCCAAGCTCATCCGTGAGGCAGACATTGTGAGCATAGGAGGCAACCTCGAGTTTGAGAGTCCAAGTTACTTTTCCCTCGCCGCCGGATTGAGAGAACTTTCCTTCCTTCGCTCCCGTCACATCGCCGTCTATGGTCGCAATGTCGATTTCGGCTGTACCGGGAAACTTAACTTTTGTTGTATCGCCGGAGCCAACATTCTCATTTGCCAGCTTGAATGAAAAATCAGCACCAACATGAACGTCGGATGGGTGTGTCTTAATCCATGACTCTTTAAAAGTAAAAATCAGCTTATTGTTCTCACATCTCCAAGTACCGGCCTCTTGATTGGAATCATCCATAAGGCGGCCACCGGTATTGTCAAATGCTTTAATGCTGTCCGGGAGAGAGTACTCCGCAACGTTTCGCTCCGCACTCGGGCCATGATTTGCCTCGAACTTCGCACTAAATGAACCGTAGAGTGTGTTGGTCGAAAGCACGGCATTATCATCCAAAGGCGTTTTACGACCCTCATCGGTAAACAGCTCAACCGTAACGTCCGCCGTCTTCCCATCAATCACAATCGGCGCCGGCGTCGTCGCATCCTCGGCGCGCACAGGGGCTGCGCCGTGGAAAATTGCGGCGGTGAGGCTAATTAGAATGAAGATCAGGGCCGCCATACCCAGCGACCGCGAGCGGTGTGCATCCATAGTTGTCCCCTAATTCCTACAACACAGTGTGGAATACGGCGAATCGTCGGATCGAACACAAGCCCCACCGTCAACGAGAACCTACCTAGCGCATTGCAAGAACCCATTGGGGAGCACCTTCTAAGACGGTTCGTCTATGCCACAATGCATAAAATAATATATAGATACCAATCATGTAAACCGCAGGTCAATAGGTCTTTTAATTTAATACCAGTTGATATTTATCTGTTAACAGTTTTGCATCATACCGGCTATATTCAGTGGAATTATGTATATGTTTAAACAACTTTACTTTGGCTGGGAAGCCGATCGGAGGGATAGTCGCCCCAGCTGTGGTGCAAACTAACCCGTCCCCCTTGCACCAAAAAGGGCGCCGACCATCGCGGTCGACGCCCTTTCTTGTTAGACGCTATAAAGCCCAGCGCTTACTTGTTGACCTGGCCGGCGCGAACGGCAGCCTTCTTGCGGTCGGTGGCGTTGAGCAGACGCTTGCGCAGGCGGATGTTCTTGGGAGTGATCTCGACCAGCTCGTCGTCGGCGATGTACTCCAGCGCCTCCTCCAGCGAGAAGGTGCGGGGCGGCACCAGCTGAACGGAGATATCGGAGGTCGAGGAGCGCTGGTTGCCCAGGTTCTTGGTACGGGCGATATTGACGACCATGTCGCCAGCCTTGCTGCGCTCGCCCACGATCATGCCCTCGTAGCACTCGGTGCCCGGCTCAACAAACAGCTGGCCGCGCTCCTGCAGCGTACCCAGAGCGTAGGCAACGGCCTTCTCGGTGGTCATGGAGATCATGGCGCCGTTCTGACGGTTGCCAATCTCGCCGGCGTAGGGACCGTACTCCAGGAAGGTGTGGTAGAACACGCCTTCGCCGTGGGTGACGTTCATGATGCGGTTCTTAAGGCCCATGATGCCACGCGTCGGGATCTTAAACTCAAGGTGCGTCACGATGCCCGAGGTATCCATGCTCGTCATGATGCCGCCGGAGGTACCGAAGACCTCAACGACCTTGCCCGAATATTCGTCCGGGCACTCGACGACGGCCTGCTCGACGGGCTCCATCTTGTTACCGTTCTCGTCCTTCTTAAACAGAACGCGGGGACGGCCGACCTGGAACTCAAAGCCCTCGCGGCGCATGGACTCCATCAGGACGGACAGGTGCAGAATGCCACGGCCCGAGACCTCGACGCCGCTCTTGTCCTCGAGCTCCTCGATCTTCATGGTCACGTTGTTCTCGGCCTCGTTGAACAGGCGCTCCTTGAGCTGACGGGCGCCCACGATGTCGCCATCGCGGCCGACGAGCGGGGAGGTCGAAGCCTCAAAGACGATGGACAGGGTCGGCGGGTCGATCTCGATGGGCTCGAGCTCGACAGGGTTCTCGGGGTCGGTGTAGACATCGCCGATATCGGTGCGGTCAATACCCACGACGGCGGCGATGTCGCCGGCGCCGACTTCCTGGCACTCGGTACGGCCCAGGTAGTCGAAGGTAAAGAGCTGCTTGACGGTAGCGGTGGCGCTGGAGCCGTCGTTCTTCACAACCAGGATCTGGTCGCCCTGGTGAATGGCGCCGGAGTACACGCGACCGATGCCGATACGGCCAACGAAGTTGGAGTGGTCGATGGTCACGCACTGCATGGCCAGCGGGGCGTTCTCGTCAACCTCGGGCGCGGGCATGTCGTCGATGATCATGTCGAGCAGCGGGTACATGTCCATGTTGCCGTCGTTGGGGTCAAGGCGGGCAAAGCCGTTCATGGCGCTGGCGTAGACCACGTGCTCCATGGCGAACTCAAGCTGGTCGTCGGTGGCGCCCAGGTCGGCCATAAGGTCCAGGCAGTCGTTGTAGGCCTTCTCGGGGTTGGCGCCCGGACGGTCGATCTTGTTGATGACGATCATGATCTTAAGGCCGGTGTCGATAGCGTGACGCAGCACGAAGCGGGTCTGGGGCATGGGGCCCTCAAAAGCGTCGACCAGCAGCAGGGCGCCGTCGGCCATACGCAGCACGCGCTCGACCTCGCCGCCAAAGTCGGCGTGGCCCGGGGTGTCGATGACGTTGATCTTGACGTCCTTGTACTCGATAGAGATGTTCTTGGCGAGAATCGTAATGCCGCGCTCGCGCTCCTGGTCGTTGGAATCCAGGACGCGGTCCTCGACCTGCTGGTTGGCACGGAAGGCGTCCGTGGCACGCAGGAGCTTGTCGACCATCGTCGTCTTGCCGTGGTCGACGTGAGCGATGATGGCGATGTTCCTCAGATTGTCTACGCGCATGTAGTTCCCCTATCTTCTATCTATATACAACCGGCACGCATATGCGGCCCGCCCAGCGATACAACGCTCAGCGGGAATATTGAGCCTTTTACCGAAAACTCGTTTATTTTAGCGATTTTAGATGAGAGGGGTTTCCTCACCTGCAGGTTCAGGGTCGCTCCACATAAAACCATCGCCGGCGCCCATGCCCTCATACAGCACATATGCCGAAAAACCACTCTCGAGCGTGGTTTCGAAGAAGCTCACGAGCAGAGCATCGTGATAGCCGCCGTCAATCTCGACGCAGCCGGTGTAGCCGATGGCATAGCGAGCGATACGGCCCAGGCCCTCGTCCTTAAGACCCATCTTGTGCTCGGAGATAAAGTTGGTGGCCGCCTCGAGGCACGCCTCTTCGCCATCCTCATCGAGCGCCGCCAGATAACGGTTGGAAGCGGCGTCCTCAATTGCCACGACCACGCCAGGGTTTTCACCGGCGGCAAGGTCGTCCAAGAACGCGCCGATCAGATCGCACACCATGGCGTCGAGCTCGGCGGAGACGTTACCGGCGTCCTGCATATCCTGTGCCATCTTTAGACCTTCCCATCGAGTCTGGCGTCGTTACAGTTCTTGTGCCTCGGCGGCGATCCTGGCGGCAGCGTCGCGGGCGCGCATCATGTCCGCTGCGCGCTTGTCGAGCACCTTGATCTGACTGGTCAGCATTACCGCATCGACCACACCCCAGATCACAAGGCCCGTAGAGATCGAAAACCCAAGCGCACCAACTGTACCACGAAGGCGCGAGCAGATTGCCGCGACAAGGACGGAGACGACAACCATCTTGATAAACGAGCCGCGGCGCTCGCGAAGCGTGCGGGCCTGCGTCACATAGGCAATGCGAGCCGTCTCAGAAGCCTCCGAGCGCATCTGGGCCTCGCGGGCGATCGCAGCCGCCTCAGCCGACATACCGCCAGCCATCAGCGAACGCTCCGCATCCTGGCCGCCCCGCATTTAGAAGTCATCGGGGGAGAGCGTATGGACGAACTCGTCGAACTTCTCGAACTCCTGTTCGTCGTCAACTTCCTCGGCATGGGCAGAAACGGTGCCCAGGCGATTCATGATGTCGTCCTCCACAAACATGGGGGCATTGCTGCGCACGGCAAGGGCAATGGCATCACTGGGGCGGGCGTCGATCTTGCGCTCCTCGCCATCGGCCAGTACGACGACCATCGCGTAGAACACCGGCGGCTCGGCGCGAACGATCTCGATGCGCTCGAGTTTGGCGCCCAGGGCGCCAACAGTATCGAGCAACAGGTCATGGGTAATCGGGCGCTCGGCGCGGCCGCTGTCGATGCCACGGCTAATGGCAGCAGCTTCAAACGAACCAGTCTGAATGGAAAGGGAGCGCAGCGGCGCGGGCGAGTCCGATTTGCTGCTGCGCTCACGAAGCACGATAAGCGATGGCACGGGACCGGCGGCCATGACGATGGTCTCTATGTCGACACGAACCATGGAACACCTCCGGTACATAGTGGTTAACACGCGGCAGCCCGCCGCATTGAATAGCTATACTACCCAAACTTTCGCACGGCACACAAAATCAAAGCGGTTAATTTGGGACGGGGCCTTCTTGACTACTTTCAGTAAGTAAGAAAAAAGCCTTGAGGCAACGCCCCAAGGCTCTTCACAGTTTTGATGGTGGACCTGACAAGATTCGAACTTGTGACCTCCCGGTTATCAGCCGGACGCTCTAACCAACTGAGCTACAGGTCCATCGCGCAAGGGATATATTAGACGAGTCGTTACGCGCGCGTCAACAACTTTTTTGAAAATCTTTGGGAGGGGTTCGCCCCGGCCGCCCGGCGGCATATGAAGTCGCCTGCTCGGACAGTCCTGACTCGCAAGGAGAGCACATTAAGTGCTCTCCGGCTCGTGCGGAACTCGCGATCGACTTCATATGCCGCCGGGCGGCCGGGGCGAACGCGGGTCCCTAGGTTTTCAAAAAAGCGGTCGGCGCACTGGTGCGCCTACCGCCGATATATGGGGTCTGATGTTTTTGACCGGAGAGGACTACTTACTCGTCGAGGAGATCCTCTGGCATGTCGTTGCCGTCGCCTAGGTCGACTGGGGTCTCTTCGGTGTCGGCTGCGGCCTCGGCGCCCTCGCCTTCGGGTTTTTCCTTGACTGCCGTCATACGGGCCACGGCGCATATGCGGTCGTTGTCGTCGACGGTCATCATCTTGACGCCCTGGGTGGCGCGGCCAGTCTGGCTGATCTCGTCGGTCTTGACGCGAATGACCGTCGCGCCCTCCGTCACGATGAACAGCTCGTGCTGCGGGCCCACCGTCTTCATGGCCGCGAGGTTACCCTTACGCTCGGTCATTTGGATGGTGTAGACGCCCTGGCCGCCGCGATTCTGCTCCGGGTAGTCCACAACCGGTGTGCGCTTGCCGTAGCCGCGCTCGGTGATGACGAACAGATCGCCGTTGCCGTTAGTGACTTCCATGCCCAGAACGCTCACGCCGTCCTTCATACCGATACCGCGAACGCCGCTGGTATCGCGGCCGGTGGCGCGCACCTGCTCCTCGGAGAACATGATCGCCTTGCCCGCGGTGGTGGCCAGGATAATCTTGTCACCCTCGCGCACGCGGCGCACGTTCAGCAGCGCGTCGTCGTCACGCAGGTTGATAGCGATCAGGCCGTCGCGACGGCTGCGGTCGTATGCGCTCATCACGGTCTTCTTGACCATGCCACTCTTGGTGGCAAACATTAGGTACTCGTCGGCCGGGAACTCGCGGCAGCTGATGACGCTCGCGATCTTCTCGCCCTCCTCGAAGGGCAGCAGGTTGACGATCGCGGTACCGCGCGCCTGGCGCGTACCCACCGGCAGCTCGTGCACCTTCAGGCGATAGACCTTGCCCCTGCTCGAGAAGAACAGCACGTACTCGTGCGTGGACGCGATGAACATCTCATCGATAACGTCGTCCTCTTTGAGGTTGACGCCCGACACGCCCTTGCCACCGCGCTTCTGGGCACGGTAGGCAGCCACCGGGATACGCTTAACGTAGCCGGTGTGGGTGATGGTCACGACCATATCCTCGTCGGCGATGAGGTCCTCGACATCCAGGTCCTTCTCAACCTGGCTGATCTCGGTGCGGCGCTTGTCGCCAAACTTCTTGGAGATCTCGCGCATCTCTTCCTTGATGACGCCCAGGATCTTCTCCTCATGCGCCAGCAGGTCCTCGTAGTAGGCGATGGCGCGGCGCAGGCCGTCCAACTCTTCTTGGATCTTGTCGCGCTCCAGGCCGGTCAGGCGGCGCAACTTCATCTCGAGGATGGCCGTGGTCTGCTCGGGCGTAAAGCCAAAGCGCTCGATCAGTCGGCTGCTGGCCTCGGAGTCGGTCTGCGAGGAGCGGATGATGCTAATGACCTCGTCGATATGGTCGAGAGCCATCAAGTAGCCCTCGAGGATATGGGCGCGCGCCTGGGCCTTCTTGAGGTCAAAGCGGGTGCGGCGGGTGACGACGTCGACCTGGTGGTCGATGTAGTGCTGCAGCATCTCGCGCAGGCTCAGGCATTTGGGAACGCCGTTGACAAGCGCCAGGTTGTTGGCACCAAAGGTCGTCTGCAGCGAGGTGTACTTGTACAGGTTGTTGAGCACGACCTGCGGGATGACGCCCTTCTTGAGCTCGATGACCAGGCGGATGCCCTTCTGGTTGGACTCATCGCGCATATCCGAGATGCCCTCGATGCGCTTGTCGTTGACGAGCTGGGCGATCTTCTCCTGCAGGGTACCCTTGTTGACCATGTAGGGAATCTCGGTAAAGACCAAGCGGCTGCGGCCGGTCTTGGTGGACTCCACGTGTGCCTTGGCACGCACGGTAATGGAGCCGCGGCCGGTCTCGTAGCTCTGCTTAATGCCGGCGCTGCCCATGATGATGGCGCCGGTGGGGAAGTCCGGACCGGGCATGATCTGCATGAGCTCGTCGACGGTGGCGTCGGGGTTGTCGATCAGGTAGCAGGTGGCCTCGATCGCCTCGGTGAGGTTATGCGGAGCGATGTTGGTGGCCATGCCGACGGCGATGCCTTGGCTGCCGTTGACCAGCAGGTTGGGGAAGCGCGCAGGCAGTGCCACGGGCTCGGCGAGCGATTCGTCGTAGTTAGGCTGCCAGTCGACGGTATCCTTCTGCAAGTCACGCAGCAGTTCCATGGCGGGCTTTGCCAAGCGGCTCTCGGTGTAACGCATGGCTGCCGCGCCGTCGCCGTCGATGTTGCCGAAGTTGCCGTGACCGTCGATGAGCGGCGTGCGCATGGAGAACCACTGCGCCAGGCGGACCATGGCCTCATAGACCGCGAAGTCGCCATGCGGATGGTACTTACCGATAACTTCGCCGACCGTCCAGGCCGACTTCTTGTGTGGGCGGTTGGGGTAGATGCCGCTCTCGTTCATCGCGTACAGGATGCGGCGGTGCACCGGCTTTAAGCCGTCGCGCACGTCCGGCAGGGCGCGCGCCGTGATGACCGACATCGAATACTCGATGAACGACTGCTTCATCTCGCGACCGAACTCCGAAATCTGGAGCTGACCGCCGTTGATATCCTCGCCGGCCGAGGCACCACGGTCGACTTCGCCAAAGCTCTCCTCGAGCTCGGCGTCGTCTTCTTCCTCATCATCATCGGCATCGGGATTATAGGCGTCCGGGTCGCCGTCCTCGCCCTGTTCAGCGCGGGCGAGCAGGCGCTTCAGATCGTCGGGCATACCGGCGTCGCCGGCCTCGTCCATACCCTCGTTATTGTTGATATCGTCTGCCACGTTACCTCCTCTTAAGCGTCAAGGAAGCGTGCATCATGTGCATGCTTCTCGATGTACTCGCGGCGATAGCCGACCTCGGAACCCATCAGCTCGCGCACGGCGCGGTCCGCCACCACGGCGTCCTCGATCGACACACGCTGCAGGATGCGGGTCTTGGGGTCCATCGTCGTCGAGGCAAGCTGCTTGGGGTCCATCTCGCCCAGGCCCTTGTAGCGCTGGACGGTATAGCCCTTGCGCTTTTTGGTAATCTTGCCGTCCTTGGCCTTGCCGTCCTCGTCGTTATCGTCGGGGTTCAGGCCCAGACTCTGGATGGTGTCGCGCAGGATCTCGTCTTCGGGCTGGCGGCCGTTGGGATACACGTAGTGGATCTTGTTGCGCACCTTAATGCCAAAGATGGGCGGGCAGGCAACATAGACGTAGCCGGCATCGATCAGCGGACGCATGTACTTGTAGAAGAACGTCAGCAGCAGGATGCGGATATGCGCACCGTCGACGTCTGCATCGGTCATGATGATGATCTTGTGGTAGCGCGCCTTGGTGATATCGAAGTCGCCGCCGTCGCCGGCACTCGTCGTGACGCCGCAGCCGATCGCGGTAATCAGCGACTGAATGGTGTCACTCGAGAACGCGCGATGGTCACCAACGCGTTCGACGTTCAAAATCTTGCCGCGCAGGGGCAGAATCGCCTGGATGTCTCGGCGACGGCCGTCCTTGGCCGAACCGCCTGCCGAGTCGCCCTCTACGATGAAGAGCTCGGTCAGCTCGGCATCGCGCACCGAGCAGTCGGCGAGCTTACCGGGCAGGGACGCCGTCTCGAGCAGGCTCTTGCGGCGGGTCGCCTCGCGCGCCTTGCGGGCGGCGTTGCGGGCCTTGCAGGCCTGCTGGGCCTTCTTGACGATCTCGCGGGCGGGCTTAGGATGCTCCTCAAGGTAGTCGGCGAGGCCGTCGGTCACGATCTTGAGCGTCAGCGCGCGCATATAGGAGCTGCCGAGCTTGGCCTTGGTCTGGCCCTCAAACTGCGGATCGGGCAGCTTGACCGAGATAACGGCCGAAAGGCCCTCGCGCACATCGTCGCCGGTCAGGTTGGCGTCTTTTTCCTTGAGCAGGTTCTGCTTGCGCGCGTAATCGTTGATCACGCGGGTGAGCGCGGTACGGAAGCCCTCAAGGTGCATGCCGCCTTCGGGGGTGTAGATGTCGTTGGCAAACGACATGACGTTCTCGCCGTAGCCGCTATTCCACTGCAGGGAAACCTCGACCTCGCCCATCTTGGCCACAGGCGCGTCCGGGTCCGATTTGCCCTCGATGTAGATGGGCTCCTTAAAGGCCTCGGGGACGTCCTTGCCCTCGTTGAGGAACTTGACGAAGTCGATGATGCCGCCCTCGTAGCAAAACTCCTCCACGTGGGGAGTCGCTTCGCGCTCGTCGGTCAGCACGATTTTGAGGTTCTTATTGAGGAACGCCGTCTCCTGCAGACGGTTGTGCAGCGTATCGAAATCGTAAATGCAGGTCTCGAAGATCTCGTCGTCGGGCCAGAAGGTGACGGTGGTGCCCGTCGAATCCGAGGTGCCCACGACCTCCATCTTCTTGACGGTCTTGCCGCGCGAGAACTCCATCTCGTAGGTGTTGCCGTCGCGACGAACCTGAACGACCACGCGCTTGGACAGTGCGTTGACGACGGAGATGCCAACGCCGTGCAGGCCGCCCGAGACCTTATAGGCCGAGTTATCGAACTTACCGCCGGCGTGCAAAATCGTCATGACGACCTCGAGCGTCGGGATCTTTTTAACAGGGTGCTCGTCGACGGGGATGCCGCGCCCGTTGTCGACGACCGTGATGGAGTTGTCGGCGTGGACCGTCACCTGGATCTCGGTGCAGAAACCGGCCATGGCCTCGTCGACGGAGTTGTCAACGATCTCCCACACCAGGTGATGTAGACCGCTGGCGCTCGTCGAGCCGATATACATGCCCGGGCGCTTACGAACGGCCTCGAGACCTTCGAGAATCTTAATCTCGCCGCCATCGTAATCGTTTTCGTTTGCCACACGTCCTCCTTCAGTCAAGAAAATGTGTACAGCCTTACTAGTTTATCGTAAAAAAATACCCTCGGGAACGAGGGTATTTGGCTCTACAAGGCCACCAGATGCGATTTAAGGCTCTTTTTTGCTTTGCACGCCCTTGGCCCACTCGGCACTGGCTCTCATGGCATTCTCGAGGGCCTCGCGCAGTTTTTGGTCTTCGATGGGTGCCACTTGGCGCTCAATCTGGGTGCGCTCGGCCTCGCTTAGGTCGGCGTGCGGGGCCGGCGGGCGCTCGGTCGTCGCCGGGCGCAGGCGCTCCTTGGCGGCGGGCGGCGTGTGACCGGGTGCGGTGGTTTTGAACACCAGGCCGTCCACATGCGCACCGGCGCGCTCCATGCGCGCGCGGATGATCTCACGCAACAGCGTCATTTCCTGCGTCCACGAGGGCGAATCGAGATATACCAGCAGCTCATTGGACTCGGGCAGGTAGCGCAGGCCCGTCACATGCCGCCCCTCGCGCGTGCCCGAGCACACCGCGTTCCACGCGCGATAGACCGCGCGCGACTCCTCGGCGACCTCCATCTGCGCACGGCGCTCAGGCGTTGCAGCCGCCAGGATGCGCTGGCGTTCTGCGTTCAAAAAGCCACTGAAGGCGACCGTTTCGCTCTCGCGCTCGTAATTAGCACGTCTCACCCATGCTCACCACCTTGGCTCGACCAAGCAGGTCATCGGTAAAGTACCCCAGGTTGGTCGTGGTTATGACCGTCTGGATATCATCGCCGATCAACCGCAGAAAAGCACCGCGGCGCTCGCCGTCGAGTTCGCTCATCACGTCATCCAAAAGCAGCAGCGGGGCGGTGCCCAGGACATCGCGAGCCACGGCCACCTCCGCCACCTTCCAGGCCAGCACCAACGTTCGCTGCTGGCCTTGGCTGGCAAACGAACGGGCGGAGCGACCCGCCACGGTAAACTCAATCTCATCGCGATGCGGTCCCACCAACGTCACGCCGCGGCGAATTTCCTCGTCGGCGTGCTCATCAAGGGCAGCCAGCATGCGCTCGTACGCCCAGCCCTTCAGCTCTTCGCGATCCTCCACCTGGGGCAAATCCCCCAGCGTGGACGCATAGGACACGTTGGCGGCCTCACCGGACGCCACTTGCCCGTAGGCAGCGCGCACATGGCCCGCCAGCCGGTCGAGTAGGGCCAACCGGTGCACGAGCAGGGCCGAGCCCGCGCGGGCAATCGAATCGTTCCACGCGCCGAGCATCTCGCGGCAGCACCAGGTCTCCTTGAGCAGGGCGTTGCGCTGGGTCACGCAGCGCCCATAGGTGCTCGCAAGATCGGCATAGCGTGCGCTCAGTTGCATGCCAAAGTCATCGAGGGCGGCACGGCGCACACTGGCGCCTCGCTTAACCATGTCCAGATGGTCGGGGCAAAACAGCACGCTCGGCAGAACCCCGCGCACACCGGCGGCAGAACATCTCTTGCCGTTGCGGCTAAACGAGCGCTTACCGTCCTCCGCGTTCAATCCCATATCAAGCACGCGGCCGTCGCCCTCGAGCCTCAGCTCGACCTTGCACGAGCCCACGCCGTCATGGACGAGCTCGGCTGCGGTCGGATGCCTAAACGAGGCGCCGCTCGTCAGCAGCTGCAGCGCCTCTATGAGATTGGTCTTTCCCGCCGCGTTGGGTCCCGCAAGTATCGTCACGCCGTCGTCTAGGGCAAGGCGATAGCTATCGAAGCTGCGGTAGTGCGCGACGGAAAGATCGCGGGCGAACATGGTCATGGCGCAACGCTAGATGCGGACCGGCATGACCAGGTACAGGTAGTTGATCTTGTCGTAGGACTTGAAGATGCCCGCCTGCGAGTAGCTCTTGAGCTCCAGCGTGATCTCCTTCTCCTTGGATAGGGCATTGAGGCAGCCGAAGATGTAGTGGTAGTTGAAGGCGATGGTACCCGACTCGCCCTCGGCCTCGACATCGATCGTCTCCTGCGCCAGATCCTGGTCGTTGGAGATGGAAGACAGGCCCATCTGCCCGTTCTCGACGTCGATCTCGAACTTGACGGCGGGGTTGGCGCTCGCGATAACGGCAACACGCTTGAGGGCGGCATTGAAGGCGGCGACGTCGATCTTGACGCTCGTCACGCACGAATCGGGGATGAGCTGCTTGTAGTTGGGGTACACGCCCTCGATGCGGCGCGACACGTAGGTGGTGTTGCCGGCCTCGAAGACGACCTGGGTGTCGGTAGCCCCGATCATGATGGTCGCCTGGCTTGCCATGATGTTCAGCGCGTCGTTAAAGGCGTCAGCCGGAACGTTGAGCTCAAAGGAGCCCTCGAGGGTCGAGGTCTCGACCTGCGTATCGCACACGGCCAAGCGGAAGGAATCGGTCGCCACCAGGCGCACGGTATTGTTCTCGACCTTCATGTGCACGCCGCCCAGGATGGGGCGGGCCTTGTCGGTCGAGGTGACGCGCCACACGCGACCGACCATTTCGGACAAGATATCGGTCGGCAGCTCCACGGCGCTCTCGATGGCATAGGCCGGAAACTCGGGGAAGTCATTGGCATCGAGCGTGTTCAGCCTAAAAGAGCTCTTCTCGCAACTGATCAGCACCTGGCGCTCGGACAGCTCAAAGGTGACCGGGGCATCGGGGAGGGTCTTGGTGATATTGGAGAGCATCTTACAGGGGATAACCATCTCGCCCTCTTCTTCGACATGCGCCGCGATGCGATGACGGATCGAGATGGTGTAGTTAGAGGTCTGGAATTCCAAGATGCCGTCTTGGGCCTTGACGAGCACGCCCGACAGGATGGGAAGGGTGGATGCCGAAGCGACACCCTTCATAACGACGCCGATGGCTTGTGTAAGCGAGCTCTGGCTGACGGTGAACTTCATCTTTTAATACCTTTCTATATATAAATATCTTAATAATAGTAATAGCACTGACGAAACTGTTGATTACTCCCAAAGACGCAGGTCAGACCCAGGAAGAGAATCGACAGCAACCTGTGTGCAACGGGGGTGGTTTTCCACGTTCAAAACCTGCGCAAAACTTTTCATCACCGCGGGTTGGGTTTTAGACACCTTATGCCCGTGGTTTCGACAAGTTTTCAACAGGTGTCTCTATTTCCCTACGAACGCAGTGTAATTTTATCGCGCAACGACTTGAGGTCTTCGGTGACGGTGCGGTCTTCCTGGATCATCTTCTGGACCTTTTTGTAGCTCGTGCTGACGGTCGAGTGGTTGCGGTTGCCAAATTCGGCGCCCACCGCCGTGGTCGTCATCTCGCACATCTCGATGGCCAGGTAGATGGCGATATGGCGCGCTTTGGCGATATTGGCGTTGCGACGCGGGCCGATGAGCTCCTCGTGCGTCACGCCGTACTGCTCTTCAATGACGGACTGAACCGTTTGCACGTTGATCTTTTTGGCCGATGTGTCGAAGTACTGGCCGGCGATGGCGTCGATATCGTCAAAGGTGAGCTCTCCGCCCTCGCGCTCGCGGTCGCCCGCCTCGCCGGCGCAGCGCTCGCAAAAGCTCTCGAGTTCGCGGATGTTGGTGCCCGAGACCTCGGCCATGTGTTTAAAGTGCTCGTCGGTCAGGTGTCCGCCGTCGCCCCCATAGGCCGCCAGCAGCGAGTCGTCGCCTGCCTCGGGAGCGGCGACGATGGTGTTTTCGTAATAGCGCTGCAAGATCTTGTATTTCATCTCGTAGCTGGGCTCTGCGACCAGGCAGAGCATGCCGGCGTTGAAGCGGCTGGTCAGACGCTCGTCCATGCTCAGGTCCTTGGGGGCGCGGTCTGCCGCGATGACGACCTTCTTGTTGTTGCGGATGAACTCGTCCATGAGCTGGAAAAAGTAGTCCACGCTCGCGCGCTTGCCGATGATGTTTTGGATGTCATCGATGATGAGCACGTCCACGCCGTGGTACGCCTGCATGATGGGGGCGTTGCTCTTCTTTTGGCGGTCGAACTCGGTCATCAGGTCGTCCAGATATGCCTGGGAGTTGGCATACTTGACCTTGATCTCGGGCGACTTCTCGGCGAGCTCGTTTTTGATGGCAAGTAGCAGGTGCGTCTTGCCCAGGCCCGATTTGCCGTAGATGAACAGTGATGTGCACGTGCCGCGCTCGTCCGCGAGGGCGGCAAACTTGAGTGCCGAGCGATAGGCATGGCTGTTCTCGGGGCCGTAGACAAAGTTCTCAAAGGTAAATTTTGAGTTCGCGGCGAGCGGGGCTCCATCCGTATTCTGCTCAGCCGGCACGGTCGGTGCTGGCATGGGTGAAGCGGGGGTCGCAGCTTGCGTGGATTTAGTCGGCGCTCCGCCCTTCATCTGGTTCATCATGCGACGAAAATCATCGGCCGAGAGCGTGTTCTTGATTGCAATGCCCGAATCAGCGCCCGCCGCTGCGTCGTGAGCGATGGGCATGTGCGTGACGGGTGCGTTCGTTGACGTCGCCGCCGCGGTCGGCAATGGTGCCATGGTTTCACGGGAAACATCACCGTGCTGGTGCTCGATTGTCGGCGCGTCGCCTGCGGAGGCCGGCACCGCCGGGGAAGCAGCGGGAGCCGTGGCGGGCGCCGTCGCGGCAGCGGATTCCGTCGCGGCGCCTTGCGGTGCCACGATGTCGAGCGCAATCGGTGCAAAGGCGATTTCTTCCAGATAGGCCTCAATAGTCGGCTGATGCTTTTTGAGCTGCGCGATGGCAAAGCGCGAGGGCGCCTCGATCGTGAGCGTATCTTCGGTCAGGCTTATGGCGCGCGATTGCCCCAGCATGTTGATGAGGCGTGCATCTTGGCCGTCGCGCTGGCAAAAGGCGATGGCATCCCCCAGGATGATGCTTGCTTCCTCGTCCACTGTCTCTCCCGTTCTTTAGCTCTGAGCTCGCACGCGAGCGGCGCCGAGTTCGGTCAGATGGTATTTCTGGCCATGCTTGATGACCAAGCCGGCCTGCGCCAAGTCATTGAGCGTGCGTGACCAAGTGGGGGCCGAGTTTCCAAACGCCCTCGCAAGATCGGTTGCGCCGCACGCTTGATTTTGCGCCAGATAGCCCAGCGCGGCGTTGCCGCGATCGCTTACGAACACGTCCGGTTGTGGCTGTGCATACTGATTTACTGCATTAGGATACATCATTTGAGCTGCTGGTTGTTGAGAACTCTGCGTCGGCGGCATTTGCTGTTGAAAACTTTGAGGCCACTGTTGGTAAGGCTGCGGAGGCGTCTGCTGGGCCCAGGGGTTGTACTGCTGCTGCGGCATCTGCTGGTACGGCTGCTGATATCCCTGCTGGTACTGCTGCGGGAACTGCTGGCCATACCCCAGTGGCGGCATCTGCTGATATGGATATCCCTGTTGGTACGGCTGATAGCCCATTTGCTGGCCACCCGGCGCCCCCGTCGCCTGCTGCATTGCTGCTGCATCCTGATCAGCCAGCGGCATGGCCTCTGGCATGTTTGGCGGCATCGACATAGATGCCGCCTGGGGTTCTTGTGTGGGAAGCATTCCGGGCTGCTGCATCTGTGCCACGGGGGGCTGCACCTGCTGCGTTGCCATGGGCTGCTGCGCAAAAGCTCCCGGCAGGGGATATGTGGGCTGTTCCGTCTCGGGCCGCACGGCAGCGCCGCGTCCGCCGGCACGCTCGATTTCCTGCACGCGTTTAGGGTTCAGGCTTACCGTAACCACGGTGCCGTTGCCCATGTTGTCCTCGATGGATACGGCACCGCCGGCGTTTTCCAAATACTCCTGCACCATGGGAAACCCTGCTCCGGTTCCACGGATATAGCGCTTCATCTTGCTGTTTGCGCTGGTAACGCCAAAGTCGAAAGCACGTTCCTTGTCGTCGATGCCGGGTCCTTGGTCAGCAAAGCGGATGGTGTCTCCGCCGTCCAGAATCGAGATGATGGGCTCGGCAAAGTGTGCGTGGATAAAGTTTTCGACAATCTCGCGGATGACCATGAGCGAGATGTGGCCACCTTGTTCTTTCATGCACTGGTAGACGGTGTTGGTCGTCTCTTCCAAATACGTGCGGACATCTTGCGGATCAATGACGATCACCCGCGGTGTCGACAGCATGTCGTCATAGACGGCGATGCGTGCGGCGTACATGGCTTTTGGCGCCTGCGTGGTCGTCTGCTCGCCTTCCTCACGCTCTTCGCGCACGCCGGTGATGTGCTCGTTGTCGGGTGCCGGGTCTCCGGAATCGACCATGGTGTAAAAGTCGTCAGACATGCCGCTCGCAATCTTTCATAAGGTTTCGAACAAATAGTAGCTCACTGTGCAATGTTTCTCATCTTTCGACAACTTTTCAAAACCTGTTGAAAACTTTGGAAAACGGGCGAAAAGTTCTCAACATTGCCAACATGACCTGTTGAAAACTCGATGAAATATCGTGAAAAGTTGCCATACACCGCTAAATCGAGCTCGGCTTATGGGGGAACCGTGTGAACTGCGCAACCTTTTACCTTTGATTTCTTGACATTTGAACATTGATTTCCCTACAATCTTCAAGCTCACGTGTCTATATCTGCGTCCGCGCCCCCGCGGACACTCGAAATGCAGCAGGAGGAACTTAAGATGAAGCGTACGTATCAGCCTAATAAGCGTAAGCGTGCCAAGACCCATGGCTTCCGTGCCCGTATGGCCACTAAGGGTGGTCGTGCCGTGCTCGCCCGTCGTCGCGCCAAGGGCCGCAAGCGTCTCACTGTCTAGCAGCGATACACACATCTCGCATGAAGACTATTAAGTCTCGGCAAGATTTCGAGCATGTGTTCAGTCAGGGGCGTCGTTTCAATCACCCTCTGATTCGAATGACCATATGTGAATCGGTTGGCGAAGGCGACTCCGGAAGGGTCGCCTTCGTTGGTGCTAAGCGACTCGGTTGTGCCGTCGTGCGCAACCGATCTAAGCGTGTGATGCGCGAGGCCGCCCGCAGCTGCGGATTTCCCGTTGCGGGTTATGACATCATCTTGTTTGCAACTCCCAAGACTAGGGTTTCCTCGCCGCAGGAGATGGACAAGGCGTTGCGTTCGCTTATGAAGCGCGCCGGCGTTGCCGGGGAGGAGCGATGAGCAATCACGTTTTGCGACGTGTTGCCATCGCTCCTATTCGCATATATCAACAGGTTATTTCGCCCTTATTGCCTGACGCCTGCATTTATTACCCAACGTGCTCGCAATACGCCATCCAGGCGATTGAGAAGCACGGTGTTTTGAGAGGCTGCTGGCTTGCCGTGAGGCGCATCGCTCGCTGCAATCCCCTGCACGTCGGCGGTTATGACCCTGTGCCCTAGCGGGCACTCGCTATCGGAGGAAAACTTACATGTGGGATTGGATCGTTAACATCCTTTTCGAGCTGCTCAAGCTCATCCAGACCTTTGCGGTCGACTGGGGCCTGTCCATCATCATTCTGGTGGTCATCATCCGTCTGCTGCTGACGCCGCTTATGCTCAAGTCGACCAAGTCGACGGCTCGCATGCAGGTGCTGCAGCCCAAGATGCTCGAGATCCAGGAGCGCTATGCCGACGATCCCCAGCGTCAGGCCGAGGAGATGCAGAAGTTCTACAGCGAGAACAAGTTCAACCCCATGGCTGGCTGTCTGCCGCTGCTGATTCAGATGCCTATCCTGTTCGCCCTGTTTACATTGCTGCGCAACCTGCCGCAGTACTTTAACGACGGCACGTTCTCGTTCTTCAACATCCTGCCCGACCTGACCACCACGCCGAGCGCTTCCTTTGCCGACGGCTTTATGGTTGCACTGCCTGCGCTGGTCTGCCTGATCCTGTTCGCCGTCCTGACCCTGATTCCGCAGCTCTACATGTCGCGCAACCAGACCGGCCAGCAGGCTCAGAGCATGCGTATGATGGCCGTCGTCATGACGGTCATGATGCTTTGGATGGGCTGGAGCCTTCCCGTTGGTGTTCTGCTGTACTACGACGTCTCGTCTGCTTGGCAGGTTATCCAGCAGATTTTTGTGACGCAGAAGGTCATCGACAAAGCGAAGGCCGATGAGGAGGAGCGTCTTAAGAACGCTCCGCTGCAGGTTGAGGTCACTCGTCGCGAGAAGAAGCCGCGCCCGCACAAGAAGAAGTAGTGGGATATCAATCTTATTTAGGTACCTAACTTTTGGAGTACGTTATGTCTGAAGAGATCGTCGAGGATATGCTTGAGGAGGTTGCCCCGCAGGTCGCGGGCGATTATCCCGAGATTGCACAGCGCTACAAGGCTGGTGAAGAGCTGACCGATGAGGAGCTCGACACCATTGCCGATGTTGCGATTTCCATCCTGCGTTCCATCCTTTCGCACTTCGATGCCGCCAACTCTCCTATCGATGAGTATGAGGGCGACGAGGGTGAGCTGATTTTGGATGTAACGGCTCCCGACCTTGCTGTTCTCATTGGCCGTCATGGTCGCACTCTTGATGCCCTTCAGGTTATGTTCTCTTTGCTGGTGAGCCGCAAGCTTGGCTTTAGATATCCGGTTGTAGTTGACGTCGAGGGATACAAGAGCCGCCGTCAGGACAAGGTTGCCTCCATGGCTCAGTCTGCTGCCGAGCGTGCCATCCGCACTCATAAGAGTGTTTCGCTTCCGCCCATGAATGCCTATGAGCGCCGACTGGTTCACATTGCACTTCGTGGCAATGATGCTGTCGATACTCATTCTGAGGGTTCTGACCCTGATCGCCATGTGGTGATTGTTGCTCGATAATCTACTCGAGCTTATGCTTAGGGGACGTGGTTTCCACGTCCCCTTTTTTTGTCAAAAGTTCTCGATACACTGATTTTTGTCAGAAAGGAGCTTTCGTTGTTAGTACTTACTGATCAGCAGGCTGACGAGATGTTGAGCCGTCTAACTTCCTATTGCAAAGAGTATTCCTTGAGCGTAACTGATGTTGAACTGAGGAAATGTATTCAGCATTTGGATTTGGTTCTGGAAACAAATAAGACTACGAATCTTACCCGTATTCTTAACGTAGAAGATGCTGCGGTACTTCATATCCTTGACTCACTTGTTTTGCTCCCCTATATCAATAAGGCTCCTGAGGGAGCTTTGCTCGATATGGGAACAGGTGCGGGCTTCCCTGGTATTCCGTTAACCTTAACCACGCATCGTAAAGCTACTTATATTGACTCTGTTGGCAAGAAGGTTGATGCTGTCAATTCTTTTGTCCATGCTCTTGGATTGAAACATGCTCATGCCGTTCATGATCGTCTTGAAGAATATGCTCGAAGCCATAAGAAGCAGTTCTCTGTTGTAACCGCCCGCGCACTGGCCCCTTTACCGATTCTTGTTGAGTATGCGGCTCCGTACCTCAAGGATGGAGGGCTATTTGTTATCACCAAGGGCAATCCTTCGGATGAGGAGCTTGCTTCCGGCATGTCTGCAGCTAAGATTTGCGGCTTCGCTTTGCTTCTGAATGACGCAATCGATTTGCCTGAAGACTTGGGTCACAGGGAGTTCATTGTTCTTAAGAAAAGTCATCCAGCATCCGTTTCATTGCCTCGTGCAAATGGCATGGCAAAGAAGAATCCGCTTGCCTAGATGTTTCACGTGAAACATAATGGATACTAACAACTTGCATTGTTTCACGTGAAACATGGCGGTTGATATCGAATCGGAATGTTTCACGTGAAACATCCTCCGTTTGACAGCATTAATACACACCAGGAGGGACCGTGGGATTTCGCGACGTTAAGCGTTCTAAGAGCGCAAAAGACACGCGTATCATTGCAATCATCAATCAAAAAGGCGGCGTCGGTAAGTCAACGACGGCTGTAAACCTTGCAGCAGCACTGGGTGAGCAGGGTCGCAAGACACTGATTGTCGATTTTGATCCACAGGGAAACAGCACCAGTGGATTCGGAATTGAAAAAGAAGACCTTGATCACTGCATCTATGATGCATTGTTGAATGATGTGCCGGCAGAATCGCTTGTTCTTGATACAAATTGCAAAAAGGTATTCGTAATTCCGGCTACAATTCAGCTTGCAGGCGCCGAAATTGAGCTCGTAAGCGCAATTGCTCGTGAAACCCGCCTCAAAGATTTGCTTGAGCCGATTCAGGACGAGTTCGATTTCATTTTCATTGACTGTCCTCCTTCGCTCGGCCTTCTTACTATCAACGCCTTGACTGCAGCAGACAGCGTTTTGATTCCGATCCAGTGCGAATATTACGCACTCGAGGGCGTTACGAAGCTGCTTGAGTCTATGAAGATGGTTAAATCACGTCTGAACAAGGGCTTAGACACCTATGGTGTGCTTATGACCATGTATGACTCGCGTACTTCTCTATCGAATCAGGTTGTTGAGGAAGTTCAATCGTACTTTGGTGATAAGGCGTTTAAGACGCTGATTCCCCGTACGGTTAAAATTTCCGAAGCTCCGTCTTTTGGAGAACCGGTAATTACCTATGCACCTCAAAATAAGGGTGCAAAAGCGTATATGAACCTTGCAAAAGAGGTGATCAAGCGTGCCTAGTGCAAAGAAACGTGGCGGATTGGGACGTGGACTCAATGCTTTGGTCTCTGAGGCCGAGTATGAGACCGGTGGTTCGGCTGCATCGGCTTCAAATGCCGCATCTGAAACAAAACTACCTATTGAGGATATCGTTCCCAATCCTAATCAGCCGCGAATTCACTTTAACGAAACTGAACTTCGCGAGTTGAGCGAGTCAATCCAAGAACATGGCGTTTTGCAGCCGCTTTTGGTTCGCAAACATGGAAACGGCTATGAGATCATCGCTGGTGAGCGTCGTTACCAGGCGTCAAAGCTTGCTGGCCTTGAAGAATTGCCAGTCATCATTAAAGAGGTAAATGATGAAGAGATGCTTGCTCTTGCTCTTATCGAAAATCTTCAGCGTTCTGATCTGAATCCCGTCGAAGAGGCTAAGGGCTATCGCCAACTCATTGATGCCAGCGGGATGACCCAGGAGGCATTGTCGAAGGCAGTAAGCAAGTCACGCTCTGCAATTACAAACTCGCTGCGTCTTCTCGATCTCCCCGAAGTAGTTCAGCAGATGATTTTTGAGGGCAAACTTACTGCTGGTCATGCACGTGCGATTCTTGCAGTTCCCTATGAGGACGCGCGTATTCGACTTGCAGAGAAAGTTGTTACAGAGGGCCTTTCCGTAAGAGCGACAGAAAATCTTACTCCGTTGTTTTCTGCCGGAGAGACACCTAAGACGCCAAGGCCTGCAACGCCTCAGTCCTTTAAAAAGGCTGCCCGTGTGCTTCGTCAGGTATTTAATACCAATGTGCGTGTGAAGAGCTCGCGTGGAAAGAATAAGATTGAGATTGAGTTTAAAGACGAGGAAGAGCTCTCTCGTATTCTTGGCGAAATGATTCAGTTTGATCAAGGAGGCCAAGATGAGGAATAAGATTTTAACAGCGATTGCATTGGTGACGACTGTCGCGGCTGGTGCCTTTGCTGGCTATAAGATCGCGACAGACGATGAACTTCGAGGTCGTTTGCTTCGTGGCGCGCAAGATATCGTCGATACTTCCAAAAAGAAAATGGATGTTATGACGGAAGATGTTGCCATGCGTACTGCTCAGGTAACGAAGAATCCCAAGATTAATCAAGGTTGGGTCAGCAACCAATGGGAAAATGTAGGCTATTAGGTACCTAACAATTACTCAGCATATTTTGAGGGGTCCTTGTCTGATTTATGAGACAAGGACCCCTTATTTTGGCCGTAAAAAATGGGACAGGTAGCAGCTGATTCAAAATTAAGGTCAATAAATGAAACGACCCCGGTTGCATATTCTGTAACCGGGGTCGTTCGATGTTTCACATGAAACGTTTTGGGATGCGACTCCCCTATGCGTTCTTCTGAACTTTGAAGCGCTGCTTCAGCTGTCCGCAAGCGGCGTCAATATCGTTACCACGGGAGTTACGAATCGTGGTCTCGATGCCACGGGACTCAAGACGACGCTGAAGATCCTCAACCTTATGAATCGGCGACGGCTTGAGCGGGCTACCCTCGATGTCGTTAAGCTGAATGAGGTTAACGTGGCACAGCGTTCCCTCGCAGAAGTCGCAGAGCGCCTGCATTTCGGGATTCGTATCGTTGACGCCTTCGATCATGGCATACTCATAGGTCGGGCGGCGGCCGGTCTTCTCGGTGTAGAGCTGAAGCGCTTCGTGAAGGCGAAGCAGCGTGTACTTCTTAACACCGGGCATGAGCTTATTGCGCGTCGACTGGATGGCGGAATGCAGGGAAACGGCAAGCGTGAACTGCTCGGGGATGTCGGCAAATTTGCGAATACCGGGAATAACGCCGCTGGTAGAGACGGTGAGGTGACGAGCGCCGATACCGATGCCATCGGGGTCGTTGAGGATTCGCAGCGCCTTGAGAACCTCGTCGTAGTTGGCAAACGGCTCGCCCTGGCCCATGAAGACAACGCTCGTGGCGCGCTCGCCAAAGTCGTTGGATACATGAAGTACCTGGTCGACGATCTCTTGAGCGGTCAGAGAGCGCTTGAGGCCGTTGAGACCGGTAGCGCAAAAGGCACAGCCCATGCCACAGCCTGCCTGGGTGGAAACGCAGACGGAAAGTTTGTTACGACGGGGCATGCCGACGGTCTCGACGGAAACGCCGTCGTGGTACTCGAGCAGATACTTGCGAGAGCCATCTTTGGAAACCTGCTTGGTGAGTTCAGTCGGCGTGTCAAAGGCAAAAGCCTCTTTAAGCTGCTCGCGGAAAGCCTTGGGAAGGTTGGTCATATCGTCAAACGAACAAACGTTCTTCTCAAAGACCCATTCGATGAGCTGCTTCGCGCGGAAGGCGGGCTGGCCAAGCTCGGCCACGAGCTCGCGAATATCGTTTTGGCTCAAGTCGCGAATGTCCTGAGATTTAGTCCTGGGATTCATGGAAGCCTTTCGATTTTGGGGAAACGTAGAGGGTATCGCTACAATATGGTATCAGCTGCAGAAATTATAGAGGAGGAGTCTGCCCATGCCGGGTAAAAGCCTAGAGAACATGCACGTAGCGGTCTTGGCGGGCGGTCATTCCGCTGAGCGCGAGATCTCGCTCAATTCGGGAAAGAACGTTGTGGTTGCCTTGAAGGAGGCCGGCTACACTTCGGTGGAGCTGCTCGACACGGCTGCCGATGATTTTATGGTAACCATGGCGACCGGCGGCTTTGACGTGGCGTTTATCGCCATGCACGGTGCCGGCGGCGAGGATGGCGCCATGCAGGGCGCCATGGAGACCCTGGGTATCCCCTACACGGCCTCGGGCGTGCTTGCCAGCGCCTGCGGTGCCGACAAGGAGGTCTCTAAGCTCTTGTACGCCAAGGCGGGCATCCCCATTGCCCCCGGCCTCGCGCTCGAGGTGGGCGATGAAGTCGATATCGATCATATCGTCGAGGTTTGTGGCGAGCGCTGCTTTGTGAAGCCGGCCGTCAACGGTTCCAGCTATGGCATTTCCCTGGTCCATGAGCCCTCCGAGCTGCCCGCGGCAATCGCCAAGGCGTTTGAGTACGGCGACAAAGTGCTGGTCGAGAAGTGCATCGAGGGTACCGAGATCACCGTCGGCGTGTACGGCGAGGACGACGTGCGCGCTCTGCCGATTGTCGAGATTCGTAAGCCCAAGGACTGCGAGTTCTACGATCTGGACGTGAAGTATGTCGACCCTACGGACATCCATCGCATTCCGGCGCAGATTTCACCCGAGAATTACACTCGCGCTCAGGAGCTTGCCTGCGCTGCTCACAAGGCCCTCGGTTGCCTGGGTATCTCGCGCAGTGACTTTATTGTGAGTGAGGACGGCCCCGTCATACTCGAGACCAATACCATTCCCGGCATGACCGATACGTCGCTGTATCCGGATGAGATCCGCCACACCGACGACATGACGTTCCCGCAGGTCTGTGACAGCCTGATCCGTATGGGCCTTCGTCGAGCGGGCATTGCATGCTAATCGAGGACGCGGTTTCGTCAGGAACGCCGCAGTTTGTCATCGACTCCTATGCCACGCTTGCCGAACGCGCCAAAACGCAGTCCTTCGGCCTTATCGAGGAAGATGTAATTGTCCTCGATACCGAGACCACAGGTCTTTCGGTGCAGGACAACGAGCTGATCGAGATCTCGGCGGCCCGTCTTTCGGGCCGCGAGATCGTCGACCGCTTCGATACCTTCGTGCATCCCAAGCAGCTGATTCCCGCCGAGATTACCGAGCTCACGAGCATTACAAATGCCGATGTGGCAGATGCCCCGTCGGCCGTTGAGGCCGTAGCCGCTCTCGCCGATTTTGTCGGTGGTTGCCCGGTAATCGCACATAACGCCACGTTCGACCGCTCGTTTATCGAGTCGGTCAAAGGCGGCGTCAACGTGAGCGATATTTGGATCGATTCGCTGGCGCTGTCGCGCATCGCGCTTCCGCGCCTGGCCTCGCACAAGCTGTCTTTTATGGCCGATCTGTTTGGCTGTGACTCGGTATCACACCGTGCCAATGCCGACGTCGACGCCCTGTGTGGCGTATGGCGCGTGTTGCTCGCGGCACTCACCGACTTGCCCCAGGGCCTCATGGCGCGCCTAGCCGACATGCATCCGGACGTGCCTTGGTCCTATCGTCCTATCTTCTCATTCTTGGCGGGGCAGAACCCTGGTTCTATCTTCTCTCTCAGCGCCGCCCGTGCTGACGTTCTCAAGGCCGATCGCGCCGACGATCGGGTGGACGCCGACGAACTGCCGGTACTCAAGATGCCGAGTCGTGAGGAGATTGAGGCAGACTATGCGCCAGGTGGCCTGGTCAATCGCATGTATCCCACCTACGAGCCGCGTGATGAGCAGATCGCGATGGCGCTCGAGGTCCGCGATGCGCTGGTCACGGGCACTCATCGTGTAATTGAGGCGGGCACGGGCGTCGGCAAATCGATGGCCTATCTGGTGCCTTTTGCCGAGGCAGCACGCCGTAACAACATCACGGTTGGTATTGCGACCAAATCGAACAATCTTGCCGACCAGCTCATGTACCATGAGCTGCCAAAACTTGCCGAGCAACTGGACGGTGGCCTGTCATTTTGCGCTCTCAAGGGCTATGACCACTATCCGTGCCTGCGCAAGCTTGAGCGCATGAGCCGCGGCCAGGTCGAGATTACCACCAAGCGCGATCCGGCGGACACGCTCACGGCGGTCGCGGTCATTATGGCGTACGTCTGCCAATCAGCCGATGGCGACCTCGACTCGCTCGGCATTCGGTGGCGCAGCGTCAACCGCCCCGACTTTACGACGGCCTCGCGCGAGTGTGCTCGTCGCCTCTGCCCGTTTTTCCCTGATAAATGTTTGGTCCACGGCGCTCGCCGTCGTGCAGCGCATGCCGACGTGGTGGTCACCAACCATTCCCTGCTGTTCCGCAATGTCGCGGCCGAGGGCAGGATTTTGCCTCCGATTCGTCATTGGGTAATCGACGAGGCTCATTCTATCGAGCGCGAGGCGCGCCGTCAGTGGGCGCGCGTGGTGTCGGCGGACGAATCACGCGTTCTGTTTGAGCGCCTGGGTGGCTCGAGCACCGGTGCGCTAAGCCAGGTCTCCCGTGATTTGGCAACCTCTGAGGGCTCTACGCTCTATCTGGGCCTTACTGCCAAGGCGACGTCGACGGTTGCGCGCGCGAGCATGGCAATCGCCGACGTGTTCGATGGCGTTCGCGAGCTCGGCCGCCGTGCCCGTGGGGGTTATGACAATGTCAATCTATGGATTGGCCCCGAGCTGCGCGAATCTGACGACTGGCATGATTTCTTACAGTCGGCCTACGCTGCCATCGATGCATTGGAACAAGCTGACAAGTGCGTCGACGCGCTGGTGCAAGCCGTCGCCGCCGACAAGCCCGAGGTTGTTGTCGACTTGGGCGATATCTCGCGCCGCCTGCGCGAGCTGGCCGAGAACCTCAAACTCATCATCGACGGCACCGATGAACACTACGTGTATTCGCTGCAGGTCAATCGCAGGTTGCGTGCCGGCGGAGAGTCAATGACTGCAGAGCGCATCGACATTGGTGAGGCCTTGGCAACCGAGTGGCTGCCCGAGGTTCACACGGCTATCTTTGCCTCGGCGACCATGACGGTGTCCAAAAGCTTTGAACACTTTAACCACGCGGTCGGCCTCGATCGCATCGGTGCTTCAACATCCTCATCGCTGCACTTGGACTCGAGCTACGACTTCGATTCGAACATGGCTGTAGTCGTTGCGGGCGATATCCCCGATCCGCGCGATCGTGAGAGCTATCTTACGGTGCTCGAGCGCGTGCTGGTCGACGCCCATCTTGCCATGGGCGGATCGGTGCTCACGCTGTTCACCAATCGGCGCGACATGGAAGACCTGTACGCCCGCGTTGAGCCCAAGATGGCCCGTGCGGGTCTGGAGCTCAACTGCCAGCAGCGCAACTCATCTCCTCGTCGCCTGCGCGACCGGTTTATCAATGAGCCGACCTCGTCGCTTTTTGCGCTTAAGGCCTTCTGGGAGGGGTTTGACGCCAGCGGCGAGACGCTGCGTTGCGTCATCATTCCCAAGCTGCCGTTCTCGAGCCCCACGGACCCGCTCTCGTGCGAGCGCAACCTGCGCGAAGACCGCGCTTGGGCGCGCTATTCGCTGCCCGAGGCAGTGCTCGAGGTCAAGCAGGCGGCCGGCCGCCTTATCCGCTCGTCGACCGACTGCGGCGTGCTGATTCTGGCCGACCCGCGCCTGGTGACGAAGGGCTACGGAAAGAAGTTCTTAACGTCGCTGCCCACGAGCTCCTACCAGCGCATCGAATCGGCGCAGATCGGTCACTATCTGCAACTGTGGCGCGCACGTCACGAGCGGCGGCGCTAAAGCGGACAGGCGAGGGTTTTTGCCATATCGCACAGACGCTTTGACAGGGCGGGGTCATCCAAGATGCGGATGGCTCCGCCCGCTGCGATTATCTGGCTCAGTAGCCAACGCTCGGAGCCGTAATGCACGGTTACCGTTGCCATGTCTGCCCCGCTGCGCTCGATTAGGGTGATGCCGGCCCAGTCCAGATGCTCCGCCATATCGAATGGCATCAAGAGCTTTGCGCTACGCTGCGTCCGGGCAAGGGAATCGTGGAGGGATGCGACGCCCGGTGTGTGAGGCACGACGGAGTCTTCCGTCAAGGTGAGTCCCTCGATTTTATCCATGCGATAGGTGCGCTGCTCATCGACCGCGATGTCCCAGGCAATCAGGTATGTTTGGTCGCCGTTTACCGTAATGCGCAAGGGGTCGACCAGACGCTCGCGTGGCCGCGCATCGTCCATCGAGCGATACGAGATGCGGCAACGAACACCGTCCTGAATGGCGCAGCTCAGCTGCTGCCAGTGCGACCCGTGGTTGACGGTGTCAAAGACGCGCTGGTTATAGCCGAGCTCTTCGGGCAGAAGGGCATGTCGAATCCGAGCTGCCGTCTGCGGCTCGATCCCCAACGATTCAAGTTCATGGTTGAGCACAGCGCCTTCGGCGGCACTCAGGCGCAGTGGTAGCACACGCCCGGCGTCGCCAGTGAGGACCACACGCTCGCCGTGGCATTCGCAGATGATGCGCGCACCAGATTCTCGGTCCGCGAGCGTCGAGACGATCTCGAGAATCTCGTCGAGCGATACTCCCGTGATGTCAAAGCGGCCGCAAATCTCGGTTCGTGTCATGCCGCTCTCGCCGGCGGCGTAGAGGGCCTCCATGATGTCGATGGCGCGCGAGAGTCTCTGCTCGCTGGTGAGTTTACGCACGGGCATGCTCGTGCACCGTCCTTTCAATGAGGTGGTTCCACGCCTGCTTGAGCGATTTGGGGGCCATGGGCCTCATGCCGTCCATGGCGTGGACCATGCAAAATGAGGCGGCGGCTTCAAGGTCGCGCACGTCAACGGTCCAGATCCATCCCGCATCGGTGTGTGCGAGCTCACCTCGCCCGCGCGTGAGGCCGTTGATCATATCGATCTGCGTCTGAGGGGCGAACGAGAACGTGGCTGCAACGGGCGGTCGGTCGGCGAAATCGAATTCAAAGAACAGATAGTCGTTGAGATTGAAGTCCGCAGGGATGGCGTAGGCCTTCGAAGGACGCCATGCGCGAACGATACGGTCGCAGCGGAATGTCCTGATGTCGTCGGTGACATTGTCGAGGCCGCAGAAGTACGCCACGCCCTCGCGTTCGAACATGCCGTAGACACAGACGGTACGTTCTTTCTGCTCGCCGCGTCCGTTCTGATATAAAAATCGCAGCGCGCATCGCTCGGCAAAGGCGCTCCATACCGCATCGACGGTGGGAGAGCGGCGGATCGGTACTTCGTCCACCGCCGACATGCCGGTGAGGTAGGCAATTTTGGAGCGAATATCGGCAAGCGGCGCGGCAAAGGTGGAAGAGCCGGCCGCTAGCGTCTGGTCGATGGCGTTGAGCAGGATATCGGCGTCGTCTGCGGTGATGAGGCCGCCTGCAGCAAACGTGTGCTCGCGGTCGATTGTCCACGAGCTTTCCTCGGTCTCCTGCGCACCGGCGGGGCGAACCTCCTTGATTAAGATGCCACGCTCGAGCAGTTTGTCACGATCGCGCCGAAACTTGCGCTTATCCGAGTCGATGTTGCCCGAGCCATATCCCAGGTCAGAATCCAAGACGATCTGCTCGGTCGTCAGCGGTTCGGGGGAGCTGTTGAGCACAAAGAAAAGATTGAGGATGCGCTGAGCCGTTTTATCGAAACCGGGCTCCGAATTCCCCTTTTTAATTGTTGCGGTCGCGTCGCTTGCCGTCATAGAGTCCTCGCATGAGAAGGTGGTTTGCTGCCATGATTTTAGTCCGATATGGAGATTAGGCTATATCCTTGTCCGCTCGGGGCGTTAAGATGGCCCGAATTCGGTCGTTTGCGCTCGCTCGGGGTATACTTTCGACTATATACGGTTCTAATGTGCATGCATTGGGCCTATTTGTCGGATTATGGATGTGGAGCGCACATGGCGAACACCCAGAACTATATTAACCACCTGCTGCAGAACACCGGCATTACGCCGGCATGCAGCGAAGAAGAGCGCTTGGCTGCCGAGGATATCGCTCAGATCTTCCGCAACCACGGCTTTGATCCCGAGGTTCAGGAGTTCAATGCCCCGGCGCCCAGTAGATTGGCATTTGCCGTTACCGGTATTCTTGCGTTTGCCGGCGCCCTGCTGATGGGTATCGGCGGCGGTATCGGCTTGGTCGGCACCTTGCTGGCCATTGTCGGTGCCGTTCTTTACGTGCTCGAGCGCACGGGCCGCCCCGTGGTTTCGCGCCTGGGCAAGACGGGCGTGAGCCAAAATGTCATCGCCTACCACAAGGCCTCGGGCCCGCTCGCATCTCCGCGCAACCGCCCGGTGGTCGTTGTCGCACACTACGACTCTCCCCGTGCTGAGCTGCTCGCCCGCGAGCCTTATGCCTCGTATCGTGCGCTCATCGCCAAGCTGTTGCCCGTTGCCACGGTTGCCCCCGCTGCCGTTGCCATCCTGCGTATCCTGCCGCTCCCCGGCGCGCTCAAGGTTCTGCTGTGGATTGTCGCGATCCTCGCTTCCCTCGTTGCGCTTGCCAACGCGGCAAACATCATCTCTAACCGCCATATTCTTCCCTATACGTCCGGCGCGGTGTGCAACAAGTCTTCTGTCGCCGCTATGCTCGGCGTTATGGACAACGTTGCTCCCTTCCAGGGCGAAAACGAGTTTCCCGACGATGTTCCGTTCGATACCTATTTTGGGGAGCAAAAGCGTCGTGCCGAGGAAATGGCGCGTGCAGCGGCGGAGTATGCCGCGGCCCAGCAGCAAAACGACTACGCCAACACCATCGAGTACGAAGAGCCTACCTACGCCGAGGACGAGTTCGGTCAGCCGATTGCTCCCGACACTCAGACTGAGCCCGAACAGGGCGAGGCTTTCGACGAGCAGATCGAGGGCTTTGAGGGTGCGTCTGCCGACGAGACGCTGATTGGCGCCATCGTGCCCGAGGATCAGAATCAGGCTGTCCAGGCCGAAGAGTTCAATGACGAGGTTCCCGCTGCTGAGCCGGCGGAGGAGCCTGCCGCGGCCGAGCCCGAGCCCAAGCTCTATCGCAACGCCGCCGGCAACATTCGCTTTGGTTCGGATGCCATCCGTGCACTCGGAATGCTTCCCGAGTCCTGCACGCTCGATTACGAGGAGGGCGAGGAGCCGACGTTTGAGCCCGAGCCTGCGCCCGTTGTCACTGCGGATGATGAGTCTGCCGCGGTTACCGCTGCCGTTGCCGAGCCCGAGGCGGTGTCCGCGATCGATCCCGCGGCAGGACTGGACATTTTGGCTCCCGCCGCGCCGGCGCAAGACGTTGCGGACGAGTCTGACGACGATTACGTTGAACAGCCGAGGCGCGTGTCTTACGAGAGCGATACTGATTTCTCTGCCGAGATTCCCGCGGCAACGCCCCATGCCGATATTGCATCCGCGTTCTCTTCGATTGGCGCCAGCGCTTCCAGCTTCTTTAAGGGTGCGCTTGCAAAGGGCAGGAAATTTGTCGACGATTTCGAGGAGAAGCGCGCTGCCGCACGCGAGGCTGCCGAGCAGGAGGCTATCGCTCAGCAGCAGGCAGCCGAGGCGGCACGTGAGCGCGCGGCGCAAGAGTTCGAGCAGAACGAGGCTATGCAGTCCGGGCCCGTCGACGCTGCCGAAGCTACGACGTCCTTTGAGTCCCAGCAACCGACGTCAGCGGATGTTGTTGAGGCAACAACGTCTTTCGAGGCTCAGCAGCACGTCGATAGCACCATGTCGTTTGATGCCGCGCAGTTCGATTCCACGATAACGTTTGAAAAGCAAGGCACCGCAATTGCCGAGCCCCTTCCTGTTTCCGATGAGCAGGGCGACGCGGCAGACGATGACGAGCCCATTGATGCTGCCGAAATCCAAGATGCCGCCGAGGACGAGTCCGTCGAGGCCAACTCTGACGAAGAGCAATACGCGGCAGCCGATCAAGGTGATTCGACCGAGGTCGAGCAGGAGGAAATGCCTGCGGTTTCCGAGACTCCCGAGACGGATGAGTCGAGGCCTTACTCCACGCAGATTTTCACCATGCCGACCCCGAGTGGTTCCGGTGCCACGGTTGCCAATGTCGCTCCCACCCAGGACGAAACGGTCGATTCCCTTATGGCCCAGATTTCCTCCCAGGCATCGCCGCGTCCGCAGATAAATGTTCCCGATCCGGCGTCGGCACCGTCGCCTGCACCTTCCTCGTCTCCGCTGGCTTCGGTCCCCGATCCGTCGCTGCCGTCTATGAAGCAGGCAAACGTTGCGTCTCGCACGTCGCTGTTCGACCTTCCCGATCCCTCTGCCCAGGTCAACGACCCCTTTGCTACTGCCCAGGGTCCCGAACCCACATCGGCACCCGTTGCGCCTTCTATGCCCGTTGCGTCGGGCGCGCAGCCGATCGAGACCATTTCGGCTCCCGCCCCGGCGGCACCCAAGTCTCGCAAACGCGGCCTGGGTGGCCTGTTCGGTCGTAAAAGGAAAAACGAGCAGGACAGCATGAGTGATTGGCTGGGCGTCGAAGACGATTACGATGCCAAGAAGTCCGGTCGCGGTATCGGTTCGTGGGATAACTTCGAGGACGATAACGATGGCTGGAAGGGCGGTGCTACGTCTTCCGATGGCGCTTCTTCCGAAGATATGCTCTCGGCTGTCGCCTCTATGGGCGATGATGAGCTGCTCGGTCACGATATCTGGTTTGTGGCAACGGGCGCCTCGGATTGTGATGGCGCCGGCATGAAGGCCTTCTTGGCTTCGCATCGCGATAAGCTCCGCGGCGTATTCTTCATCAATCTTGAATCCGTCGGCGCCGGTAGGCTTTCGGTGGTGACGGTCGAGGGCGAACAGCAGCTGCTCAAGGGCGATCGCCGCATCATGAACCTGGTCAGCAAGGTCTGCAAGTCGTTCCATGTCGATTGTGGCGCGCTCGAGATGCCCTATGCCAAGACCGATGCCTATGCTGCGCTCGAGGCGAGCCGCCGAGCCCTTACCATCGCCGGCGTGGACGGCACGCGTCTGGCTTGCGCTCGTACCGAGGACGACCTGCCCCACAATGTCAACCCGACGAACATTGCTACGGTATCCGAGGTCGTGACCGAGGTTATCCGCCGTTCGTAGACGGAGCTCTAAGGAGTCAACGTGTTTTCGTATATTAAGCGCTATTGGCCTGTCTACGTGATTTTGACCTTGATTGCCATTGCGTTAGGATTTGGGGCTGCCTACATCGTGGGTGCAAAGGGCTCGACCCCCGCCTCCGCAATCAGCGAAGAGGTGGAGCAAGAACAGAGTACGGGTGCCGATGGGATTCCTGAGTCCGAGCAGGCAATCGTTGATGGTGGATCTTCGTCTGCAGAGTAGATGCGGCGATTTAAATGATTGAAAGCGGGCGAGCCAGGGGACTGGCTCGCCCGCTTTTTCATCGCGCTAGCGCTTCTTTGGGATCGACCTAAGGCGAGCGAACCATAGGGCTGCGGCACCCGAGGTCAGGAGCGCGGTGATGCAAGCGGCGATGGGAACTGATCCTGTTGCCGGTAGGTCCTGCGGTAGGGTACAGCGTTGAATGACGCTGTCCTCGTCATGTGACTCAAGTTTATCGCCGCCACCGTTGCGGCAAAGATCGACGCGCGCGCTGTTGGTGAGTGCGGTTTGGGGCGTATAAGCCGACGTTGCCTGCATGTGTACGACTGCGCCCCGAGCGTCTGTGCCAAGGATTGCTTTGGCATCGTCAAGGTCGTCGTGCTCATCTTTGAGATCATCGCGGGTCCAAGAATCCGCATCGCTTCGAGTCGTAAAGTCGGCGGCTACCGCACCGTATTCAATTCGAATGCCTGTTACGACGGTATTGGATGCAAGGTCGAGCTCTTCCGCCTCGAGTGTGGTGGATTCCGTGGTCGAGACATCCGCCTTCCAGAGGCGCCAGCCGTCGTAATCGACGAGGCGGCAGTCCTCACCAAGGCTCTCTTTTACTTCGTCGGACTCAAGCCAAGGATTTTCGTGTCCATCGTCAAGTGTCGCGTTCGCCGGCTCATCGACGTCTGTCGAGTCCAACGGCGTCGTGCGATACCACACGTTGCACAGACCGTTGAGGTCGCCGATGGCGACGGGGGTTTCGATTGAGATGAATCTCGCCGTGCCGTCTTTGGCGCACTCAAGATCATCGGTAATCGTAAACTCATCAACCCAAGTAGCGGAATCGTTTCGAGCGTCGATGGTATAGGAGAAAAGTCCATCCGTATTAGTTTGCGTCGCGGCGCGATTTTTACCATCGCCGTTAGCCAACAGGCCCTTTTCGATAGGTTGGACAAGTTCCTGACGCTTGTCGACCTGTCCCTTGATCTCGATGGGCGCATCCTTCATCGCGACGGATTGGACTTCTCCCGTATCCTTTATTTCAAACGTTATTTCCTCGGCAAGGTCATAGGTCCGCGGAGACATCATTTCGCGCAACGAGTAGGTGCCGGGTGCAAGATGTTCGACGCGGTGTGGCTTGTCGGATGAGGTCCAGGAGTCTATTTCGGTTTTATCGGGACCATATAAGGTGAGTTGTGCGCCTTCCACTTCCTGCTCACCGCTTGCATCGACCTTGGAGATATCAACCTTGGTGTAATCGTCGGATACGTTAAGCCGTGCTTCTACAACGGGCGTTTTCTGGTCGGCATAAGCGAGGTCTACGATATGGGGCGTCCGGTCGAGTAAGAAGCCGGTCGGCGCTTGAGTCTCGACAACCTCGTAGCGCGCGGTGCCAGATCCCAGCGGCAGGTTGTCTGCGCGTGCTTCTCCAGTTTCATCCGTCGTGACGGCAGCGACAGTCTCACCGTCGAGCGCGGCAATGCTACCGTCGGGGCGCACGATATCACCCGAGGCACGGATCTCAAAGACGGCGCCCGTGAGGCTGCTGCCGTCTACGGCATCGGTTTTAACGATCCTGATGTTTCCGGTCGCGGCGTGGTCATAATACGAGGCGATTACAACGGGCGTTAGGTTCATGTCGGCGGGTATGTTTACCTCGATCTCTTCGCCGACAAGATAGGGCTCTTTGGCCGAGGCTTCGCGTACATAATAGGTGCCCGGCACGAGCGATTCTGGCAGTGTGACGGTCCCGGTCGCGTCAGTCGTAAAGGTGTCCATTACGTTATGTGCTGGATACCAGCAAGTTTGTGAGACAGGTTCGTGATTGCTGTCGAGGAGTTGGAAGGTGAATCCGGCTAGTGGAACAGAAGCGCCTGTTTGGGCATCGCGTTTTACAATCTGGAGATGCGTCGACAGAGCGTGGTTGTCCACGATATATTGAAGCTCGGCGCCGTTGGAAATCTGATTTGCCCCGACGGTCCATTCCCCTGCACGTTTAAAACCCTCGGGGACGGTTTCCGGAACCTCGCGAACCGTGTAGCCGGCACGGTCGTATGGGACGGCTCCGTGGACACCGGCGGGTCGCTTGCCTGTGCCGAACCATGCTTCGGGCTGATCTTTGGTGGAGGCAAAGCCATAGATGTTTGTGGTCAGTGTGCCAACAACCTGATGAGAGCTGTTGCTGACAACCTCAAAGACAACACCTCCCGTCGGCTGCTCTAGGCCGGATTGGTCGCTACTGCCGTAATCCTTGAATTTGGAAATCTCAAGGTCAAACGCAATGGGGATATCGGAAACGCGAGATTCGATCTCGACCACGCCTGAATCGCCGAGCTGGTCGGCTCCAACGGTATAGGTCCAGCTGTCGTTGGATGGCAGGTAGCCCTCGGGGGCTTTTGATTCGTAGATGGTAAAGGTTCCTAAGGGGACATCGGCGAGAGTGGCCCGACCGCTTTCGTCGGTCGTGAGGATTTGCGCCCATCCAGGGGTTGATTGCGACACACACGTGAACTCTGCTCCTGCGAGTGAAGATCCCACCTGGGGGCCGGCATTCGTCGCGGCATCGAGTTTTACGATACGCAGGTTGATGGTGCCGGGCTGTTCATCAATGGCGACCCGCCCGCCGTCATTCCCCGTGGTAAAGGCAATACGATCGTGGCGGGGGACATAGCCGGCCGGCGCCTTCGTTTCAACTAGGTAGTATGCCGTGTTGGGTAGGAGTGTTGCCTGTGCTCGACCGTTGCCGTCCATCTGGATGGTACCAACACGCGCGCCGCTGGCGCTCTCAAAAATATCGAATGTTGCCCCGGTAAACTGATAGGTATTGTTTCCGCTGGTAATAACGGTGTTAGCAGACTGCTTTTGGAAGGAAACAGAGACCGCCGGCAGTACATAGAGCATGTCTTGACGTTTGCTGCCGCCCGATACGGCCCCTAGATAGCGTCGCGCGCGGTGCGGAGCGGCTTTGATGCTTCCTGATTTTGCGCTGTCGTGGAGCCACCTCGCAGCCGCCACGACTTCATTGTCGGCGGTAAAGTGTCCGCTCTTGGTTTTACCCTGAGCGGTCGTGTAGGAGTAGGTGCCGTCGACATGGGTAGTGCCGTTGAGCATCCATACGGCAAGCTGGGTGGCGGCGCGGGCGCGATCGGGTGAAAGATGGTAACCGCCAAACGACGTGGTGGTTGGATATCCGTGACAAACGATTGCCGCGAACTCGTCGTCGAGCCACACCCAGCCTTGATCAAAGTTGAGCCATGGGCCGCCCGGTTTGGTGGGGCCGGGGCGCTCCTGGTTCATGCAGTAGGCAATCGAGGTGTCTTGAGCTTCATACTTGCCGATGAAGAAGGGTCCACAATCATCGCTAATAGTGCGGAAGCCGAGCTGGTCGTAGCCATCGACGGCAAATGCGGCTCCCGGTGCCAGGCAGCCGAAAAGCAGGAAGAGGAGCAGGAGCAGCGGACCTGTTGCGATTGCGCTGTGGACAGAGTGCGTGGGTGCGTTGGACATGGCTGCTCCTTATCCCTCGTGCGTCGCACGGGGAGGCTGCGACGCGTAGGATGAGGCTACCCCCGAGGTTCATGCGGGTAAGTACCGGAGCCTGACCAAAAGCTTGCCCAATTCCTGACAAATTGAGCTCAAATACAACAATCAAGCAAAAGTGCAGGTAGAAGATAGGGAGAACAGGAAGTCAAAGGTCCTCGTCTCCACAATTGACGCGATTTTCAAACGAATCTCCACAGCTAAAACAAACATCGCCACCCTTGTATCGAACAAGACAACCGCGTTATACTAGCCAACACACAAGCGGGCATCGCCAAGTGGTAAGGCATCAGCTTCCCAAGCTGACACTCGCGGGTTCGAGTCCCGTTGCCCGCTCCAGCTAGAAGCACAAGCACGGCACCATTACGGTGCCGTGCTTTTTTCAATAAAGCGCCGGGACTCGAACCCGACAGGGTGCGAGCGTAAAGCAAACGCGAAGCGTTTGTAGCGAGCAGGCGAAGGCGCCGACAGGCGCCTGAAGCCGGTGCGGATTTGCGAAGCAAATACGCGGATGTCCCGTTGCCCGCTCCATCGAGTGCGGGAGACATGGGGACGGCCAATTCAACAAAGTCTTCCCCCGCGGCTTCGTGAGGCTGAGGGGCTCGCCTGAAGCCGGTGCGGATTTGCGAAGCAAATACGCGGACGTCCCGTTGCCCGCTCCACCGAGCGCGGAAGACCTCGGGACGGCCAATTCAACAAAGTCTCCCCCATCGTCTCCGTGAATCCGAGGAGATCGCCGCAGCCGGTGCGTATTTGCGAAGCAAATGCGCGGACGTCCCGTTGCTTGCTCCAATTCCAAAATGTTAGGTTAATGCCTGCTGCCCATACTTGCACCCGCGCACGGTACAATGGTTGGGTTACGACCAACGTGCCAATAACCAAAAAGGAGCCGCTATGATCGATCGCTATACCCGCCCGGAGATGGGACACATCTTCTCCCTCGAGAACAAGTACGCCATTTGGCAGGAAATCGAGGTTCTGGCCTGCGAGGCCCAGGCGGAGCTCGGCAAGATCGGTATTTCCAAAGACGAGGCCCAGTGGATCCGCGACCATGCCAACTTTGAGAAGGCGAAGGTCGATGAGATCGAGGAAGTCACGCGCCACGACGTCATTGCCTTCCTGACCAACATGAAGGAATACATCGATGCCGATGTTCCCGAGGGCGACCCCAAGCCCAGCCGCTGGGTTCACTATGGCATGACCAGCTCCGATCTGGGCGACACGGCCCTGTGCTACCAGCTCACCCAGGCCTGCGACCTGATCATCGAGGACGTCAAGAAGCTCGGCGAGATTTGCAAGCGTCGCGCCTTCGAGGAGCGCAACACGCTCTGCGCCGGCCGCACTCATGGCATCCATGCCGAGCCGATGACCTTTGGCATGAAGTTTGGCTCTTGGGCCTGGGAGCTCAAGCGCGATCTGGACCGTCTTGAGGATGCCCGCAAGAACGTTGCCTTTGGTGCCATCTCGGGCGCTGTCGGCACGTACAGCTCCATCGAGCCGTTTGTCGAGGAATATGTCTGCGAGCACCTGGGCCTGGTTCACGACCCGCTGTCCACGCAGGTTATTAGCCGCGATCATCACGCCTACCTCGCCGGCGTTCTCGCCACCACCGCGGCCACCTGTGAGCGCATCGCTACCGAGGTTCGCAATCTGCAGAAGACCGATACACTCGAGGCCGAGGAACCGTTCCGTAAGGGTCAAAAGGGCAGCTCCGCCATGCCGCACAAGCGCAACCCCATCACCATGGAGAAGGTCTGCGGCCTGTCGCGCGTCGTGAAGGCCAACGCGCAGGTTGCCTTCGACAACGTCGCCCTGTGGCACGAGCGTGACATTTCGCACTCCTCTGCCGAGCGCGTCGCCCAGGCCGACAGCTTCATCGCCCTCGACCACATGTTCCAGTGCCTCATTCGCGTTATCGACGGCCTGCAGCTGTACCCTGCCCGCATGATGGCCAATCTCAATAAGACCCGCGGCCTCATCTTCTCCTCCAAGGTGCTGCTCGCCCTCGTCGACACGGGCATCACCCGCGAGGACGCGTACGCCATTGTGCAGGAGAACGCCATGGCAACCTGGCACGAGGTACAGGATTGTGTCTCCGGCCCCACCTTTAAGGAGCGTCTCGAGGCCGACCCGCGCTGCACCGTCAGCCAGGAGAAACTCGACGAGATCTTTGATCCATGGGACTTCCTCACCCGTATCGACACGGTCTTTGATCGTCTGGAGCAGCTGAGCTTCGAGTAGGTTCGGGCATAACGTTAGCTTTTTAGGGCGCTTTGCTGGTAATGTGTGTTGCCGGCAAAGCGCCTCGTTGCATTTAGGGAAAGACGGGGATAATAGTCGTCTCGAATAACATTCTGAGAGGGGATCGCATGATTTCGTTTGATTACAAGCCTCAGGGCGTGTGTGCTCGCAATATTCACCTTGACCTTTCCGATGACGGCAACAAGGTGATAGGCGTTGAGTTTACCGGTGGCTGCGACGGCAATCTCAAGGCAATCTCCAAGCTGGTCGAGGGCGCTCCTGCCGATCGCGTAATCGAGGTTCTCGCCGGTAATACCTGCGGTATGAAAAAGACCTCCTGCGCCGACCAGCTTACGCGCGCCATCGAGGCCGCTCGCGCCGAGATCGCCTAATGGGTATCGCCGATCACATCAAGAACGGAATATCGCGTCGCGGCTTTGTACTCGGTGGGGCTGCCGCGGGCGCTGCCACGGTGCTTGCCGGATGCTCGAAAAAAACGGGTACCAGCGATGATGCCGCCGGCGAGCCGCAGGTTATCAAGGACGATTCCAAAATTATCTCGATTACGGATGAGTATGAGGCTGTCGACATCGATCTTGAGCCGGCGGCGTCGTGGACGCTGCCTCTGGGTACGCTGCTGTACTACTGCGACGGCGATTACGCCGCGGCGATGATGGCGCCCGCATCGGCATTGCACGCCAACACGCTCGGTGTGCTCAACCTGGGCGATGGCTCGCTTACCACATTAATCGAGGATCCTGTCGAGGGCACGGGATATGCATTCTACGATGTCCGCGCCGGCGACGGCGTATTCGCGTGGGTTGAGATGAACTTTGCCAATTCATCGTGGAAGCTCTACGCTCAAAATCTGTTGGGCGCTTCGCTCTCTGGCGATGTGGTTGAGCTCGATCGAGGTGGCAAGGACTATGATCCGCCCCTGTTTACGGCGTTCGGGTCATCAGTCATCTGGTATAAAATGCCTTCGGCAGGCGGCAATAAAACGAGTAGTGATTCGTTTTGCTATCGTCGCTCACTTGATGAATCCAAGGCCGAGACAATTTGGAAATCGACGGGCCGCTTTGCATCGGCCCCGCGCGCGAGCGACGGCATTTTGACCATCTCGCCGCGTGTCCGCAACGACGAGGGCGTCTACTACGGCATAACGGCAATCGATCTGACCGACGGCAACAACACCAAGCGTGCCCAGCTAGTCCTTCCCTCGTCAGTCTCGCCTTTCGAGGCCGTGTATATGGGCGATACCTTCGTGTTTTCTATCGAGGCGGCCTATAGCGGCGTGGGCAGCCTGGGCAATATGGGCACGTATATCGGTAATGAGGGAGGGCCGTACCTCTTTCTGTCACGCGAGCCGCTCGCATGTGCGGCTGGCAAGAAGAATAAATACCTTGTTAAGGTACAGGCGTCGCATTTCCTGATCGACACCTCTGCCAAGACCTATGGCTCGCTGCTGTCGCCCGACCGCGCTTTGGAGTATGGCGATTATCCAGCTACGGCGGGAAAATCGGACTCATTCCTTACGTACGCCACGGTGCGCAACAGCCAGGGTATACCAGAGACGGTCACTGCACGCCTATTCTCTCTTTAAGCTTAGAGGGGTTAAAAAGGCGCCAACAGGGGAATAAACGCGTTGTAATTGTGAGTACCGCCCGCCGAGCTGCCGCGTCATAGCGGCATCCGGCGGGCTCAGGTGCGTTAAAATGGGCTTGTTCTTAGCTAATTGAGACAGGGGGGCCGTGTTATGGCTTCAGATGCAAAAAAGATTCTGCTGGTCGAGGATGAGAAGGCAATCCGTGACGCCGTCGCTGCCTATCTCGAGCGCGAAGGCTACTGGGTTGTGGGCGTCGGCGACGGCCAGTCCGCGATCGAGGAGTTCGAGAAGCATCAGTTCGACCTGGTCGTGCTCGACCTTATGCTCCCCAAGATTCCCGGCGAGCGCGTTTGCCGCACCATTCGCGATACCTCGGATGTCCCCATCATCATGCTGACGGCTAAGGGCGAGATCGAGGACCGTATTATCGGTCTTGAGCTCGGCGCCGACGACTATCTGATTAAGCCGTTCTCGCCGCGCGAGCTCGTCGCCCGCGTTCGCGCTCTGTTCCGCCGTGCCCATCAGGCCGACGAGCCCGCCGTCGAGGTACTCGACTTCGGCGATCTGGTCATCGATATCTCGGGCCACAAGATCTTGGTCGAGGGCAAGGAAGTCGATCTGACGGCTTCCGAGTTTAAGCTGCTCACCACGCTTGCCCGCCATCCCGGCCGTGTGTATAACCGCATGGAGCTGGTCGAGAAAGTGCTCGGGTATGACTTTGAGGGCTATGAGCGCACCATCGATAGCCACGTGAAGAATCTTCGCGCCAAGCTGGGCGATGATCCCAAGAAGCCCAAGTGGCTCTACACCGTCCATGGTGTCGGCTATCGCTTCGAGGCTCCGGCCAAGACCGATAAGTCGGACGAGAAATAGGGAAATCACATATGACACCTGCGCGCTTTGAAATCGGGCAAAAGCACAAGCAGGAGAGCGAGGCGGGTTCCAAGGCTAGTTGGAACACGCCTCGTTCCGATTCACGGCCAACGATGAGCTATCCCTCGCGCATGGCACTTGCTTTTGCTCTGACATCGCTCATGACGGTATTGGTGCTGGTGGGCGTTGTCTCTGTTGTGTGGGGCACGGTCTTTTCGGATTACACACGCTCCAATATCGTCGAAATCGCAAATTCCGCTGCCGAGAAGTTGGCGACCTCATATGAGGAAAACGGCTCTTGGACCGCGGGAGAACTGCGCACGGTCGCAACGTCGAGTTTGGTTTCCGACGATCTGGGCATGCAGGTCGTCAATAAAAAGGGTGTGATCGTTTATGACGATTCCTGGCCCTCGGCAAGCGCCACCGCCGATGTACGCGAAAACCAGGCTACGACCGACGACACGAGCGGCAAGAGGGCATCGCATAGCCCGGTCTCGTCTGCTCCAACCGACTCCGATAGCGTTGCTAACGTCGAGATTGTAACGTCTTCCGGCGAGCATGCCGGACAGGTAAAGCTGTGGGCCATCGGCTCCGACGCTCTGCTCACCAAGGCGGACTCTGCGTTTAGGGAGAAGACCTTTAACGCCATGGCCCTCGCCGCGGTTGTTGCAATCTGCATTTCGGTCGTTATCGGATCGCTCGTGTCGCGCATGCTCACCAAACCGATTCATCGCATCACCAGTACCGCAAAGCAAATCCGTGACGGCGACCTGTCGGCTCGCACGGGGCTGCGCGGTGATGACGAGATCGATCAGCTGGGTGAGACCTTCGATGAGATGGCCACCTCGCTCGAGAAGGATATGAAACACGAGAAGCGCCTGACCTCAGACGTTGCACACGAGCTTCGCACGCCGCTTATGGCCATGCTCGCAACGGTCGAGGCCATGCAGGATGGCGTGTATCCCACCGACGATGAGCATTTGGAGACCGTTGCTTCCGAGACGCGTCGCCTGGCTCGTCTGGTGCAGCAGATGCTCGACCTGTCGCGCATGGAAAACAGCACGGCTCCGCTCAACCTTGAGCCGGTGGACATGGTTCCTTTCGTGCGTTCCATCGTCAATGCCCAGGAGCGCCTGTTTGTCGACCGCGATCTGCGCCTGCGTTTTGCGGACGAGACCCAGGGTCACGACGATGTCGTCGAGGCCGATCCCGACATGATCACGCAATGTGTTATCAACCTCATGAGCAACGCCATGCGCTACACCCCCGAGGGCGGTTGGGTCGTGGTGTCGGTGCTCAGCGACCGCAAACATGTCAGTATTGCCGTTTCGGATACCGGTATCGGTATTGCCAAGGACGATTTGTCGCGTATCTTCGGACGATTTTGGCGCGCCGATGCCAGCCGCGCCCGCGAAGCTGGCGGCCTGGGCGTTGGCCTCGCCGTGACCAAGCAGATCGTCGAGCGTCACCATGGCTACATATCCGTGGAGTCGGAGCTTGGAAAGGGTACGACTTTTACAATTCATCTGCCCCGCGAGCACACGGCAGACGCGGCATCTACTACAATGGAGCACTAGCTTTTCGCTATTCGGTGAAGGAGGGGCCGCGTCCCTGCCGCTCCGAGTTTGCGAAAACATGCGGGAAAGAACCCGCATTTCTGTCGTATTTAGGTAAGGAGTGACTCACGTGACAACGATGGAGCGTCGTCCGGATTCCCGTGGCAAGGTTCGTGATATCTACGATGCCGGTGAAAACCTGCTGATGGTCGCCACCGACCGCATTTCTGCGTTCGACTTCATTCTTCCCGACGAGATCCCGTTTAAGGGAGAGGTACTCAATCGCATCTCGGCATTCTGGTTCGATAAGTTTGCCGACATCGTCCCCAACCATCTCGTTTCCATCGACCCGGCGGATTTCCCCGAGGAGTTTGCTGAGTATCGTGACTACCTCGCTGGCCGTGCCATGCTGGTTAAGAAGGCCCAGACGATTCCTATCGAGTGCATCGTCCGCGGCTATCTGACCGGTTCGGGCAAGAAGACCTACGACGAGAACGGCACTGTCTGCGGCATCCAGCTGCCTGAGGGCCTGACCGAGGCTTCCAAACTTCCTGAGCCGCTGTTCACGCCGTCCACGAAGGCCGAGATTGGTGACCACGACGAGAACATCTCGTTCGAGCGTTGCTGCGAGATCGTGGGCGAGGACATCGCCACGCAGATTCGTGACCTTTCCCTCAAGATCTACAAGGCTGCCGCCGAGTACGCCGCGACCCGTGGCATCATCATCGCCGACACCAAGTTCGAGTTTGGTGTTATTGATGGCAAGGTCACGCTGATCGACGAGTGTCTCACGCCCGACTCCAGCCGTTTCTGGCCTGCTGCCAGCTACGAGGAGGGCAAGATCCAGCCTAGCTACGACAAGCAATTCGTCCGCAATTGGCTCAAGGCCAACTGGGATATGACGGGGGAGACCCCGCACCTGCCCGCCGAGGTCATCGATGGCGCGTCCGAGCGCTATCGCGAGGCCTTCCAGATCATCACGGGCTCCCAGTTCACAAGCATGAAGGAGAACGCATAAGTGAGTACCCGTAGCGCCACGAACAAGCGCACGCAATCCCACGAAGTTACCGGGGTTGCGCGCAAGTCTGCCGCATCTGCTAAGCCCGCCCGCCAAGCAGCGAGCTCCGTTCGCGTCGTGCCGGCTTCGTCTAAGGCACGCCGCAAAGAGCTCGAGAAGGGCGAGAACCTCGAGGGCCTCTCTAAAGAGGAGAAGCGCGCCCGCAAGGCTAAGCAGCGCGCCAAGGAGGACCGCATCTATACGGTGTCGAATATCCTCCTCAAGCAGGACGAGGACTACACCAAGCGCCGTCGCATCTGGTGGATTGTGCTCGCCATTGGCATGGTGCTCGTCGTGGCAATTTGGGCCTCGCTGTACTTCGCTCCCGCTGGCATGGTGTCCAGCCCTGTCCAGATGGTCGGCATTGTTTTGTCCTACGTCATCATTTTGGGCGACTTTATCTATGACTTCGCTCGTATTCGTCCCTTGCGCAACATGTACCGCGCACAGGCTGAGGGCATGTCCGAGAACAAGCTCAACGCTCTTATTGAGCGCGCGGCTGCCGAGGAGGACAAGAAGGACTCCAAGAAGAAGTAGCGTTTGCATACATACTTATCGCTAAGATATAAGGCGCGTCGTTTTTGCGGCGCGCCTTTTTACTGTTCTATAGATAGATGGAGTGGCACATGATTCGAGCTGCCCTGACGGTCGAAGAGGCTCTGGAGGGCATGAAGGCCCTGGAGCCCAAGATTAAAAACTACGCGCGCCTGGTCGTCCGCAAGGGCGTAAACGTCAAGCCCGGCCAGGAGGTCGTCGTTCAGTCTCCGGTCGAGTGCGCGCCGTTTGCGCGCGTGGTGGTCGCGGAGGCCTATGCTGCCGGCGCCGGCCACGTGACGGTCATTTGGGCCGATGATGCCGTGACGAGGCTCACGTACGAGCATGTCGAGAAAAGCTATTTTGAGCAGACGCCCGAGTGGAAGCGCATGCAGCTGGATTCCTTGGCCCAGGATGGTGCCTGCTTTGTCTTTATCGAGGGTGCGGATCCTGCAGCCCTCAAGGGCATCGATCCAGCCAAGCCGGCCGCGGCATCCAAGGCGAGGAATACGCAGTGCAAAGTTTTCCGCCGTGGACTGGATTACAACATCAATCCGTGGTGCATCGCCGGCGCTCCGGTCGTGGCTTGGGCGCACGAGGTGTTCCCGGGAGACGCTGATGAGGTTGCAATCTATAAGCTGTGGAATGCGATTCTGCACACCGCGCGCGCCGATGGCCAGGACCCAGAGAGCGACTGGGAACTCCATGACGCCGCATTCGAAAAGAACTTGCGTTTCCTGAACGACAATCGTTTCGACTACCTGCATTACACCGCGGCAAATGGAACCGATCTGACGATTGGCATGACGAAGGGTCACGAGTGGGCCGGCGGCAAGGGCAAGACGCCCGATGGACACCCCTTCTTCCCCAACATTCCCACCGAGGAAGTCTTCACCTCGCCCGATCGCATGCGCGCCGACGGTATCGTGTACTCGGCCATGCCGCTCATCCACCACGGCAATAAAGTCGACGATTTTTGGATTAAGTTCGAGGGCGGCCGCGTGGTGGACTACGACGCCCGCGTGGGCAAGGCAACGCTCGCAAGTATCATCGATACTGACGAGGGCGCTGCTCACCTGGGAGAGGTCGCGCTCATTTCCAAGAACACGCCGATCCGCGAAAGTGGCGTACTGTTCTACGATACGCTCTATGACGAGAACGCTAGCTGCCATCTCGCGCTAGGTGTCGGTTTCCCCGAATGCATCGAGGGTGGGTATGACATGTCCAAGGAGGAGCTCCTGGAGCATGGCGTTAACGTCTCGAGCACGCACGTCGATTTTATGATCGGCACGGACGACATCGATATTACGGGCATTACGCCTGATGGACGTGAAGTTGTGATTTTCCAGAACGGCCAATGGAGTTGGGAATAGTCCCAGACCGTGGTACAATGCCACCCGCGGGCCGTTAGCTCAGCTGGCAGAGCAGGGGACTTTTAATCCCAAGGTCCAGGGTTCGAACCCCTGACGGCCCACCATAGAATAGAAAGCGATCGACTCCGGTTGGTCGCTTTTTTTGTTGCCGGTGCACGGGTTCGAACCCGTCGGGGCGCGGAGCTGAGTAAACGCGTGAGCGTTTGCCAGCGCAGCGCGCAAGGCGCGAAAGCGCCGCAGCGGCCGCCTGCGGAGCAGGCTGAACCCCTGACGGCCCACCATAGAATAGAAAGCGATCGACTCCGGTTGGTCGCTTTTTTGTTGCCGCGACACGGGTTCGAACCCGAACTTCTCTATATATAAGAACGCTTGGCGAACAAAACCTGCCTTTTACCGACGGGAAACAAATAGCTGATGCTTTTGGAGTAAAGTGGCGCTCCAGAGATGACCGATGCCTTAACACCTATAAACCAGCTGGTCATCGCCAATATCAGAAGCCAATGCTTCAGTTTTAACCTCAGTGATGCGACTGAGGGATCTATTCATTTGTGAACAAAATATGGAGTACCGGATTCCCGCCCACGGGGCCCCTCCGGTCTGGCAATATATCTCCTTGCCGCGCGGCCCGGTCGGACCGGATCAGCCGCAAAGCGTGCACCTTGA
>CAJMEW010000020.1:0-52379 GCA_905212545.1 uncultured Collinsella sp.
CCGTCGCCAAGAATTTGCGGCGAACCTCGACCGTCCAAGGCGTCTCGCGTGTCGACTCGCTTGAGATTCCCGAGGAGGTTCTGCGCGAGGCAATCGCCAACGCCGTAATCCATCGAGAATACGGGGATCGGTTCTGTGGACAATCGATTGCCGTCGACGTCTTTGACAATCGTGTCGAGGTGACGAATCCTGGCGGCCTTTACGGGGGAAAGACTCGCGAGAACTTGTTTGACGGCAGCTCCCGATGCCGTAACGCGACGCTTGTGAAGCTCATGTCGATTGTCCCGCTGCCGGATGACGCAGGTTCGCCGGCTGAGGGCAATGGCTCGGGCATCCCGATGATGATCGATGCCATGCGTGCGCATGGTCTGGCCGAGCCCCTGTTCTGCCCGGGATTCGATCGGTTCAAGGTCGTACTTTACCGTTCAAAGATCGAGCCGTTCGATCATGGCGGGGGCTTAATTGTGACGGCACTCAAACACTACGGCGAGCTGGGGACGCGCGAGCTGGCAGAGCACACAGGGCTCACAATTTCCCAGGTTAGGTCGCGCGTCAACGCGCTCATTGCTCAAGGCGAGCTTGAGCCCACGGCGCCGGCGACGAGCCGCAACCGCAAGTATCGACTGTCGGAGTGCGTGGGATAGATGCGTTAGTGGACGAGGCGACCCAATAATCGACCCTCGATTGGCGTCCATTAAGGTAAAGCGGTTGTTGCCCAGTCGACGGTGATGCTCAAGACTCGGCTTACGCCGGCATGGCCCCGAACCCGTCTATCAAGAACAGCCTAAGAACCAGCTTGATGACATTTCCCGGTTTGACTTCTGCCGCGTCAAAGACGTGGCGCTCGGCGAGCTCGCTGCAGTATGCATAGATGTCGCGGATAAGGTCCGCGCCCGAGAGCGTAAACATGTAGCTTGCGTCCGAAAGCGCATTGGGCGCGGCAGGCAACTTGGCCATGTGACAGAACGTTTGCAGGTCGGGCGCCATAACGTTCTGGTAGTCGAGGTGGCCGTTGGCATCCTGCGCGGCAAGCTCCAATTGGCGCACAAAATCCAGCGCCGCCGCTAACACAAAGCTCGGCGTAGGCGCATTGACGTCCTGAGTGGTCGCCACAAGCCTGCCCGCCGCCTGCGTGACAAGCCAAGCGACCTCGCGCTGGCAACGCACGGCCTTGCGCGTAACCGGCTTGATGGACGAAGAAGAAACGCTCCCCTTAGGCGGATTCGAGGCAGCCATAAGACCCTCCCATGAACGACCCGGCCCAACAAGCCCGGATGAAACACGTGCTACATCAGTATACAGGGAAGTGGGGTAGCGGGGTACAAGCGCGCCAGCGGCAAACCGAGAGCATCAACGATGTGCCGATCGCGGAATGAGATCTCGTAATAATTGACTCTCGGCCATATTATTGAGGGGCATGACTCGCGTTCGTATGGTTGTAGGTGCTGGCGATGAACGACATTGACCTTGCTGTTCCGTTGATGGATGGACCAAGCTATGACCGCGCCTGCAGTCTCGTGCCTTCCGAATACGTTGAGGCATGGGAGTGGTTTCTGGGTGAGGAACAGCGCGGCGGCGTTTGGACCAGCCTTCCGCACCACACCAAGGAAGATAGCCCTCAGTATCAGTACCGTTTGAGAATTGGCTCGGACTTCATTCCCGTAACGCGGGATTCAGGGATCTTCTGGCCGGGCCAGGATCGGGTGAAGCAAGATCCCAATAAGATCTTTGCGCTTTCGGTCCATAACTCTAAAAAGAGCTTCTACACCGATGTGCCTCCGCTCTATTTGGACGATGGTACGTGGGTCATTAAGTACTCGGTTCAAGCGCCGGGTACCGTTGGTTTTCGAGACCAGAATTACAACCGTAAAATGCTCAACTGCATGGAATGTGGCGTTCCAGTCGGAGTCATATTTGCAACCGAGGTGGGCTACAAGGTGCTCGGCCTTGCATTTGTTGAACGGTTCGAGCCCGAAAACGGATGGTTTGTTCTGCACGGTCCTGTTCATAAAGGCGGACCGGACCCTCGTTTTGCGCCCGACATGAGTTATCTGAAGCACATGCCCGTCGATATTGAGTTTGCCGGACAGGGTACGACCGACGACGAAAAGGTCCGCTATGCGTTAAGGCGCGAGCGATTGGGGCAGCAATGGTTCCGCAAGCAGCTCGTTGCCGCCTATGATGGCCGTTGCGCGGTGTCGGACTGCGGCGTCAGCGAAGCCCTGGAGGCTGCACATATCGAGAATTACTCGGGACCCAAATCGCAGGTTGCCAGCAACGGCATTCTGCTTCGGCGCGATCTTCATTCCCTATTTGATGCTCACCTGATTTCGTTTGAGCCTGTTTGCGGCGAATATCGGCTGTGCGGATCGTACCTGCTGGATAAGACCGACTACGTTTCCTTTGCGGGTGCGACGCTAAGGCAGCCGAATGAGCGTCAGTGGCGACCCAATACGGTGTTTCTTGAGGCCCATCGCATTGAGTTCGATCGTTCGGAAAAGAAGCGTGAAAAGGCGGGGCTTCTGCCGTATTAGCGTATTTGGCTTTGGCATTCTTTGACGATCGTGTTGTTTGATCGGATCGCGTGGCGATGCAATCTCGCGCACGCCTGCCGGTGCATGCTCTTCCTGTTTTGTATAGCGAGAGGGGAGCGTGTATGAGCTGGCGAGGCGATATTGCGATGGGGAAGTACGGAAAACTGCCGTGTGCCCTTATCGACAACAATATGTTTCCGAGCGTAGAGGTTGATTGCGGGTCGTTTGTCGTCACCTGCCCTTGCTGCGGCTCGCAAATACCGTGTCTCGACATTCGGTTCATCGATGCGCGTGACAGACTCAGCGACGAAGTGAGAAAACAGACAGGCGTTCATATGCCGGTGTATCCGGAGAAATGCCCTGTTTGTGGCCTCGATATCGTGTATGACGCCGGCGACGAGGGATAGGTGATGCGGAGGAGCTGGCTGTGAAGGCATCTCCGTCCCTACAAATAAACCCCCTCACCGAGTTGCCTGTGGAACTCGGCGTGATGGTCGCGTGCCCAGGTAAAGAGCGCCTGGTCAAAGTCGGTACGCGCGGCCGGGACGCCAAAGACGCCGACAACTTCGACGCGCACAAACTCCAGTGCCGGCAGCTTGTTGATGGCAGTGAGGGCAAACGGGGACGAGGGCTCCTCGAACAGATAGCGGCTGCCTTGCAGCGCGTCGCAACTGGTGCACGTGTTGCCGAGCGACGGGGCTTTGGAGGCTCGCGCGCCTACGGGCTTGTAGCCGCAGCGCTTATGAAGGTAGTCGCGGATCTCGCCCGGCACGCAGCCAAGAGCGGGCACGATGGCGAGTGCGTTGGCGTTGGCCGTGTCGATGGCAATGTGCCCGGCTTCGTTGGGCGCGTGCGCGATGGCGATGCTCTCGTCGTTATCGGTTCGATAGGGGATGCCGAAGGCCGCGACCGAGGTCTCTTTGTGACACTTCCAGCACTCGCGCTTGCCCAGCACCAGATATATATACGGTGCGGAAGGGTCGGATCGGTCTACGCCGGGCAGCCACTCGGCAAAGGGCTCGGGGTTGACGCCGCTGGGTACATACCAGATCTTCTTGGTCCGGTCCCATTTGGCGCCCAGCGCCTTGGCTTCTTCTTTGCGTGAAAAGGGAACATCGAGCTCGGTGCGCATGGCGGCTCCTTGGTTCTGCAGGTGCAAGTGGCTCAAGGATACCGCAGGGCGCAGACATCGCGGCGTTTTGCTGAGAAGCTGCGGCTCGGATGGGTTCGAGACGCGTTGGCCTCGGCCTCGGTGGCTATTGGGGTGGTTTTGATTGACTGCGGAGTCAGCCGGGATAGGCACCTGGGTCGCTGACGCGGTTTTGTGTATGGGCAGGGTGGTTGCTTGGGCGGTTGGAGCTGCCAGCGGATTTGGCGACATAAAACAAAACAGCCCAGAGGACATAGCCTCTGAGCTGCGAACATTTGGTGGGCGTTAGAAGATTTGAACTTCTGACCTCTTCCGTGTCAGGGAAGCGCTCTCCCCCTGAGCTAAACGCCCGATCAAGGGTGCGCAAGCGCGCAAGGGATAATATAACGGAGCCTGAACTCGGTGGCAAGAACATTTTTAAAAATCGCTTACATTGTGGAATTCGGGGGCTTTGTCATATCCATTTCAAAAGAGCCCGCTGCCGCGATTTGGCTGTCGCATAATGCAAGGCCATTGCGGTATCGAGCTATGGAAAGACGCCTGCGGAATTGTCCTACCGATAAGCGGACAAGCCTCCAGCTGGTGACTTCGCCGTGGTAAGGTAAGCCGAATTGCTTCCAGACTGTTTCGGGGGAGTGGAATGAGCAAAGAGTGTGTCGAGCAGGTCGAAGGTGCAGAGGCTTCGGTGCCGATGACCGATATATCGAACATTGATGTGCCCGAGGGCACCGACGAGCTCAGCCGCAACACCCGTCGCGCATGGCGCGACCGCTTGAACAGCGCTTCGACGCGCAAGATGATCACGGGCGTCTTGGCCACGCTGGTGGGCGGTTCGTTTTGGGGCTTCTCGGGCACCAGCGCGAGCTTTCTGTTCGATACCTACCACGTCGACACCTTGTGGCTTATGAGCGTGCGTCAGATTCTCGCCGGTCTACTCTTTATGGCCGTGGTTGTCACGCGCGACCGCGAGCGCCTGATTAAGCTCTGGACCACACCCGCCGATCGCAAGCAGCTGCTGCTCTTTACCGCCTTTGGCCTGCTGTTCAACCAGTTTTGCTATCTTTCGGCCGTGCGCCTGACGAACGCCGGAACCGCGACGGTGCTCCAGTGCCTGCAGCTCGTTATCATCATGGGCTACGCCTGCGTGACCGATCGCCGCATGCCGCGTACTCGCGAAGTCATCGGCATTGGCCTGGCTCTGGGTGGAACCTTTTTAATTGCCACCGGCGGCGACCCTACCAGCCTGAATATCTCGCCGCTTGGCCTGGCAGCAGGTCTTATGTGTGCGGTCAGCGCCGCGTGTATGGCGGTGATTCCCGCCAAGATCCTGCCCGAATACGGTAGCCCCATCGTCACGGGCTCGGCAATGCTCACGGCGGGCGTGATCTCATGTGTCTTCGTGCAGCCCTGGGCGCATATGCCGGCACTCGACGCTGCCGGCGTCGAGGCGCTCGCGGTGTTCGTGGTTATCGGCTCGTTTTTTGCTTACATGCTCTATATGCAGGGCGTTAAGGACATCGGCTCGGTGCGTGCGAGCCTCATCGGAACTGTGGAGCCGGTTTCGGCGACCATCACGAGCGCCGTTATGCTGGGCACGGTGTTTTTGCCGACCGACCTTATCGGCTTTGCCATGATCATCGTGATGATGTTCCTCACGGTGTAGCTGGCGCCGCCGCCAGACAGAAAAGGTGTTGTGCCGCATTTTCGCCAATTGATGTCCGTGTCTGGAGTTTAGCTGTCGATGCTCAAAATGCCATAAACTAGTAACGTTATGGACTTTTTCATTGCGACTCAATTGCGAGGATTTCTTTATGGCTGGTAATCACTTTAAGGGCAGCGATAGCGGCCGTCCTGCAGTTCCGCCGCGTCCGAACGGGGCTGGTAAGGACGGCACGCCGGGCGGCGCTGGACAGGGCGGTTCCGGTAAGCGCGTGTCCCCGGGCGAGACGGCGATGTTTACCGCTCTGTACGAGCAGTCTCAAAAGGCAAAAAAGACCGGCCGTGCAAAAGGGAATGTCTTTGCGGGCGGTGCAACCTCCGCGTCGCAGCCGAGCGGGGCTCCTTCGGTGCCTGCGAACAACGCAGGTGCTGCCAACGCCGCGAATGCTGCCGGCAACGTTAATGCCGGCAAGGCCGACAACAATACTCCCTCTGCCGGTGGCGCGGGGCTTACGGGTAACCTTGGTACGATTTACACTGGCGCCTCCGAGACTGGCACGTTCGCCCGCCTGGATGATAGCGGTGCCGAGTTTGCGGGCTCGGGTTCCAAGGAAGATTATTACGATTTTGGCTTGAACTACGGTAGCGATGCTTCGTCGAGTTCGACCTCTGACGGTCTGGTCCGTCATCGCCATCGCAAGGGCGAGGGCAAGAAGCGTCACACTGGCGCCATTATTGCCGCTGTAGTCGCGGTGCTTCTCGTTGCGCTTGGCGCAAGCGGCTTTATGCTGCTTAACTCGGCAAAGACCGTAAAGAGCGAAGCGAAGGAGGCTGTCGAGATCGTCGGTGGCCTTAAGGACAAGGTCACGTCGGGCGATTTTTCGACGCTGCCTGACGACGCGAAGAAGATCGATGAGCTCTGTAACAGTATGAAGGCGGAGACCTCGAGCCCGCTGTGGGCGGCGGCTTCGTTTATCCCGGTGTATGGCAGCGATATCAATGCGGCCCGCACCATGATTGACGCCCTGTCCGATGTCTCGAGCAATGCGCTGGTTCCCATGGCCGATAACCTTTCGCAGGCTACGCCCGGCAAGCTGTTCCAGGACGGCATGATTAACGTGTCCGCGCTGCAGGCGGTCGCCGATTCGCTTTCCGATAGCTCCAAGGTGTTCAAGAGCGCCAACGAGAAGGTCCAGGGCATTGGCGATACTCATATTTCCCAGGTGACCGAGCTGGTCGATAAGGCCAAGGACGGCTTTGCCACCCTCAACGGCGCGGTTGACGCGGCGGAGAAGGTCGCCCCCGTCCTTCCCCAGATGCTCGGCGCCAACGGCCAGACGCGCAACTACCTTATGTACGCCATGAACAACGTCGAGATTCGTGCTTGCGGCGGCTTTGGCGGTTCGCAGGGCCTGATTTCGGTCACTGACGGCCAGATGTCGATTGGCGAGTTTGTTCCCCGCATTGGACTCAGCGAGGATGAGGCAGTCGAGAGCGTCGACGAAGAGGATGAAGCGCTGTTCGGCAACCACAGTAACCTGTACAACTCGGGCAATACCTATTCGCCTGATTGGCCCCGCAACTCGCAGCGTGTCGCCGCGCTGTGGAAGTCCCAGTATGGACAGGACGTTGATGGCGTCATCGGTATCGACCCGGTGTTCCTGCAGTATCTGCTGGGCCTGGTCGGTAACGTGTCACTGCCCGACGGAACGGTTGTCGACGGCACCAACGCCGCAAAGGTCCTCATGCACGATGTGTACTGGAACTATCCGGTCGAGGAGTCTGACGGCATCTTTGCATCCGTCGCCAGCGCTGCCTTCGACAAGATCCTTGGCGGTATCGGCGATGTCGATGTTACGAAGCTTGTCAGCGCCGTTGAGCGCGGTGCCGAAGAGGGCCGCCTGATCGCTTGGATGAGAAACGATGATGAGCAGAATGCCATCAAAGAGACGGGCATTGACGCTTCGCTGCCCGATCCGGATGATCCGAGTGCCGATCCCGTTGCCGGCGTTTACTTTAACAACCTGAGCTTCTCCAAGCTCGACTGGTATCTGAACGCCGACACTCAGATTGGTCAGGGCGTGAAGAATGGCGACGGCACGTGTTCCTATCGCATCACCGTTACCCTGACGAACATCATGACGCAGGAGGAGGCTGGCAAGCTGCCCGACTACGTTGCGGCGAGCGCACCCGATGCCGCGCGTGACGACGAGCGTCTGAATGTCTCGTTGTTTGCCCCGACGGGCGGCAACATCAGTGACCTTACGGTTGAGGGCACCCAGTTTGGTCTTGGTGCCGCTACGTGGCATGGAATCCCCTTCTATTCGGGCACCGTTGACCTGCATGCTGGCGAGACGACGACGATCACGTATACGCTGACCACGTCGGCCGAGGCGGGGGACAAGCCGCTTACGCTGCGTCAGACTCCTACATGCCAGGCGGCTCGCGACAGCGCGTCGGCGTAGGGTTTTTCTGGTAGCGCAGATAATCGAGTACCATTTTGGGGCGGACAGGCAATCTGTTCGCCCCTATTTTGTAAGGAGAGCGCATGAAGTACTTTGGCACCGACGGCTTTCGCGGTGAGGCCAACGTTGGGCTGACGGTAGAGCACGCTTACAAGATTGGCCGTTTTGTGGGCTGGTATTACGGTGCCAACCGCAGTGCTAAGGCGCGCGTTATCGTGGGCAAGGACACGCGTCGTTCGAGCTACATGTTCGAGGCGGCGCTGGTGAGCGGCCTGGTCGCGAGCGGTGCGGACGCCTATATGCTGCACGTGATCCCCACGCCGGGCGTAGCGCATCAGACCGTGGAAGGCTGCTTCGATTGCGGCATCATGATCAGCGCGAGCCACAACCCGTTTTGCGATAACGGCATTAAGCTTGTCAACAGCGACGGCTTTAAGATGGACGAGGACGTGCTGGAGCTCATTGAGGACTACATCGATGGCAAGAGCGAGGTGCCGCTGGCAACGGGCAACCATATCGGCGCCACGGTGGACTACATGCAGGGTCGCAACCGCTACATTGCCTCGCTCATCGCCAGTGCGAACTTTTCGCTGCAGGGCGTCAAGATCGGTATCGACTGCGCCAACGGCTCGGCATCCTCGGTGGCCAAGCCGGTGTTCGACGCACTGGGCGCCGATGTGCGCGTGATCAATGCCGCGCCCGACGGCTTTAACATCAATGTCGACTGCGGCTCCACGCATATGGAGCGCCTACAGCGCCACGTGGTGGAGCAGGGCCTGGATGTGGGCTTTGCCTACGACGGCGATGCCGACCGCTGCTTGGCTGTGGACGAGCGCGGTCGCGTGGTAGACGGCGACCAGATCCTGTACGTGTGCGGCGTGTATCTGAACAAGCACGGTCGCCTTTCGGGCGGTACCGTGGTGCCGACGATCGCCAGCAACTTTGGCCTGATCAAGTCGTTGGAGCTTGCCGGTCTGAGCGCCGTGACCAGCGGCGTGGGCGACCGTCATGTGTATGCCAAGATGCGCGAGGGCGGCTACAGCCTGGGTGGCGAGCAGACGGGCCATACGATCTTTGGCGATATCGAGCGTACAGGCGACGGCATTATGACCTCGCTGCGCGTGATGGAAGTGATTCGTGCCGAGCGCGAGACACTCTCGCAGCTCACGGCTCCGTGCAAGCTGCTGCCGCAGGCGCAGGTGGCCGTGCGCGTGGCGGACAAGGACGCCGCGCTCGAGAACATGGGCGTGCAGAACGCCATCGCCGAGGCCGAGGCTGCGCTGGCAGGCGAGGGTCGCGTGCTCGTACGCAAGAGCGGAACCGAGTCTGTGATTCGCGTTTTGGCCGAAGCCCCCGACCAAGCATCCGCCGATGCCGCCATGAAGCGCATCGCCGCCGCGCTCGAGGCTTTATAGTTACGCGGTTTTACCAAACCGCGTAACTGCTCGACGCTGCAAACGGCCCCAAACGGCAATCTGACGTTCAATTTCAAGGGCGCGACCAGAAGGTCAGCGCCCTTTCATTTCACGTCACCTTGCTCGCTTGGGGCCGTTTTCGCTGACGTTGCCAAGACATTAGCGTCAACGAACTAGTCATTGGGTACCTAGTTATTGGGTGAAAAAAGGGGACGCTGCGGATTGGTTCCGCGGCGTCCCCTTTGCGTTGGCGTGTCGGTTATGCCTTACAGCTCGTAGAGCGTGGTGAACTTGTCCTGCAGGTAGCTGCAGTAGTAGCGGGCATCGAACGCCATGCCGCACGCGCCCTTGATGAGCTCCGGCGCGTCCTTGGCGCGGCCCCACTGCCAAATGTGCTCGCCGAGCCAGGCGCGGACAGGCGCCAAATCGCCGCTCGCACAGGCGCTGGCAAGGTCGACGCCGTCGCGGCACATGGCCGGCACGAACATGGCGTCGTAGGCGCTGCCCAGCGCATAGGTGGGGAAGTAGCCAAACGAGCCGCCGCTCCAGTGCGTATCCTGCAGGCAGCCACGCGTGTCGTCGGGAACCGGAATGCCAAGGTACTCGCCCATAAAGCGATTCCAAAGCGCGGGGATGTCCTTGGCTGTGGCCTCGCCGGCAAACAGCATGCGCTCAATCTCGTAGCGCACCATAATATGCAGCGGGTAGGTGAGCTCGTCGGCCTCGGTACGGATCAGCGACGGCTGAGCGATGTTCACGGCGTGGTAGAGCGTGTCCTCGTCCACGTTGCCGTAGACCTCGGGCGCGTGACGGCGCAGTATCTCGAGCAGCGGGCCCATAAAAGCACGGCTGCGGCCAACGGTGTTCTCAAAGAAGCGGCTCTGGCTCTCGTGAATGCCCATGGAGGTGCCGCCCTCCAGACACGTGCGCGCGTAAGCGGGGTTCACGCCCAGCTCGTACATGGCGTGACCGGCCTCGTGGATGATGCTGTAGACGTTGGAGATGCAGTCGTCCTCGTAGATGTGCGTGGCGACGCGCGCATCGCCCACCGAGAAACCCTCGCTAAACGGATGTTCGGTAAAGGCGAGCGTGGTGTCGTCCAGGTCCAGGCCGACGAGCTTCATAAGGTCAAAGCTCATGGCGCGCTGGGCAGCCTCGGGCACATGGGCGTGCAAAAAGTCGGCAGCGGGCTGCTGGCCGCGCTCACCGATGGCGTGCACGAGCGGCACGACCGCGGCCTTGACCTCGTCGCAAAACGCGTCGAAGCTCTTGGTGGAAAGGCCGCGCTCGTACTGGTCGAGCCACACGTCGTATGGGTCGCGCTTGGGGTCCATGAGCTCGGCCTGATGCTTAAGCTGGGCGACGATTCTATCCACATAGGGCTCAAAGCTCGCCCAGTCATTGGCCGTCTTGGCCTTGTGCCACACGGCGTCGGCCTCGCAGGTGAGCCTGGTCCAGGCCTCGGCCTCCTCGGTGGGGATGGCGCTTGCCTCGCGCTGGTCGCGGCCGAGCACGCGAATCTCGTCGAGCAGCTGCGGGTCGTCGATCTTTTCGCCCGCGACCGCCTCACGCGCTAGAGAGCGCACGAGCTCAACGGACTTTTTGCTGGTCAGGAGCTTGTGATGTTCGCCGGCAAGGGTGCCCATAGCATCCGCGCGGGCCGCGGCACCGTTGGCGGGGGCAATCGTCGCGCCATCGAACTCGGCAATCTTGAGCAGGTACTCGCGGGTCCACAGTTTGCCTTCGAGCTTGCGGAGCTTCTTGATGCCCTTGCCCGCCTTGGCGTTCTTAGAGGCCTTGGCCACGGCAGCCTTGGCCTTCTTATCGAGTTTCTTTCCCATACCTATATCCTTGATCTCGCAGACCGGACGCCACGGATGGGCGTGCGGCCAGTTTGCACAGCTACCTGCCTTGTACCCAGTGCGAACAAAACGGAACGCGGCGATATGCTCGCAGAATGTGTTATCCTATAGCCCAATGCGTTGACGGAGAGGGTTTTGCCCGCCGCGTCGCCGGCAAGAGAGGGAAGGTCATGGGCTGCAAGCCTTCCTGCGGTGGCAAGGGCCAAGCGTTCACTCCCGAGCAGCGACCTCAACGGGCGCGCGGCCAGCGGCGGCGAAGCCCCAGTAGGGAAGCCGTGAGCCTCGCGATAAGGGGCGCAGAGTGGGCACGGCGGGCCAGACATCCGCCGGGTCAAACAAGGTGGTACCGCGGAATTCAACCGTCCTTGGGCAATGCACATGCCCGAGGGCGGTTTTTTGTTACCGAACCGGGCCGCGTTTTCGCAGCGCCAAGCGGCATCGGTCGCCCCGGCAAGCGAATGCGCGAGAGACGAAAGGGAAGACATGAGTCTGATTGATGATCTGGTCAAACTCGAGGAAGAGGCCAAGGAGCTCGTCGCAGGCGCCGACGACGCCGCCAAGCTCGAGGCCGCGCGCGTTGAGCTACTCGGCCGCAAGGGCCGCATCACCGGCCTGATGCGCATGATGGGCAAACTCGCCCCCGAGGATCGTCCCGTGATGGGCAAGCGCGCCAACGAGATGCGCCAGCTGATCGAGGGCATGCTCGACGAGCGCACCACCGAGATGAAGGCTGCCGCCCTCAAGCGCGCGCTCGAGCACGATGCCGTCGACATCACGCTGCCGGGCATCCGTCCGCAGATCGGCCACCAACACCTGATCAAGCAGATCATCGAGGAGGCCGAGGACATCTTCTGCGGCATCGGCTACACCGTCGAGTCCGGCCCCATGGTCGACACCTCCTACTACAACTTCACCGCGCTCAACGCCCCCATGGATCACCCGAGCCGTTCGGCCCGCGATACCTTCTACGTGGTCGACAACAACCCCGGCAGCGTCGCGCACCCCGAGGCTCATGCCCACGGCGAGTCCGACGTGCTGCTGCGCACCCAGACCTCGGGCGTGCAAATCCACACCATGGAGTCGCAAAAGCCGCCCATCTACATGATCTGCCCGGGCACCGTCTATCGTCCCGACACGGCCGACGCCTGCCACCTGCCGCAGTTCAACCAGATCGAAGGCCTGGTCGTCGACGAGGGCATCACCTTTGGCGATCTTAAGGGCACGCTCGACTACTTTGTTAAGTGCATGTTTGGCGAGGACCGCAAGACGCGTTACCGCCCGCACTTCTTCCCCTTCACCGAGCCTTCCTGCGAGGTGGACGTAAGCTGCCACGTCTGCGGCGGCAAGGGCTGCAACTTCTGCAAGCACAGCGGCTGGATCGAGATCCTGGGCTGCGGCATGGTCGACCCCAACGTCCTGATCAACTGCGGCATCGACCCCGAGAAGTACACCGGCTTCGCCTTTGGTATTGGCGCCGAGCGCGTCGCGGCACTGCGCTACGACCTGCCCGACCTGCGCACGCTCATGACAGGCGATATGAGGTTCCTCAATCAGTTTTAGGCTGCGGCTTGCCCAAGCACGGCACCTCGGCGCTCATTCGTCGCTTGCGTACCAAAGTACGCGGCGCTCCTCTTTCGGGCCGATCTGCCGCACTTGGACAACCCTCGCTTTGTAAGGAATGTTCACAAAGTTGAAGTTTCCACCTGCATCTCTTCGCAGGCTTTCAGTATGAAAGGAGAGCTAGATGCGTGTTTCTTACGACTGGCTCAAGACCATGATCGATATTCCGGAGGATCCCAAGACCCTTTCGGACGAATATATCCGTACCGGCACCGAGGTCGAGGCGATCGACACCGTGGGCGAGTCCTTCGACCACGTGGTGACCGCCAAGGTACTCACCAAGACCCCGCACCCCGATAGCGACCACATGTATGTGTGCTCGGTCGACGTGGGCGACAAGAACCTCGACCCCGACGGTAATCCCGCTCCGCTGCAGATCGTCTGCGGCGCGCAGAACTTCGAGGCCGGCGACCACATCGTCACGGCCATGATCGGCGCAGTTCTGCCCGGCGACGTCAAGATCAAGAAGAGCAAGCTTCGCGGCGTCGTGTCCATGGGCATGAACTGCTCCGCGCGCGAGCTCGGTCTGGGCGGCGACCACTCCGGCATTATGATCCTGCCCGAGGATACGCCCTGCGGCATGCCGTTTGCCGAGTATGTGGGCTCGAGCGACACCGTGCTCGACTGCGAGATTACGCCCAACCGCCCCGACTGCCTGTCCATGATCGGCATGGCCCGCGAGACCGGCGCCATCTTCGACCGCGATTTCCACGTTGAGCTGCCCGCCATCAAGGCCGAGACCGGCCGCGCGACCGACGACGAGCTTTCCGTCGAGATTGCCGACGAGGGCCTGTGCGACCGCTACGTTGCCCGCATCGTGCGCAACGTCAAGGTCGGCCCGTCGCCCGACTGGATGGTCAAGCGCCTTAACGCCCTGGGCGTGCGCCCGCACAACAACATCGTCGACATCACCAACTATGTGATGATGCTCACCGGTCAGCCGCTGCACGCCTTTGACCTGGACACCTTTGCCGCGCGCGATGGCCACCGTCGTGTGGTAGTTCGCGCCGCCCAGCAGGACGAGAAGTTCACGACGCTCGACGGCGAGGAGCGCGTGCTCGACGCCGGCATGGGCCTCATCACCGACGGCGAGCGTCCCGTGGCGCTGGCCGGTGTCATGGGCGGCATGGATTCCGAGATCGAGGACGATACCGTTGACGTGATGGTCGAGAGCGCCTGCTTCAACGCCGGCCGCACCTCGCACACCAGCCGTGACCTATCGCTGATCTCCGACGCCTCCATCCGCTTTGAGCGCCAGGTCGACGAGACCGGCTGCGTGGACGTCGCCAATGTGACGTGCGCGCTCATCGAGGAGATCGCCGGCGGCGAGGTCGCCCCCGGCTATGTGGACGTGTTCCCCGCGCCCAAGACCATCGACAGCATTAAGCTGCGTTTGGCCCGCGTGCACGCCATCTGCGGCGCCGACATCGAGCCCGACTTTATCGAGCGCTCGCTTACCCGCCTGGGCTGCACCGTCGAGCGCGACGGTGAGGACTTTATGGTCACGCCGCCGAGCTTCCGTCCCGACCTGCCGCGCGAGATCGATCTGATCGAGGAGGTCCTGCGCCTATGGGGCATGGGTCGCGTCACGGCGACCATTCCGGCTGCCAAGAACCATATCGGCGGTCTGACGCGCGAGCAGAAGCTTACCCGCAAGGTCGGCGAGATCCTGCGCGCCTGCGGCCTCAACGAGACCACGACTTTTGGCTTTGCTGCCCCGGGCGACCTGGAGAAGATCGGCATGTCCACCGAAGGCCGCGGCTGCCCCGTGGTGCTCATGAACCCGTTGGTCGCCGAGCAGACCGAGATGCGCCGCTCGTTGCTGCCGGGCTTACTGCAGTCCGTTGCCTATAACGAGGCCCACGGCACGCCCAACGTGCACCTGTACGAGGTCGGCAGTCTGTTCCACGGTCGCGAGAATGCCAGCCTGCCCAAGGAGACCAAGTCCGTCGCGGGCGTGCTCTCGGGCCAGTGGAGCGAGCAGTCCTGGAACATGAAGTACCGCAAGCTGCGTTTCTTCTTTGGCAAGGGCATCGTCGAGGAGCTGCTCGCCCAGCTGCGCATTGAGAAGGTTCGCTTCCGTCCCGTCGAGGGCGAGAGCTATGCCTTCCTGCAGCCGGGTCGTGCTGCCGAGGTGCTCTCGGGCGGTACCGTGCTGGGCTGGGTCGGCGAGATTCACCCCGAGGCGCGCGAGGCCTGCGGCATCGATGAGGTCGTCGTTGCCTTTGAGCTCGATCTGGACAAGCTGATCAAGGGCGCCCGCAATCAGGAGAACTACCGCGAGTTCTCGCAGTACCCTGCCGTTGAGCACGACCTTGCTATCGTGGTCGACAACACTGTGACCTGCGAGGATCTTGAGCGTCGTATTACGAGTGCCGGCGGCAAACTGCTCGAGGGCGTGCGCCTGTTCGACGTCTACCGCGATCCGGTCCGCATCGGAGCGGGCAAGAAGTCCATGGCCTTCGCACTTACGTATCGCTCCGACGACCACACGCTCACCAGCGAAGAGGTCGAGAAGGCGCACCAGAAGATCGTCACCAAGGTGTGCAAGGGCGTAAACGGCGAGGTCCGCGGCTAGGGCTTGCGACCGAGGCATGGGCCGTCGGGCGACGGCATGACTGAGCTGCTGCCCGCCAGCGCTCCGCATCTGTGACATATGTATTGCAAAACGGCGTGTCGCTTTGTTGGCGGCGCGCCGGTTTGCTATGATAGCCGCCGGCGTGTTACGAATCAGTCGATGCGTAACATCGACAACGTGGTTCAAACGGTGCTGCAATTCCGCGCGCTGATAACCGGGAGGCGTATATGCACATTCCAGATAATTACCTATCCCCGCAGACCGATGCCGTTATGGCGGTGGCGATGGTGCCCGTATGGGTCCACTGCATCAAAAAGGTGCGCGCCACGCTCGATCGCGAGCATATGGCGTTCTTGGGCATTTGCGCCGCGTTCTCCTTCTTGCTCATGATGTTCAACGTGCCGCTGCCCGGCGGCACCACTGGTCACGCCGTTGGCGGCGCGCTCATCGCGTTGCTGCTGGGCCCCGAGGCTGCGGCTATCGCTGTCTCGGTCGCGCTGGCGCTGCAGGCGCTGCTGTTTGGAGACGGTGGCGTTCTGTCGTTTGGCGCCAACTGCTTTAACATGGCCTTTGTGCTGCCGTTTGTCGCTGCTATCGTGTTCCGTGCGCTCAACAGCCGTCTGCACGACAAGAGCTGGGGCACCTCAGTTTCTGCTATCGTAAGCGGCTGGGTCGGCCTGTGCCTGGCGGCCCTGTGCGCGGCAATCGAGTTTGGTATTCAGCCGATGCTCTTTACCAATGCTTCGGGCGCGCCGCTGTACTGCCCCTTCCCGCTGTCCGTGGCTATTCCGGCCATGTTGATCCCGCATATGCTGGTTGCCGGCGTGATCGAGGGCGTGGCGACGGCCGCGATCTACGGTTTCATTAAGAAGACGGCGCCGAGCATCATTGTCGGGCCCGAGGCCGTCGATGGCCAACTTGCTGCCGAGGGCGTTGCTGCCAAGAAGACCTCGCTGGTCCCCACGCTCATCCTGGTTGCCGTGCTTGTCGTAGCAACACCGCTGGGCCTGCTGGCCACGGGTGACGCCTGGGGTGAGTGGGACGCCGAGGGCGCCGCGACCGCCGTTCAGGAGGCTGGCGATGACAGCCTGCAGGCTTCGGTCGGTCTCGATACCCCGACCTTTGCCGATGCCCTGCCCACGGGCGATTATCTGCAGGCCTATTCCGAGGAGCAAGGCCTTGGCTTTGCCGGCCAGGCTGCCATGTATATCCTTTCCGGTGTGATTGGCGTGGCGGTGCTCACCATCGCATTCCGTCTGATCTCGCTGACGGTCAAGGAAAGCGGTGCTCATGGCAATAGCCGAGCTGCCTAGCTGGCTTGCGGTCGAGCAGCGTTACGAGCCCGCGGGGGCTCGGCATCGTGTGATGCAAAAGAACGTCCTGCACCTGGCGAGCCTGCTTGAGCGGGTTCGCCTGGGTGGAGGCGCGCACGAGGGCGGGTCGATGGTCGACCGCGCCCTTTCTTGCGTTTCGGCTCCGGTGCGCCTGGTGGGGATGTTCGTCTGCGTCCTATGCGTGTGTCTGACGCAGAGCCCGTTGTACCTCATGTTGATGGCGGCTATCGCGCTGGCGCTCGTTGCCGTGCGCCCCGTACGCGGGCTGCGGGCAACCTTTGCGCCGGCGCTTGGCGCTGCGGGGCTCGCAGTGGTTCTGGCGCTGCCTGCCCTGCTGCTGGGCGCTTCCGCTACGGGCGCCATGCTCAAAATTGCGCTTAAGACGTTCATTAACGTGTCGCTCGTGCTGGGCGTTTCGTGGACACTCACCTGGAGCCGCATGTCGGCGGCGCTCAAGATGCTGCATCTACCCGACGAAGTTATCTTTACGTTTGATATGGCGCTCAAGCACATCGAGGTGCTGGGTCGTACGGCGCACAATCTGTGCGAATCGGTCATGCTGCGCAGTGTTGGCCGTGCGCCTGAGGGATTTTCACGTACCGATTCGATCGCGGGTATCATGGGCATGACCTTTATCAAGGCGATGGAATGCAGTCGCGCGATGGACGAGGCTATGCTTTGCCGCGGCTTTGCCGGTGCGTATCCGGCGCCCGCGCGCGCCGGGTTTGGCTGGCGCGATGCCGTTTACGCAGCCGTTGTGGTTCTGCTCGCCGTGTTGTGCGCAGTGCTGTAGCGCGGGCGGTCGAGCCGTCGATGTGGATAGGGAAGGGCGACGTTTTGGCAAACGATACGAATGGCGCGATGGGCGTGAGCGGTGCTGCTGGCGCCGAGACCACGCCGCTCATTGAGCTGCGCGACGTGGTGTTTTCCTATACGGGTCATACGGTTGTCGATGGCGTTTCGCTGCAGGTCGATCGTGGTGAACTCGTTGCCCTGCTCGGTCCCAACGGTTGTGGCAAGACGACGATCATGCGCCTTATTAACGGCCTTGAGCTCGCGGACGCAGGGGCATACCTGTTTGACGGGCACGTGATCGATGCGGCGTATCTGAAGGATTTTGCTGCTGCTCAGAAGTTCCACCAGCGCGTGGGCTTCGTATTCCAAAACGCCGACGCCCAGCTGTTCTGCGCTACGGTGGGCGAGGAAGTTGCTTTTGGTCCCGCGCAGATGGGGCTGCTGGCAGACGAGCTCGAGCGCCGCGTGCGCGATGCCATGGGGCTGTTTCAGGTTGCCGACCTTGCCGACGCCTCTCCCTATCAGCTCTCGGGCGGGCAAAAGAAGCGCGTTGCGCTGGCTGCGGTGGTGTCGATGAACCCGGATATCTTGGTCCTCGACGAGCCTACCAATGGACTCGACGAGGATTCATGCGACATCGTGGTCAACTTCTTGCTGGCCTACGTCGCGGCCGGCAAGACGGTCTTGATGAGCACGCATCATCAGGATTTGGTGCGGCGCCTGGGTGCCCGCGCCATCTATATCGATCGATATCACCATGTGGTCGAGGCGCCGGTGTCGTCGTATGGAACCGAGAGCGGCGCTGCGGAATAGTTGCTGCGTAGAGCGTGCGTAGCCGTCCGCGCGGCTTTGCCGTGATGGTATAGTTATCCAGGTTTTTATGGGGGTGGCTATGCCAAGCTGGAACATTCATATCGCTCAGACGGAGCGTTTGCTGGAGCGCACCGGTGCGCTTGCCAATAGCGTGCGCGACCGCAATGCCTTTTTGTTTGGCTGCGTGGTTCCGGACATTTTTGTGGGCTATATGGTTCCCGGTATCGCTGATCCCATTCCGTATCGCATTACGCACTTTGCAAAGCCCGAGCCTATCCCTAAGCCTCGTGAGCATGAGTTCTGGGATACCTATGTGGCACCGTTGCTTAAAAGTTCGCCCACCGGTGCGTCAGCCGCGGCGACCTCGATTATCGAGGAGCGCGAGCGACTGAATCGCGTGCACTATCCCCAGCGCTACAGGGATGCTGAGCCGGTTGTCGGTCCCGGAGCTCGTGAGTTCTCGCTTGCGTCCGAGGACGTGGCGCAGTCGTTGCTCGATTTGACACTGGGTGTCTGGTCGCATCTGGTGGCCGATACCGTATGGAATACGCGCGTGAATCAGTACCTGGAGGCGCACGGCGGCAAGCCGTGCGAGGAGTTCCGCATTAAAAAGCAAGGCGACTTTGACTGGTTTGGCAAGACGCTCGGCATTGTTTCGATTCCGCGCGCGACCGATCGCCTGTATACTGCGGCGACGCGTTTTGGGCAGTATCCCATCCATAAGGAGTATGTGCTCAAGACCATCGGCGTTATGCACGAGATCGTGCGCGAAAACCCCGGTGAGCCCGACCATCCGCCATACCGCCTGCTGACCGAGGAGTTCTTCGACGCGACGTTTACCGAGGTGATCGAGCTGACCGAGGCGGGCTTTGCGGCTCGCGTTGCCGCTTCTGACGTCCCTGCAGTCCCTCTGATCGCTAGCTGCTAGCCGGCCGGCTTGACGGTGAACAGTTCACCCCAATTGACCAACGGCTCCCCTTGCAAGACGTCTTCGGTGGTGCGCTCGGCATCGGAGAGGCTTGCGACTGAACGCAAATCGATGAAGCGGCATATGAATAAGGTCTTAAAAAAGGGCCCGGAAGGCAATGCCTTCCGGGCCCTTTGCAATGCAAATTTGCTTGCAAGTGCGATTTAGCGCACCTGAGCGACGTAAGCGACGTTGGTCGAGGAGACCTTGTCCTCGAGCTGGACGCTCATGCGGGGATCGCCGGCGGTGGCGACGGTCAAATCGCCGGCCTCGACGTAGCCGAGCTCCTTAGCGGTCTCGATCGCCTTGACGATCGTGCCGTTGACGGTGCCCTGGGTGATCTCGGCCTGGTGCGGGATAACGCCCCAGTACATGATCATCTGCTGGACGGCCCACTCGTGGCGGGAGAACGCGCAAATCGGCATGTTGGGACGGAAGTGCGAGATCAGGCGGGCGGTACGACCGGTGGTCGTCGGCACGGTGATGCACTTGGCACCAACGGTGGTGGCCATGTTCACAGCGGACATACCCACAACGTTGTTGACAACGCGGGTGCCGTGAGCATCGGCCGGAACCTCGAGCGGAGCGTGGGCCGGGAGGTACTTCTCGGTCTCGAGAGCAATGCTGGCCTGCATCTTAACAGCCTCAACCGGGTACTTACCGGCAGCGGACTCGCCAGAGAGCATAACGGCGTCGGTGCCGTCGTAGATGGCGTTAGCAACGTCGGCAACCTCGGCGCGCGTCGGGCGCGGGTTCTGCTGCATGGAGTCGAGCATCTGCGTAGCGGTGATGACGGGCTTGTAGGCCGCGTTGCACTTAGCGATGATCTCTTTCTGGATGTGGGGAACGAGCTCGGGCTTGATCTCGATGCCCAGGTCGCCACGGGCGACCATGATGCCGTCGGAAGCCTCGAGGATCTCGTCGAAGTTCTCGACGCCCAGGGCGCACTCGATCTTCGGGAAGATCGTCACGTGCTCGCCACCGTTCTCGCGGCAAAGCTCGCGGATGCCGCGGACGGACTCGCCGTCACGGATGAAGGAAGCGGCGATGTAGTCGATGTTCTCGGTCAGGCCAAAGAGGATGTCCTGACGATCGCGCTCGGTGATGGCGGGCAGCGAGATATTGACGTTGGGCATGTTGACGCCCTTGCGCTCGCCGATCAGGCCGTCGTTCTTGACGACGCAGGTCATGTCCTGGCCGTCGACGGACTCGACCTCGAGGGCGACCAGGCCGTCATCGATCAGGATGAGGGAGCCCTTCTCGACCTCGGAGGGCAGAGCCAGGTAGTCGAGGGAGATGTGCTCAGAGGTGCCGTGGAAATCCTCGGACGTGGGCTGAGCGGTGACGACGATCTTATCGCCGGTCTTGACGGCAACCTTCTTGCCGTCGACCAGAAGGCCGGTGCGGACCTCGGGGCCCTTGGTGTCGAGCAGGATGCCGACGGGCAGACCGAGCTCCTTGGAAATACGACGGACGCGCTCGATGCGACCGTGGTGCTCGTCGTAGGATCCGTGCGAGAAGTTAAAACGGGCGACGTTCATGCCCGCCTTGATCATCTCGCGGATGGTCTCGTCGCTATCGCAGGCGGGACCCATGGTGCATACAATCTTGGTGCGCTTGTACATTCAGACCTCCATCTGACATCGTCTTGCGCTGATAGATAAACCATAAGAAATAAAACTGAGATGATTATAACGAAATGCCGACCGAATACCCCAAAAAATCGACCGTATGCCGAATTAGAAGTTCATTTTTTGCGGAAAAACGGTATATGCAAAAACTTTACCAACCGTTCTAACCGCTGCTATCTGGGCGATATTTTAGTTCGATGATGCGCCGAAGAAAAAACGTTTTATCAATCTTGAGCATCACACTGTCTGCACCGTTGCGCCTGTGCCGTGTTTCCAGATGGAATGTTTTGGCTAGACGCGTCGCTTTGGGGTACCATAGCTCCACTATCAACTGCCGCTCAGCACGGCAGCCTTGATGAGCCCTTGCCCTTCTCCTGGGAATTATGATCGGGCATCAATCTGCTGAGTGGCCCGAATCCCAGGAGGGGACTCTATATGCAAAAGGAATACCTGTCCGCCGCGGCGGAGGTGCTCAGCGACCAGGGCGTCGATGAGAACCTCGGCCTGAGCAACGACGAGGCGTCGTCGCGCCTTGCCAAGACAGGCCCTAACAAGCTTGAGGAAGCCGAGAAGACGCCGCTGTGGAAGCGCTTCTTTGAGCAGATGGCCGACCCCATGGTCATTATGCTGATCGTTGCCGCCGTTATCAGCGCACTTACGGGCATGGTCAAGGGCGAGCCCGATTTTGCCGACGTCGCCATTATCATGTTCGTCGTTATCGTCAACTCGGTGCTGGGCGTGGTCCAGGAAGCCAAGAGCGAAGAGGCCCTCGAGGCCCTGCAGGAGATGAGTGCGGCGCAGTCCAAGGTGCTGCGCGACGGCAAGCTCGTGCACCTGCCGAGCGCCGAGCTCGTGCCCGGCGATGTGATCATGCTCGAGGCGGGCGACTCCGTCCCGGCCGACTGCCGTGTGCTCGAGAGCGCCACGATGAAGATCGAGGAGGCCGCCCTTACCGGCGAGTCCGTGCCCGTCGAGAAGCATGCCAACGTCATTGAGCTCGCCGCCGGCACCGACGACGTGCCGCTCGGCGACCGCAAGAACATGTGCTACATGGGTTCCACCGTGGTATACGGCCGCGGTCGCGCCGTCGTGGTCGGCACCGGTATGAACACCGAGATGGGCAAGATCGCCGGCGCCCTGGCCGAGGCCAAGGAAGAGCTCACGCCGCTGCAGGTGAAGCTTGCCGAGCTCAGCCGCATCCTCACCATCATGGTTATCGTCATCTGCGTCGTCATCTTTGGCGTCGACATCATCCGCCACGGCGTGGGCAACGTCCTCACTGACCCGACAGCCTTGCTCGATACCTTTATGGTTGCCGTCTCGCTCGCCGTCGCTGCCATCCCCGAGGGCCTGGTCGCCGTCGTGACCATCGTGCTGTCGCTTGGCGTGACCAAGATGGCCAAGCGCCAGGCAATCATCCGCAAGCTCTCTGCCGTCGAGACTCTCGGCTGCACGCAGACCATCTGCTCCGACAAGACCGGTACCCTTACCCAAAACAAGATGACCGTCGTCAAGCACGAGCTCGCCGCGCCCAAGGAGAAGTTCCTGGCAGGTATGGCGCTGTGCTCCGACGCCCAGTGGGACGAGGAGCTGGGCGAGGCCGTGGGTGAGCCGACCGAGTGTGCGCTCGTCAATGACGCCGGCAAGGCGGGCCTCACTGGCCTGACTGCCGAGCATCCGCGCGTGGGCGAGGCCCCGTTCGACTCTGGCCGCAAGATGATGTCCGTGGTCGTCGAGACCCTGGACGGCGAGTATGAGCAGTACACCAAGGGCGCGCCCGACGTGGTGATCGGCCTGTGCACCCATATCTACGAGGGCGACAAGGTCGTTCCGCTGACCGAGGAACGTCGCGCCGAGCTCGTGGCCGCCAACAAGGCCATGGCCGACGAGGCCCTGCGCGTGCTGGCGCTGGCAAGCCGCACCTACACCGAGGTCCCGGCCGATTGCAGCCCCGCCGCGCTCGAGCATGACCTGGTCTTCTGCGGCCTGTCCGGCATGATTGACCCGGTCCGCCCCGAGGTCGCCGACGCCATCCGCGAGGCGCACGACGCCGGTATCCGCACCGTCATGATCACGGGCGACCACATCGACACCGCCGTGGCCATCGCCAAGCAGCTGGGCATCGTCACCGATCGCGGCCAGGCAATCACGGGCGCCGACCTCGACCGCATGAGCGACGAGGAGCTCGACGCGCACATCGAGGACTACGGCGTGTACGCCCGCGTCCAGCCCGAGCATAAGACCCGCATCGTCGAGGCCTGGAAGTCGCGCGACCAGATCGTGGCCATGACGGGCGATGGCGTCAACGACGCCCCGTCCATCAAGCGTGCTGACATCGGCGTGGGCATGGGCATCACCGGTACCGACGTCACCAAGAACGTTGCCGACATGGTGCTTGCCGACGACAACTTCGCTACCATCATCGGTGCTTGCGAAGAGGGTCGCCGCATCTACGACAACATCCGCAAGGTCATCCAGTTCCTGCTTTCGGCCAACCTTGCCGAGGTCTTCTCGGTGTTTATCGCCACGCTCATCGGCTTTACCATCTTCCAGCCGGTGCAGCTGCTGTGGGTGAACCTGGTCACCGACTGTTTCCCCGCGCTCGCGCTGGGCATGGAGGATGCCGAGGGCAACATCATGAAGCGCAAGCCGCGCAACGCCAAGGACGGCGTCTTTGCCGGCAATATGGGCCTGGACTGCGTGGTCCAGGGTCTGATCATCACCGTGCTGGTGCTGGCGAGCTTCTTTGTGGGCGTGTACTTTGACATGGGCTACATCCACATCGCCGATATGATCGCCGGCAATGCCGACGAGGAAGGCGTGATGATGGCGTTCATCACGCTCAACATGGTCGAGATTTTCCACTGCTTCAATATGCGCAGCCGTCGTGCGTCGCTGTTCACCATGAAGAAGCAGAACAAGTGGCTGTGGGCTTCCGCCGCGCTGGCACTAGTGCTGACGGTGATCGTGACCGTGCAGCCGACGCTTGCCGAGATGTTCTTTGGTCCTGTGACGCTTGAGCTCAAGGGCGTTCTTGCCGCGCTGGGCCTGGCCTTCCTAATCATCCCGCTGATGGAGATCTACAAGGCGATCATGCGCGCGGTGGAGAAGGAGTAACGTACCTGTCCGGGCCCGCCCCTGCGTGTTTTCTTCTTCGCTGGTCCTCGCGCTTCGCGCTGCGGAATCGCTCAGAAGAAAACACTCCCGGAGTGGGCCCTACGGTATCCTTGCTGGCTTTTCTCCCGTGCGGATGAAAAGGGCTGAGGGAAAGTTTGTGAGCTGGTCGGGCTTTGCCCGGCCAGCTCTTTTTGATTTAAAATACCTGCTCAGTTGTGTGGTTTTGTGCTGGGAGGCGCTTGTGGGCAAGGCTAAGGCGAAGGCGAAGAAAAAGACGACGGGGGCGCGGGCTAAGCGCGATCGTCGTCGGAAGCTTGCGACCGAAGCCCCCGCGTCTGCCGAGGAACTGCTGGCAAGCGTGCCGGGACTCGACGCGCTGCAGGATGTTCCGGCGTTCGACGACCTACCGATCGATGAGGCTCAGCAGGCTGCCTTCGATGATTTTTGTGCCCAGGCCGAGGAGCCCGAGCAGACGCAACTTGGTACCGTGGTGCGCCTGGATCGCGGGTTTCCGCTGGTAGCGACTGCCGACGATACCTTTCGTGCCGAGCATGCCGTGGGGTTTGCCAAGTCGCGTGGCGAGGACGAGGTTTTGCTGCCAGCCGTGGGCGACCGCGTGGCGGTGCGCCGTGCGCCCGGGCACGACATGGGCGTGATCGAGTGCGTGCTGCCTCGCCGCACGAGTTTTGAGCGTTGGCGTGGACGCGCTCGCGGCGAACGTCAGGTGCTTTGCTCCAACGTGGATAGCGTTCTGATCGTGCAGGCGCTTGGCGCCGGCGAGGTGTTGCTCGACCGCGTGGCACGCTCGCTGGTGCTGGCACTCGACTGCGATGCCGAGCCGGTGGTGGTACTCACCAAGGCCGACCGATGCGACGCCGATGAGCTTGCACGCGACCTGGATCGCGTGCGCCGCTTGGTGGGTCCAGACGTGCACGTAATCGTGACGTCCTCTGCCGAGGGCCGTGGTTTGGATGAGGTGCGCGCCTGCGTGCCCGCCGGGAGCTGCGCCATGATCTTGGGTGAATCGGGTGCTGGCAAGTCGACGCTGCTCAACGCGCTGCTGGGTCACGATACATTGGCGACCGGCGGCGTGCGCGAGCGCGATGACCAGGGCCGCCATACCACCGTCGCGCGCGTGATGGTGGCGCTTCCGGGTGATGCCGGCGTTATTGCCGACGCCCCGGGCCTGCGCAGTCTGCCGCTCGTAGGGCATGAGCGGGGTTTGGCACGCGCGTTTCCCGAGATCGTCGAGGCGTCGCGTGCGTGCCGATTTGGCGACTGCACGCATACTCACGAACCGGGCTGCGCCGTTCGCGAGGCCGAGGACGCCGGGCAGATCGACAGCCTACGGCTGGAAACGTTCCAAAACCTGGCGTCATCCATGCGCGTGAGCGCTCAAATGCTCGATCCCGATGTTCATCTGTAATTGATTTTTCCTATGACAGCCGTCTCCCAACTGTTCGGGAGACGGCTTTTTTGCTGCGGAAAAGCCTCGAAACATGCAGCTTGCTGACGTGCTGACCAAAACCTTGCCATGAGCTTGACGGGCTGGTCAGCTTTTGGTCAGCGATTGGTTTGACATCGAAAACCAAGATCGCGATTGCGCCGCTTTGCACTCTGACCGCCCAGACAATGGTGGTACGGGCATTCGCCCGGCACTGCCATGAGAGGAGCGGCCGTGAACAAGAGCAAGCGCATCGCCATCAGTCTGGTCGCGGGCGTGCTCGCTGCTCTGCTCTGCATGGTTTACGGCTCGTCGATCCGCTCGCAAGCCGAACGGGTCCAGGCTGAGACCTTGGCCAAGTACGGTGGCGATCGCGTCGAGGTATGCGTCGCGGCGCGCGATATCGATGTGGGCGAGACCCTCGATGAGGCCAATGTCATAACCCAGGAATGGCTGACGAGCCTGTTGCCGCGTGACGCGGCGACCGAGCTGCGCCAGGTGCGCGGCGACGTGACGACTTCGCGTATTCCCAAAAACGCCGTGATCTGCAATGTCTACACCAAGGCCGAGAGCCACAAGCTCGAGGTGCCTAAGGGCAAGGTTGCCGTTTCGGTGGCGGTCGATGCCGAGCACTCGGTCGGCGGTGCTACAGGCGTGGGCAGCTACGTGGATGTGTATGTGCAAAAAGACGGCGTAACCGATCGACTGTGCGGCGCGCACGTGATCGATACCAGTGAGGATTCCGGTGCCACGCGCGAGGGCAAGATCGAATGGGTGACGCTGGCGGCTGACCCCGAAGACGTCAAGGAACTGCTGGGAGCCTCGGGCAAGGGAACGGTCAGCTTGACGATTCCCGCCACGGCGCGCGGCAAAAAGAGCGGAGGCGACGAGTGATGAAGGCGATCTGGCTTGCGTGCTGCGCGTGCGGCGATTACGGGCTGTTGCAGCGGGAAGTCGAGGGCCGTGATGCGGGTGCACAGGTGCTTCGCGTGGGTGACCTGGACGGGCTGATTTCCATGGCGCGGGCGTTTCCGTCGCGCCGCGGGGCTGCCATCATCGCGGCGTCTCTGTTTGATATCGAAGATGTGCGCAAGACTGTTGCGCGCCTGACGGCCGAAGGCCGCGTGAGTCGCGTGGTCGTGTTGATAGAAGCGCTCGATCCGTCGGATATCGAGGGACTGTTTCGCGCGGGGGCGACCGAGGTCATCGCTGCGCACAGCATATGCGGCAACGGGCGCGCGGGCGAGGGAGCGGTTGATTCCGATCGGCGCATGACGATTGAGCCCGATGCTTTTGTTGATAGGGAACCCGGGGCGCCTCGCGCTACAAGAGGCCCGCGTGTTGATGATTATGGAAAAGCGGAAGCCGAGCATGGTCGGCGCCCCCGGAACCCCCTTGTATACGATGACGCTGGAGGGCCGGCACAGCATGCTGGCGACTCCCCGGCTGTAGATATGGGATACGTGCACGGCGTGAATCTGGCGGATGAACTCGACGAAGTTGAGGGCTTTGCCGGGTGCGGCGAGTTGTCGCTGATGCAGCATGAGCAGATTGCACAGAACGAGCCTGCCTTGCAGACCGAACAAGCTGCCATGCCGGCTTGGACGCAGCGTGTGGTTGCGGCGGGGGAGACGGGGACGCTGTCGCCGACGCCCGCCCCGCCGCCTCCGATGCCGCCGGCAGACGCTGCCGCTCCGCAGCATCGAGCTCCGGTCATCTGCGCCATTTCGGGTTCGGGCGGTTGCGGCAAGTCGACGATCGTTGCCACCATGGCACACATATCGTCGCTGTTGGGCTTGCGTGCTGCCGTGCTCGACCTGGACCTGATGTTTGGAAACCTTTACGACTTGTTAGGCGTCGATGCTCCGCGCGATATGGCGGCACTTATCGAGCCGTCGGCGGCGGGCGCGCTCACCGAGCCGGATATCGTAGCCACATCGATGCGCGTGGCGCCGGGCGTTACGCTCTGGGGTCCCGTCGCGGCGCCCGAGCAAGCCGAGCTCATGGCACGTCCGGTGGAGCTATTGCTTGATGTCCTGCGTCGCGAATCCGACGTGGTCTTTATCGATACCTCGGTCTTTTGGGGCGACGCCGTGGCGGCTGCGGTGGCGGCGAGCGACCGTTGCCTGGTCGTTGGCGATGCGGCGGTGTCGTCCGCGACATCGGCATCGCGCGTCATTGAACTGGCAAGTCGAGTAGGTGTGCCGCGCACGCGCATGAGCGCCGTGTTCAACCGGTTCGGTGCGCGCGGGGCAGACGAGGACGTCGCCATGCGCTTTGAGATTGCCTGTGCGTTGAGCTCAAAGATTCGTATCGCCGATGGCGGGCAGGATCTCGCCGCGCTCATGGCGTTTGGGCGCGCTGACGAGGCAGTGGGTCAGACGAGCGCTTTCGCGACCAGCGTGCGCGAGGCCACGCGCGAGATGCTCGTGGAACTGGGGTGCGCCGTCGGCCCTTGGAGCGATATGGTCGCCGACCGTGCAACGCGCACCGAACGCCCGCGTATCCGCCTTCCCTGGTCGCGCGAGGGTGATCAGCGATGAGCCTGCAAACGAGGATTAAGGCTGCCGGCGCTGCAGCGGCTGCAGCGCCTGTAGATGCGGGGCGTCGTCGCGCGGTGAAACGACGCACCAAGCGCGCTGTGATGGACCGCATGGGTTACGACGAAGTGGCGCGTATCAGCGCCTATATCGACCCGGCGCTTGCCCGCTCGGAATTGCGTCCCGCGGTGGAGGCGGCGCTCAATGTTGAGGAACCGACCGATCTCGCGACGTCCGAACGCGAGACCATCATCGACGAGATTTTGGATGACGTGGTGGGCCTGGGGCCGTTGCAGCCGCTCATCGAGGACGACACCGTTACCGAGATCATGATCAACGGCTGCCGCTCGGCCTTCTTTGAACGCGGCGGCGTCTTGTACCCTATCGAGCATGCGTTTGAGGATGATGAGCAGATCCGTGTGCTTATCGACCGCATCATCTCGCCACTTGGCCGCCGTATCGACGAGCGCAGCCCCATCGTCAACGCTCGCCTTAAAACGGGCTATCGCGTCAACGCGGTGATTCCGCCTGTGGCGATTGACGGACCGATTCTCACCATCCGAAAGTTCTCGGACCGCATCTGCTCGCTGGACGAGCTTGTGGGGCTGGGGTCACTGCCGCTTTGGTATGCGCAGCTGCTGTCGTGCGCGGTGTCGCTGCGACAGGACCTGGCGGTTGCGGGAGGCACGGGATCTGGTAAGACCACCCTGCTCAACGCGCTGTCATGCGAGATTTCCACCGGCGAGCGCATCGTGACGATCGAGGACTCTGCCGAGCTCAAGTTTGCGCATCATCCGCACGTGGTGCGCCTAGAGGCGCGCGAGGCTTCAATTGAGGGCGAGGGCGCGGTGACGATCCGCGACCTGGTGACCAATGCCCTGCGCATGCGCCCCGACCGCATCGTGGTGGGCGAGGTGCGCGGTGCCGAGTGCTGCGACATGTTGCAGGCCATGAATACGGGCCACGACGGGTCGCTCACCACACTTCATGCGGGTTCAGAACAGGAGACCGTGGTGCGTCTGACGTTGCTTGCACGTTATGGCATCGATCTGCCGAGCGAGCTCATCGAGGAGCAGATTGCCATGGCGCTCGACGGCATCGTGATGTCCGAGCGCCACGCCGATGGCAGGCGCTTCGTCTCCTCGTATTCGGGGGTGCGTCGCGCCGCGTCGGGCGGCGTAGAGCTCGAGCGCTATGTGACTTTCGATGCCGCCGAGCGCACCTGGGCGCTTGACCGCGAGCCGCCGTTTATCGCAGAAGGCCTGCGGTCGGGGACGCTCACACAAGAGGAGGTGGACGAATGGAGGTCGCTGTGCCCCTCGTCGTAGGGGGTTTGGCAGGGTTTTCTGTTGCGACGGCGTGCGGGGCGGAACCTCGTGTGCCGCAGGTGCCGCCGGCGGAGCTGGCGCGTCAGGCGCTCGAGACGGTGGCAGAGAAGCTGCCGCGTGAGCTGGTGGAAAACGATCTGCTGAAAAAGATCGCCCGTTCGTGGGCATCGCTGGCTCCGGCGCATCGCCTTGGCCTCGTGATTGAAGATGCTTCGGGGCGTTTGGCGTTTCTACTGCTATCGAGCGGTGTCTGCAGCGTTTTACTAACGATGGTGTCGTTATCGCCCCTCGGGTTTGCCTTGGGACTTGTTGCTCCGATTGCCGCTGGCGCCGTTCGGGATGGCTTTGAGAGCCGGCGCGAGCAACACGATGCAGAAGAGGCCATGCCCGAGGCGTTTACCGCACTTTCCATGTCGCTTGCCTCGGGACATTCGCTGGCCCAGGGCATGCGCTTTGTGGGCGCTCATGCGCAAGAACCGGTGCATACCGAGTTTTTGCGGGTGGCGGCGGCGATCGATTGCGGTATCTCGGCGACCGACGCGCTCGATGACTTGCTCGTGCGCATCGACGCCCCCGGTCTTTCGCTTGTGACCTTGGCGCTTAAGGTGTCACAGCGCACCGGCGCTCCGCTTGCCGACTTGCTGTCCGAGGCGTCGAGCATGGTAGGGGAGCGCATTGAGCTCAAGCGCCGCCTGGATGTCAAGACGTCGCAGGCTCGCATGTCGGCGCATATGGTCGCGGCGATGCCGGCGGGCATGTGCGCGGTGTTGGCGCTGCTTTCGGCAGATTTTCGTCGCGGTCTTGCGACGCCTGCCGGTGCGGGCGCTGTGGTGCTGGGTCTCGCCCTCAACGCCGTTGCCCTGGTGGTTATCCGGCGCATTATGAGGGTGGAGCTATGAGCGCCCCAGTTGCAGTTGCGGCTTGCCTGTGCGCCCTGAGTGTATTTATCGCGACGGGTTTGGATCGGGCGGATGCACGCAAGATCGCAGGGGCCTGCAAGCGCGAGGCGGTGCTGGTCGCTGCCGCGGGTCGCTCAGTGGTCGATGCCCTGACCGCGCGAGTGAAGGGCGCGGTTGGAGCGGGCGGCCCGGCGCGAGTTTCGCTCGGCGAAGTGTCCGAGATGATCGATGTTGTGCGCTTGGGTCTTTCGGCCGGTCTTTCGTTTGATGCGGCGCTTGAGATTTTCTGCGCCAACCGCCGGTCAGTGCTGGCTCTTCGCCTTGAGCGGGCCTGCATGGCGTGGCAGGTGGGCGTGGGCACGCGTGAGGACGAGTTGTTGGCCGCCGCGCGCGATCTGGACGTACGAGCGCTCGAGACCTTTGCCATCACGGTGGGGCAGGCGCTCGCCCTGGGTGCCCCACTTGCCGAGACGCTGGCCGCTCAAAGTCGCGAGATCCGTGCGGCTCATCGCGCCGCGGTCGAGCGTGAGATCGAGCGTGCGCCCGTCAAGCTGCTGATCCCCACCGGCACGCTCATCTTGCCGGCGTTGCTTCTGTCCATATTGGGCCCGCTGCTGGGAGCAGGCGGGATGATGTAGGGAGGAATACATGAACACGATGGTCGAAGTTGCTGACAAGGCTTGGAACTGGGCTTTTTGCCGGGCGATCCGCGCTCGCCAGCATGCCAAGGAGCTGTTGCGGGAGGAGAGCGCGCAGGGTACCACCGAGTACGCCATTTTGGTGGGCGTGCTTGTGGTGATCGCGATTATTGCCATCGTTGCATTTAAAGGCAAGGTCCAAGATCTATGGAACGCTATCAGCGAGGGCATCAACAGTCTGTAGAGGGCGAGCGCCCCATCGGGGTGCTGCTGGTGTTTGCTTGCCTGACCGTGGCGATAGCGGCGGTGCTTTGGGGGCTTAACGCCGCGCGGCAGCAGCGTCCTGGGGCCGCCTTCGATTCGGGCTCAGATTCGGCGGTGGCGACTCAAAAAGATGAGATGCGAGATGCGGACGATTCGGATGTCGCTGTCACGGCGCAAACCTTTCTGCGGACGCTCGACAAGCGGTCTGGCACTGCGACGGATTCGCCTGAGGACAACGCGATTGCGGTCCGGCTTGCATGGTCCGAGGACCGACCGATGACCGAGGCAGCGGCGGATATGTTACGCGCCTACCGCGAGGTGCCAACGGCCCAGCTCGCCCTGAGCGGCTATCTCGATATTAAGGGCAACGTATGGGGCGCCATCGTGCGTGACGGACGCGGCTGGGTCGATATGGTGACGGTTGCCGCGGATACCGGCGATGCTTCGTGTCGTCTGCGCGCCGTGCGCCTGGTCCCGCAAACAATAAGCTCAAAGGAGGGATCGTGAAATGCATGGCGTTCTGCGTGAAGAGGTTGCCCAAGCGACTGTGGAATACGCCATCGTCACGGTGGCGCTGTTATCGATCGTGCTGGCGATCGCGGGGCTTTGGCGTGCTGGCACCGATGGGCGCTTGGCGGCGCTGGTTGAGCGGGCGGCATCCCATGGCGTTGCCTCGACGTCGGTTATCGACGCCGCTGCGGGCGCTAAGGACATTGCGTTGTATTGATATCGCGCGCGAGGACCGGGCGCAGTCTACGGTCGAGGCCGCTTTTTTGCTGCCGACGTTTCTGACGCTCATCCTTCTCGCACTGCAACCGGTGTGCCTGCTCTATACGCGCGCGGTCATGGAGTCTGCCGCCGCCGAGACCGCGCGGCTCATGACCACGACGACGGCGGAGGACGACGATCTTAAGGAGTTCACCCGCCGCCGGCTTGCCGCGGTGCCCAACGTTTCGATCTTTCATGCCGGCGGGCCGTTGTCGTGGAATATCGAGCTTGGTCGGGCCGGTGCGGGTGGCGTCTCGTCCGTGTCCGTTTCCGGCGAGGTCAGGCCGTTGCCTGTGATCGGTGCGTTTGCGCAGGCTATGGGTGGTACCGCCGAGGGCGGCTACGTTGAGCTCAAGGTCGATGTCTCGTATCAATCACGTCCCGAATGGCTGGAGGGAGATTATGATTCGTGGATTGCTACATGGGATTAAGCGTTTCTGGTCTAGATGCGTTTTGACGCGCCGTCCGAGCTGCCATCGCAAGCGAGGCGGCTTTATGGGCCGCGCCGGTATCGACCTGTTTATCGAAGACGGTGCCTACACCACGCTTTCTTCTGCCGTGGTCATCCTAGTGGTGCTCACGCTGTTGTTTTCGTCGACCGCGGCGATATGGAGCATGTCGCGTGCCGGGGATACCCAGGTGGCGGCCGATAGCGGCGCGCTGGCGGGTGCCAACGTAGTGTCGTCCTATCACACGGCTGCCACGGTGGTTGATGCGAGCATCTTGAGTCTGGGGCTGGCGGGGTTTGCCACAATCGGGACGGGCCTGGTCGCCATCCTCATCCCGGGTGCCGAACTAGTTGCCGGCAATATGGTCGACACCGGGATTGAGATCATTAAAACGCGCAACAAGTTTGCCAAAAGCGCATCGGAAGGCTTACAGAAAATCGAGACGGCTCTGCCGTATCTGATCGCCGCGCGTGCCACGCAGGCGGTGTCGGCGCAGGATACCGATAGTGTGACCTATACCGGTACGGCGCTTGCCGTGCCCAGGACATCCGAGTCTGATTTTGTTGCGCTCGAGGGTTCCGAGATCTCGACCGATGCCATTAAAGATGCGTCGGAAGATCTGGAGCGCGCGGCCGAGGAGCTACAAAAAGCATCGGAGGAGACGGCGAAGGCAAAGGAGCGTGCCTGGCTAGCAGATTGCGGTGGATCGGATAAAGGTTCGGTCGGCAGCTGTTCGTGTATGTGGGAGCGCGCGAAAAGCCTAACGGATCTCTCCGGTGTTCAAAATCCGCATTACGCTTCGAGCGTTACGTGGGAGCCTCAAGTTGCCCTTGATCGCGCGAAGGACTACTACCATTGGCGTCTGACAAATGAGAAGCCCCACGGCTCGAGTGTCGAGATGAGGGCAGAGTCTGCGGCGCGTAAGGCGTTTTATACCTATGCGAGTGCGGAGGTCGATCGGGCATATATAACCGAGAACGGAGACAGGGTTTCCTCCTATATTCCACTGTTGCCGCGCAACTCTGATGAGGTTCGGGCGACGGAGCTCTATACCGATGCGGTGTGGCCGACGAGCGTGAACGATGACAAGGCGTATCTGCATTACGGGACGACCTGCCCTAACTATAAGAAAGGGACGCCGAGCGGATTTGCTTCGGTTGCCGATTACGATGGACAGGATAAATGCAGCAAATGCCATTTTGGCGTTTCGTCGCTTGGTGCTGTTGCGGCGCCTTCAACCTCTATCGAAAACGGCTTCGAGTATCACTTTGACAAGTTTAAAGACGCCCTGGAAGACTACGTCGAATGCCGCAACAAAGAGCTCGAGCTCGAACGTCAGACCGAAGACGAGACCGACCGTGCGAGCAATGCGTTTGACCAGGCCATCAAAGCGCTTTCGGGCGAGCGTCCGCGTATCGCTCCGCCCGGTCGCAACGGCGTAGTTGCCCTTGCGGTTTCGGGTGCCATCTCGAGCCCCGATGAGCTCAACTCTTCGTTTAGCACGGCAGTCAGGCTCGGCGATCGCGGTGCTATCTCTGCCGCGGTGTTGGCACCCGATGAGGCGACGGCGCAAAACAACGTGCTTTCGCGATTTTTCTCGACATTGAAGGAACGCTCGGGCGGCGTTGCCGGCGTGCTCGACGGCGTCATGGATGTTTGGGGACGGCTGCTCGTAGGATACGGTGATATCCAAGGTTCGGCCGACGAACTTATGGACGAGATGATTAAAGGCCTAGGAGGGGGCAGCGGCGCGTTGGGTTCCATCGCATCGTGGCTCGGCGATACCGTTTCGGCGTCCATGGCGGCGTTGGGTCTGGAACCGTGCGACTTGCGCCTGCGAAAGCCAGTGCTGACCGATTCCGCCAACGTCATTAAGAGCCCGGGGTCTGACATTGCTGGTCTCTCTCAAGCGCAAGACAAGCTGCGAAGTATTCCGTTGGGCGTGACCGATCCCAAGGCGCTTTGCGAGGCGTTGGAATATCAAGTCGAACGCACCATTAGCGGTACGGTGTTCACGCTTGCGGAGATTCCTCTGCCCGGCGGCGGCTCCATCCCACTCACCGTCGATGTTGCCACGCTGGTTGGCGCTCTGGGCGGTGGGTCGTAATGAGTATCCGCATGCGTCTGCGCGAGGAGCGCGCCCAAGCGACGGTGGAGATGGCGGTGGTTACGCCCGTTTTGCTGGTGCTGGCACTCATCGTGTACAACGTCATGATCTTTGCCAGCGCTGTCGCGCGCTTCGACCGCGTGGTACCCGACATCGTGTTGGCGCACGCCGTGGCGTCGGAGGGGGAGGGCGACGAAAGCTCTGCCGATGCCTCGGCGACGGTTCAGACTCAAATTCTGAATGCCATGGAAGGCTATGACTTGCGGATCGAAGTGTCGAGCGAGCAAGGCGCGAAGGCATCGGATGGTGGCCTGCTCTCCCTATCCGGTACGTTTAGGACCTACACCTGCACCATGCACTATGAGCCGTGGCCGACTTCTCTCAGCATCGCTGGCGTTTCGCTGGGGGCGCCGACAACGTTGTCGCACGAGCGCGCGGTGACGGTCGATCCATGGCGTCCGGGGGTGGTCATGTGACCGCGGTCTCGTCCTACATCGCCTACGCGCGGGCACTCAACAGGCTGGGTTGGACGCCGGCCGAGTTTGCGGTGGCGGAGTCGTTTGTCGTGCGCCTGCGCGGCATGCTGGGACGGCGTCCGGTTGCCGCCAACGGCCTGCCGCTCGTCATGGCGTTTCCACGCTGCTCTTCGGTCCATACGTGTTTTATGGCCTATCCCATCGACATCGCCTTCATCGATGCGCGCGGCTATGTCCTCGTATGCTACGAAAACGTACGTCCCTGGCGTATGTGCTCCTGCCCCGGCGCCTGGGCCGTACTAGAGCGCCCTTCAATCATTGTTTCGACCCCTGCTCTCCAACGCGTGCCGGCTTAAGGGACTGAGCGAAAAACTTCTTGCTGCCGGCTGATGCCTCTGACGTGCCGATTTATAGAACCGAGGCTGTGCTCAAAAACTTTTTTAAAATTCTCGGTTGACCGGAACGCGTCCTTGGTTATACTAATCAAGCCTTGAAACAAGGCACACCTCAAATGGCTGGGTAGCTCAGTTGGTAGAGCAGAGGACTGAAAATCCTCGTGTCAGGGGTTCGATTCCCTTCCCCGCCACCTTGAATTGACTAGGACCTCTGCAAAGGGGTCCTTTTTCTTTTTTTGTGGGGTTCCGCGGAAAATGCATCCCATTATTTTGACCCAGAGCGGGATGCGCTTTCCGGCGCTTACTTCCGACGTGCGTGCACATCTCGTCGCACCATCCCGAGCCCGCCTGTTCCCAGATATTCCTCTCACTTTCGCGTCACTTTACAGACCGTTCGGTCGCCTGTCTGCATGCGCGGGTATACTCAAATCGATAGATATGTCATGCAAGAGCGATGCGGGCTTAGCCCGTATGATTCAAAAGGGGGCAGTGATGGAGAGGATACTCGGCGTTAATCTCTCTGGCTGGTTTATTCCCGAGCCTTGGGTGACCCCGTCGCTATACGCGGCGACCGGTGCATCCAACGCGGCCGAGCTGCAGGAGGCCATGGGCACCGCCGCCTATAACGAGCGCATGCGCCGTCATTACGAGACGTTTGTGAGCGAGGACGATTTCCGTCGCATGGCGCAGATCGGCCTCAACGCCGTGCGTCTGCCGGTGCCCTGGTATGCCTTTGGCTCGCAGGAGTCCGATGCGTCCTACATCTCGGTTGTCGACTACATCGACCGTGCAATTGAGTGGGCTGCCAAGTACAACATCCGCGTGCTGCTCGATCTGGCAACTGTGCCCGGTGGCCAGGGCGATTCCAACGATTCGCCCACCACGCCGGAGGCTGTCGCCGAGTGGCATTCGTCCACTAACGGCCGCCATGTCGCACTCGACGTGCTCGAGCGCTTGGCCGAGCGTTACGGCGAGGCCGAGAGCCTGCTGGGCATTGAGCTGCTGGATACGCCGCAGATGAGTGTCCGCAAGAGTCTCTTTGCCATGACGGATGGCATTCCGGCTCACTACCTGCGCAATTTCTATCGCGATGCCTACGAGCTCGTCCGTTCGTATATGCCCGAGGATAAGATCGTCGTCTTCTCGTCTTCGGGGCATCCCAGCGAGTGGAAGCATTTTATGCGCGGCGCTAAGTACAAGAACGTCTACATGGACCTTCACCTGTACCATTACCGCGACGAACATGCGCTCGACATCACGAGCCCCCGCGGGCTGACGACGGCGATTTCGCGCAACAAGCGCGAGCTTAAAGAGGCGATTTCGACTGGGTTCCCCGTGCTGGTGGGCGAATGGTCGGGCGCGGCGATCTTTGCCAACTCGTCGGTTACGCCCGAGGGCCGCAATGCCTACGAGCGCGTGTTTATCGCCAACCAGCTGGCTTCGTTTGCGCCGGCTGCCGGCTGGTTCTTCCAAACTTGGAAGACCGAGAAGCGCATTGCAGCATGGGACGCCCGCGCGGCGCTCGGTACGCTCGAGCGCGGCATGATTGAATAGGTTGATATGACGCAAAACAGCGCCCATACGGGCAAACTCTATGTGGTCGGCACGCCCATCGGCAACCTGGGCGACCTGTCTCCGCGCGTTGGCGAGGCGTTTGCCGCCGCCGATGCCATCTGCTGCGAAGACACGCGTGTGACGTCAAAGCTGCTGATGCACCTGGGCATTTCCAAGCCACTTGTCCGTTGCGACGAGAATGTGATCGCCAGCCGCGCCGCCGGCCTGGTCGACCGTCTGCTGGCGGGGGAGACCCTCGCCTTTGCCTCGGATGCCGGCATGCCGAGCGTGTCCGATCCCGGCCAGGCGCTGGTCGAGGCGGCGCGTGAGGCCGATGTGCCCGTCGAAGTTATTCCCGGGCCCTCTGCTTGCGTCACGGCACTCGTTTCGTCCGGCATTCCCTGCGAGCATTTTTTCTTCGAGGGTTTTTTGGGCCGAAAGCACGGCGACCGTGTGCGCCGTTTGCAGCGCCTTGCCGTGGTGCCCGGCGCGCTCATCTTCTACGAGTCTCCACATCGCATCGTGGCGACGCTCGAGGCCGTGGCGGAGGTCTTTCCCCAGCGTGAGGTTGCCGTCTGCCGCGAACTCACCAAGCTGCACGAGGAGGTCTTGCGCGGGCCCGCTGCCCAGCTTGCCGAGGAGCTGCGTGCTCGCGGCGAGGTAAAGGGCGAGATTGCGCTGGTCATCGCGCCGCCGAGCGAGGACGAAGAGGCCGGTATCGCGCCGGTTGGCGCAGCGGCAGCGGATCCCGACGAGGCCCTGCGCGAGGATATCCGCGCTGCGCTCGAGGAGGGGGAGCCCGCCTCTGCGGTGGCCAAGCGCCTGTCTCAGAAGTATTCGCGCCGCAAGCGCGATGTCTATGCCATGGTGCTCGATATGCAATAGATGGAGGATATCCAGCCCTTGCGCTAGAATCATCCCCTGTATGCAACGTTTTTCTGGAGGACAAACCCCATGGATCAAAGCAAGCCTTCGTTCTTTATCACGACGCCTATCTACTACGTCAACGCCGATCCGCACCTGGGCACGGCTTATTCCACCATCATCGCCGACGTTCAGGCTCGCTATCGCCGCTCCGCCGGCTATAACGTCAAGTTCCTGACCGGCATGGACGAGCACGGCGAGAAGGTCGCCGAGGCCGCAGCCAAGCACAACATGACGCCGCAGGAGTGGACCGATAGCCAGGCCCCGCACTTCAAGGAGCTTTGGAGCAAGCTCGAGATTTCCAACGACGACTTCATCCGCACCACCGAGCCGCGCCAACATCATGCCGTGCAGTACCTGTGGGAGCGCATGAAGGAGTCCGGCTACCTGTATAAGGGCAGCTACGACGGCTGGTATTGCGTGCCTGACGAGACCTACTTTACCGATACGCAGGTCCAGAAGGGCGACGAGGAGTACGGCAGCGTCGGCCAGCACCTGTGCCCCGACTGCCACCGTCCGCTCGAGCGCGTGCAGGAGGAGTCCTACTTCTTTAAGCTTTCCGCCTTCCAGGACAAGCTGCTTAAGCTCTATGACGAGCATCCCGACTTTGTCGAGCCTGCGTTCCGCATGAACGAGGTTCGCAGCTTTGTCGAGGGCGGCCTTAACGACCTTTCCGTGAGCCGTACGAGCTTTGACTGGGGCATTCAGGTCCCGTTTGACGAGGGTCACGTGACCTACGTGTGGTTCGATGCGCTGCTCAACTATATGACGGCCGTCGGCTACGGTGTCGACACCGACGAGGCGCGTGCCGAGCTGGCCTATCGCTGGCCCGCGCAGTTCCACATCGTGGGTAAGGACATCATCCGCTTCCACTGCGTCATTTGGCCCGCCATGCTCATGGCCATTGGCGAGGCCCTGCCCGAGCACGTCTTTGCCCACGGCTTCCTGACCGTGCGCAATGCCGAGACTGGCAAGGCCGAGAAGATGTCCAAGAGCCGCGGCAACGCCATCGCTCCGCAGGACGTTATCGACATGCTGGGCGTCGAGGGCTATCGCTACTACTTCATGACCGACGTCGTCCCCGGTACCGACGGCGCCATCAGCTTCGACCGCATGGAGCAGGTCTACAACGCCGACCTGGCCAACAGCTGGGGCAACCTTATCTCGCGTTCGCTCAACATGAGCGGCAAGTACTTTGACGGTTGCGCGCCCGCCAAGCCCGCATCGTTCGATGCGTTCGACAACCCGTTGGCAAAGATTGCCGATGGCCTGGTCGATCGCTACATGGCCAAGATGGACGTGCTCGATTATGGTGGAGCCAAGGACGAGGTCATGGAGCTCATCCATGCCGCCAACCACTACATCGAGGACTCCGAGCCCTGGGCGCTTGCCAAGGACGAGGCCAAGGCTGACGAGCTGGCGTTTGTGATCTACAACCTGCTCGAGGCCATCCGCATTGCCGCTCACCTGCTGATGCCGCTCATGCCCCAGACTTCTGCCGAGGCCCTGCGCCGCCTGTCCTGCGAGGACGAGGCCGCGAGCGACGACCTCAAGGGCATTTGCGCTTGGGGCCTGCTTGCCGGTGGTCAGCCCGTCGAGAAGGGCGAGCCGCTGTTCCCGCGTCTGGGCTAAGCCGCTGCGCGCCATATCGGCAATTTGCTGTTTAGATGTAAGGGCATGGCCGCAACGGTCCATGCCCTTTTGCTTTACGATGCAGCCACCATGTTAAGGAGGCAACCATGACAACTTCGCCTTTGGCAAACCCCACGGCAACTAGGGAGCTGCTAGAGGAGTTTGGCCTTGCGACCAAGCATCGCCTGGGCCAGAACTTCCTGATCGACAACCATGTGATCGAACGTATCTGTGAGCTCGCTGAGCTTGCGGGCGATGAGCGCGTGCTCGCGGTCGGCCCGGGTTGCGGCACGCTGACTTTGGCCCTGCTGCAGGAGGCGGCGTGCGTCACGTCGATCGAGGCCGACCCCGAGCTCGAGCCGGTGCTCGACGCCCATGCCGCCGACTACGCCAACTTCCGCTTTATCATGGGCGACGCGCTTAAGGTGGGCCCGGAGCAGATTGAGCAGGCCGCCGGCGGTGAGCCGACGGTATTTGTCGCGAACTTGCCCTATAACGTGGCGGCGACGATCATCCTGCAGTTCTTCCAGACGATGCCCGCGCTCAAGCGTGCCGTCGTCATGGTGCAAAAGGAGGTTGCCGATCGCATTGCCGCAGTGCCGGGCAACAAGACCTATGGCGGCTATACGGCAAAGCTCGGCCTGTATGCGCAGGTGACGGGTCGCTTTGAGGTGCCGCCGCGTTGCTTTATGCCGGCGCCGCACGTGGACTCGGCTGTCGTGCGTATCGACCGTGTTGACGGCGTGGTGCCCGAAGGACTCGATCGCGAATTTGTGGCCCGCGCGATTGACGCTGCATTTGCTCAGCGTCGCAAGACCATCCGCAATTCCATGAGCGCCAACGGCTTTGCCAAGGACGTGCTCGATGCCGCCTTTGAGGCTTGCGGTATTGCACCCACCACGCGCGCCGAGACGCTTGATGTCGCTGACTTTGTCCGCCTGGCCCAGGAGCTAATCCATGATGCCTAATGCCGAACGTGTGACGTTTACCAAGAAAAAGAAGACGGTTGCTTGTCCCGTGCCCTTGGCACCGCTTGCCGACACGCATGCGCATCTGCTTTCGTTCTGGGGCAAGGATGTGCCTGAGACGCTCGTGCGTGCCAAGGCGGCGGGCGTCGACCTGTTGGTGACGATGTTCGACCCCATCGCTGACAAACGCAGCGTGACGGACTATAGCGACTGGCTGACGCGCGAGATTCTGCCGATGCAGGATATCCCGCAGATCAAGTATCTTGCCGGCGTGCATCCGTATGGCGCGCCGGACTATACCGACGACGTTCACGCACAGGTCGTTGCCGCACTCGATGACCCCTTATGCGCCGGTATTGGCGAAATCGGCCTGGACTACCACATGGACTATGACGACGATATCGCGCCGGCACCCCATAACGTGCAGATTGACTGCATGGCGCGCCAGCTCGAGCTTGCCGTGTGCCGTAGCGTGCCGGTGGAGCTGCATCTGCGTCACGAGGACACGGACCAGGAGCGTACTTCGCACGCGGACGCCTACAACGTGCTTCGTGAGGTGGGCGTGCCCCAGGCTGGTTGTGTGCTGCACTGCTTTGGCGAGGACCGCGCCACGATGGAGCGCTTTGTGGAGCTGGGCTGCTATATCGCCTATGGTGGTGCGGCCACCTTCAAGCGCAACGACGACGTGCGCGAGGCATTTGCGGCAACCCCACTCGATCGAATTTTGTTCGAGACGGATTGCCCGTATATGGCTCCGGAGCCCATCCGCGGTCTTGAATGCGAGCCCGCAATGATCTCCATTACGGCAAACGCGCTGGTTAACGACCGTGTCGATCGCACTGGTGAGGACGCCGAAACAATCGCGCAAGCCGCTTGGGAGAATGCCTGCAAACTTTTTCAAAAATAGTTCTTGCGTTCGTGGTGGCGCTCCGTTATTCTAATTCCTGCACGCGGGCGTGGCGGAATTGGCAGACGCGTACGGTTCAGGTCCGTATGGGGGCAACCCCATGAAGGTTCAAGTCCTTTCGCCCGCACCATTGATTGAAAGAGCTCCCAGCAATGGGAGCTTTTTTGTTATGGGCCGTTTTGGCAGATTTGACATATCGATTTCGCGCGGTAGATGTCCCTGTGGTCAAAAAGTGGCAAATATGAGTACTGACATGAAAATAGAGACATTTCATGAAGCTATTTTTGCTCATTTTGCGCAACAGATGTACGCTAATTTGGCTCAACCTTGAGACAAAATGAAGTAATTTCGATAGACCTCGGGTTCAACGAGGCGATTTTGACCCAAATACGCTGTTACTAAACTGGTAACAGTACTCATATTTGGCCTTTTTTGACCACGGGTCCTCTTGTTGGTGTCACACAGCTGCTTCGTGCGGGTATCCTAATGCCAACGTGTGCCTATCAGAGGAGAGACCATGCTGTTGTCCGGTATCATCGCTGCCCTTACCAGCCTTTTGATTCCCATCATCATTCTGTTGCTGCTGCTTCCCAACGCCTGCTACGTCGTTGAACAGCAGCATGCCGTGATCATCGAGCGTCTGGGCAAGTTTAACCGCATCGTCAACGCGGGCTTCCACATGAAGGTGCCCGTGATCGACCGCAAGGCCGCCACGGTGAGTCTGCGAACCATGAAAAACGGTTTTGGCATCGACGTTAAGACCCAGGACAACGTGACCATCGGCCTTGAGGTCTCTGCTCAGTACCACGTGAGCTATGACATGGGCGCCGGCCCGGCAGATTCGGGCATCTACAAGAGCTACTATATGCTGCAGGAGCCCGTCGACCAGATGCGTGACTTCATCACCGACGCCCTGCGCTCTTCGATTCCCGTCTACACACTCGATGAGGTCTTTGCCAAGAAGGACGACATCGCCAAGGATGTCAACGCTACCGTTTCCGAGCAGATGGCCGCCTACGGCTTCACCCTCGTGTCGACGCTCATCACCAAAATCGCACTGCCGACCGAGGTTGAGAACTCCATGAACGACATCAACGCCGCCCAGCGCAAGCGCGCTGCGGCACAGGAGCTCGCTGAGGCAGACCGCATCAAGCGCGTCACCGAGGCGACCGCCGAGGCTGAGGCTATGGAAAAGGCGGGCGAGGGCATCGCCAACCAGCGCAAGGCCATCGCGCTGGGTATCAAAGATTCGCTCGAGATCATCCAGGAGACGGGTGTCGGCAATGACGAGGCCAACCAACTGTTCATGTTTACGCAGTGGTCCGAGATGATGACGGAGTTCGCTCGCACGGGTAAAACCTCGACGGTCGTGCTGCCGAGCGACTTTTCGCAGTCGGCCTCGATGTTCGAGCAGATGCTGGCCGCCGGCAAAGTTCAAAACGATTCGAAGGAGTAGACGCGCGTGAAATACACCGTCGTTTGCGTCGGTAAGCTCAAGGAGCGCTTTTGGAAGGACGCGTGCGCTGAGTACGCCAAGCGCCTAGGTGCCTATGCCAAGGTTGATATCCGCGAGGTGGCCGATATCGACCCGGCTAAGGCGGGCGGCGTGGATGCCGCGCGCGACAAGGAGGGGGCGGCGATTCTTGCTGCCTTGCCGTCTCGAGCGCATGTGATCCTGCTGGCCATTGAGGGCAAAGAGCGCTCGAGCGAGGAGTTTTCGGCGCGGCTCGATGATCTTATGCTGCGTGGTAACAGCGACATCGCCTTTGTGATTGGCGGATCGGACGGCGTGAGCGATGACGTGCGCGCCCGCGCCGACGAGATGCTCAGCTTTGGACGCATTACCTTGCCGCATAACCTGGCGCGCGTGGTGCTGCTGGAGCAAATCTACCGCGCCTGCAAGATCAGTCGTGGCGAGCCGTATCACAAATAGGTCGGCAATACGAAACAATGGCGTGGGACAATACCTTTCGTTTTGAGGAATGTGTCTGAGAGGACTATGAGATATGAAGATTGGATTTGTCGGTTTTGGCAATATGGCGAGCGCTATGGCCGATGGCTGGATCGCTGCCGGTGTAGCTGCGAGCGACATGTGCGCCTGCGCGGGTCGCTGCGACGCTCTGGTTGCGCGCTGCGAGGCGCGCGGCATGGTCGCCTGCCACGATGCCGCCGAGGTTGTCGCCGCATCCGATATCGTGGTCGCTGCGGTCAAACCGTACATGATCGAGAAGGTATTCGCCCCGCTCAAGGATGCTCTTGCCAAAAAGGTCGTTCTGTCGGTTGCCTGGACCTGGGACAGTGCCAAGTGGGAGCAGGTCCTGCCGGGCGTCGCGCATATCTCGACGGTGCCCAACACACCGGTTTCGGTGGGCGAGGGCGTCATCGCTTGCGAGAAGGCTTCCACGCTTAGTGATGAGCAGAGCGCCGTGGTGCTTGATCTGCTTGGCAAACTCGGTGCGGTGGTCGAGCTCGATACGAGCCTGCTGTTTGTGGGCGGCACGGTGGGTAGTTGCGCTCCGGCATTTGTCGCCATGGCAATCGAGGCCCTGGGCGATGCGGCGGTCAAGCACGGTATCCCGCGTGCCGATGCCTATCGCATTGTGAGCCAGATGGTGCTAGGTACGGCAAAGCTGCAGCTTGCAACTGGCCAGCATCCTGCGGCGATGAAGGATGCCGTATGCTCGCCCGGTGGTGCCACCATCAAGGGCGTCGTTGCGCTCGAGGACGCCGGCATGCGCAGCGCCCTGGTCAAGGCAATCGACGCAACTCTCCAGTAAAACCGACCAAAAAAAGGACGGGTTTATTGTTGGCAGGTATTTTCTGCGGTTTTGTCCTTTTAGCGAAAAGCGCCCCGCAACTGGCTCAATTCCAGTTGCGGGGCGCTTGCGTTTGCCCAGATAAAACAGACCAAAATAAACCTGTCCCTTTTTGGCAGGTTAGTCCCAGAAGCTGTCTTCCTCATCCTCGGACTTGGGTCCGCGGTCGACGTACATCTTATGGGTACGCTTCTCCATTACAAAGGCAAGAATCGCAAATAACAGGATGCCGCCGGCGAAAAGGATGGCAAAACCGGTGCGGGTGCCAAACAAAAAGGAAAAAACTGCGTCCATTGGGTGCCTTCTTGCGTAGTTGAGTTGGGTCGTAAACGCTCATAAGTATATACTTGCCCATACATGTACAAGGTTGCAACCTAAATGGAATGTATATCGCCGGAGGATCTAATGCTTGATATCAAGTTTGTTCGCGAGAACCCCGATGCCATCGATGTCGCCATGGCTAACCGCCAGACGTCTTGGGATCGCGAGAAGTTCTTTGAGCTCGACGACGAGCGCCGTGCCGTCATCACCGAGGTCGAGGAGCTCCAGGCTACGCGCAATGCCGAGTCCAAGAAGATCGGCGCCCTGATGAAGGAGGGCAAGAAGGACGAGGCCGAGGCCGCCAAGGAGGCCGTGCGCGCCGTCAACGAGAAGATTGACGGTCTGGCCGAGCGCCGTACTGCTCTCGAGCAGGAGCAGTACGACTTCATGGCTCACCTGCCCAACATTCCTTGCGAGGCCACGCCGTACGGCAAGGACGAGGACGAGAATATTGAGCGCCGTCGTTGGGGCACCCCGCGCGAGTTCGACTTCGACTTTAAGCCGCATTGGGATCTGGGCACCGATCTGGACATCCTCGACTTCGAGCGCGGCAACAAGCTCTCCGGCAGCCGTTTTACCGTTCTCGGTGGCGCTGGCGCCCGCCTGGAGCGCGCCCTCATCAACTTCTTCCTCGATACGCACACCAGCCGTGGTTTTAAGGAGTGGTGGCCGCCCATCGTCGTCAAGCGTCAGACCATGTTTGGCACGGGTCAGCTGCCCAAGTTCGAGGACGACGCCTACCACGTCTCGGGCGACAACTTCCTGATCCCCACCGCCGAGGTCGTGCTCACCAACCTGCACGCCGGCGAGGTCCTCGATGCCGACACCCTGCCGCGCCGCTACACCGCCTTCACCCCCTGCTTCCGCGAGGAGGCCGGTTCCGCCGGTCGCGACACCCGCGGCATCATCCGTCAGCACGAGTTCGACAAGGTCGAGATGGTCAAGTTCGCTAAGCCGGAGGAGTCCGACGAGGAGCTCGAGAGCATGACCGCCGAGGCCGAGTACCTGTTGCAGCAGCTGGGCCTTCCGTATCGCGTGATTAGCCTGTGCACCGGCGACTTGGGCTTCTCTGCCCGTCAGACCTACGACGTCGAGGTCTGGCTGCCGAGCTACAACGCCTACAAGGAGATCAGCTCCTGCTCCAACTGCGGTGACTTCCAGGCTCGCCGCGCCAACATCAAGTATCGCGACCCCGAGAACTTCAAGGGTTCGCGCTACCTGCACACCCTCAACGGTTCCGGCCTGCCGGCTGGCCGCACCATGGCCGCCATCCTGGAGAACTACCAGAACGCCGACGGCACCATCACGATCCCCGAGGTTCTTCGTCCTTACATGGGCGGTCTCGAGAAGATCGAGCCGGTCGCGTAACTTGGCTGCATAGGGGATATGCAAGGGCGCTCCTTCGGGGGCGCCCTATTTTGTGCGTAGGTCCATACCATGCCGTGCGGACAGCTCAATAGAAAACACACGAACAACTGTTCTGTATACAGCCATCTACCTGCTATGCTTTTGCTAAATAAGAGCGAGAGAAAGGGGACGCGATGGAGTTGTTTGATGATCGGGTGGTTTTGTTTGAGAGCGACGAGGGCGGGGAGTACCTGCTTGTAACGTGTGAGCCGTCTGGCATGGGTGGCCTGGTGGTTCGACAGACGAGCGAGGGCCCGTTGACCCAATGGTGCTTTGAGGAGTCGCCGCATGTGGTCGAGACCTTTGTGACGCACGAGGGGCTTGTGGCGCTGGAGCACTTCTATGGAGTTGGGACTTCCAACCAGGTCGCGCGCATGCTGAGCATCTCGTTTGCCGATTATGACTGTGCCCAGCGGGTGAGATCGCTCCTGAGGGAACTTGATGCTAAGTTTGACGTGATCGAAAAGCCAATCGATCGTACGGGGAACGGCGGTATATGCGGAGCAGCATGACAAAACTGCGTTCCACAAAAAAGTTTGAGATTGTGCTTGACTCCAATAGGCTAAAGTGGTTTTATATGTCTTGCGCTGCGGCGTTACCTCAGCTGGATAGAGGGTCTGACTACGAATCAGAACGTCATAGGTTCGAATCCTATACGCCGCACCATTTGAGATTAAAGCTCCCGGCAACGGGGGCTTTTCTTTTACGTAAACACTGCATGGATTCGAACCTCGGTCAAAGGGGACTATTTCTCATCGACTCGTGTAAGATTTCGAGTATGCGCCTCGGTGAGCCCGTGGCGCGCTCTTTCTTTAGACGACCGATCAGGGTGATATTTCGTGGCAGAGCGTCCGACATACAAGCTCAGGTTTCTTGATCCCAAAAAGCGCTTTCCGGCCATGTCCGAGCAGCCTGCGGGACGCTCGTATGGCGTGGTTTGGAAGCTCTTTGGCGAGGACCCGCATGAATCATGCTATGTCGTCGAATTCGTCGGCAAAAGCCATGTGTCGCTTTTGGGCTACGTAAGCGTTTCGGGCGAGGTGTACAAGGTGGACCGCCCCGTTAGCGAGACTCCGCTGCCCAACGATCCCGACATGGAACTGGTCCTTGACGAGTCGGATTCCGGTATTGGTGAAATTGTGGTTCGGGGGGCCAACGGCACAATGCGCGCGTGCGCGCGAACCGTCGGCTCTCCCGAAGGCCCCATGCGCGAGCGGTCCGACCACGAGACATGGAATTCGACCCGCTCCCTTCCTTACGGCGAGTTCATGGCATCGATGTTCCTGCGCTACGTGATATTCGCTGACTCCGAAAATGCCATTGCGAGCACGGCGGACGCCGGCGGACTCGACGAGGGTATGCAAAATGTTATCGATAAGATCAAGCTCGTAAAGTTGCCCGAGCCGGTCGAGGTGTTTTTGGGCTTTAACACGGCACCGCTCCCTGATGCTATCGAGACGCTGCTTTACCGCGTTGACCATGCTGAGAATCCGAGCGGTATCGAGCGCTATGCCGCCGCCCTTATGAGCGAAATTGACTTGCCCCGCCTGCGCACCATCGCTGCCAAGTCCGAGATGAGCCTGGCTCGCATTGATCGCTCAAAGATTTTCTATCTCAATTTTGATCGTAGCCTGTTGGACCAGGACGAGATTGACATGCTGCTTGCCATCGAGTGCCGTCTCAACCGCCTCTCCGGCATCCTTGAGCGCATCGGGGCCGGATTGGTCCCTGCGGCATCCTCGCCGAGCCTTGAGGGCTGCGCGCTCTTTGATGCGTGGCATATCGCCAAGACGACCAACGATGTTCCCCGACTGCTCGATACGGCTTCGAGCGATAACCCGTGGGGCAAGCCGGGTACGGTGGCTTGCCAGCCGGGCGGCGAGTGGGACGTGCGCACCCGTTTTGCGCGAATCGTTGAGGCGCTCAACGTGGTCACGCGGCTCGACTATACCTATCGGGCAAACGTTGCCGAGGGGATTATGCTCGTTCGGTTTGGGCAGTCTGTCGTTGATGCCATGCCGCAACGTGAATACGACGCTCAGGATGACGCCTGGCGCGAGCTGGACGAGGACACGCGCGCGATCTGGGCCGCGGAGCACGATGCGCGCGTAGCACTCACGCTTGCGGCAGCGTGTTTTGCCGCGGGCACCTGCATCACGCGCTGCTGTGTGCAGATTGCTGCTCCCGACAGTGAGCAGGGCGAGCGCGTTGTCACAACGTATTTCTTTGGGCGCGCGGCCTATCTGGCCGATTGCGTGTCTGTCGCCAAGGATCTTGAGAGCATGGACATGGACGATATGCCGTGCAAGCGTGTGCTTGAGGCGTATGAGTCAACCGCTCCGGAGACGATTGAGCCTGCGGAGGTTCATGCTCGTCCGCGTGATGACCATCGCGCGCTGCCGCCGGCGCTGCGCGATCTGCTGCTTGCCGATACGGCTGACGAGTTGGAGGTCATGGAAGAGGACGACGACCCATACGTGGCCCGTGTTGTTGAATTGCGCGAGCAGGCAAAAGTCGACCGTACAGGTGCTTTTGAAGGCTTTTCCCGTCTTGTCGAGGAGTTGGAGGCTAAGTGCGCCGTCGCCGAGCTTTTGGCGACAGGTCCGGTTCAAACGCAGTTTTGCGATAACCAGCTGGTGCGCATGGTGCTACCGGTGTTGGAAGAAGACCGCTCTGTTCGGATCCTTCGTGCGCCCGATGCGCTGTACTTTGCCCAGCACGAGATCTGCAGCTTTTACGCCGAGCAAGAGGACTTTGAACGAGCGCTACCCGAGGTGCGCCATCTTTACGATCTGGCGCGCTCGTCCATGCAATCGCACTTTGCGCTCATCAACGTGCTTGCGCGTCTGGAGCGCTTTGACGAGATTATCGAGGTGGCGCGCCACGGCCTACGTATTGCCAGCGATCGTTCTGCAATTGGCTACCTGTTCTATCGCTTGGCGTTTGCCTATTGGAATTGCGATCAGCTCGATCTGGCGCTTGCTTGTTACCGTCTGGTGCCGCGCGGTGAGGAATCGGGCAGCAGCGCGCTGGAAGAAATGCAGGGCCTCATGAACGAGATGGGCGTCAGCGAGCCGCCGACGTTCGAGAAAGCGGTCGAGACCATCCACAAGGCTGGACTCGAGCTGCCGCCAGTGTCCGCCGTGACGAATCAGCTGGCAGATGCCGCTGTTCAACTGGTCGACAACGGATTCTTTTTCCTGGCACGCGGTTGCATCTTCCAAATGTGGCGCACCATGGGCAACGACGAGCTCGGCTCCCTCAACCGCTCGCTGGGGTAGGGGCGATATAGAGGGGCCGCACCGCGCTATTTGTATCGGCGCGGGCGGGAGGACCCGGCAGGATCGGTAAGGCATAAAGCCGCCGAGCCTGCTAAAACTGTTAAACTCTGCTAAAGTTGCTAAACTTTGTTAAAGTTGTTAAAACTAGCAGAGGAGGGCAGAATGACGAAAGCTGTTAACCCCTTTAAGCCAACGGCGGGCATGAATCCGCCTGAGCTTATCGGACGGGACACTGTTTTGGATGACTTTGCCGAGGCTCTTGAGAATGGTCCTGGTGCCCCCGATCGACTCATGCGCATCTCGGGCGTCCGAGGCACAGGTAAAACGGTGCTCCTTAATGCATTGGGTGACCTTGCACGCAAAAAAGGATTCGAGGTCGTTGACGTTGCCTCCAATGCTGGTTTTTGCAATAGAATCCTCGAGGCTCTGCAGCGAAACGTTCGTCTTGAATCAATCTCGATTTCCCCATCGATTTTAGGGGTCAGCCTTGGCTCCATGGAGATGTCGAAGTCGGCCTCTCATCTGGGCGAGGCGATGTACGATGCTGCGAAGCGCGGTGGTCTGCTCATTACGCTCGACGAGATCCAGGATGCCTCAACTGAGGAAATGCGCGAGCTAGGCAATGAGATGCAGCTCTTGATCCGCCAAGGAGCGAATGTCGCTTTCGCTTTCGCCGGGCTGCCGACATCGGTAGATGGCGTGGTGGTGGATGATACGTTGACGTTCCTTCAGCGAGCCAAACATGTTGAACTTACTCGGCTTTCCGATTTTGAAGTTGGCGGATCGTTTGAGGATACGATGAGACGAGCGGGCAAGGAGCTCGACAAAGGTGCCGCTGAGCTATTAACAAAAGCTTCGGCAGGCTATCCCTTTATGGTCCAGCTGGTCGGATATTACGCTTGGCAGGTTGCTGCGCGCAGTGGGGCGGAGAGCGTGAGCGAAGAGGCGGCTCGTAAGGGTATCCAGGCGGCTCTTGATAGCTTTAATGCTATGGTGATTGCCCCAGCGCTGCGCAGGGTGTCGGAACGGCAGTTTCAGTATCTCGCGGCGATGGCTCAATGCGAGGGCGTCGATATCGCCAACGGCGATATCGCCAAGAAGATGGGTTTGTCGGCGAACAAAGTTGGGTCATATCGCAAGCGTCTGATCGATGCGGGGTTGATTGAGCCCGCGGGCTATGGCTGTGTTTCGTTTGCAATTCCGTACATGCGCGATTATCTGTTGGAGACCGTTCGAGCGGACTAATAAAGACTGGAGGCATCGACGCCGCCGCTGGGGTGCCTCCGTATCTTTGTTTCAATCCGTAACGTCTAGAGGGGATTACGGTATGCAGGTGTTTCAGATTGAGACATTTGCGGATGGCGCTGACTGTTTGTCTAAATCTGTAACATCTGGACGAAGATTCGGCCTGTAACTGTTACAGATTCAGATGATTGACTGAGACGTCTACTGGCAAATTGGAATCGCTCCAAAATTCCCCCTTGCCCATCCTCGACTGTTTGGTTACTATAGAACGGCTGTTACGGAGAGCTGACCGAGAGGCCGAAGGTGCTCGCCTGCTAAGCGAGTATGCCCCAAAAGGGCATCTGGGGTTCGAATCCCCAGCTCTCCGCCAGTACGAATTTGAGGAAGGGTCCCATTTGGGGCTCTTTTTTGTGCGGAGAAAGGCATCTGGGGATTCGAACCCGAGAGGGCACGGGCGTTAAGCAAACGCGAAAGCGTTTGTAGCCCGTGGGCGAAAAGCCGCCAGGCTTTGAAGCCGGAGGGCATGCGTAGCGCGCCCGGACATCCCCAGCTCTCCGCCAGTTTAACTTTAAAGAAGGGTTCCATCGGGGGCCCTTTTTTATTATCGAGAAAGGGTGCTGGGGATTCGAACCCTCAAAAAAGGAGGCATCCTTTCGGACGCCTCCTTTCAGTGGGCTGATTATTCTTGCGCTCTACACCTCAGGAGCCTTGGCTACGGTCTCGCTCTCTGCCGTGAGTGGCCGGTTGTCGATGCGGCGGCCCAAGCGATCGAGCTTCACGAGCAGCCATTCAATGGGATTCGGCCCTGCGCCTTCCTCGTCGGCGACCAGGTCCATGACGGCGATCTTGGTGCTGCCCTGCTTAAGCGTAACGGTGCCCACCTTGTCGCCCACATGCACCGTGCCCGAAAGGTCATCGTAGCTAACCTTTTCGGTCACCTCGCCGGCAAGAGAAAACACGGTCGCTTGCGCCGTAGGATCGGCGAGCGTGGCGTCGATTGTCTTATCCGTCCAGTCGGTTTGACTAATGCGCGCCATAAGCGGGTTGCCGTTGGCGGTCTTTTCTTGCGTGTTGGCGATCGCGACCGTGACCTTGTGACCGTAGTACCAATTGGCAAGGGTTGCGGTATCGGTAAAGCGCTGGTCGGTGGTGGTGGAGTTCAAAACGACGGTGTAGATCTCGTCGCCATCGCGGTTGTAGACACCCGTAAAGCAATAGCCTGCATCGTCGGTGGTGCCAGTCTTGCCACCGATGTTGCCATCTTGGCCCAGCAAATAGTTATGCGTGTCCATGGAATGCGAATGGTCAGTGCCGTCGGCGCCCGTGACCTCGATCCAGGAATCCTCGCTCGCTACGACCTCGCGGATCGTGTCGTTTTTCATGGCCTCCTGCATCATCAGCGCTACGTCGTGTGCGGTTGAGTGCATATCGCCAGCCCACTCATCAAAGTCCAGACCATGCGGGTTTTCAAAAAGCGTACCGGTGCAGCCGAGCTTCTTAGCGCGCTCGTTCATGGCCTTCACAAATGTGGCCTCGGCGTCTTTGGTCTTAGGGTCGATTTTCTTGCCCACATATTCGGCGAGCACGATGGCGGCGTCGTTGCCTGAGGGAATCATCAGGCCGCGCAGCGCCTGCTCCACGGTAAGCTCGTCGCCTTCGAGCAAGCCGGCGGTCGAATTGCCCACGGTGGCTGCGGCGTTGCTCACCGTGACCTTCTCGTCCATCTTGCAATTCTCGACGGTTAGGATTGCGGTCATGACCTTGGTGATCGAGGCAATCTTGACCTGCTCATCGGCGCCGCGCCCATAGTAGACGGTGCCGTCTTTGCCCATGACGAGGGCATTGGTCGCATCGATATCGGGCAGGTTTTCGACCGTGATGCCGCGCGCATCGGCGGTTTTGCCGCAAACATTGTCGGTCGTGAGCACTTGGGCGCCGGCGACGGTGGGCGCGCCAGCGGCAAGGGCGATAGCGCAGACAAAGCCGGCGGCAAGCTGGGCTGAGCGCTTTGCAAAAGAGGTGAGGGACTTCACGGATTTCGCTTTCGACGGGATGGTCTCTTCTGGAACTAGAGTA
>CAJMEW010000021.1:0-43530 GCA_905212545.1 uncultured Collinsella sp.
TCGACCTTCTCCCTGCTGTACATGCGAACCTCCAGTCCGGACCGCCCCGCGGTCCAACTTTCTGTCCGCACCCCCATCTGGGCTTTGACTACACTTCTTTTTCTTTCTATTTCACCGCGATTCTTCTTGGCCTTGCGCTTGGGCTTCCGCTTTTGAGTCGCTTCATTCCAAAAGTAATCGGCAAACCATGGCATATTTGCATTGAACTCGTCCTTATTGCCGCCGGCGCCGCAATGGCGTTCTACACCGAGGTCTGGATGTTCACCGTCTCCGCCGCAGTGATCGGCATCTGCTTTTCGTTTACAACGGGCGTCTGCATGTCCGATGTCATTGACCAATGGTTCAGCAAATCGTCCGGTCTCGCCATCGGCCTCGCTTGGGGCGTTAATTCTCTCTGCACGCTGTTATTGAGTCCTGTCATTACACTGGTCATCGAGCAGCAAGGCTGGCGTACGGGATACATCGTGCTTGCGGCCGTTTCTGCAGCTATGATTTTGCCTGCAAGCGCATTTATCATTCGCCTTAACCCCTCTGATCGCAATATGCTTCCGTACGGAGAGACCGCCTCCGAAACCCATGAGAGCTGCAGCGCCGATGAGCAGGAAGATGTCCTTTCGGGCATGGCACTCCGCGATGCCGCGAAAACGCCGTCTTTTATTCTCTGTGTCCTCTTGCTTTGCGTGGCGCAGCTCACCTGCTGCATGAACCAGCTGTTTCCAACCTATGCAAGCGAGGTCGGTTTCAATCCTATCGTAGGAAGCTTAATGGTCTCGGCAGCTTCACTCTCCGATATCTTCCTAAATCCCTTCGTGGGCAAAACATGCGACAAGCTTGGCGCTATTAAAGCAACGGTCGCATGGACAGGTGTCAGCATTCTTTCATTCCTGCTTCTTATCATTGGCGGAAGCAATGAGACCGTTTCCATCATTGCAGCTGGTGTAAACGATGTCATGTTCGCCATCGTTGGAACCGCAATGCCGATGCTTCTCCTCTCGCTCTTTGGATCACGCGATTTTGGAAGGATCTATTCGATCGTTTGCTCAGCGGGCTATGTCGTCGGTGCTTTTGGAATGCCGGTCATGATGAAGGTTTACGGCATGGCAGGGTCATTCCAGGGAGTATTTATCTTCTGCATTGCCTGCAACCTTATGATTGCTGCGTTTGCTATCGTTTCCGGCTTTCTCAATAAGGCTGCTGAAAAGTAATAAGCGCCGATTTGCATCGGCATAGATTGCCACGCAACAGGGGTCGACTCCAAGCCAGACTGGAGTCGACCCCTGTTTTCGTTTTAAAGGTTGCCCGCAGGCACCATGGGTGCCAACATGCGCTTCATCTTGGCTGGTTTATTTGAACATAAGCTCGACTATTCCCGCCCAAACCGCTTTTTCATCAATATCCTCACCTTGAGCGACCGTATTGCTTGCTCCCTCCAGAACGGTATAAAGAATTTGTACGTAGAGCATTACGTCGGCGCTATCGGAAAACGCGCCAATCTCTACACCATGAAGAAGGATGTCTTTAAGCGCATCCATGGTTCGTTTGGTCGCCGTCGCTTGACGTTCCTGAACTGCAGGAATTCGATTTGCTTGAACGCTAACCTCGGCCAGCACGCGCCGGCGCTTTTCATCGCTTCGATAGCCACCTATAACTGAATTGCCGAGCTCGATAAGCGCGGCCTTGAACCCGTCCCTATCGACTATTAGCGAGTAGTCGCGCTGATAGTCAATGGTCGGAAACATGCTGTCCAAGAGCGTAGTGAAAATCTCCTCTTTTGAGGGAAAGTAGTAGTACACCGACGGCTTGGATATACCGACAAAGTCGCAAATCTTTCCGATAGACGCTTTGTCATAACCGACTTCTGCCACAAGATCGTACATTGCGTCCAATATTTTTTTTCTTGTGCTCACGCTGCATTTCTCCATTGCAAATCACTTCCGCACTACCAACATTATTAAGGATGGCAACGGAACATCAATTCGTGTCCAAACATGACCACTATATACGGCGAACGGTATGTATCAGTAGGCGAGCGGTAATTATTCAAAATTATCTACCGAACGGTAGGTATAGTAGTACTATAGCAGGTGAAACCCCGCTATTGTCGCGGCCGGACAGCATCGCGGGAAACCCGACGGAAGGACCAACCATGTACGAGAACTATCGTATGCCGGGCGAGTTCGAGAAGCGCTCCAACGTCTATGTGACATGGCTTCCCGATTACATCCGTGCAGAGGGCTACGATAACCGCCAGCCCTGCGTTGACGTGATCAAGGCTCTGCTCGAGTATGGCGACGTTACGGTCAACCTCAATTGCGGCACCCCCGGCTCCTATGAGGAGGCTTGCTCGCGCCTGAAGGAGGAGGGGGTTGATCTCGATCGCATCGAGATCACGCAGTTCGAAGACTCCAACTTCTATGTCCGCGACAACGGTCCCAGCATCATGGTCGACGACAAGGGCCATTCTTATATGGTCAACCCCGCTTGGACCTATTACGGCGTGTGGGACAAGAACTCCCCGGAGTGCCAGTCCGCACGTAAGGCAGCCGTTCACATGGCGGTTGCGCTCGGTTGCTTCGATATCGTCAATTCCGAAATGGTTTCGGAGGGCGGCGACCGCGAGTTTGACGGTCACGGCACTCTGATCGCCATCGAGGACACGGAATGCCGCAAGCGTAATCCCGAGTTCACGAAAGAGGAAGTAGAGGCCGAGTATAAGCGCATCTACAACCTCAACAAGGTTATCTGGCTTCCGCAGCCTATGCTCGAGGACGACGACTATCGACTGGGCATCCTCGACGAGAAGGAAGACGGAACTCCCGTCTTTGGCATGAGCTTTGCAGCTCACATTGATGAGATGTGTCGCTTTATCACTCCGAACAAGATTCTTCTTGCCGAGGTGTCCGATGAAGAGGCAGCCTCGAGCAAGGCTGGAGCAGAGTCTCGTCGCCGCATTGAGGCAGCCTACGAGATCCTGAGCAACGAAACGGACTGGGAGGGCAAGCCCTTCGAGATCGTTCGTATGCCCACCGCCGAGCCTATTGAAGTCGTTATCGCCCCTGGCGATGAAGATTACGAGCTCTATAAGGGCTTCATCGACGAAATGGGCGGCAAGTTTATGGATGGCACCCCCTGGCCCGAGGGCCCCGTCCACTTCTACGCCGCAGCGAGCTACTGCAACTTCCTGATTTGCAACGGCGTCGTTCTTGGCCAGCGTTATTACCACGAGGGCATGAGCGAGGTCGTGAAAGAGAAGGATGAGCAGGCCAAGGCAGTTCTTGAGAGCTGCTTCCCCGATCGCAAAGTCATCATGATTGATTCCCTCGCGCTTAACCTGTCCGGCGGCGGCGTGCACTGCTGGACTAAGGACGTGGCGGCCAGTCGTTAGTGAGCCTTAGAGCCTGCGCTCTTTGGCTTAGGCGCCACATGTACCGCTCCCCGAGGGATATCCGTGTTTTCCTCGGGGACACATTCAACAATAATTTTGATAATAATTCGAAAGGAAATAGGCATGAACAACAGCCTCCGCGGTCGCGACTACATCAACATCCATGATCTCTCCTCCGAGGATTTCCGCTATCTCATCGATCTTGCCTGGAACCTTAAGGCTCAGAAGAAGTCTGGTGTCGACCAGCGCTACTTCCCCGGCAAAAACGTCCTCGCCAACTTTGAGTGGGGCTCGACCCGTACTCGTTGCGCATTCGAGACCTCCTGCAATGATTTGGGCATGGGCTTCACTTATCTGACCAACTCCCACATGGGTGACTGCGAGACCGTCAAGGATGCCATGCGCGTCTTTAACGGCATGTACGATCTCATCGTCTACCGCGCACAGAAGGACGAGCAGTTCCTCTATGACGTCGCCGACCTGGTTGACATCCCGGTCATCAATGCCCTTACTCTCGGCGATCACCCGACTCAGATGCTCGCTGACGCTCTTACGATGGAAGAGCAATGGGGCGGTCTGCGTACGAGCCGCGGCAAGAAGATGGCTTTCGTTGGCAACTGCGCCGGCGCCCCAGTGTGGTATGGCCGTCTGTGCGCTATGCTCGACATGGACTTCCTCGCCATCGGCCCCGACGACCTCCGTCATCAGATGTGCAAGGAAATGATCGAAGAGGTGGAGGCCTGCTACGCCAAGTACGCTCCCAATAGGACCTTTACCATCACTTCTGACCTCGATGCTCTGGATGGCGTTGACGTTATCGTTACCGAGGAGTGGCGCTACATCAACCCCGAGTGCGGAGAAGAGGTTCTGGATCCCGACGACTACAACTCCTGGTTGGGCGATGCCGAGTCTCTGTACCCCTATCGCGTCACCAGCGAGCTGTGCAAGCGCACCAACAATCCCGACATCTTCTGCATGCATGAGCTTCCCTCTGTCCACAACGCGGATCACCGTGTTGGCAAGATGCTCCTCGACCAGTGCAAGAACGACCTTCATCGCGAGATCATCACCGAGGGTTTCGAGATTGCCGACGAGTGCTTTGAGGCCAACGCTTCGGTCATCTTCCGTGAGGCAGAGAACCGTCAGCACACCATCAAGGCCGTTATGTGTGCCCTTCTGGGTCTCTAGGAGTTGTATCAATGGAAAATGCAAAGTTAAAGAGCAGCAAGGTCTACGCATGGGTTCTCGTAATCGCGCTTGGCCTCATGTCTGCTGGTACGACCGGATCCTATAGCGTAATCGCCGGCTCCTTCGTCGCGCCCGTGTGCGAGGAGTTCGGGTTTGACTATTCAATCTTCTCGTATTACTTCACCGCGACGCTCATCGGTCTTGCGGCGGCGCTTCCGTTTGTCGGAAAACTCATCCCCAAGGTTGTTGGCAAGGTTTGGCTCCCCGTCGTCGAGCTTATTCTGCTCGCCGCCGGCGCAGGCATGGCTTTCTACACCGAAGTTTGGATGTTCATCGCCGCTGGCGCCCTGATTGGCGTTTGCTTCGCCTTCACCACCGGCGTCGCTATGTCCGACGTTATTGACCAGTGGTTCAAAAAATCTGGTGGCCTGGCAATCGGTCTCGCTTGGGCAGTGAACTCGATTTACATGCTCATCATGAGTCCCGTCATCACCTCTGTCATCGAGGCCGCTGGCTGGAGAACTGGTTATCTGGTGCTCGCCGGTGTTTCCGCAGTGCTCATTCTCCCAGCTTCCATTCTGATCATCCGCTACAAGCCTCAGGACAAGGGCATGCTGCCCTATGGCTACGTCGAGGGCGAGACGGTCACCGAGACCGAGGAGACGACCGAGGATAGCACGCGTGGCGTTAGCTATGCGCGCGCCATTAAGTCGCCTGCCTTCTTCTTCTGCATCGGCTTCCTCTGTCTCGTTCAGCTCACTTGCTGCATGAACCAGCTCTTCCCGACGTATGCTTCCGAGGTTGGTTTTAGCCCCATGGTGGGCGGCTTCATGGTATCCGCTGCATCGCTCTTCGATCTGTTCCTCAATCCGATCGTCGGCACCACTTGCGATAGGTTCGGCAGCACGAAGGCCATTCTGGGCTGGCTCGCTGTCTCCATCCTCTCCTTTGTCATGCTCATGATGAGCAGCGGCAACTCGACGCTCAGCATCCTCGCAGCAGGCGTGAACGACGTAATGTACGTCATCGCTGGCACTGCCCTGACCGTTTTGGTTATGGATGTCTTTGGCTCCCGCGATTTCGGTCGCATCTTCGCGCTGATCTGCTCCGTGGGCTATATCGTCGGCGCCTTTGGCATGCCCGTTATGATGAAGGTCTATGAGCTTGTCGGCTCCTTCCAGGGCGTCTTCATCTTCTGCATCGCATGCAACGTTATTATCGGCCTGTTCTTGCTGCTGGCAAAAAAGACTGGTAAGAACCTCTCCTGGGACGAATAGTTCGATTCGTCTTAGACATACGCTGTAGGGCTTAACCTGCAGCCGCTTTGGGGCGTCGACTAACATCGGTGCCCTTTTTCATCGAATGTGACAAAGGAGCAGCCACTTTGTCACATTGAGTGGCATGTAAATCGAGGTCTAATACTTTTCCGAGAAGTGAACGGCCATACTTGGGCCTCCGAAGCATCGACATTTTTAGACGTCAAACCCGCAGGATTTGGCTGGCAAAACCGCAGGAAATTGCATCTCGAAAGTGCAGATGCTTCGGGGCCCGTTTTCACTCGTTCACTTCTCGGGAAAAGTATTAGACCTCGTTGTATGGGGTGCGGCTGGAGGGTGGTCATCGTTCAGTAGCTACCTCTTCCTTGTGAATCGCCTGAAGCGCAAGGCATAATGCATGTGACAAAGGGACGGCCCCTTTGTTGTGTTGATATGAGAGAAGAGTAGATGATCCTTTCGCTGGCCCCCATGGAGGGGATTACCGGGCATGTGTTCCGTCGCGTGCATGCGGAGTGCTTCGGTGCGCTCGATTGCTATTACACGCCGTTTTTGCCGCCGCCGCGGGTGGGAAACCGCTTTGGCGGCAAGGCGTTTAAGGAGATCGATCCTGCCAATAACCAGGGGCTCAACGTGGTGCCTCAGCTGATGTCCAAGAACGCGGACGAGTTTGTGTGGGCGGCACAGGTGCTCGCCGACATGGGCTATCGCGAGGTCAATCTCAACTTGGGTTGCCCCTCGGGGACGGTTGTCGCCAAGGGCAAGGGCTCGGGTTTCTTGCGTAATCTCGACGAACTTGAGGTGTTCTTGAGCGACGTGTGTGAGCGCTCTCCGCTGCCGGTATCGGTCAAGACCAGGTTGGGGTTGGAGAGCGACGACGAATACGAGCGCGTACTCGATCTATATTGCCGCATGCCGCTGGCAGAGCTGATCGTGCATCCGCGCGTGCAGAAGGACCGTTATGCGGGCTCGCCGCGCAAAGAGTTTTATGGCGAGACGCTGGAGCGTGCGTCGTTCCCGGTTGCCTATAACGGCGATATTTTTGATCTTGAGGATATGGATGCGCTGGTGGAGGCCTATCCCGGCACGCGCCATGTGATGTTGGGGCGTGGCCTGCTCGCGAACCCCGCTCTGGCTCGCATGGTCAAGGGCGGCCCTGCTGCAACGGCTGCTGAGCTGCAGCGCTTCCACGACACGCTGTTTGCGGCATATGCAGAAGAGATTGGCGGCAATGCGGTCTTCCGCATGAAGGAGTGGTGGTTCTACGCCAAGTGCGATTTCGCTGATCCCGCTACCGTCCACAAGATCGTACGCAAGACCAAAAAGGTCGACGAATACCGCGCTGCCGTCGAGCGCGTCTTTCGCGAACAGCCGCTTGCACCCACAGCTCGCTTCCACGGCTAACTAGTCATCGGGGGCGTTCTTTAACGACTGGTCATTTAAGGACGTCCCCAACGACTATGTAGCAAAAAGCTGTACACCAGCATCCAAAGATGTCGAAAAATGTCGACTTTGGATGCTGGCGTACATGTTTGGGTCCGACGGGGGAGCGGGCCTAGGCAATCAGTGCATCAAGTGTAATGAGCTCTCTGAGCCGCTCCGTGCGTGTTTGCCCATGGCGTTTGGCTTTTTCGTCAAACGCCTCAAGAATCGATTCGCCCACACGTGCTGTTATAACGACGCTTGGCTCATCGGAGATCGACGGCCTTCCCAGCTTGATGGTGCGACCCTTCGGCCATTCATCTTTTTCGTATGCCTTCGCGGCTTTCTCCAACTCTCCGGGAGCAAACCCCATCATCTTTTCGAGCTGCTTAGCGTCCATAGCGCCTCCTATCGATCGGCATAATGTCGAGCACAGGTCAACGGATACTCTTTTTGTATACAGTTTTGTAGACAAAAATATAAACAGTTTATCAGGCTAATTAGCTTGTTTTGACCCGCGTGTTCGATAGGAAATGAGCATTGACGGCTTCGATACTCCTTTGCTTTTCAGCTTGGAATTTGGATGCCCATTGAACTTCCGGAGGGGAGCGCTTTATTAAGCTATCGAGATTCTGGGCAGGAGCTCTCACCGGTCTTCGATAGTGGGACCAGCTTAATTCGCGACACAGTGTGTCGTGAATGGGAGTAGTCGTTGGGTGTCCTTCAATGGCTAGTCATACAAGAACGTCCAAGTGCCGGATTTTGTCATTTAGAGTCGTCCCTAACGACTATTCTGGAGGGTCGTGGTCAAAAAAGGGCAAATATGAGTACTGTTGCCATTATGGTTGCATTAATTTTGCTATAAAAAGTTGCTCCTGATGAGATTTGTTCCCATTAGGAGCAACTTTTATTGAACATATGAGGAGAAATAGTGTCATCTGCGGGTGCATGGGACGTTGAATAGTTCCTGAAATGATCAAAATTGCTGCTACTAAACAGGTAGCAGTACTCATATTTGCCTTTTTTTGACCACAGCCCTCTCGGAAACCTTTCCAGAGGCGTCAAACAGCCATAATCCAAAGGTCGCCTCAAACAATTAGCCGGCTAAGAGCGTCCATGACTACCCAAAAGCTGTACACCAGCATCCAAAGATGTCGAAAAATGTCGACTTTGGATGCTGGTGTACATGTTTGGGCCGTATGGGCTGGGTCCCTGGACGGACAGAGTGTGCGCACTAGAGCAGATTCTCCTGCACCCATGCGATGATGTCGCTTGACTCGTAGAGCGGCTTGCCGTCGATGAACAAGCAGGGAACCTGGCGTTTTCCGCCGACGGCGATGAGTGTCTGCTCGGCTTCGGTATCGGTCGAGATATTGCGTTCGGGAATGGTCACGCTGCTATCGGCCAAAAAGCGCTTGACCTTTATGCAATACGGGCAGCCGGTCATAACGTAGAGCACGAGCTCGTGATCAGTAGCCATGGGTCTCCAATCGGTTGAGGTTTCGATTGAAATACCCAAAGCCGCCGCGGTCTATGCACGCGCCAAAGACGACTCGATGGCCTGGACCAGAAACGCCGTAGCTCCGGTGCCGCAGGGCTTGTCGTAGTAGTCGATAAAGCGCTGGTCGGCAAGATAGCCGTGGGCGAGGCCCAGGTACGCTTCGTTCTGGGGTTCGCGTCCCCAGTTGAGACCAATCCAACGACGATGCATCGCGACAAGCTTGCGAGCCTCGCTTCCATTCGCATCGCCATCGCCCATGGCAATCGAGAGTTGGCCCAGAATAGCGCGTTCAAGTTCCTTCATGTCGTTCCATGTCTCGGGGTCCATGTCCAGCAGTGCTTCGTTTGCTGCGTCGATCGCCTCGTCGCCGTAGCGCTTCCGGGCTTCGGCGCCGTAGCGCTCCTCGTTTTCCTGCACGGTGCGCCAGCGCTCCAGTTGCGGCAGGACGGCTCCCATGAGCGAGACGGCTTCGTCGAGCGACATACCGGTGTTTTGCGCCAGCCGCGGGGCACAGTCCTCGATCATTGCCTCCATGGTGGTGTCGTAGGTGTACTTGCCGTGGGCGTAGCACCACTTGCAGTAATGGTCGGTCGTGGCGCCCGTGGCGTCGGTGCCGCAGTCGTCGGGCGTGAGTATCATGCCGCAGCTCTGGCAATAATGCTCGGGCATTTCGAGCAGGTGGGGCAGCGGCTCTCCGGTTACGGCGGCAATGAGCTTCATCATGTCGATACCCGGGGTGACTTCGCCGCGCTCCCAACGGCTGACGGCTTGGCGTGTGACGAAGAGCTTGGCGGCGAGCTGCTCCTGGGTAAGGTGATGGGCGCGACGGATGGCAATGAGCTTTTCTGCAAAGGCCATAGCGGCTCCTTTCTGCTGGTTGGCGGCTTAAGCATACGCGGCAGCAGGTGCCCTTCCAAGCAACCGTTGGTTGCACGACGGGGAACCGCGGCGAAGAATTGCGCGCAACGCCCCACACCTTCATGCCGTACAATGGCCGGCATGGAACCTATTGCACACATACATACCGACCTGCCGCAGAAGTTCGGCATCCCACGCAACAGCTTTTTGGCGCCCCATCTGCAGGGACGCATCGTTTTTGAGCCGGAATTTGCCTCCAGCGCAGCAGTTGAGGGTCTGGACTCCTTCTCTCACCTATGGCTGCTCTGGCGCTTCGAAAACGGCACGCCCGGCGGCACAGCTAAGGACATAGCTGCCGATGCCAAGATGCAGGACAGGTCTGGCACCAATGCCAAGTGGTCGAAAACCGTACGCCCGCCGCGCCTGGGTGGAGCCGAACGTGTGGGCGTGTTTGCCACACGCAGTCCGTTTCGCCCTAATCCTATCGGTCTCACCTGCGTTAAGCTCGACCGCGTGGAGCTTACCGACGACGGCCCCATCATCCATGTGCTGGGGGCCGATCTGCGCGACGGCACGCCCATCTACGATATCAAGCCCTACATTCCGTTTGCGGACTGCCACCCGGATGCAACGGGCGGCTGGATTGAGGATGCTCCGTGGCAAGAGCTCGACATCGAGTTCCCGCAGACGCTGCAGGATATGGTCCCGCCCGCAAAGCTCCCCGGCTTGGTCGAGGTCCTTCGCCAAGATCCGCGCCGCGCGGGCAGCAAGCACGAGCCAAACCGCGTTTACCACTTGGCTTACGCCGGGCTCGACATATCGTTTACGGTCGACGGAGCCAGGTTGACGGTAACCGCCATCAACGACGCGCGGGACTAACCATCCGTCCGTATCCGTCAAAAACAACGCCAAACCCCATGCCAAAACCGCCCACGCTGGTGGACAATAACGCCTACCAAAACAATCACTTTGCACGGGGGCTCAGCATGAAATACGACTTTAGCTCGCTTATCGACCGCCACGGCATGGACTCCATCGCCGTTGACTCTTGGGGCGAGATCCCCGGTATGGCTCCGAACGCACCAGACGAGGGCTTCGACCGCATTCCCATGTGGGTGGCCGACATGAATTTTGCTACGGTGCCCACGGTTCAGGAGTACATCATCAAGCGCGCTCAGCACCCCATGTTTGGCTACTTCAATCCGCGTCCCGAGTACTTCGACCACATCATCGAATGGCAGAGCCGTCGCAACGGCGTTGAGGGCTTGGCGCCGGAGCATATCGGCTACGAAAACGGCGTGCTGGGCGGTGTCGTGTCGACGCTGCGCGCGTATGTCCAGCCAGGCGATGCGGTGCTGGTCCACAGCCCTACCTACATCGGCTTTACCAAGTCCATCGAGGCCGCGGGCTATCGCATTGTCCACAGCCCGCTTAAGCTCGACGACCAGGGCGTGTGGCGTATGGACTTTGAGGACATGGAGCGCAAGCTCGCCCAAAACCACATTCATGCCGCGGTGTTCTGCTCGCCGCACAATCCCTGCGGCCGCGTATGGGAGCGTGACGAGATCGAGCGCGCCATGGACATCTATCGCCAGCACGATTGCGTGGTGATTTCGGATGAGATTTGGTCCGATATCATTCTGCCGGGACACAAGCATATCCCGACGCAGTCGGTGAGCGAGGATGCTCGCATGCGCACGGTTGCCCTCTACGCGCCCAGCAAGACGTTCAATCTGGCGGGCCTGGTCGGCAGCTACCACATTATCTACAACGAGACGCTGCGCGACCGCATGTGCGCCGTGTCCAACAAGACCCACTACAACGAGATGAATGTCCTCTCCATGTATGCGCTTATCGGTGCCTATCAGCCGCAAGGCTACGAGTGGGTTGATGAGCTCAACCAGGTGCTTGCCGGCAATATCGAGTACTTCTGCGATTACGTGGACGAGCATTTTGAGGGCGTGAGCTATTCGCGTCCGCAGGGCACCTACATGGTGTTTCTGGACTGCACCGAGTGGTGCCGCGAGCATGGCCGCGATATTCAGTGGTTACTCGACGAGGGGGCGCGCGTGGGCGTGGGGTATCAGGACGGCCGCCCGTTCCACGGACCCTGCCACATTCGCGTGAATCTGGCGCTGCCGCTTTCGCGCGTAAGGGAGGCGTGCGACCGCCTAGACCGCTACGTTTTTAATGCACGGTAAGTGTGCGCTGCATGCGGGGCCTTCTGCCAAGTCGGCTAGAAGGCCCCGCATGGTAATGCGTCTGTAACCATTGGGCGCTCGAGTGGTTTCATTTGCTATTATTTTTAGCATTTCAGTCTGTAAACAGGATCGTCTGGAGCTCGATGAAAAGACCCCGTCGCTCGGTTGCCATATCGTTGTTCGTTGCGCTTGCAGTGGTGAGCGCTTTTGTCGTAGCGATAGCTGGCTGCTCTGGGTCGAATGACGAAGCCTCGACGTCTGCATCAAAAGGTCTGGAAGCCACGCAGGTCAAGGACGACAATCTTAAGACGCTCAACGTCGGCAGCGACCTCTATCCACCGTTTGTGTATGCCGACGAGTACGGCGATATCGTTGGCCTGGACGTCGAGATATTAACCGAGGCTTTGGCCCGCATTGGTTACAAGCCAAAATACCAGCTGATCGATTGGGAAAAGAAGAAAGAGCTGCTGGCGAACGGCGAGCTCGATTGCGTCATGGGCAGCTTTAGCATGACGGGTCGCGAAAACGAGTATCGTTGGGCTGGCCCGTACCTTGCGAGTCGCCAGGTGGTCGCGGTCGATCCCCAGAGCGATATCTACACGCTTGCCGATCTTGAGGATAAGATCGTGGCGGTTCAGTCCACCACCAAGCCCGAGGGCATTTTGCTCAATCGCACAAATGAAAACGTTCCGCAGATCAAGGAACTCTATTGCTTTTCGGACCGTTCGTGCCTGAACCCGGCGCTCGTCGAGGGCCTGGTCGACGCCATCGCCGCGCATGAGTCCTTGCTGCTCACCTACGAAAAAGACTATGGCGTAACGTATCGAATTTTGGATGAGCCGCTGCTAGAGGTTGGTTTGGGCACCGCTTTCGATATCAACGATACGCGCGGCATCGACGTCAAGCTCACTCATGCCTACCAAGAAATGCTTGCCGATGGCACCATGGAACGCCTGGTGTCAAAGTACTTTGATGACCCTTCGCCATTTTTGAATGTGGAGGGCCTGTCATGATCGATGCGCCCGACCACGCCGCTCAGGAGCGGGACAATCGTTCGGCAGGGGCATGGCTTCTTGTCGCTCTGCTGGGGATAGCGCTCTCGGTTGCTGCCGGCATGATGAGCTACGGCTACATGACGGCCCAAGCCGAGCAGCGCTTTGCCGACGTTGTCGATTACGTGGCGACGCAGAGCCTTTCCTACGATGCATTCAACAGCGCCTATACGACCAAAAACCTGATTCGCGTTATGGAGATCGCCGGAGAGGCTGCCCGCGATATGGAGCGCGACGGTTCGGTGGATAGCGCCATGCTGGAGCAATATGCCGACCAGTTCAACGTGAGCGCGCTGATCGTGACGGACGCATCGGGCAATTTGGTGTCCGAGTCCTCGACGGGCGATGTAGGCTACGAGTCGCTCGCTACGTATCTCAAAGAATCACCCGTGCTGGAGGTGACAACTCATCCGCTTAAGTCCTATACCGCCCGCATCACGCTTGCGGATGATTCGGTCGCAGACATTGGCTGCGTGACTCGGCAGGATGGCGAGGGCATCGTTATCGCGGTAAGGCATCAGAGCGCGAAGGCGGTTGCAGGCAATACACTCAAACTGCAGAGCTTGCTTGATGGCTATGAAACCATCGATAGCGGCAATATCGTGATCGAAAGCGACGGCAAGGTCGTTGCGACCAATGCCGTTGAACCCACCGTATTGGGCGTATTCGATCTGCCTGCGACGGACGTCTTCATTGTCGACGGTATTAAGGATCGATGCCTGGCTGGTAAGGTCAGATTGGTTAACGCCGACGGCGAGTGGTATTTGGGCACATTTGGAAAAGCGCACAAATTCTATGTGTACACCTATGCCTCGGCGCGGCGCTACTTTGAGGTCGTCGCGGCTGTTGCTGCCGGCGTGCTGGCGCTCTACAGCGGTGTTATAGCCGTTGTTGTGACGGTGCGTCGCCGCGCTGATCGCCGACGTTTGACGGACTTGCTGCAGCAGGAGCGCGACTATGGCGACAAGCTGGCAAAGGCGGCGCGTGAGGCCTCGTCTGCCAACTCGGCAAAGACAGAGTTTCTGCGTCGCATGAGCCACGATCTGCGCACGCCCATCAACGGCATTCGCGGCATGGTCGAGGTCGGCGATGCCAATGCGGACGATTTGCAAAAGCAGACCGAGTGCCGCTCAAAGATCTGGACGGCGTCGGGACTGCTGCTCGACCTTGCCAACGAGGCACTCGATATGAGTCGCCTGGAGAGCGGCCAGGTCGACCTGAACCTCGTACCCACAAATTTGGTGGCACTCAACTGTGAAGTGCGCGATATTCTGGAGCGCCAGGCCGAGGAGCGTCTGGTGACAATTATCTGCGACCAGCAGACGCTTGATCATCCCTATGCACGGGTGAGCGTGACGCACCTCAAGCGCTTGTTGCTCAATATTGCCGGTAATGCCGTCAAGTACAACCGCCGGGGCGGCTATGTTCGCCTGGTGTGCCGCGAGGTGGAGCCAGTGGATGGCGCCCCCGTCTATGAATACACGATCGCCGATAACGGTATTGGCATGAGCGAGGAGTTCCAACAGCACCTCTACGAACCGTTTTGTCGCGAGGAGCAACAGGTGGAAGGCGCTTCATCGGGAACTGGTCTGGGTGCGCCTATTGCCAAACAGTTGGTCGAGCTTATGGGCGGAACCATGAGCTTTACGAGCATCTTGGGGCAGGGGACGACGTTTACCATCCGTCTGCCGTTTGAGAAGTGCGAGCGCTCCGAGATTCCTCAGGCTGTGCGCGTGGACGCGGGAGATGGCGATGCGCTCCAGGGCTTGCGCGTTTTGCTCGTAGAGGATAACGACCTGAATGCCGAGATTGCACAGTTTACGCTCGCCCGCGCCGGTGCCGTCGTGACGCATGCTAAGGATGGTGAGTCTGCCGTCGAGATGTTTGCCGCGAGCGCGCCGCACGAGTACGACGTGGTGTTGATGGATATCATGATGCCCGGTATCGATGGCCTTGAGGCCACGCGTCGGATTCGAGCGCTCGATCGTGAGGATGCCGCGACCACGCCGATTATCGCCGTGAGCGCCAACGCCTTTGCCGACGATCGCAGGCTTTCGCGTGAGGCGGGCATGAACGCGCACCTGAGCAAGCCTGTGAGCTCGCAAGAGCTCGTTGAGGCGCTTGCGCACATAGCCGCCGACGCTTCATAAGCATATGGCCCGGTTCCGAGGTGGGTTGGAACCGGGCCATATTGCTATTGATGAGGCCTGTTGAGGGGCTTACTTCTCCTGAATCTGCTTGCCGCAAAGATGCTCAATCGAAATCTCGTAGAGTTGGACGCCCTTGATGTCTTTGGCGATTTCCTCCTCGACTTCTTCGGCAGAAGGGTAGTACTTAAGCGCGAGCTGGCGGACTTTGTCCTCGATGAATGCAGGCGCCTCATCAACCAGGCGACAACGGCCAAAGACCACGGTACTCATAACGTAGGGAGCCCAGTCGCCGTCCTGGTACCACTCGTTACCGTAAACGGTAAAGCAGGTCTTGTCATCGCGCTTGAGTGCGTCGACCTTGTGGCCGGCTTTGGCGCCATGGAAATAGATCTTGTCGTGCTCGGCGTCGAAGAAGTAGTTGACGGGAATGGCGTACGGGTAGCCATCGTCGCCGTTGACGGCAAAGACGCCGCGCTTGCAGGTAGCGAGCAGTTCGCGCGCTACCTCGTCAGTGATGGCGCGTTTCTTTCGACGTAAGGGCCTAAACATCGTTGGCTTCCATCCTGGTCGTGCGTGGTTGCTGCAAAAACTATAGCGAAACGGATCCGTTTTTCTTGATGCGGGCGAGTATGTTTTTGAGCTTGTTAAAGTCGAGCGGTTTGGACAGATGGGCGTTCATGCCGGCGTCGTGTGCCGCCTTGGCGTCCTCGGCGAAGGCGTTGGCGGTGAGCGCGATGATGGGGATGTCGGCTGCATCGACCTTCTCGCTCAGGCGAATCGCGCGGGTTGCCTCGTAGCCGTCCATGCCTGGCATCATGATGTCCATCAGAATCGCATCGAAGCTGCCGGCGGGACGGCCAACGTATAGGTCGACCGCTTCGTTGCCATCGGCGGCGCGAGTTACGACAATGCCTTCGCTTTCGAGCAGCGCCTGGGCAATCTCGGCATTCAATTCGTTGTCTTCGGCGAGCAGCACGTTCATGTCGGCGAGCGAGCAGTCGAGCGCCCTCTCGACCGTATCTGCCCGCGTCTGAGGGTTCTTGTCGATATCGAGCGGAATCTGGACGTTGAACGTACTTCCCACGCCAACCTCACTCGAAATCTCAATCGTACCGCCCATCAGTTCAATAAGCGACTTGACGATTGGCATGCCCATGCCGGTTCCTTGGAACTTGCTGCGCGCATTGTCACCTTCTTGTGCAAACGGCTCATAGATATGCTTTAAAAACTCGGGAGCCATGCCAATGCCGGTATCCGAAACGCTAAAGCAAAAGAGCGCGCGCCCGTTATCGAGTGGCTTGGTCTTTGAGCTAAAGGTGACGGAGCCGCCGTGCTTGTTGTACTTAATGCTGTTGTCTAACAGGTTGATCATGATCTGTCGGATATGGGTGGGACTGCCGATCATGTATGGCCCCGTGGCGTACGGCAGACTATTGTCCTGCATTGTGATGCCGTTACTGGACGCGCGGAGCTTGCATAGCACCAGCGTATCGTCACAGAGCTCCTTGAGGTTAAAAGGCGCATGCTCCAGTGTCAGCTTGCGGTCTTCGATTTTGCCCATCTCGAGGATGTCGTTGATCAGCGAGAGTAGGTGATTGGCGGCAACGCGCGCCTTGGCACGGCTCTCGCGGGCGACTTGCATATCGCCTTCCTTCAATTCCTCGATCTCGATAAGGCCTAGGATGCCGTTGAGCGGCGTACGGATGTCGTGGCTCATGCGCGTGAGGAATGCCGTCTTAGCGGCGTTGGCAGCATCGGCTTTTTTGCGCTCGGTTCGAGCGCGCACGAGCGCCCAGATGAGCAGGACGATGCCGACCGACAACATACCGATGAGGGTGGCGGCAATAGCGGTGCGGTTGCGATAAAGGAATCGAAGCGTGTCGGATTCCTGGGCCGTGTACGACGTGGGGGAGAAATTGCTTGCGGAGAGCGATTCTCCGGCATTGATGATGCCCTTGTTGATGATTCCCAACAGCTCGGGTTTTCCGCGCGAAATCCAGCACGAGAGCTCACAGGTGTCAGGGAGCTCGGTCGTCTCGCAGTCTTCGAGATCGTAACGGTCGCCGATGGTCTTTACGCGTGAACTGGGAGCGACGATGCAGTGCGCCGTTCCCTTCCTGAGGGCGTCGAACGCTTCATCGTCGGATTGGTATTCGGTTACGGTCGCTGTGGGGAACAAACTTTCAAGCGCATTTTTGTTGACAAACGATGATTTGGTACAGGCGATGTTCTGAAGGTCTTTGTTCAGGTCGCTGCCGGTGTGGATGGCGGTGAGGGATATGGTCCCCAACGATACCGACTGCGCAACGCCTGTTTGCTCGGCAAACCAGTAATCTCGGTATACCGGCAGCGCAACGTCTATGCTTCCCTTTGACAGGGCCTTTGACATCGTCTTGTAGCTATCAAAGGGGACGGTTTTGACCGTAATGCCATATTTATCGTGCAGCGTCGTCGCAAGCGATGCGAGCGAGCCCTCCATTTCGCCGTTTTCGTCTTCGTTGCAGTAGGGGAGTTTGCCCGTAATGTAGCCGAGCGTGATGGTGTTGCCATTTGCTTTGAGCCAGGAACGTTCGGGGCTGTTGAGCGATGATGAACCGCTGTTTTGGGCCGAGTAGTTAGATTTGACTTCGTCGATATAGCGTGGGTTGACGCGGGCGATTGCCGACATGGCGGCATTGATGTCGTCCATCAGGTCAGGGCGGCTTTTGGGGACGGCAAAATAGTAGTCGCTCGAACCAATGTAGAACATGGGGGAGGCGCTGGGCGACGAGGTCGTGTCGTTCATGATGATGGCATCGACCTCGTTGTTTGCGAGCGCGTTAAAGAGATCGGATCCTCCGTCATACTCCCTGTATGTGCAGGCGATTCCCTCGTTGGCGAGCCACTGCTGGCCGACGAAGGTTTGCATAACGCCAGGGTTGCAGCCGATAGTAAGGCCCTGGAGCGCTCGGGGGTCACCCTTGGCCAGATCGTCGCGATCGGGCTTGGCGTAGATGTAATAGCGCTCGGTGCCCTCGGGGTTCGAGGAAAAGAGCAACTTTTGGGCGCGTTCCTCGGAGTAGGAGATGTTGGGCATGAGGTCGATCTCGCCCGTCTCGAGCATGTCCATAAGCTCGGTAAAGGTGCCGGAGACGTATTCGTACCGCCAGCCGGGCGTGTAGTACGACAGGGTCTGGAGGTACTCGTAACCCCATCCCGAGAGACGCTCGCCGGGGGTGCCGTCCTGGAAGCCCTCGTTGCTGACGAGCCAGCCGACGCGGACCGTCTTGACCTGCTGACTAGAGTCATCGGCAAAAGCCTGGACAGGCGCGATAGAACTCAGTACGGCGAGCGCGGTAAGCGCGATAGCCAGGACGCGAGATATAACTGAACGAAGGGCGACGGTAGCTCTCACGTGCAATCCTAACGAATCGAGACATTACCGCATAAGGATACCAGCTCAGCCTGCCTAGCCGGCGGCTGCACCGCTAAACGCTCCCGCCCGGCAGTTGGGGACAGTCCCTTTCTGCCGGCAGTTGGTAGTCATTGGGGACGTTCTTAAACGACTAGTCATTGGGGACGTTCTTGTTTGACTAGTCATTTAAGAACGTCCCCAATGACTAGTTCCGTTTGCGGGGGAGGCGTGGGACAATACCGAGCGAATGCGATTGGTTGTTTGGGAAAAGGGGTCGCGATGAACAAGTTGAGGACGCTTGCTGACGTGTTGCGCCAGGCGGGCTTCGTGCGCATTACGGAGCTGTTCCTCGTTTTCTACCTGCTGTGCTCGACGGCCGTCTGGCTGTCCGAGCCCACGACCCTCACGTTTGGCGATGGCCTGTGGTTTAGCTTTGAGACGGTCTCGACCATCGGCTTTGGCGACATTCCGGCCGAGACACCGGTTGCCCGCGCGATTACCGTTGTCCTGAGCGTTATCAGCATCTTCTACATTGCCATGCTCACGGGCGTGGCGGTGAACTACTGCAATACGCTTATCAAGATGCGTCAAAAGGACACCATGGCGCGCTTTATGGATGATCTGGAGCATTTGGAAGAGCTCGATCGCGATCAGCTCGCCGATCTGTCGTGCCGCGTGCGCGAATATCGGCGCCGCCAACGCTAGAGCGGGCGCTACGCATCACGATGAGGGGGACTGAATATGAATATCACCGTGTATCTGGGTGCTAGTGCCGGCAATGACCCAGCGTTTCTGCCCGCGGTGCAGGAGCTGGGCGACTGGATTGGCGCCAACGGACACGCGTTGGTATACGGCGGGTCCAAGTCGGGCCTGATGGGCGCGCTCGCCGATAGCGTACTCGAGGCAGGTGGACACGTGACGGGTGTTGAGCCGAGCTTTTTTATCGAGGCCGAGTTTCAACATGACGGTATCGACGACCTCATCGTGACGAGCGATATGGCCGAGCGTAAAGCCAAGATGATCGAGCTTGGTGATGCCTTCATCGCCTTTCCCGGCGGGACGGGCACGCTCGAGGAGATTGCCGAGGTCATGTCCGCGGTGTCGTTGGGGCACCTGTGTGCTCCATGCATCCTGTATAACCTGGACGGTTACTACAACGACCTCAAGGCGTTGCTCGATCACATGATCGATAAGGGCTTATCGAGCCCGCAGCGCCAGATTGGCATTTACTTTGCCGACGATTTGCGCGAGATTGCCTCGATTATCAACGGATAAGGCTTGAGCCTGCTCCACTATGACTCCCAATGGTGCCGTTTGCAGCGCGGATGGTTGGCTCGTTCGGGCAACGCTCGCTCTACAATAAAACGTAGCTATGTCGATTTTGACCGCGGGAGGACCCGATGGATAAGCTCGCTAAACCCACGAACCGCGCGCTGTTTTTAGCTAGCGTTGCCGTGACCGGTGCGTTCGCAGGTGCCGCGGTCTGGCTGTTCTTTTTTGCGATGGAGCACGGTATCGACTATCTATGGACCGAGATTCCGCACGCGCTGGGCGTCGCTTCACCCGAGCTTGCCAGCGGCCCGTTTGGCTTTCTGCCGTACCCGTTTTTTGTCTGCCTGCTGGGCGGTCTGTTAATCGGCCTGTACGAAAAGATGACGGGCACCAAGACCGACGACCTCAACCAGGTGATGGCCAAGGTCAAACAAGACGGACGCTATCCGTATGACAATTTGGGCAAGCTTTCGCTCGCTGCATTGCTGCCGCTGCTGTTTGGCGGAAGTATTGGACCGGAGGCCGGCCTGACCGGCGTTATCGCGGGTCTGTGCAGCTGGGTCGGCGACCGCATGCGTCGCTTTGGCGCCGAGTTTAGGGAGCTCACGCTGTTGGGCACCCAGGCCGCGCTGACGGCGCTCTTTACCGCGCCCGTCTTTGGCTTTGTGGCGCCGCTCGCCGGTAGCGCCGACGGCGACGAGGGCTCTGCGTCCGACGAGATCATGATCAAGCTGCCCAAGGCACAGAAGACCGTGGTCTACGGCATTGCGATTGCCGGCGGTCTAGGTACCTACCTGCTGCTTGGCCAGCTTGTGGGCGGCGGCATGGGCATGCCCAGGTTCGAGTCCGCCGAGGTGGGCAATCTGGAACTTGTCTGGCTCATTCCGCTGGCGTTGGTCGGCACCGTATGCGGTTGGCTGTACTTTGTCTCCGAGCATGCAAGCGAGGCACTGTCCCATGCAATAGGGGAGCGTCCTGTCGTCAAGGCCATGCTAGCCGGTCTGGCGCTCGCTATCTGCGGCACGGTTTTGCCCTACACCATGTTTGCCGGCGAGACGCAAGCCGACGTGCTCATGGAAACCTATCTGACCATTCCCGCCGGCGTGCTTATCGCGACCGGTCTGGTCAAGGCCATGCTGACCCCCGCTCTTATCAACTTGGGCTGGCGCGGCGGCCACTTCTTCCCGGTTATTTTCTCGGGCGTAAGCCTGGGCTATGGCCTTGCTATCCTCACCGGCGCCGATCCGGTCTTTTGCGTCGCCGTCTGCACGGCATCGACGATGGGCGCCGTTATGCGTCAGCCGGTCATGGTCGTGGGCCTGCTGCTCATGTGCTTCCCGCTCAAAGGCATCGTCTGTATGATCATCGCCGCCGTTGTCGCCGCCGGCATTCCGCTGCCCAAGCCGCTGCGCAAGTAGCACGGTGGCACACGCCGGGGACATGCCGTTTGCCACGGATTTGCGGGGAGGAGCGGCGATCGCGTTCTTCGTGGATTGAGACTCGCGTGCCTACAGGTCGCGCGCTCGATAGACCTTGGTGCTGACGGCGCAGCTGATTGCGCATAGCACGAGGGTCAGTGCGGCAATTCCTGCGCACAAACAGCCCAGAACGGCAGGATCGGGATTCGCTCCGGCAATCGACATGAGCCAGTTGCTGATGGGGTTGGAAGAGCTCAGCATTGCCATGGTACCGCAGCCCATCAGGGCAAACAGGCCGACGGAAAGGCGCAGCGCCTCCATGTGTCCAAATCGAAAGAACAGCGGCTGTGCCAAAAACACCATCATGAGGGAGATGAGCATCGATGCGGCGGAGGCTATTGTGATCTCAAAGACGGTCTGTCCCGTCGAGGGAATGCCCGTGTGATCGAAGAGCGGAAGGGCGATGATGTTCAAAAGCACGGCGGCGCATGCCATGACGGCCGAGAAAGCAATAATGCACAGGTAGCGTGCGCAGATGATGTCTTTGCGCGAGAACGGCAGCGTTGCCCGATAGCGCTCCCAGCCGTTTTGGTTATCGTAGCCAGCCAGTGAGTTCATGATTATGATGGGCGACATGGCGCTGACCGCGCAGGCGCCGGCGCTCATACCGGAATCGCCGTCCGATGCGTTGGCAAGGGTTAGCACGACGAAGATGAACAGGCCGACGCCCGCAATGCTCGGGATGAGCGTGCGAACGATGGCGAGCTCGGACATAAAGGCGCGTTTCATTTCGAAGCCCCTTTCAGCGTGAGGCGAAGATAGTCATCAATGGTTGCCCGATCGCAGGGAATCTCGGGAAAGGCTTCGAGCGTTTCGCGACGGTTGGGCACGAGCACGTCCACGCTATAGGCGTGGTGGACGGCACGGGCGCCTTCGACGCAAGCCATAAGCTCGGCGGCCTGTGCTTGGGTGCAGTGGGCGATGCCGGCGCGGTCGGTAATGTCCTCGCGCGGCAGGTCAAAAATAATCGAGCCATTATCGATGCAGATGACGCGATCAGCGGTGCGATCGAGGTCGGACGTAATGTGGCTCGAGAGTAACACGCTGTGCTGGCCGTCGGCGACAAAGGCAAGCAGCTCATTAAGCAGTTCCTCGCGTGCCATGGGATCGAGGCCCGCGGTGGCTTCGTCCAAAACGAGCAGCTTGGCATTGTGGCTGAGTGCACAGGCAAGCTGCAGTTTCATGCCCATGCCGCGGGAGAGGTCCTTGACCTTTGTCTTGGGATCGAGGCCAAATCGGTTGATGAATCCGGCGAACGTTTCGCGGTCCCACGTGGGGTACGCCGGGCCTACGAGCGACTCGATCTGGCCCACCTTGAGCGTGGAGGGGAAGGGGCACGTGTCCAGGACAAGACCGACGCGGGAGCGTAGATGGCGCTGCGTTTCATCGGGCGCGTCGGCGCCACAGCGCTGCCCAAACAGGTGCACTTCGCCGGCATCGAGCTTTACAAGCCCGAGAGCAGCTCGAATCGTCGTTGTTTTGCCGGCACCGTTGGCACCAACAAAGCCGACAATCTGGCCAGGCTCCACGGCAAGTGTGACATCACGCAGCGAAAAACGGTCGCTCACACGGCGCGATGCACCTTTAAGTTCTAGCAAGTTTTGCATGGTATAGCCTTTCTTGCAGATGGCTACTGCATGGTTTCGGGGGCTACCAGGTCGAGCATCTCGTGCAGTTTGTCGCGCGTGACGCCCAGGGTTTCGGCTTGGCTCGCCGCTTTCGCAAGCAACTCTTCGATATGGCAGAGCTGACTTTCGCGCAAGAGTTCTTGGTTGCCCTCGGCGACAAAGCAGCCTTTGCCTTGCACGGTGCAGATAAACCCGAGCTGCTCCAGGTCGGCGTAGGCCCGCTTGGTGGTGATGACGCTCACGCCAAGATCGCTCGCGAGTGCACGGATGCTGGGGAGTTTGGCTCCCGCGGTGAGTGTGCCCGAAAGGATCTGAGCTTTGACCTGCGAGGATATCTGCTCGTAGATGGGCTTGTCGCTCGAATTGGATAGGATGACGTCCACAGCGGCTCCTTAGCTGTTGGGCTACACGTGTATATAACCGGTAAGCACAGTATATATACACTATGCACAGTTATGCAAGAGGTAAATACGGATTGGGCCGGCTACCCAGGCCCCAACTGATGAATTTGTCCTGATAGGCGCTCTAAAACGGGATTTCGCGGCTACAATAGTGCGGTTACAACGACGTAATGCACTCAATGCAAGAAAGGATCCGCATGGCAAGCCTGTCGGATGAAATCTCGTCGCGCCGCACATTCGCGATCATCAGCCACCCGGACGCCGGTAAGACCACACTTACCGAGAAGCTGCTGCTCTATACCGGCAGCATCCAGACTGCCGGCTCAGTCAAGGGCAAGAGCTCGGCCAAGCATGCCGTCTCGGACTGGATGGACATCGAGAAGGAGCGCGGTATCTCCGTTACCTCCTCGGTGCTGCAGTTCACCTACAACGGCGCCTGCGTCAACATCCTCGATACCCCCGGCCACCAGGACTTCTCGGAGGATACCTACCGTACCCTTATGGCCGCCGACGCCGCGGTCATGGTCATCGACGGCGCTAAGGGCGTCGAGGCCCAGACCAAAAAGCTCTTTAAGGTCTGCACACTGCGTCACATTCCCATTTTCACCTTTGTGAACAAGCTCGACCACGAGGCTCGCGATCCGTTTGAGCTCATGGAAGAGATCGAGAACGTCCTGGGTATCAATACGTATCCCATGAATTGGCCAATCGGCAGCGGCCGCAACTTCCGCGGCGTGTTCGATCGTCAGACCCGTCACGTCATTGCCTTTGAGGGCGACGGTCACGCCAACGCCACCAAGAAGGTCGCCGAGGTTGAGGCCGAGTTGGGCGATCCTTCCATGGATGAGCTCATCGGCGAAGAGAACCATAAGAACCTGGTGGACGACATCGAGCTGCTCGATGGCGCCGGCGACGAGCTCGACTTGGATGCCGTGGCCTGCGGCAAGCTGAGCCCGGCGTTCTTTGGCTCGGCGCTCACCAACTTTGGCGTGGAGCCCTTCCTCAAGGAGTTCCTGCGCCTGGCCCCGACGCCGCGCGCCTATACCGATACGCTCACCAGCGAACCGGTCGATCCCTGCCGCGACGACTTTAGTGGCTTTGTGTTTAAGATCCAGGCCAACATGGACAAGAACCACCGCGACCGCATCGCCTTTGTGCGCATTTGCTCGGGCAAGTTCGAGCGCGGCATGGATGCCTTCCACGTGCAGGGCAACCGAAAACTCAAGCTTGCCACGGGCACGTCGATGATGGCCGATGACCGCGCCATCGTGGACGAGGCGTACGCGGGCGATATCGTGGGCCTGTTCGATCCGGGTATCTTTAGCATCGGCGACACCGTGTGCTCCGGCAAGCGCCACGTGCAGTATCCGCAGATCCCGACGTTTGCCCCCGAGATGTTCGCTCGCATTACGCAGGTCGACACGCTCAAGCGCAAGCAGTTCGTCAAGGGTATGGAGGAGCTTGCCCAGGAGGGTGCCATCCAGATCTTCCGCGAGCTGGGTGCCGGCATGGAGAGCGTCATCGTGGGCGTGGTCGGCGTGCTGCAGTTTGAGGTACTCGAGCGCCGCCTCAAGGCCGAGTACCGTGTTGAGGTTCGTCGCCAGCCGCTGCCCTATACGGACATTCGCTGGATCCAGAACGACCCCGACACCATCGATATCCCGGGCCTTTCGCTCACGCGCGACACGCTGCGCGTCGAGGACATGCGCGGCGGCAAGCTGCTGCTGTTTACGAGTCCGTGGAACGTGGATTGGGCAACCGATCACAACCCCGATCTTATCCTGTCGGAGTTTGGCAACGTAGCGTTTTAGTGTGCCGGCGCGGTGGCCTGGCGGGGCTGCCGCGCCGTTTGCTTGCCTGATGCCGTGTGAGCGGCTATCATACCCACCGTCGTCTCAAGACCGGGGCGTCCGAGCAGTTCGGGTCCGATATCCTGCTCGTTAAACCTAAAACCAAAGGAGTACATAATGATCAAGAAGGTCATGGAGGACTATAAGGTCCTGTTGCGGAGCATTCCCGCGGCAACGGTTTCGCTGTTTTTCGTGAGTGTCATCATGATGAACCTGCTGGCCAACAAAGAGCTCATCAGCCTGCCGTATCTGGCACTCGATTGCGGCTTTGTGGTGAGCTGGGTTTCGTTTTTGTGCCAGGACATGATCTGCAAGCGCTTTGGCGCCAAGGCATCCATCAAAATCTCTATCCTCGCGCTGCTGGTCAACCTGGCCGTGAGCCTGTGCTTTTGGGCATGCTCGCTCACGCCCGGTATGTGGGGCGCCTACTACGACACGGGCATGATCGAGGTTAACACTGCCCTTAACGCCACCATCGGCGGCACCTGGTACGTGGTGCTGGGCTCTTCGCTGGCAATGCTCGTCTCTGCCGTGGTTAACTCCACGCTCAACCAGTCGCTCGGCCGTATGCTCAAAAAGAATAACTTTGCGAGCTTTGCCTTCCGCTCCTATGTGTCCACGGGTGTTGGCCAGTTTATCGACAACCTGGTCTTTGCCATTGTAGTGAGCCATACGTTCTTTGGTTGGACCTGGGTACAGGTCCTTATGTGCTCGCTGACCGGCGCTGTTGCCGAGCTGCTGTGCGAGGTCTTCCTGAGCCCCGTGGGCTACAAGGTCGTGCGCGGCTGGGAGCGTGAGAATGTAGGCGCTGAGTATCTCGAGCGTCACGCAACCGCCTAAGGAGCAAGTATGCGGGTTTTGATCACGGGCGCTTCGGGCGGTATCGGAGCCGCGTGCGTGCAGCGCTTTTTGGACGAGGGCCACGAGGTCGTGGGCTTTGACCTGCTGCCGGCGGCGATCGAACACGAACACTACCGCCATCTGATTGTTGATGTCCGCAAGCCGGACGCGTTTCCGGACGACCTTGAACCCCAGGTAATCGTGAATGTTGCCGGTACGCAGGATTCGGCCGACGACATCGCCTCCAACCTGCGTGGCACCATCAACGTGACCGAGCGCTACGCCTTTGTGGGGGAGGGGCTCGCCGCCAAGCCGGCGCCGGCTATTAAATCCGTGGTCAATGTGGGGTCGGCGAGCGGGCATACGGGATCGGAGTTTCCCGCCTATGCCGCCAGCAAGGGTGGCGTTATCGCCTACACCAAGAACCTTGCAAACCGTCTGGCGCCGCAGGCCATCGCCAACAGTGTGGACCCGGGTGGCGTTATCACGCCGCTCAACCGTTGTGTGATGGAAGACGAGCACCTGTGGAACCAGATTATGGAGCTCACGCCGCTTAAGCGCTGGGCCACTGCCCAAGAGATCGCCGAGTGGATCTACTTTGTGGGCATGACCAACCGGTTTATGACCGGGCAGAGCCTGTTAATCGATGGCGGCGAGGCCGGCCGCACACAATTTATTTGGCCCGAATAGGAAACGCGCTCGATGGAAAGCCGTCGGGCGCATTTTTGATGTATCGATTTTTAGCCGAGGCAAGTCCAGTTGACGGGGGTCGAGCCGTGCTGTTCGAGTAGCCGATTGGCTGCCGAGAAGGGGCGCGACCCCATAAAGGCGGGGAGTTCTGCCGTGGCACGGTTGGCCGAAAGCGGCGAGGGGTGCGTAGAGGCCAGGCGGAACTTGCCGGTTGCCTTGCCCGCGCCGATCGCGTCGAGCTTGCCCTCAACCATTTGCTGGGCAAAGCGGCCCCATGCCAAAAAGACGACCGGCTGGGGCAGCTGGCAGCAGCGTTCGATAACATAGTCGGTCAGGGTACTCCAGCCCAGTTTGGCGTGCGAGTTCGCGGCGTGCTCGCGCACGGTGAGCGTAGTGTTGAGGAGCAGGACGCCCTGTTGTGCCCATGGCGTTAGGTCTCCCGTGGCGGGAATGGGGCAATCCAGATCGGCTTTGAGCTCCTTATAGATGTTGCGCAGGCTTGGCGGCAACTTGGTTTGCGTCGCGGGGACCGAGAACGACAGCCCCATGGCCTGGTTGGGCCCGTGATAGGGGTCTTGACCCAAGATGACAACCTTGACCTGGTCGGCCGGCGTGTAGGCGAGGGCATTGAGGATGTCGTCTTGTGCCGGGTAGATGGTCTGCTCGGTGCGCAAAAGGGCGATGCGCTCGAGCAGTTGGTTCGTAGTGTCACGTACCGGCTGCGGCGCATCGCCCAACCAAGTTGCTATGTTGCGGTCGCGGGTTGCGGTGTCCATGGGGCTCCTTTATGGCAGATGCTCTGTTGGCATCTATTGTAAAGGCGCACCGGTTGCCTTTATGCCGCGGCTGCATAAGGAGTGGGGATTACGAGACGCGCTCGGGCGCTCCTGCCATGTGAGCCTGTCCATGTGCGCGGAGGCGCGGAAGCTCGACGGTTGCCACCATGACGCCGGTGAGGATGAGGGCGGCGCCAAAGAAGGCGATGGGACTCAGGACCTCGCCGACCAGGAAGAACGAGAAGACGGCAGAGCAGACCGGCTCGAGCGAAAAAGCGAAGCCGGTGGTCTCGGCAGGCACGTGGGGCTGCACGAGCGTTTGGGTGATAAAGCCATAGGCAGAGCAAATGAGTGCGAGCGCAACGATAACGACGATCTCGTTCGGCGTGCTGGGAAGTGTAAAGCCGCCAAAGGCGAATGCGGCGATGCCCGAGAACAAGCCGCCAAAGCCCAGCTGCCAAACGCCCAGAGCCAGCGGGTCGACATCTTCGACAAAGCGCTTCGCCACAATGATGTGGCCGGCATAGATAAAGGCCGAGAGTAGCATGATAATCGCGCCCGGATTCAGGCTGGTGAAGTCGGCGCCCGAGAGCAGCAACATACCGCAGGTGACGATGGCGGTGCCGACGAGCACTTTGCGCTCGGGGGCACGGCGCAGCAGGGCGGCGTTGGCAAATGGCACGATCACGACCGTCAGGCTCTGCAAAAAGCCGGCAGTGGAGGCGGAGGTGAGGCTGGAGCCCAGGCACATGCAGGTGAGCTCGGTTGCCATAATGGCGCCGATGATGGCGGCGCGGACCATAAGGTCGCGGTTGATGCGCAACGCGTGCTTGTGGAAGAGCAGCAGGCAGGCCACAAAGGCGATGATGCAGCGTAGCGCGACGATGCTCGTGGCGTTCATGCTGTCCATGCCGATCTTCATGAGGGGGTATGAAAAGCCCCATGCGACGGGAACGGAAAATGAGAGCGCGATTGCTTTTTTGCGATCCATGGGACTCCTTTTGTTACAGAACGGTTTCGTAAAAAGGATTCTGCTCTCAGATGTGGATGTAGTAAAGCGAATGTATCTTCAGTATGATTAAGAAATACTAATGTTGGCAGAAGAAGCCCTGGCAAAACGTTTTACGGCTACATCGATGTGGAGGCACGATGGCATCGCGGTATCAGATTGTTTGTATGGTGGTCGATCGCGGCAGTCTTAAGGGTGCGGCGGACGAGCTGGGCTATACGCAAAGTGCGGTGAGCCAGGCCGTCAAGGCGCTCGAGCGCGAGCTGGGCACCACGCTTATCGAGCGCGGTAAGCAGGGCGTTTCGCTTACGCGCGACGGCAAACAATATCTGCCGTACCTGCGCCAGATCGTGACCGCCGAGGCCGAGCTCGAGGGCAAGCGCCAGGAGCTGCTGGGGCTTTCCTCGACTGATATTCGTATTGCGACGTTTACCAACGTGAGTCGAACCGTGTTGCCGCGCGTGATCCGCGACTTTGGGGCCCTGCACCCGGGCGTACACTTTACCCTCAAGCAGGGCGATTACACGCGCAACGCCCAGTGGGTGCACGATGGCGTGGTTGATTTTTGTTTTACGGCACGCGGATTTACCGCTGGGCTCGAGAAGCGTGTGGTCTATCACGACGAGTTGGTGGCACTGCTGCCGGCCGCGCATCCGCTGGCGGCAAAGGAAAAGGTGACGCTCGCTGACCTAGCGTCCGAGCCGTTTGTGCTGCTGGATGAAGGCGAACAGAGCCTGGTGCTCGATGCATTCGCGGCGCATGGGCTGTCGCCGCACGTGACGAGCGAGGTGACCGACGACTACACCATCATGGCGATGGTGGAGGAAGGCCTGGGCGTGAGTATGCTTTATCGCCGTACCGTTGAGGGCGTGCAAGCCGATATCCGTGTGCGGCCTATCGTGCATGCCCCCTCGCGCGACGTGGTGGCCGCCTGGCGCAGCTGGGACACCATGCCCATCGCCACGAGGCACTTTATCGACTACATGAGCTCGCATATTGTCAATTAATGACTGGCGTGGCGTTGAGTGCGCTGTTTAGCGGGCTGTTGCTTTGGCTTTGGTGGCGCGATAGGTGCGTGCCGGGTGGCAGAGTAGTACCGCCACGACCATAAAGAACGCCGTGGTGCCCAGGCTGATGGGGTAGACCATCATGATGTTCGCAAAGGTGCGGAAGTGCGGGAACACGCAGAATACCCAATAGAAGCGGATGCCGCAGACACAGATCATGGTGATGAGGGCGGGCATGAGCGAGATGCCAAAGCCCCGTAGGTAGCCGGACATGTTTTCGTAGAACATGCTAAAGGCGTACGCCGGGAAGATCGAGCACACGCGGATATAGCCGATCGAGACGATGTTGGGGTCGCTGTTGAACAGCGATAGGATCTCGCGCCCCAGACCGACAATAACGATAATCGTGGTGAGGGCAACGATACCGCCTTCGACCAGGCAGACCTTAAGCGTTTTGGTGCAGCGGTCGATCTGGCGGGCACCGTGGTTTTGTCCCACAAAGGTGGTGCAAGCCTGGCTAAAGCTGTTGAGCAGGTTATAGCACACGTACTCCAGGCTCATGGCGGCGCTCGATGCCGCCATGACCTCGGTGCCCAGGCTGTTAATGGCGGACTGGATGATGATGTTGGCGACGGCAAAGACGGCGCTTTGGATGCCGGCGGGCAGGCCGATCTTGACGATGCGCTTGAGGGCGACGGGGTCGATAGCCAGGTCGCGTGGGGTGACGCGGACGACGGAGTCGGTCTTGAGCAGGCGGATAAAGAGCGTGGCGGCGCTGACGGTGTAGGCGATGGCGGTGGCGATGGCGACGCCCGCGACGCCCCAGTGGAGTACGGGGACAAAGATGAGGTCTAGGCCAATGTTGAGGACGGTGGACACAGCAAGCGCCTGCAGCGGCATGCGGGTGATGCCGACGGAGCGGAAAATCGCGGCCTCAAAGTTGTAGAGCAAGATCGAGGGCAGGCTGAGCAAAAAGACGCGCAGGTAGAGCGAGGCGAGCGGCATGGTCTCGGCAGGCACGTTGAGTGCGGCGAGCATGGGCTCGGCAAAGATCTCGCCCAGAGCGATGACGACAAAGCCTACGAGCGCCATTAAAATCGAGGTATGGACGGCGCGTTTGACCATGCTCTGATCGTTGCGGCCGATAGCGTTGGCGATGACCACGTTGGAGCCAAGCGACATGCCAATAAACAGGTTGAGCATAAGACTGGTAAGCGGAACATTGGAGCCGACCGCCGCCATGGCGAGGGTTCCCTGGTCGCCCGAGAAGTTACCGATGATGACCGTGGCGATGAGGTTCGACAGCTGCTCCAAGATGCTCGTGGCGGCCACGGGGAAGGCGAACAGGGGAATATTGCGCCACAGAGATCCGGTGGTCATGTCAATGTGCTTAGATGCGGTATCGGCCATACGCTCTCAATCTCTAACATGCTCTTTCGTGCTTATTTGCGCAGACGATGATACTCCTAATGCAACCAGTCGGCACTTAGGGACGTTCCTTTTCTGTCGGCAGCTGGGGACACTCCTTAGTCATTCAAGAACGTCCCCAATGACTAGGTGGGGAAGGCGTGCGACAATGGTGGACGTTGTGTTGTTCGCGCTAAGGAGTTGCCATGTTGTTGTGTCCCGTTTGCCATGAGCCGTTGGCGGACAATGAGCGCGGTGCTGCATGCGCGGGCGGACACCGGTTTGACCGTGCGCGCGAGGGCTATCTATATCTACTGCGCTCGTCCAAGAGCGGCGACTCCATGGGCGATCCCAAGTCGCAGGCGCGCAGCCGTCGTGACTTTCTGAACCGTGGATACTACGCGCCGTTGCGCGATGCGATGGTCGAGCTGGTGCACGAGCGGGCGGCAGAGCACGGGGTGTCTACGGGCAAGCAGCTGACCTTGCTCGATATTTGCTGCGGCGAGGGCTACTATACCAGCGCCATGGGCGCGGTGCCGGGCGTGGATGCTTACGGTTTCGACCTGGGCAAAGAGATGGTGCGCCTGGCCGCCAAGCGCGGCGATGCGACCTACTTTGTGGCCAACATGAAGGATATCCCCGTGGCCGATGGCACCTTCGATATGGTGACCGAACTCTTTGCTCCCTTTAACGAGCGCGAATTTGCCCGCGTGCTGGCGCCAGAGGGCTCGCTCTATACCGTGGTGCCGGGTGCCCGTCATCTCTTTGGGCTCAAGGAAGTGCTCTACGATACGCCATATCTCAACGATGAAAAACTGCCGAAGACCACCGGGCTCGAGTTGGTCGGAACACAGCGGGTGTCTGCGAATATTACGCTTCAGATCCAGGCCGATATCGAGGCGGTGTTCCAGATGACGCCGTACTACTACCGCACGCGCCCTGCCGACAAAGAGCGCCTGGCAAACTTGGACACCCTTCAAACCGATATTGACTTCATCATCGCCGAGTACCGCCACAGCTAACCTGTCAAAAAGGGACAGGTTTATTTTGGCAGGTTTTATCTGGGCAAACGTAAAGGGCCGACCGCGGAGATGCGCGATCGGCCCTTTTTAGTTGCTTGGCTGCAGAGGTTATGAGACGCGAGCGCTTACAGGCGGTCCTTGTTCTCGGCCTTAACGGCGTGTGCCTGCTGAACAAAGAACAGGTCGTACACCACGATGACAAAGGCGACGATATTGACGGCGCTGCCGCCGAGCGCGGGAAGCGTGAGCACGGCCTGCGCAATCGTGGCGATTGCGGCAACGATGCCGAGCTTAAACGCGCCATCCACCTGCGAAGGCTTGTTGGCGCCCTTGATACCCGCAACACCCGCGGCGAGATCGATGAGGCCCTTGGCGACCAGCACGACCGCGGCGAGCATGGCGTTCGACCCGTACATGGAATCGAGGTTGCCGGTCGCGATACCGGCGATTCCAATGACGAGACTGGCGATGCCCAGAACAAAATAAATCAGGGCAAGGATTTTGAGTGTCTTGCGAGCGGCGCTCATAGCTGGTCCTTTCGATGCGGGCGCGGAGAATCTGTCGCACCCAGGTTGCGGCACATATCGTGAAGCACATTGTAGTTCAACGGGGCGATGCATGCGTTTGAAAGCGTCTCTTGCCTGTACGGTCCAACCTTTCAAAAAGGAAAGCTGGACGTAAGCCAAATCGATGGCAGCCCATGTGCGGCGCTGCGATGATGAGGCCGTAACAAGGAGCTGGTCTCAAGGAGGAGTCATGATGTACGGAGCAGGGCAAGTGCGTGAGCCGCGGTCGTTGGGAAGGCGCATGGGTGATTCTGTGATCGCTGCCGTGTGCACGGGATTGATGGCGGTGCTTTGCATTGCGATGCTGTGGACCATGTCGCATGTGGGACAATAGCGAACGGTTGGGTGCCGACACAAACGGCACTCACGTATTCGTTTTGCTTGTTAAGGAGTACCCATGGGCGTCGTCGATCCCTTTTCTGTTGCTCGGGCCGCGGGGCTTGAGCTGATCGGGAAGTCCGAGGGCCTCACGCTCACCGACGGCACGATGGAGCTGCGCGCCGATTTCACCCGCATGCTTCCGCGGCTTAAACAGGGCCGTCTGCAACAAGAGTTGCTGGTAAAGGCTGCGCGCGCAAAAGGCATCGAGCGGCCATGGGCGATTGATGCCACGGCGGGCTTTGGCGAGGATTCGCTGCTGCTGGCGGCCGCGGGCTTTACTGTCGATCTGTATGAGCAGGATTGCGTGATCGCGGCGCTCCTCAAGGATGCCCTGGATCGCGCGGCAGATGATCCGGCGCTTGCGACAGCCGTGGCGCGCATGCGCTTACATGCGGGCGAGGATAGCATTGCCGGCCTTCGCCATGTAACTGAGCTGATCGAGCAGGGCGAGTTCGCGGCTCCCGACGTGGTGTATCTGGACCCCATGTTTCCCGAGCGCACCAAGAGCGCGGCGGTTAAAAAGAAGTTCCAGCTCTTGCACCATTTGGAACAGCCGTGTACCGATGAGGAAACGCTGGTCGAAGCTGCGCTTGCGGTGCGCCCGCGCAAGGTCGTTATCAAGCGGCCGGTGAAGGGTCCGCTGCTTGCCGGCGTTAAGCCGAGCTATCAGCTTGCGGGCAAGGCCGTTCGTTACGATGTTTTGGTACCGCCGCGCCCGTAGCTTGCGCGCGATAGCTGGCGCTCCGTCAGTGCCGTGCCGAAGCTGCGCCTATTTCCAAGGGTGCGACGTCAGGTGCCATCCGCCGCAGTATTCGCATTTGTAGCAGGCCAAACCACGCCGCCCGTGGTTTTCGCAGTCAGCCATAACGGCCTCGGCCTCGGCGCGCGTGTCGTAACGGTTTTTGCGTTCGCACGACTTGTAGCGCCAGGCCTCATCGCGCTCGGCGTCCAGGGCGTCGCGGCGCTCGTCTTCGCGCGCAAACAGGTCGCTCATATCGCCGCCGGTAGCAGCGCCCAAAAACTCGCTTTTGGCCTTTGACCAGGCGGCTCGCTTTTTGCTTCCCATCTGCTTCGCGCCCTTCTCAAAACGTTGGTATCATTGCTCAACCAAAGTGATACCAATAAACGTGAGGTCGCCGCGTGATGATCAGAAAAACCCTCGATACCGACATTCCCGCCGTCATGGCTATCTATGACGCGGCCCGCGCCTTTATGCGCGCGCATGGCAACGCCACGCAGTGGCCCGAGGGCACGCCTCCTGCCGAGCAGCTGGCTGCCGATATCGCCGCCGGTGGCAGCTATGTGTGCGAAGTTGACGGCCGCGTGGTGGCGACGTTTGCCTTTTTGCCGGGCCCAGACGAGTGCTATGACGTAATTGAGGATGGCCAATGGCGTAGCGACACTCCGTACGCCGTGCTGCACCGTGTGGCGTCCGACGGCACCACGCATGGCGTTGCGGCTGCGATGTTTGCCTTTGCCAAGGAGCGTGCCGATCACCTGCGCATCGACACGCATCAGGACAACCTGCCCATGCAGGGAGCCATCGCCAAGGCCGGGTTTAAGCGCGCCGGTATCGTATATGTGTCGGACGGTACGCCGCGCATCGCGTTTGATTGGCTGCGCGAGGCATAAAGGCCGAGTCACATACCAGCGTTTCACCGAAATGAAAATGGCCCCGAGTGGGGCCATTTTTGGTAAAACGCGTTGTTGTGGGGCTCGCGTTGTTATCGCCCCAGATGAGCCCGGGCAGACAAAAAGGGGAGGTGCCGGCTTTCGCAAGGCGCGAACCTACGAAAATCGCTGCGCGGCAACGCGGGGCGATGAGCTCGGTCGGGGGATAGGGCTCGCTTCGCCCGCCGGCCCGTACATTGTATCATCCAGTGTGGAACGAGGATGCCCGTTGCCGCGTGCGATGGGCTTGCAATAAGAGGAGAGCCATGTCGAAGCAAGCGGTCGTTGGAATCTTGGCGCATGTCGATGCCGGCAAGACCACGCTGGCCGAGGCCATGTTGTTCAACGCGGGTCGCATTCGCAAGCGCGGCCGCGTGGACGATGGCGATTCGCATCTGGACACGAACGCGATCGAGCGTGAGCGTGGCATTACGATCTTCTCGTCGCAGGCCGTGCTCGACCATGGCGATACCCACGTCATGCTCGTGGATGCACCGGGGCATGTCGATTTTTCGGCCGAGGCGGAGCGCACATTGCGCGCGCTGGACTACGCGATTTTAGTTGTGGGCGCCAACGACGGCGTGCAGGGGCACACCGAAACCCTGTGGCGCCTGCTTGCGCGCTATGACATCCCGACGTTCATCTATATCAATAAAATCGATTTGGAGAATCCCGGCCGCGATGTTTTGCTGGCACAACTTGGGCAACGTCTCTCCGAGGGCTGCTTGGATGCCAGCGAACTGCTGGCGGGCGGGGCCGTTCAGGAGGACGCTGCCGCGTTAGACGAAGAAGCGCTCGAGGAGTTTCTTGAGGCGGGCGAGCTTTCTGTCGCAACGCTGTCGCGCATGGTTGCCGAGCGCAAACTCTTTCCCTGCTTTGCCGGGTCGGCGCTCAAGGACCAAGGCGTGGACGAGCTGCTGGACGACATATGCGCGCTGATGCGTGAACAGGCATGGCTTCCGGAGTTTGCCGCGCGCGTCTATCGTGTCAGCCGCGGGGATCGCGGCGAGCACTTGGCTTGGGTTAAAGTGACCGGCGGCACGCTGCATGCCAAGCAGATGATTGACGGACGTTCCGGCGCCGAGGCATGGGAGCAAAAGATCGACCAGGTGCGCATCTATAACGGCGAAAAGTATGAGCTTGCCCAAGAAGTTGCTGCTGGCGGTATTTGTGCCGTGACGGGTCTTGCGCACGTTCGCCCGGGTGATGCCCTGGGCGCGGAACCTGCGAGCGATGCGCCCGTCATTGCGCCGGTCCTCACCTATACGGTGCTTCCGGGCGAACACGATGTCCACGCGGTGTTCAAAGCGTTGACTGAGCTGGCGGATGAAGATCCCATGCTCGGCGTAAGCTGGAATACGCATCTTGAGCAGATTCATTTGCAGTTGATGGGCGCCGTGCAACTCGAGGTCGTGCAGCGGGTGTTGGCCGATCGCTTTGGCCTTTCGGTTGCGTTTGAGTCTGGCGGCATTCTCTATAAGGAGACTATTTCGCAGCCGGTCGAGGGCGTGGGCCACTTTGAGCCACTGCGCCACTATGCCGAGGTGCACTTGCGCCTGGAGCCGCTGCCAGCGGGCTCAGGCGTGCAGTTTGGCACCGTGACCTCGACCGACGAGCTCGATCTTAACTGGCAGCGTTTGGCGCTCACCAACGCCATGGAGCGCGATCACCTGGGCGTGCTGACCGGCTCGCCCATCACCGATGTACGCATTACGCTCACGGGCGGCCGCGCGCATGCCAAGCATACCGAGGGCGGTGATTTTCGTCAGGCCACGTACCGCGCGATTCGCCAGGGGCTCATGCAGGCGCGTGAGGTCGGCGCGGCGGTGCTGCTGGAGCCGTGGTATCGCTTTGAGCTCGAGGTACCGGGGGAGTGCGTGGGCCGGGCGCTCTCGGATGCCACGCGCATGGGTGCCGAGTACGAGCCGCCGACGATGGCGGGAGACCGGGCGAAGCTTGTGGGTCGCGTGCCGGCATCCGAGGTGCAGGATTACGCGCTGGAGGTGGCTGCCTACACGAGCGGTCGCGGTCATCTGTACCTGGAGTTCGCCGGCTATACGGCTTGCCATGATGCCGAGCGCGTAATCGAGACGGCCGCCTATGAGCCCGAGGCCGATCTGCCCAACACGCCCGATTCGGTCTTTTGCTCTCACGGCGCCGGTTACACGGTCAAATGGTACAACGTACCCGCTGCGGCGCACGTAAAGATCGATCCCGCCACCTTCCGCCCCTGGCGAGCAGCAGATGCCGAGTTTTTCGGCCACATGTGACAAAAGGACAATTCCTTTTTCACATGCTATTGGTATAACTCGGTATAAGTTGGTATAACTATTACTAGGTTTGCCAATCCGAGGAGGCCGACATGAATCCAAATCCCTTTAAGCCCACGGCTGGCAAGCGGCCTCCGATACTCATAGGTCGCGAGTCGGTCATCGAAGATTTCGAGGAAGGGCTCGATAACGGCGCCGGAGCGCCGGGCAGGCTCATGCTCATTACGGGAAACCGCGGCTGCGGCAAGACAGTTCTCCTGCGGGAGCTGCAACGTCTGGCCAGCGAGCGCGGATGGGCGGTTGTTTCCGATTCCGCTTCGCTTGGCTTATGCGACCGCTTGGCCGAGGCGCTTCGCTCGAATAAGCCTGTTGTGACGTCAATGGAGTTCGGTCCGTCGTTTGGTCGGATGTCGGTTGAGGCGGCGCGAGCAAAAGGCGAGACGTTGCGAGGGCTGGTCAACGAACGCCTCAAGAAACTCGGGCCAGGCAAGGGCATACTGTTTGCGATTGACGAGGCGCAGTCTGCGTCTATCGAGGAGCTGGCGGCGCTGGCCGTTCTCTATCAGCAAGTGCTTGGAGACCAAGATGCCACGGGCTTGCCCGATAGCGACCAGCGCGGTCTTGCGCTGGTTTTTGCCGGCTTGCCCAGTATGGTTGATGACTTGCTCGAAGAGCCGAGCGTAACGTTTCTGCGCCGCGCCCAGCAGCGTACGCTGGGGGCGATTTCTTTGCCCAAAGTGCGCGATTCATATATCCAGACGGTCAAAGACGCTGGTCTTTACGTTGACACGGAGACGGCGGACCTTGCGGCACACAAGAGCATGGGGCATCCCTATATGGTCCAGTTGGTGGGCTATTACATGTGGCGCTCTGCCGTCCGGCGCAACTCGCAGGTCATTGAAAGGTGCGATGTCGAGGCTGGCCATGCGGATGCCATCTCTGAGTTCTACGAAGCGGTCGACGCGCCCCTGTATTATGGATTGCGCAGTCCGCAACGCCTCTTTATCGAGGCCATGGCTGCTGACGAGGGTAAGCCGACGCGCATGGCGGACATCATTGAGCGTTGCGATCGCACCCAGAGCTGGGCGAGTAAATATCGTGCAAGCCTGATTCGCGAGCGCGTCATCGAGGCCGCCGGATACGGCCTCGTCCGGTTTACCGTGCCCATGCTGGGCGCGTACATTCGCGATCGCATTTTATGGCACGAGTAGGGTGATAAAGGTGACGGAACAGAAGATGAGCCCGCAGGCTATCGAGGTACGTGGCGCACGTGTCCATAACCTTAAGGATATCGATATCGATATTCCGCTGGGAAAGCTGGTGGGTATTGCCGGCGTGTCGGGTTCGGGCAAGAGTTCGCTGGCACTGGGAGTTCTTTATGCCGAGGGCTCGCGTCGTTACTTGGAGGCGCTCAGCACCTATACTCGACGTCGCCTGACGCAGGCCGAGCATGCCCAGGTGGACGAGGTTCTGCACGTGCCGGCGGCGCTCGCATTGCATCAGCGCCCCAGCGTGCCGGGTGTGCGTTCCACTTTTGGCACCATGACCGAGCTCAACAACAGCCTGCGTCTGCTCTTTAGCCGCTGCGCCCATCACGTGTGCCCGCATTGCGGGGCGCGTGTGGAGCCGAGCCTTAACGTAGCTGCGGGCCTGTCGCTCACGTGCCCTGCGTGCGGCCGCGAGTTCTACGCGCCGGGCGCCGAGGACCTTGCCTTTAACAGCGGTGGCGCGTGTCCCACCTGTGGCGGAACCGGTGTCATGCGCGAGGTGGACGAGGCGAGCCTGGTGCCCGACGAGTCAAAGACTATCAACGAGGGCGCGGTGCTTCCCTGGGGCACGCTCATGTGGGACCTGATGAAGCAGGTGGCCGGCGAGATGGGCGTGCGCACCGACGTGCCGTTTAACCAGCTCACGCCTCAAGAGCGCGACATCGTGTTTCACGGCCCGGCGGTTAAGAAGCACATTCTCTACGTTCCCAAAAACGGCGAGGGCGCCACGCCGCTCGACTTTACCTATTACAACGCCGTCTATACCGTCGAGAATGCGCTCGCCAAGGTTAAGGACGACAAGGGCCTCAAGCGCGTGGCGCGCTTTTTGCGCGAGGGGCCATGCCGTGACTGTGGCGGCACGCGTCTCTCCGAGGTTGCGCGCCAGCCCCAGGTGCGCGGTATCGATCTGGCGCAGGCGGCGGCCATGACATTGGGCGAGGCGATTGAGTGGGTGCGCGGGGTGCCCGCATCCTTGCCGGCCGAGATGCAGCCCATGGCGACGGATATCTGCGATTCGTTTTTGAACACGGCCCGTCGTCTGGTCGACCTGGGTCTCGATTACCTTTCACTCGACCGCGCCGGTGCCACGCTTTCCACGGGCGAGCGCCAGCGCGTGCAGCTTGCTCGCGTGGTGCGTAACCGATCGACGGGCGTGCTCTATGTGCTGGACGAGCCCTCGATTGGCTTGCATCCTGCCAATGTCGACGGCCTGGTAGGCGTGATGCGCGATCTGGTGGATGACGGCAACACCGTGGTTGTTGTCGACCACGACACGCGCGTGCTGGCGGAAGCCGACTATCTGGTCGAGATGGGCCCCGTCGCCGGAGCGGGCGGCGGTAATGTGATTGCCGCTGGCACGGTGGACGAGGTCGAACAATCGCAGGGCAGTCGCATCGCGCCGTTTTTGCGCGCCGAGCCTAAGCGCTTGCGTCCGCAGGTGGCTGACGAGGAAATGTTCGACCAGGGCCACATCCGCATGGCAACCGATGCCATCCATACCGTCAAGCCGCTCGAAGTCGATATCCCGCGCGGCCGTCTCGTTGCGGTGACGGGCGTTTCGGGTTCGGGTAAGACGACGTTGGTGCTCGAGACGCTCATTCCGGCACTCAAGGCGCAAGCAGATGGCGAGCGCCTGCCAAGCCATTTGCGTTGGGTCGATGCCGAAGGTATCGCACACGCAAACCTGATTGACGCTACACCCATCGGTGCCAACGTGCGCTCGACGGTGGCAACCTATGCCGACATCCATGATGAGCTGCGCCGCGCCTTCGCCCGTACGCCCGAGGCCAAGGCAGTCGGCTACAAGGCGGGCGCCTTTAGCTACAATACCGGCGCCTTGCGCTGCCCTACGTGTGATGGCACGGGCTCGATATCGCTCGACGTGCAGTTTTTGCCCGATGTCGAAATCGTCTGCCCGGCATGTCACGGCTCACGTTATGCAGACGCGGCTTCGCATATCCATCGCGAGGGCAAGGACGGGAGTCTGCTTACGTTGCCGCAGCTCATGGACATGAGTGTGGACGAGGCCATCGACGCCACGGTGGGGCTCAAGAAAGTTCAGACGCGCTTGCAGACCTTGCACGACCTTGGCTTGGGCTATCTCACGCTCGGTGAGCCCACGCCGGCGCTTTCGGGCGGCGAGGCTCAGCGTCTTAAGCTTGCGAGCGAGATGGGTCGCATGCAGGATGATGCCGTGTTTGTGTTTGACGAGCCCACGATCGGACTACATCCGCTCGATGTTCAGGTGTTGCTGAGTGTGTTCGACGGCCTTGTTGCCAAGGGCGCCACGGTTATCGTGATCGAACACGACCTCGACCTTATCCGTAACGCCGATTACGTGATCGACATGGGCCCGGGCGGTGGCGATGCAGGCGGGCAAATCGTCTGCGCCGGCACGCCAGACGACATCGCAGCCTGCCCCGCAAGCATCACCGGCCGCTACCTATAACCGAATGTGACAAAGGAACAGTTCCTTTGTCACATTCCCGGAAAGCCTGTCTGGCGCAGGGCCTCGTAGAGGACGATGGCGGCGCTGTTGGAGAGGTTGAGCGCGCTGATGCGGTAGTCGTCCGGATTGACGAAGTTGCCGCAGATATCCTGCCGAAGGATGGCCTCGTGGCTGTCCTCGGTATGTCCCAGCGATTCCTCGTGGGCTTCCCAGGCCTCGGCGTTATCGAGTGAGTCACAATCGCGCAGCATCGGGATGCGCTCGCAGCGCTCGGACGCCGCGGCAAGCAGTGGCTCGGGAATGCCTGAGCTCTCGCTGCCAAAGACCAAGTAGTCGCCATCGCGGTAGGTACTCTGAGCATAGGTGCGGCGTGCTTTTTTGGTCAGCAGATGCAGGCGACCATCAGCGGGGGAGAGACCGTTGCGCGCAAGGAAATCCTCCCAGCCGGCATAGGTCGTCACGTCCAAGTTTTGCCAGTAGCCCAGGCCGGCGCGACGTACCGTCTTGTCATCGAGCGAAAACCCCAGCGGCTCCACCAGATGCAACCGGGCGCCGGTGACCACGCAGGTGCGGCCGATATTGCCCGTATTGGCCGGAATCTCGGGCGCATACAGCACAATGTTGAACATGAATCTCCTTGGCTCAGAACGAAAAACCACCACGAAGGGCACCTTCGTGGTGGTTTGGCGGTTACGTAGGCGGAAAAATGCCCGCTTGGATAAACCTAGGCGCGGTGCCAGTCGGTCAGACAAGCATCGAGGGAGGCGATGAGCGCATCCTTGTCCATGTGACGGCCGATGATGCACAGGCTCGTCATGCGGTCGCCCGTCTCGTCGTCCCAAATTTGCATGATCTCGGGGTTCTCGTCGATGATCTTCTGCTTCTCGCCCTCGGGCGCCGAGTCGACAAACAGGCCGTTCTCCATCAGGCGCATCTGGTGGCCGGCCTGCTCAAACATGTAGCACATGTCCGGATCGCCGGTCTGCCACAGCGGACCCTTGACGCGGATGACCTCGTCGGGCCACTCCTGCTCAACAAAATCGGTGAACTTCTGCAGGTCAAATGGCTTGCGGCGCGAGTACACAAAGGTCTCGATGTCGTACTCGAGCACCTCGGGGTCGTCGTGCTCTTCGGGATGCTCCATGGCCTCGATCCAGGCGGCGGAGTTGTAGGCGCGCATAAAGTCGAAGCGGTCGGTATCGAGCAGCTCCTCCATGGGGACCTCGCCGTTTTGGGCCTCGACGATCACGGCGTCTTTCTGCAGGCTGCGCACGATGGCCTTGAGCTCGGCGATCTGCTCAGGGCTCACGGTATCGGTCTTGTTGAGGATCAGCGTGGAGCAAAACTCGATCTGCTGGATGAGCAGGCTCTCGATGTCGTCCTCGTCGATATCCTCAGCCAGCAGGTCGCGGCCGCCGTTGAACTCGTCGTACATGCGGGCGCAATCGACCACGGCCACGATGTTGTCGAGCGCGAGCTTGGGCTCGCCGCCCACCTTGGCCTCGTCGCAGAAGCTCGAGATGGTGTAGGCGATGGGGATAGGCTCGCAAATGCCCGAAGCCTCGATGATGATGTAGTCGAAGTTGCCCGAATCGGCGATGCCCTGCAGCTGGTTAGCAAGGTCGTCCGAAAGCGTGCAGCAGATGCAGCCGTTGGTGAGCGGGATGAGGTCGTCGGTCTCGGAAAGGCCGCCGTCGGCGATAAGGCTGGCGTCGACGTTGATCTCGCCGATATCGTTGACGATCACGGCGGCGCGGATGCCGCCGTCGTTAGCGAGGATGTGGTTGAGCAGCGTGGTCTTGCCGGCACCGAGGTATCCGGTAAGCATGATGATCTTCACGGGTTTGTTGGGCATGTGCCCTCCTTTGTTAGACATGGCTTACAGTTGAATCATATGCCAAACGCCTGCTCTTATACCCACGCGCTGGCAAATAACACAGGCTACTCCCAGGCTCCCCATACATCGGGGCAATAACCGACAGTGGCCTTTTTGCCGTTGCGCACGATGGGCTCGGCTAGAACCTGCTGGTTCTCGAGCAGCTTGTCGAAGCGCTGACTAGGGGTGAGGTGCTGGATGAGTGTGAGCGTCTCCTCGTCCTTGGCCTTGGGGTTGAGCAGCTTGTCGATGCCGCCGACCGCCTGCATCACGCTCGTGAGCTCGCCCTTGCTCATCTCCTTTTCCTTAAGGTCAATAAACTGCACCTTAATGCGGCGCTCTTTGAAGAAGCGCTGGGCCTTCTTGGTATCAAAGGACTTCTTGGTGCCGAAGATTTGCACGTTCATAGTATGTTCCGCCGTTCTAACGAATGAAGTTGGTCGTTGCGCGATCTGCCTCGGGTGCGTCGATACCGGCGGCCTGCCCTGCCTCGATGCAGCGAAGGAGCCAGGCCATGTTTTTGCCGATGTTTCGCATGGTGGCAAGGCCCTCGGCGTCCCCATCGGCGTCGCCGGGCACGCGGCCAAACACGTTGTTCCAGTAGGTGGAAGCAACCACGGGCATTTGCTTAATGGTGAAGTACTTGTTGAGCACATCGAAGGTGGTCGACGTGCCGCCGCGACGGGCGACGGCGACTGCGGCGCCGGGTTTGTGCTCAAAGGCATGCCCGCCTGCATAGAAGGCGCGATCGAGAGCCGAGAGGATGCGCCCGCTGGGGTGCGCATAGTAGACAGGTGAGCCAAAGACAAAGCCATCTGCCTGCTCGGCGGCAGCGATGAGCTCGTTCACCACGTCGTCGTCAAAGGTGCAGCGACCGCCGAGCTTGCCGCACTGGCCGCAACCGATGCAATCGCGAATGGGCTTGGCGCCCAGCTGAAACACCTCGGTATCAATGCCTTCGGCAATGAGCTGCTCGGCGACTTCGGCGAGTGCGCGGGCGGTGTTGCCGTTTGCCTTGGGGCTGCCATTGACCAAAAGAACCTTCATCACAAACTCCCTCTGCTGTCGGTGACTTCTGCGGAGGATTATCGCACGAGAGGGCAGATGGCGTGGGGGGCGAAGTGAAAAGGCATGTGTTTAAAAAAACGGCCCCAGACGCAAATACAACATTGTGGCGGGGTAAATAGGGGCCACATAAAGCAACGCATTTAAAAAGGTAAAAAAGGAAAAAATATTAACCAAAA